>NZ_JBIPCV010000070.1:0-236 GCF_044007495.1 Flavobacterium sp. FlaQc-52 | reverse complement strand
TGCACCCCGCAAAACACGCAAGTTCATTGAGAGATTGGTTAAGAAAAGAAGAAAATTGGAAACGAAAAGTTTCTAAAAAAAACTTCAAAAAAGTCTTGCCAGTTAAAAATAAAGATGTAGTTTTGCACCCGCTTTGCAACACAAGCGAAAATAAAAAGAAACACACGTTCGTAGACATATTGAATTGACAGCCGTTTTAACAGAGATGTTAAAACAAAAGAATAAGAGTAATGGAA
>NZ_JBIPCV010000069.1:0-243 GCF_044007495.1 Flavobacterium sp. FlaQc-52 | reverse complement strand
TTCTCCACTGATTTACTATAAAAGTAGTAAATAAAAGTTCATTGACATATTGAGATAAGAAATAATAAAAAGTAGAAAGCGTTTTTTGTTATAAGCAGTAATGCAGATAATAAAAGACAAAAAAAAACGGTCATAATTGATTTTATGATTGGTACAATAAGCAAAATAAGGGCGTATGGGGGATGCCTTGGCTCTCAGAGGCGATGAAAGGCGTGATAAGCTGCGAAAAGCTACGGGGACGGG
>NZ_JBIPCV010000068.1:0-244 GCF_044007495.1 Flavobacterium sp. FlaQc-52 | reverse complement strand
ATTCTCCACTGATTTACTATAAAAGTAGTAAATAAAAGTTCATTGACATATTGAGATAAGAAATAATAAAAAGTAGAAAGCGTTTTTTGTTATAAGTAGTAATACAGATAATAAAAAACAAAAAAAAACGGTCATAATTGATTTTATGATTGGTACAATAAGCAAAATAAGGGCGTATGGGGGATGCCTTGGCTCTCAGAGGCGATGAAAGGCGTGATAAGCTGCGAAAAGCTACGGGGACGGG
>NZ_JBIPCV010000067.1:0-246 GCF_044007495.1 Flavobacterium sp. FlaQc-52 | reverse complement strand
AAAGATTCAAAAAAGCTTGTGAGATTTGAAAACGCTGCTTACCTTTGCACCCCGCAAAACACGCAAGTTCATTGAGAGATTGGTTAAGAAAAGAAGAAAATTGGAAACGAAAAGTTTCTAAAAAAAAACTTCAAAAAAGTCTTGCCAGTTAAAAATAAAGATGTAGTTTTGCAGCCGCTTTGAGAAACAAGCGAAACACAGAAACACACGTTCGTAGACATATTGAATTGACAGCCGTTTTAACAG
>NZ_JBIPCV010000066.1:0-246 GCF_044007495.1 Flavobacterium sp. FlaQc-52 | reverse complement strand
GTGCCCGTCCCCGTAGCTTTTCGCAGCTTATCACGCCTTTCATCGCCTCTGAGAGCCAAGGCATCCCCCATACGCCCTTATTTTGCTTATTGTACCAATCATAAAATCAATTATGACCGTTTTTTTTGTTTTTTATTATCTGTATTACTACTTATAACAAAAAACGCTTTCTACTTTTTATTATTTCTTATCTCAATATGTCAATGAACTTTTATTTACTACTTTTATAGTAAATCAGTGGAGAAT
>NZ_JBIPCV010000065.1:0-255 GCF_044007495.1 Flavobacterium sp. FlaQc-52 | reverse complement strand
CAGCTAGGATGTTGGCTTGGAAGCAGCCATTCATTTAAAGAGTGCGTAACAGCTCACTAGTCGAGCGGACGAGCATGGATAATAATCGGGCATAAGCATATTACCGAAGCTATGGATTTACAGTTTTACTGTAAGTGGTAGGGGAGCATTCTAACAGGGTTGAAGGTGTATCGTAAGGTATGCTGGACTGGTTAGAAAAGAAAATGTAGGCATAAGTAACGATAATGCGGGCGAGAAACCCGCACACCGAAAAAC
>NZ_JBIPCV010000064.1:0-255 GCF_044007495.1 Flavobacterium sp. FlaQc-52 | reverse complement strand
CCTGAGTAATCCAAGTTGGAATTGCAGTATCCTGAACGGTAATTACCTGAGTAAAGACAGTTGAGATATTATTGCAAGTATCAGTTGCAGTCCAGGTGTTGGTGTAAGTACCAGTACTTCCACAGCTTCCTTTTTGTAATTGACCAGTTACTTTAGTATAAGTTATAGTTCCATCACAATTATCTGTTGCAATTGGAGCTTGGTTTTGAGCGGTTGTCAATCCGTCATTATCGCTACATTGTAAAGTAACATCTA
>NZ_JBIPCV010000063.1:0-255 GCF_044007495.1 Flavobacterium sp. FlaQc-52 | reverse complement strand
TTGTGACTTTAATAATTAAATGATGCCATTCAATTATACTATGAGGTATTAATCCAAATTTCTCTGGGCTATCCCTCTGTAAAAGGTAGATTGCATACGCGTTACGCACCCGTGCGCCGGTCTCAAGTTCCGAAGAACTCTACCCCTCGACTTGCATGTGTTAAGCCTGCCGCTAGCGTTCATCCTGAGCCAGGATCAAACTCTTCATCGTATATTTTTTATATTATATTGCGATGCGTTCTCTATCGGTTCTTT
>NZ_JBIPCV010000062.1:0-255 GCF_044007495.1 Flavobacterium sp. FlaQc-52 | reverse complement strand
GATATATCAAAATTAAGTTTTGATGTTGCTATTAAAAATGAAAACGAGAAATATTCACATTTTAAGTTTAGCAATGATAGTGAAGGCTTTGCAAAATTCACAGAATTACTAAAGCCAGATTGTGCTACATGTGTAATGGAAGCCAGTGGTCCTTATTATTTAAGATTAGCCACCTTTCTGTCTAATAAAAAAATATCAGTTTGTGTAATAAATCCTTTAGTGATCAGACGTTTTAGTCAAATGCGAATGTCACGA
>NZ_JBIPCV010000061.1:0-255 GCF_044007495.1 Flavobacterium sp. FlaQc-52 | reverse complement strand
GGGGCAGTGGTATCTTCAATAGTAATTACTTGAATAAAGGCATCCGTAACGTTTCCGCAATCATCTTTTGCAACCCAAGAGTTGGTATACGTTCCAGCGTTAGCACAACCTTCAGAGGCAATAAAAGCACCACTTGTTTTGGTGTAAGTTACAATTGAACAATTGGCTGTAGCTGCAGGAGCTTGATTTTGAGCAGCAGTTAATGCTGCAGCATCACTACATTGAACAGTAGTGTTTAATGTTCCAGCCTGAGTA
>NZ_JBIPCV010000060.1:0-255 GCF_044007495.1 Flavobacterium sp. FlaQc-52 | reverse complement strand
CCAATATTGTTATTTTCTAGAAGTTTTATATATTCATTACTACAATATTGGGTTCCTCTATCGGAATGATGTATCAATTCTAGTCCTTTTTTTTCATTTGCATTACTTGAAATTGCCATTTCTAAGGTTTGAATTGTTTCAGATGTTTGCAAACTATCTCCTAAATGATAACCAACTATTTTTTTTGAATAGGCATCTGTAATAAAACTGATATATAGAAAATCATCTTTAATTTTCCAGTAAGTTATATCGCTT
>NZ_JBIPCV010000059.1:0-255 GCF_044007495.1 Flavobacterium sp. FlaQc-52 | reverse complement strand
CAGCTAGGATGTTGGCTTGGAAGCAGCCATTCATTTAAAGAGTGCGTAACAGCTCACTAGTCGAGCGGACGAGCATGGATAATAATCGGGCATAAGCATATTACCGAAGCTATGGATTTACAGTTTTGCTGTAAGTGGTAGGGGAGCATTCTAACAGGGTTGAAGGTGTATCGTAAGGTATGCTGGACTGGTTAGAAAAGAAAATGTAGGCATAAGTAACGATAATGCGGGCGAGAAACCCGCACACCGAAAAAC
>NZ_JBIPCV010000058.1:0-255 GCF_044007495.1 Flavobacterium sp. FlaQc-52 | reverse complement strand
AATAAAAAAAAGATTCAAAAAAGCTTGTGAGATTTGAAAACGCTGCTTACCTTTGCACCCCGCAAAACACGCAAGTTCATTGAGAGATTGGTTAAGAAAAGAAGAAAATTGGAAACGAAAAGTTTCTGAAAAAAAAACTTCAAAAAAGTCTTGCCAGTTAAAAATAAAGATGTAGTTTTGCAGCCGCTTTGAGAAACAAGCGAAACACAGAAACACACGTTCGTAGACATATTGAATTGACAGCCGTTTTAACAG
>NZ_JBIPCV010000057.1:0-255 GCF_044007495.1 Flavobacterium sp. FlaQc-52 | reverse complement strand
GCCCCGCCGCAATAACCACCTTAAGGTCGTTGTTACTTGAGGTAACGTACAATTAATTAAAAATTTAATATTAATAATTAAATAATTGCAACAATATCTTAACATACTGAGATAAAGAAAGTATTTTTTTTTAGAAAGTTTCTTCCCCACACCAAAGTGTGGGGAAAAGGGTGTACATAAGCTTACGGATTATTAGTACTACTCGACTATGACATTACTGCCTTTACATCTATAGCCTATCAACGTGGTCATCTT
>NZ_JBIPCV010000056.1:0-255 GCF_044007495.1 Flavobacterium sp. FlaQc-52 | reverse complement strand
CTTGGGTTGCAAAAGATGATTGCGGAAACGTTACGGATGCCTTTATTCAAGTAATTACTATTGAAGATACCACTGCCCCAACTTGGACAACTGAGGCCGGAACATTAAACGTTACTGTTCAATGTAGCGATGCAACTGCTTTAAATGCTGCTCAAACACAATTCCCTATTGCAGCTGACGCTTGTGATACTGATGTTTCGAATATCGTAAAAACAAGCGGTGCTTTTGTAGCTTCTGAAGGTTGCGCTAACGCTG
>NZ_JBIPCV010000055.1:0-259 GCF_044007495.1 Flavobacterium sp. FlaQc-52 | reverse complement strand
GCCCCGCCGCAATAACCACCTTAAGGTCGTTGTTACTTGAGGTAACGTACAATTAATTAAAAATTTAATATTAATAATTAAATAATTGCAACAATATCTTAACATACTGAGATAAAGAAAGTATTTTATTTTAGAAAGTTTCTTCCCCACACCGAAGTGTGGGGAAAAGGGTGTACATAAGCTTACGGATTATTAGTACTACTCGACTATGACATTACTGCCTTTACATCTATAGCCTATCAACGTGGTCATCTTCCAC
>NZ_JBIPCV010000054.1:0-263 GCF_044007495.1 Flavobacterium sp. FlaQc-52 | reverse complement strand
AGAGGTGAGCCCCGCCGCAATAACCACCTTAAGGTCGTTGTTACTTGAGGTAACGTACAATTAATTAAAAATTTATAATTAATAATTAAATAATTGCAACAATATCTTAACATACTGAGATAAAGAAAGTATTTTATTTTAGAAAGTTTCTTCCCCACACCAAAGTGTGGGGAAAAGGGTGTACATAAGCTTACGGATTATTAGTACTACTCGACTATGACATTACTGCCTTTACATCTATAGCCTATCAACGTGGTCATCTT
>NZ_JBIPCV010000053.1:0-267 GCF_044007495.1 Flavobacterium sp. FlaQc-52 | reverse complement strand
AATAACCACCTTAAGGTCGTTGTTACTTGAGGTAACGTACAATTAATTAAAAATTTATAATTAATAATTAAATAATTGCAACAATATCTTAACATACTGAGATAAAGAATATAAAAAAGTCCTTGACCTTAGTCGAAGGGAGAAAGTTTCTTCCCCACACCGAAGTGTGGGGAAAAGGGTGTACATAAGCTTACGGATTATTAGTACTACTCGACTATGACATTACTGCCTTTACATCTATAGCCTATCAACGTGGTCATCTTCCAC
>NZ_JBIPCV010000052.1:0-275 GCF_044007495.1 Flavobacterium sp. FlaQc-52 | reverse complement strand
AGCAATAGCAGTATAAACTGTTGATGCAGGAGTAAATGTTAATCCTGTTTTTGCAATTGTAACCGTATAATCTGATCCTGAAATTAAATTCGCAACCGAATAATTTCCTGAAGCATCAGAAGTAGCTGTTAAAGTTGTACTTCCAGATACAGCCGAAATTGTAGCGCCAGAAACCGGAGTACTTCCGTTTAAAACAGTTCCGCTTACAGTATAATACGTTGGTGTAACGACACTAGTACTAAAATCATAAACTGTAGCATTTGCCGGAACAGCAA
>NZ_JBIPCV010000051.1:0-280 GCF_044007495.1 Flavobacterium sp. FlaQc-52 | reverse complement strand
CAGGCGCTCTAGCCAGCTGAGCTAATCCCCCATTTTGCAATCTTAGATTGTAGAATTCAGATTTTAGATTTCTTAATTCTTCTCTAATTTCTTTGGTGAATTCCAACTTCTAGAATTTCCTTTTTTTTAAGCTTTTCAGTCTTTTTAAGTTACTTTTAATTATAAATTTTTGATTTTTAATTAATTCTCTTAAAAAGTAGTCCCGGGCAGACTCGAACTGCCGACCCCTACATTATCAGTGTAGTACTCTAACCAGCTGAGCTACGAGACTCTGTTTTAC
>NZ_JBIPCV010000050.1:0-318 GCF_044007495.1 Flavobacterium sp. FlaQc-52 | reverse complement strand
ACCTTTCCCTCACGGTACTGGTTCACTATCGGTCTCTCAGGAGTATTTAGCCTTAGCGGATGGTCCCGCCAAATTCAGACAGGGTTTCACGTGCCCCGCCCTACTCAGGATACCACTATCTATTACAGTCATTACTTATACGAGGCTATCACTCTCTATGGCTCAACTTTCCAGTTGATTCTAATTCTTCATGCATAAAATGTCGTGGTCCTACAACCCCAATCTTGCCGTAACAACATTGGTTTGGGCTAATCCGCGTTCGCTCGCCACTACTTACGGAATCACTTTTGTTTTCTTCTCCTCCGCCTACTTAGATGT
>NZ_JBIPCV010000049.1:0-340 GCF_044007495.1 Flavobacterium sp. FlaQc-52 | reverse complement strand
CAAGGTTGTGCTAACGCCGGAACATATACTAATACTTGGACTGTTAATGATGATTGCGGAAATACTTCTGCTATTTTCACTCAAATCATTACTATCGAAGATACTACTGCTCCTACTTGGTCTACTCAAGCCGGAACATTAAATACAACGGTTCAATGTAGTGATGCAACAGCTTTGGCTAATGCTCAAGCGCAATTCCCAGTAGCTACTGATGCTTGTGATACGGATGTGACAAACATTGTAAAAGTAAGCGGTGCTTTTGTAGCTTCTCAAGGTTGTGCTAACGCTGGAACATATACTAATACTTGGACGGTTAATGATGATTGTGGAAATACTTCTG
>NZ_JBIPCV010000048.1:0-346 GCF_044007495.1 Flavobacterium sp. FlaQc-52 | reverse complement strand
TTATTTATTGGCAAAAGCCTTAGACTAATTCTCTTATGAAAAACAAAAACACAATCAACAAGTTAGCTTTCAATAAAGTAGCTGTTGCAGAATTAAACGACAACCAAATGTATGACGTTGACGGCGGAACAAGCCCAACATGTCTTTTAGTAATCAGTTATTTATTGGCAAAAGCCCTAGACTAATTCTCTTATGAAAAAACAAAACACAATCAACAAATTAGCTTTCAATAAAGTAGCTGTTGCAGAATTAAACGACAACCAAATGTATGACGTTGACGGTGGCACAAGCCCAACATGTCTTTTAGTAATCAGTTATTTATTGGCAAAAGCCCTAGACTAATTCT
>NZ_JBIPCV010000047.1:0-393 GCF_044007495.1 Flavobacterium sp. FlaQc-52 | reverse complement strand
GAGTGAAAATAGCAGAAGTATTTCCGCAATCATCATTAACAGTCCAAGTATTAGTATATGTTCCGGCGTTAGCACAACCTTGAGAAGCTACAAAAGCACCGCTTACTTTTACAATGTTGGTCACATCCGTATCACAAGCGTCAGCAGCTACTGGGAATTGCGCTTGAGCATTAGCTAAAGCTGTTGCATCACTACATTGAACCGTTGTATTTAATGTTCCTCCTTGAGTTGACCAGGTTGGAGCAGTAGTATCTTCGATGGTAATGATTTGAGTGAAAACAGCAGAAGCATTTCCACAATCATCATTAACTGTCCACGTATTAGTATAAGTTCCGGCGTTAGCACAACCTTGAGAAGCTACAAAAGCACCGCTTACTTTTACAATGTTTGTGA
>NZ_JBIPCV010000046.1:0-432 GCF_044007495.1 Flavobacterium sp. FlaQc-52 | reverse complement strand
GAGTAGACCAAGTAGGAGCAGTAGTATCTTCGATAGTAATGATTTGAGTGAAAATAGCAGAAGTATTTCCGCAATCATCATTAACAGTCCAAGTATTAGTATATGTTCCGGCGTTAGCACAACCTTGAGAAGCTACAAAAGCACCGCTTACTTTTACAATGTTTGTCACATCAGTATCACAAGCATCAGTAGCTACTGGGAATTGCGCTTGAGCATTAGCTAAAGCTGTTGCATCACTACATTGAACAGTAGTATTTAATGTTCCCCCTTGTGTTGACCAAGTAGGAGCAGTAGTATCTTCGATGGTAATGATTTGAGTGAAAATAGCAGAAGTATTTCCGCAATCATCATTAACAGTCCAAGTATTAGTATATGTTCCGGCGTTAGCACAACCTTGAGAAGCTACAAAAGCACCGCTTACTTTTACAATGT
>NZ_JBIPCV010000045.1:0-444 GCF_044007495.1 Flavobacterium sp. FlaQc-52 | reverse complement strand
CAGTTATTTATTGGCAAAAGCCCTAGACTAATCCTCTTATGAAAAACAAAAACACAATCAACAAGTTAGCTTTTAATAAAGTAGCTGTTGCAGAATTAAACGACAACCAAATGTATGACGTTGACGGTGGCACAAGCCCAACATGTCTTTTAGTAATCAGTTATTTATTGGCCAAAGCCTTAGACTAATTCTCTTATGAAAAACAAAAACACAATCAACAAGTTAGCTTTCAATAAAGTAGCTGTTGCAGAATTAAACGACAACCAAATGTATGACGTTGACGGTGGAACAAGCCCAACATGTCTTTTAGTAATCAGTTATTTATTGGCAAAAGCCTTAGACTAATTCTCTTATGAAAAACAAAAACACAATCAACAAGTTAGCTTTCAATAAAGTAGCTGTTGCAGAATTAAACGACAACCAAATGTATGACGTTGACGGCGG
>NZ_JBIPCV010000044.1:0-477 GCF_044007495.1 Flavobacterium sp. FlaQc-52 | reverse complement strand
AAGCACCGCTTACTTTTACAATGTTTGTGACATCAGTATCACAAGCGTCAGTAGCTACTGGGAATTGCGCTTGAGCATTAGCTAAAGCTGTTGCATCACTACATTGAACCGTAGTATTTAATGTTCCGGCTTGTGTTGACCAAGTAGGAGCAGTAGTGTCTTCGATAGTAATGATTTGCGTGAAAATAGCAGAAGTATTTCCGCAATCATCATTAACCGTCCAAGTATTAGTATAGGTTCCGGCGTTAGCACAACCTTGAGAAGCTACAAAAGCACCGCTTACTTTTACAATGTTTGTGACATCAGTATCACAAGCATCAGTAGCTACTGGGAATTGCGCTTGAGCATTTGCCAAAGCTGTTGCATCACTACATTGAACCGTTGTATTTAATGTTCCGGCTTGAGTAGACCAAGTAGGAGCAGTAGTATCTTCGATAGTAATGATTTGAGTGAAAATAGCAGAAGTATTTCCGCAAT
>NZ_JBIPCV010000043.1:0-478 GCF_044007495.1 Flavobacterium sp. FlaQc-52 | reverse complement strand
ATAACTGATTACTAAAAGACATGTTGGGCTTGTTCCACCGTCAACGTCATACATTTGGTTGTCGTTTAATTCTGCAACAGCTACTTTATTGAAAGCTAACTTGTTGATTGTGTTTTGTTTTTTCATAAGAGGATTAGTCTAGGGCTTTTGCCAATAAATAACTGATTACTAAAAGACAGGTTGGGCTTGTGCCGCCGTCAACGTCATACATTTGGTTGTCGTTTAATTCTGCAACAGCAACTTTATTAAAAGCTAACTTGTTGATTGTGTTTTTGTTTTTCATAAGAGAATTAGTCTAGGGCTTTAGCTAATAAAAAGCTGATTACTAAAAGACAGGTTGGGCTTGTGCCGCCGTCAACGTCATACATTTGGTTGTCGTTTAATTCTGCAACAGCTACTTTATTAAAAGCTAACTTGTTGATTGTGTTTTTGTTTTTCATAAGAGGATTAGTCTAGGGCTTTTGCCAATAAATAACTG
>NZ_JBIPCV010000042.1:0-505 GCF_044007495.1 Flavobacterium sp. FlaQc-52 | reverse complement strand
CGGGGTGCAAAGGTAAGCAGCGTTTTCAAATCTCACAAGCTTTTTTGAATCTTTTTTTTATTTTGTTTTCTCAAACTTTTCTAAAAAATTAATCCTCTTTTCTTGTCAGTCTATCAGGGAACGTCTGTCTTGTTGCGGGTGCAAAAGTAGGCCCTTTATTCGCTTTTACAAGCTTTTTACTTTGCTTTTTTTGCCTTTTTTTCAATCTTTTTCTTAACTTACTGGTAATGGTGTTTTTATAAAACTTAGGTTTTTGTTGTTTTTAGGAATTTTCTTTCTTTTTCTAGTTTTATCTTGTTGCTGTTCTTTTGGAAGGGCTGATTTTGCTGGGTTTTGCTCTTTTGAGGGTTTAGATCCTCGGAGTTATTCTTTCTTCTCGGGCTCTCTCTTTACTCTGGATAGTCTCGCAAAGACGCAAAGACGCTAAGTTTCTTCTTTTTTTTGATGTTGGGGCTTGTGGATTTAGAATAATAAACCCGACAGGTTTTAAAAACCTGTCGGGTTG
>NZ_JBIPCV010000041.1:0-547 GCF_044007495.1 Flavobacterium sp. FlaQc-52 | reverse complement strand
CATTTGGTTGTCGTTTAATTCTGCAACAGCTACTTTATTAAAAGCTAACTTGTTGATTGTGTTTTTGTTTTTCATAAGAGGATTAGTCTAGGGCTTTTGCCAATAAATAACTGATTACTAAAAGACATGTTGGGCTTGTGCCGCCGTCAACGTCATACATTTGGTTGTCGTTTAATTCTGCAACAGCTACTTTATTAAAAGCTAACTTGTTGATTGTGTTTTTGTTTTTCATAAGAGAATTAGTCTAAGGCTTTTGCCAATAAATAACTGATTACTAAAAGACAGGTTGGGCTTGTGCCACCGTCAACGTCATACATTTGGTTGTCGTTTAATTCTGCAACAGCTACTTTATTGAAAGCTAACTTGTTGATTGTGTTTTTGTTTTTCATAAGAGAATTAGTCTAGGGCTTTGGCTAATAAATAACTGATTACTAAAAGACATGTTGGGCTTGTTCCACCGTCAACGTCATACATTTGGTTGTCGTTTAATTCTGCAACAGCTACTTTATTGAAAGCTAACTTGTTGATTGTGTTTTGTTTTTTCATA
>NZ_JBIPCV010000040.1:0-614 GCF_044007495.1 Flavobacterium sp. FlaQc-52 | reverse complement strand
AGCTACTTCTGATGCTTCAGGAAATTATTCGGTTGCGAATTTAATTTCAGGATCAGATTATACGGTTACAATTGCAAAAACAGGATTAACATTTACTCCTGCATCAACAGTTTATACTGCTATTGCTGCTAACAAAACGTTGAATTTTACACAAACTGTTGTAACGCCAACTTACTATACCGTAAGCGGAACAACTAAAAATGGAACTACAGCTGTTTCTGGTGTAACAATCTCAGCAGTTTCGGGATCAACAACTTTAACAGCTACTTCAGATGCAAGTGGAAATTATACAGTTGCTAATTTAGTAGCAGGATTAGATTATACAGTAACAGCTGCAAAATCAGGTGTAACATTTACACCGGCTTCAACAGTTTACACAGCAATTGCTGCTAACAAAACGTTGAATTTTACACAAACTGTTGTAACGCCAACTTACTATACCGTAAGCGGAACAACTAAAAATGGAACTACAGCTGTTTCGGGAGTTACAATCTCAGCAGTTTCGGGATCAACAACTTTAACAGCTACTTCAGATGCAAGTGGAAATTATACAGTTGCTAATTTAGTAGCAGGATTAGATTATACAGTAACAGCTGCAAAATCAGGTGTAACAT
>NZ_JBIPCV010000039.1:0-644 GCF_044007495.1 Flavobacterium sp. FlaQc-52 | reverse complement strand
ACCACTTGTTTTGGTGTAAGTTACAATTGAACAATTGGCTGTAGCTGCAGGAGCTTGATTTTGAGCAGCAGTTAATGCTGCAGCATCACTACATTGAACAGTAGTGTTTAATGTTCCAGCCTGAGTAATCCAAGTTGGAATTGCAGTATCCTGAACGGTAATTACCTGAGTAAAGACAGTTGAGGTATTATTGCAAGTATCGGTTGCAGTCCAGGTGTTGGTGTAAGTACCAGTACTTCCACAGCTTCCTTTTTGTAATTGACCGGTTACTTTAGTATAAGTTATAGTTCCATCGCAAGTATCTGTTGCAATTGGAGCTTGGTTTTGAGCAGCTGTCAATCCATCAGTATCGCTACATTGTAAAGTAACATCTAATGTTCCCCCTTGAGTTGACCAAGTTGGAGCAGTAGTATCTTCGATTGTAATAATTTGAGTGAAAGTATCAGAAGTATTTCCACAATCATCTTTAACAGTCCAAGTGTTAGTATATGTTCCTGCATTTGCACAAGTTTCAGAAGCTACAAAAGCACCACTTGTTTTCACGATATTAGAAACATCACCATCACAAGAATCAGTAGCAACCGGGAATTGTGTTTGAGCAGTAGTCAAAGCTGTTGCATCACTACATTGAACAGTTACGTTTA
>NZ_JBIPCV010000038.1:0-659 GCF_044007495.1 Flavobacterium sp. FlaQc-52 | reverse complement strand
GGGCTCTCTCTTTACTCTGGATAGTCTCGCAAAGACGCAAAGACGCTAAGTTTCTTCTTTTTTTTGATGTTGGGGCTTGTGGATTTAGAATAATAAACCCGACAGGTTTTAAAAACCTGTCGGGTTGGGGGCGTATAATTAAGGATATGATTGCTCCTAGTATATTATAGTATCTGATTTAGGGAATCTATAACCTCTTTTGTAAGCTGGATGCTTTTAATTTTGGAATCTTCAAACAACAAACCCGACAGGTTTTGAAAACCTGTCGGGTTGAGGACGTATAATTAAGGATCTAATTACACCTATATATTTATAGTATCTGATTTACGGAATCTATAACTTCTTTTGTACACTGGGTGCTTTTTAATTTTAGGATCTTTAAACAACAAACCCGACAGGTTTTAAAAACCTGTCGGGTTGAAGACGTATAATTAAGGATCTAATTACACCTATATATTATAGTATCTGATTTAGGAAATCTATAACCTCTTTTGTACGCTGGATGCTTTCTTATTTTAGCTTTGAAGCTAATAAAGGATCAAGACATATTGTTGTGGGGAAATATTAAAAATTAGATATTTGTATTTTGAAATTATATATAAATGCAAGATTCTTTTATCGACATCCTTAAGTTGTTATTGCCTGAGATAATAGTAGAC
>NZ_JBIPCV010000037.1:0-831 GCF_044007495.1 Flavobacterium sp. FlaQc-52 | reverse complement strand
TGTAATAGATAGTGGTATCCTGAGTAGGGCGGGGCACGTGAAACCCTGTCTGAATTTGGCGGGACCATCCGCTAAGGCTAAATACTCCTGAGAGACCGATAGTGAACCAGTACCGTGAGGGAAAGGTGAAAAGAACCGTGAATAACGGAGTGAAATAGATCCTGAAACCATACGCTTACAAGCGGTCGGAGCCCTTTCGTGGGGTGACGGCGTGCCTTTTGCATAATGAGCCTACGAGTTAACGTTGCTGGCAAGGATAAGTGGTTAAGTCACGGATCCGTAGCGAAAGCGAGTCTGAATAGGGCGCTTTAGTCAGTAGTGTTAGACGCGAAACCGTGTGATCTACCCATGGGCAGGATGAAGCGCTGGTAACACAGTGTGGAGGTCCGAACCGGTTGACGTTGAAAAGTCTTCGGATGACCTGTGGGTAGGGGTGAAAGGCCAATCAAACTCGGAAATAGCTCGTACTCCCCGAAATGCATTTAGGTGCAGCGTTATTTTAGTTATATAGAGGTAGAGCTACTGATTGGATGCGGGGGCTTCACCGCCTACCAATTCCTGACAAACTCCGAATGCTATATAATGATTGATAACAGTGAGGGCTTGGGTGCTAAGGTCCAAGTCCGAGAGGGAAAGAACCCAGACCATCAGCTAAGGTCCCCAAATATATGCTAAGTTGAAAGAACGAGGTTTGTCTGCCCAGACAGCTAGGATGTTGGCTTGGAAGCAGCCATTCATTTAAAGAGTGCGTAACAGCTCACTAGTCGAGCGGACGAGCATGGATAATAATCGGGCATAAGCATATTACCGAAGCTATGGATTTACAGTTTT
>NZ_JBIPCV010000036.1:0-844 GCF_044007495.1 Flavobacterium sp. FlaQc-52 | reverse complement strand
ATGTGTAATGGAAGCCAGTGGTCCTTATTATTTAAGATTAGCCACCTTTCTGTCTAATAAAAAAATATCAGTTTGTGTAATAAATCCTTTAGTGATCAGACGTTTTAGTCAAATGCGAATGTCACGAACGAAAACAGATAAAAAAGATGCTATAATTATCGCTGAATATGGAAAGAGTCAAACTCCCAATTTATGGCAGCCCGAAGCAGATTATGTCTTGGAAATAAAACAAATGCAAGCTTACGTCGAGCAAATGAATAAATCCAGAACAGGCTTTATAAGACAGCGAGAGGCTTTTAAACAGAATCCTGTAGAAAGCTTGGCATTAAAGGAAAGTTTAGAAAAAATGATCAACTCATTGGAAATTGAAATTGCCTTTATTGAGAATAAAATGATTGCAATTATAAAGGATCATCATAATGAACTCTTTAAACAATTAAAAAGCATACCTGGGATAGGACGCAAAACCGCTATGTTGTTAATTGTAATAAGTGGCGGCTTCACAAAATTTAATAATGCCAGACAACTGAGTTCTTACGTTGGAATAAGTCCTCGCATTTTCGAATCTGGAACGAGCGTAAAAGGAAAGTCGAAAATTTGTAAAATGGGTATGAGCAGAATAAGGGCGATGTTATATGTTTGTTCGTGGTCTGCAAAAAAATATAATACCGCTTGCAAAGAATTATATGATCGATTAGTCGAAAAGGGGAAAGCGAAAAAAATAGCTTTAATTGCTGTAGCAAACAAACTACTTAAACAAGCGTTTGCTTTAGCATCAAAAAATGAGTTTTATTTATCTAAATAATTAAAAATAAATTTGCTTTTAAACACAGTTCATTTCGAG
>NZ_JBIPCV010000035.1:0-936 GCF_044007495.1 Flavobacterium sp. FlaQc-52 | reverse complement strand
TGTCTTGTCCTGAAATAGGTTTACACAAAAGTGTAACAAAATGGAACGATATACAAAAATATCAACCTCAAAATGGCAATCTAAATACAGTGAAGAATTTAAGCGATTTGTCTGTAATGATTTTTTAACTGGTACTTTGACAAGAAGAGAAGTGGAAGACAAATATAATATTGGTCATTCCAGAATTACTTATTGGTTAAAAAAACTTGGATTTGATTATTCTAAGCCTAGTATTGTAGCTTTACCTAGTATGAAAAATCAAAGAACCAAATTACTGATAACCAAGGAAGAAGATTCTTTATTGCATTTAAAAAAAGAACTCGAAGAAGCTCGACTTTTAGTAGAAACCTATCGTAGAATGATAGCTATAGCCGAACAGGAATTTAAAATTAAGATTGTAAAAAAGTCCAATACCAAGTGATTCAGGAGATGAAACATAATTATCCCAAAGTTAGTTTAGGCAAGTTTTGCCGATTACTTGGCGTTACTCGGCAATCATATTATCAACATTTTTGGCAACAAGAACAGCTTGTTCTTGAAGATGAACTTGTTATTTCTGAAGTATTAAGAATCAGAAAAAACCATCGACATATGGGAGGTAGAAAGTTATATGAATTACTTCAACCCTTTCTTTTAGAACATCAAATAAAAATGGGTAGAGATAGATTATTTGATGTTTTATCGGTTAATTATCTTTTAGTTAGGCGTAGAAAAAAACAAACCATTACTACCAATTCATTCCATAGATTTAAAAAGTATCCAAATCTTATTAGAGATTTTATCCCTAGTACTCCAAATCAATTATGGGTAAGCGATATAACTTACTGGAAAATTAAAGATGATTTTCTATATATCAGTTTTATTACAGATGCCTATTCAAAAAAAATAGTTGGTTATCATTTAGGAGATAGTTTGCAAACATCTGAAACAATTCAA
>NZ_JBIPCV010000034.1:0-968 GCF_044007495.1 Flavobacterium sp. FlaQc-52 | reverse complement strand
GTAAAACAGAGTCTCGTAGCTCAGCTGGTTAGAGTACTACACTGATAATGTAGGGGTCGGCAGTTCGAGTCTGCCCGGGACTACTTTTTAAGAGAATTAATTAAAAATCAAAAATTTATAATTAAAAATAACTTAAGAAGACTGAAAAGCTTAAAAAAAGGAAATTCTAGAAGTTGGAATTCACCAAAGAAATTAGAGAAGAATTAAGAAATCTAAAATCTGAATTCTACAATCTAAGATTGCAAAATGGGGGATTAGCTCAGCTGGCTAGAGCGCCTGCCTTGCACGCAGGAGGTCAACGGTTCGACTCCGTTATTCTCCACTGATTTACTATAAAAGTAGTAAATAAAAGTTCATTGACATATTGAGATAAGAAATAATAAAAAGTAGAAAGCGTTTTTTGTTATAAGTAGTAATACAGATAATAAAAGACAAAAAAAACGGTCATAATTGATTTTATGATTGGTACAATAAGCAAAATAAGGGCGTATGGGGGATGCCTTGGCTCTCAGAGGCGATGAAAGGCGTGATAAGCTGCGAAAAGCTACGGGGACGGGCACACACCGATTGATCCGTAGATACCTGAATGGGGCAACCCACTATGTTGAAGACATAGTACACCGATAGGTGGGCAAACCCGCTGAACTGAAACATCTAAGTAGGCGGAGGAGAAGAAAACAAAAGTGATTCCGTAAGTAGTGGCGAGCGAACGCGGATTAGCCCAAACCAATGTTGTTACGGCAAGATTGGGGTTGTAGGACCACGACATTTTATGCACAAGGAACTAGAAGTGACTGGAAAGTTATGCCATAGAGAGTGATAGCCTCGTATAGGTAACAAGTGTAATAGATAGTGGTATCCTGAGTAGGGCGGGGCACGTGAAACCCTGTCTGAATTTGGCGGGACCATCCGCTAAGGCTAAATACTCCTGAGAGACCGATAGTGAACCAGTACCGTGAGGGAAAGGT
>NZ_JBIPCV010000033.1:0-997 GCF_044007495.1 Flavobacterium sp. FlaQc-52 | reverse complement strand
GATTAGATTATACAGTAACAGCTGCAAAATCAGGTGTAACATTTACACCGGCTTCAACAGTTTACACAGCAATTGCTGCTAATAAAACGTTGAATTTTACACAAGTTGTTACTCCGGTATATTATACCGTAAGCGGAACAGTTTTAAATGGAGCGACTGCAGTTGCGGGAGTTACAGTTTCAGCAGTTTCTGGCGCTACAACTTTGACAGCTACTTCTAACGCAAGCGGAAATTATACAATTGCAAATTTAGTTGCAGGTTTAGATTACACGGTTACAGCTGTGAAAACTGGTTTAAGTTTTACACCGGCTTCAACTGTTTATACTGCAATTGCTGCAAATAAAACGTTGAATTTTGTACAAGGAGCACCAGTTGTTTATTACACAGTTAGTGGAACAATTTTAAATACTTCAACTCCGGTTTCAGGCGTTACAGTTACAGCTACTTCTACAGGTGGAACTTTTACAGGAGTTTCAAATGCAAGTGGTGTTTATACGATTAGTTTACCGTCTGGTGGTAATTACACCGTAACTGCAGCTTTAACAGGACAAACGTATACACCAGCTTCTACAGTTTATACTAATTTAATAGCTAACAAAACTTTAAACTTCTCACAAGATGTTATTGTAGTTGGAGTAAATAAAATTAGTGGAACAGTTAAAAATGGAGCAAATCTAGTTTCTGGTGCTAAAGTAGAATTGATTTTACCTTGGACAGATATTGCACATTCATATTTAAGCAAAATTGCTATTACAGATGCACAAGGAAAATATAGTTTTGATAATGCTATTTTAGCTGGATATACTACAATTTCAAGTTTAAAATTAAATACTTGGGATAATGGTAACGTAACTTATTTACCATCAAATTTGGCAAACTTTGCTGTTCCGGCAAATGCTACAGTTTATGATTTTAGTACTAGTGTCGTTACACCAACGTATTATACTGTAAGCGGAACTGTTTTAAACGGAAGTACTCCGGTTTCTGGCGCTACAAT
>NZ_JBIPCV010000032.1:0-1332 GCF_044007495.1 Flavobacterium sp. FlaQc-52 | reverse complement strand
AAAGGATCAAGACATATTGTTGTGGGGAAATATTAAAAATTAGATATTTGTATTTTGAAATTATATATAAATGCAAGATTCTTTTATCGACATCCTTAAGTTGTTATTGCCTGAGATAATAGTAGACTATTTTGAACTTACTTCTTATAAAAAGGGAGATGAAATACTTCACTTGTACTTAAAAGAGATTAATTCGACACCAAAAGAATACAGAGAGTCAAAGTTAAGTTCAAAAGGATTCTTCGAAGAGATAACAGTTCAGGATTTCCCTATCCGTGGACATCAGGTATATCTTCATATAACCCGCAGAAGATGGCTAAATGAAGATAGTGGAAAGATCGTTTTCAGAGATTGGAATTTAGTAGCAGACGGAACTCGTGTGACACAGGAGTTTGCGTCTTTTTTAAAAGAGATCAATAGATTCCAGTCCAAATGATTGTAATACCATTGCTTCTTTTTATGGGGTTTCGGGTAGAAACTTGCAATGTCAATACAAAGATTTCTTAAGTGATTTCAAAGTTTGGGATCAAATATCACACGCTAAAAAGTGGCTTCTCTTCCCACAAAATATTGGAAAGCGTTTATCCATAGATGAAACCTCTCTCTCCAATGGTGAACTCTATACTATTTTAACCAACAAATCCGGTAAAGGTAGAAAAGGCACGATAATAGCAATGATTGCAGGAACTAAAGCAGAAACAGTTATTGGTGTTATTGAAAAAATCGCTCTTAAACAGCGAAATGTAGTCAAGGAAATCACTCTGGATATGGCTGGTAATATGGGATTAATTGCTAAAAGATGTTTTCCTAATGCTACTCGCGTTACAGACCGATTCCACGTTCAAAAATTAGCATCAGAGGCTTTACAGGAAATCAGGATTAAGCATCGTTGGGAAGCCATCGATCAGGAAAATGATGCTATTGAAAAAGCCAAAAAGTTAAAAGTAAATTTCGAAGCTATAATACTTTCAAATGGAGATACCCTTAAACAATTACTAGCCAGAAGCCGCTATTTCTTGTACAAAACCAAATCGAAATGGACTCAAAATCAAACAGAACGTGCTACATTACTATTTGAATTATATCCTCATATTCAAAAAGGATATAGTCTAACTCAGGAGCTTCGAAATATCTTCGAGAACACAAAAGATAAAATCATAGGCTTTGCTAAACTAGCCAAATGGCACGAAAAAGTAAATCAATCCGGGTTTAAGTCTTTTGGCACAATCTCTCGCACAATCATGAATCATTATCAAACCATATTGAACTATTTTGACAACAGAAGCACCAACGCTTCGGCAGAATCTTTCAATGCAAAAATAAAAGCGTTTA
>NZ_JBIPCV010000031.1:0-1465 GCF_044007495.1 Flavobacterium sp. FlaQc-52 | reverse complement strand
GCTACAAAAGCACCACTTGTTTTCACGATATTAGAAACATCACCATCACAAGAATCAGTAGCAACCGGGAATTGTGTTTGAGCAGTAGTCAAAGCTGTTGCATCACTACATTGAACAGTTACGTTTAATGTTCCAGGTTGAGTTGTCCATGTTGGAGCAGTGGTATCTTCGATTGTAATGATTTGCGTGAAAGTATCAGAAGTGTTACCACAATCATCTTTAACAGTCCAAGTGTTAGTATAAGTTCCAGCGTTAGCGCAACCTTCAGAGGCTACAAAAGTACCGCTTGTTTTTACGATATTAGAAACATCACCATCACAGCTATCAGTAGCAACCGGGAATTGTGTTTGAGCAGTAGTCAAAGCTGCCATATCACTACATTGAACAGTTACGTTTAGTGTTCCGGCCTCAGTTGTCCAAGTTGGAGCAGTGGTATCTTCAATAGTAATCACTTGAGTATAAACATCAGAAGTATTACCACAATCATCTTTAACCGTCCAAGTATTAGTATATGTTCCGGCGTTAGCGCAACCTTGAGAAGCTACAAAAGCACCGCTTGTTTTTACGATATTTGAAACATCACCATCACAAGAATCAGTAGCAACTGGGAATTGTGTTTGAGCAGTTGTCAAAGCTGTTGCATCACTACATTGAACAGTAACGTTTAGTGTTCCAGGCTGAGTTGTCCAAGTTGGAGCAGTGGTATCTTCGATAGTAATAATTTGTGTGAAAACATCAGAAGTATTTCCACAATCATCTTTAACGGTCCAAGTGTTAGTATAAGTTCCAGCGTTAGCGCAACCTTCAGAAGCTACAAAAGCACCACTTGTTTTCACGATATTAGAAACATCACCATCACAAGAGTCAGTAGCAACCGGGAATTGTGTTTGAGCAGTAGTTAAAGCTGTTGCATCACTACATTGAACAGTTACGTTTAATGTTCCGGCTTGAGTTGTCCATGTTGGAGCAGTAGTATCTTCGATTGTAATCACTTGAGTGAAAGTATCAGAAGTATTTCCACAATCATCTTTTACAGTCCAAGTATTAGTATATGTTCCTGCATTTGCACAAGTTTCAGAAGCTACAAAAGCACCACTTGTTTTCACGATATTAGAAACATCACCATCACAGCTATCAGTAGCAACCGGGAATTGTGTTTGAGCAGTAGTCAAAGCTGTTGCATCGCTACATTGAACAGTAACGTTTAATGTTCCAGGCTGAGTTGTCCAAGTTGGAGCAGTAGTATCTTCGATTGTAATCACTTGAGTGAAAACATCAGAAGTATTTCCACAATCATCTTTAACAGTCCAAGTGTTAGTATAAGTTCCAGCGTTAGCACAACCTTCAGAAGCTACAAAAGCACCGCTGGTTTTTACGATATTCGAAACATCAGTATCACAAGCATCAGTTGCAATAGGGAATTGTGCTTGAGCAGCATTTAAAGCTGTTGCATCACTACATTGAA
>NZ_JBIPCV010000030.1:0-1629 GCF_044007495.1 Flavobacterium sp. FlaQc-52 | reverse complement strand
CGGATGTGACAAACATTGTAAAAGTAAGCGGTGCTTTTGTAGCTTCTCAAGGTTGTGCTAACGCTGGAACATATACTAATACTTGGACGGTTAATGATGATTGTGGAAATACTTCTGATGTTTTCACACAAATCATTACCATCGAAGATACTACTGCGCCAACTTGGTCAACTCAAGGGGGAACATTAGATGTTACTTTACAATGTAGCGATAATGACGGATTGACAACCGCTCAAAACCAAGCTCCAATTGCAACAGATAATTGTAATGGAACTATAACTTATACTAAAGTAACTGGTCAATTACAAAAAGGAAGCTGTGGAAGTACTGGTACTTACACCAACACCTGGACTGCAACTGATACTTGCAATAATACCTCAACTGTCTTTACTCAGGTAATTACCGTTCAGGATACTGCAATTCCAACTTGGATTACTCAGGCTGGGACATTAAACGTAACTGTTCAATGCAGTGATGCTGCAGGATTAACTGCTGCTCAAAATCAAGCTCCTGCAGCTACAGCCAATTGTTCAATTGTAACTTATACCAAAACAAGTGGTTCTTTTATTGCCTCTGAAGGTTGCGCTAATGCTGGAACTTATACCAACTCTTGGGTTGCAAAAGATGATTGCGGAAACGTTACGGATGCCTTTATTCAAGTAATTACTATTGAAGATACCACTGCTCCAACTTGGTCAACCCAAGCCGGAACATTAAACGCTACTGTTCAATGTAGTGATGCAACAGCTTTAAATGCTGCTCAAGCGCAGTTCCCTGTTGCAGCTGATGCTTGTGATACTGATGTTTCTAATATCGTAAAAACAAGCGGTGCTTTTGTAGCCTCTGAAGGTTGCGCTAACGCTGGAACTTATACTAACACTTGGACTGTTAAAGATGATTGTGGAAATACTTCTGCTATTTTCACACAAGTAATTACCATCGAAGATACTACTGCGCCAACTTGGTCTACTCAAGGGGGAACATTAAATACTACTGTTCAATGTAGCGATGCAACAGCTTTAGCTAATGCTCAAGCACAATTCCCAGTTGCAACGGATAGCTGTGATACTGATGTGACCAACATTGTAAAAGTAAGCGGTGCTTTTGTTGCTTCTCAAGGTTGCGCTAACGCTGGAACTTATACTAATACTTGGACGGTTAATGATGATTGCGGAAATACTTCTGCTGTTTTCACGCAAATCATTACCATCGAAGATACTACTGCTCCAACTTGGTCTACTCAAGGGGGAACATTAAATACAACGGTTCAATGTAGCAATGCAGCAGCTTTGGCTAATGCTCAAGCTCAATTCCCAGTAGCTACTGACGCTTGTGATACGGATGTGACCAACATTGTAAAAGTAAGCGGTGCTTTTGTAGCTTCTCAAGGTTGTGCTAACGCCGGAACTTACACTAATACTTGGACTGTAAAAGATGATTGTGGAAATACTTCTGATACTTTCACGCAAGTGATTACAATCGAAGATACCACTGCGCCAACTTGGTCAACTCAAGGGGGAACATTAGATGTTACTTTACAATGTAGCGATAATGACGGATTGACAACCGCTCAAAACCAAGCTCCAATTGCAACAGATAATTGTGATGGAACTATAACTTATACTAAAG
>NZ_JBIPCV010000029.1:0-1637 GCF_044007495.1 Flavobacterium sp. FlaQc-52 | reverse complement strand
ATCCCGAACAGAGTAGTTAAGCCCGCCTGCGCAGATGGTACTGCAGTTATGTGGGAGAGTATGTCGTCGCCTTTCTTTTAAAAACCCTATCCAAATCGGATAGGGTTTTTTGTTTTATATAACTTTTTGGTTTTGCTTTTTTAAACCATATAAGTGATGTAAGTTCAGTTAAGCCTTACTTTGCGACTCCTTGTGAACTTTGCGGTTGGAAAAATTCTACAGATAAGAATTTTACAACTTTTGAATTTGATTTATTGTGAAATCCCTGGTTTTATTCTTATTTCTTTTACTTTACATTCTTTTGCCATGTGTCATCCTGAGCGAAGTCGAAGGAAACTTGACAAGCTTAAACTTTGAGCCAAGTGAAAATTTAATTCCAATCTTTGAAAGAACTCCGGGGTCAAGTTCAAAACGAATGAAGTGTTAAAGAACGGGATGCGAGAATCTAGTTTATTTGCAAAATATGCATCACGTTTGTCCTTTAGGCCTAGGAAATCCGAGCGAAAGCGAATAGGCGAAGTAAATCTCAGCAAGAAACTCCATAAAACAAGATAAGAAAATGAAGATTTATCTTTTGTTGAAAAAAAAACAGAATTACAAGAAATAGACTTGATAAATTGATGTTGTAAAAAGGGAAGCTACAAAGAGGTGTTAAATTATATATTGATAAATAGTATTATTTAAAATAAAAACTATGTCAGTTTCAAAGAAAGAAATTAGAGTGCTAACTAGAGCAGTTTGTCTAAATTTTCACAAGACTTCACTTCTTTTGAATTTGATCTGAAATCTTAATTTTTAAAAGATAATATTTTTATAAAAAAAAGCTTTAATTGGGTTTGATGACTTATTGTCTTCAATTGTGTCTTTTTATAAGATGTTGTCTAGGTTGAAGACTAGGTAAGGGCAGGTGATTTTAGAAATTTAAGGTTATAGGTAAAAAAAAGCTGGTTTGTATGAGTTTTTACTTGAGTTTTGTAAAAGGAAGTTGGATGTGAAAAAAGAGGCATTGAAAAGATAGGAATTTGAAAGATAAAATAGAATTCATTGCTGAAAAGGTCGATTTTTAATTAAGGTCTTAATTTTTGAAAATATCTTACTTATTTATTAAAGCTGTGGTATTGGAAAAAAGACGCAATAACTTAATTTTTTGTTTGGTCTTTGTTTTTATTTTTGCTTATGAAAGCTAAAACAGTTTGTGAAGGGATAGGATTGGAAGCTTTTTTTGAATGCTAAAACTCTATAGGAATAGAAAAAAAATCAAAAGATGGCAAAAATTAAGAAATACACCTGGTAAAGGAGTCTTAAAAAAGCAGTAGAGAAGTAGAAAACTCTTTAAAAAAGATACAGGATTAAGTTGTTGTAATATAAAAAACACAGCAAAAGAAAGAAAATTCCTAAAAACAACAAAAGTCTAAGTTTTGTAAAAACACCATTACCAGTAAGTTAAGAAAAAGATTGAAAAAAAGGCAAAAAAAGCAAAGTAAAAAGCTTGTAAAAGCGAATAAAGGGACTACTTTTGCACCCGCAACGACGTAGACGTTCCCTGATAGACTGACAAGAAAAGAGGATTAATTTTTTAGAAAAGTTTGAGAAAACAAAATAAAAAAAAGATTCAAAAAAGCTTGTGAGATTTGAAA
>NZ_JBIPCV010000028.1:0-1641 GCF_044007495.1 Flavobacterium sp. FlaQc-52 | reverse complement strand
CATTTGGTTGTCGTTTAATTCTGCAACAGCTACTTTATTAAAAGCTAACTTGTTGATTGTGTTTTTGTTTTTCATAAGAGGATTAGTCTAGGGCTTTTGCCAATAAATAACTGATTACTAAAAGACAGGTTGGGCTTGTTCCACCGTCAACGTCATACATTTGGTTGTCGTTTAATTCTGCAACAGCAACTTTATTAAAAGCTAACTTGTTGATTGTGTTTTTGTTTTTCATAAGAGAATTAGTCTAGGGCTTTTGCCAATAAATAACTGATTACTAAAAGACATGTTGGGCTTGTGCCACCGTCAACGTCATACATTTGGTTGTCGTTTAATTCTGCAACAGCTACTTTATTGAAAGCTAACTTGTTGATTGTGTTTTTGTTTTTCATAAGAGAATTAGTCTAGGGCTTTTGCTAATAAAAAGCTGATTACTAAAAGACAGGTTGGGCTTGTTCCACCGTCAACGTCATACATTTGGTTGTCGTTTAATTCTGCAACAGCAACTTTATTAAAAGCTAACTTGTTGATTGTGTTTTGTTTTTTCATAAGAGAATTAGTCTAAGGCTTTTGCCAATAAATAACCGATTACTAAAAGACATGTTGGGCTTGTGCCACCGTCAACGTCATACATTTGGTTGTCGTTTAATTCTGCAACAGCTACTTTATTAAAAGCTAACTTGTTGATTGTGTTTTGTTTTTTCATAAGAGAATTAGTCTAAGGCTTTTGCCAATAAATAACTGATTACTAAAAGACATGTTGGGCTTGTTCCCCCGTCAACGTCATACATTTGGTTGTCGTTTAATTCTGCAACAGCAACTTTATTGAAAGCTAACTTGTTGATTGTGTTTTTGTTTTTCATAAGAGAATTAGTCTAGGGCTTTAGCCAATAAATAACTGATTACTAAAAGACATGTTGGGCTTGTTCCGCCGTCAACGTCATACATTTGGTTGTCGTTTAATTCTGCAACAGCTACTTTATTAAAAGCTAACTTGTTGATTGTGTTTTTGTTTTTCATAAGAGGATTAGTCTAGGGCTTTAGCCAATAAATAACTGATTACTAAAAGACATGTTGGGCTTGTGCCACCGTCAACGTCATACATTTGGTTGTCGTTTAATTCTGCAACAGCAACTTTATTGAAAGCTAACTTGTTGATTGTGTTTTTGTTTTTCATAAGAGAATTAGTCTAAGGCTTTTGCCAATAAATAACTGATTACTAAAAGACATGTTGGGCTTGTGCCACCGTCAACGTCATACATTTGGTTGTCGTTTAATTCTGCAACAGCTACTTTATTGAAAGCTAACTTGTTGATTGTGTTTTTGTTTTTCATAAGAGAATTAGTCTAGGGCTTTAGCTAATAAATAACTGATTACTAAAAGACAGGTTGGGCTTGTTCCACCGTCAACGTCATACATTTGGTTGTCGTTTAATTCTGCAACAGCTACTTTATTGAAAGCTAACTTGTTGATTGTGTTTTTGTTTTTCATAAGAGAATTAGTCTAGGGCTTTGGCCAATAAATAACTGATTACTAAAAGACATGTTGGGCTTGTTCCACCGTCAACGTCATACATTTGGTTGTCGTTTAATTCTGCAACAGCTACTTTATTGAAAGCTAACTTGTTGATTGTGTTTTGTTTTT
>NZ_JBIPCV010000027.1:0-1645 GCF_044007495.1 Flavobacterium sp. FlaQc-52 | reverse complement strand
AACGACCTTAAGGTGGTTATTGCGGCGGGGCTCACCTCTTCCCATCCCGAACAGAGTAGTTAAGCCCGCCTGCGCAGATGGTACTGCAGTTATGTGGGAGAGTATGTCGTCGCCTTTCTTTTTAAAACCCTGTCCAAATCGGATAGGGTTTTTTGTTTTATATACTTTTTGGTTGTTTTCTTTTTTAAACCATATAAGTGATGTAAGTTCAGTTTAGTTTTACTTTCGCGTCCTTTATGTAAACCCCTAACGAACTTTGCGGTTAAAAAAAACAGTACAGATGAGAATTTTACAACTTTTGAATTTGATTCATTGTAAGATCCCTGGTTTTATTCTTATTTCTTTTACTTTACATTCTTTTGCCATATGTCTTCCTGAGCGAAGTCGAAGGAAACTTGACAAGCTTAAACTTTGAGCCGAGTAAAAATCTAATTTCAATCTTTGAAAGAACTCCGGGGTCAAGTTCAAAAGGAATGAAGTGCTAAAGAATTGGATGTGAAAATTTAGTTTGTTTGTAGAATATGCATCACGTTTGTCCTTTCGGTCTAGGAAATCCGAACGAAAGCGAATAGGCGAAGTAAATCTCAGCAAGAAACTCTATAAAACAAGATAAGAAAATGAAGATTTATCTTTTGTTGAAAAAAAAACAGAATTACAAGAAATAGACTTGATAAATTGATGTTGTAAAAAGGGAAGCTGCAAAGAGGTGTTAAACTATATATTGAGAAATAGTATTATTTAAAATAAAAACTATGTCAGTTTCAAAGAAAGAAATTAGAGTGCTAATTAGAGCAGTTTGTCTAAATTTTCACAAGACTCCACTTCTTTTGAATTTGATCTGAAATCTTAATTTTTAAAAGATAATATTTTTATAAAAAAAAAGCTTTAATTGGGTTTGATGACTTATTGTCTTCAATTGTGTCTTTTTATAAGATGTTGTCTAGGTTGAAGACTAGGTAAGGGCAGGTGATTTTACAAATTTAAAGTTATAGGTAAAAAAAGCTGATTTGTATGAGCTTTTACTAGAGTTTTGTAAAAGGAAGTTGGTTGTGAAAAAAGAGGTATTGAAAAGATAGGAATTTGAAAGATAAAATAGAATTCATTGCTGAAAAGGTCGATTTTTAATTAAGGTCTTAATTTTTGAAAATGTCTTACTTATTTATTAAAGCTGTGGTATTGGAAAAAAGACGCAATAACTTAATTTTTTGTTTGGTCTTTGTTTTTATTTTTGCTTATTAAAGCCAAAACAGTTTGTGAAGGGATAGGATTGGAAGTTTTTTTTGAATGCTAAAACTCTGTATGAGCAGAAAAAAAATCAAAAGACGGTAAAAATTAAGAAATAGACCTGGTAAAGGAATCTTAAAAAAGCAGTAGAGAAGTAGAAAACTCTTTGAAAATATGCAGGATTAAGTTGCTGTAATGTAAAAACTACAGTAAAAGAAAGAAAATTCCTAAAGACAACAAAAAGTCAAGTTTTGTAAAAACACCATTACCAGTAAGTTAAGAAAAAGATTGAAAAAAAGGCAAAAAAAGCAAAGTAAAAAGCTTGTAAAAGCGAATAAAGGGACTACTTTTGCACCCGCAACGACGCAGACGTTCCCTGATAGACTGACAAGAAAAGAGGATTAATTTTTTAGAAAAGTTT
>NZ_JBIPCV010000024.1:0-2471 GCF_044007495.1 Flavobacterium sp. FlaQc-52 | reverse complement strand
GCTTGTGATACGGATGTGACAAACATTGTAAAAGTAAGCGGTGCTTTTGTAGCTTCTCAAGGTTGTGCTAACGCTGGAACATATACTAATACTTGGACGGTTAATGATGATTGTGGAAATACTTCTGCTATTTTCACACAAATCATTACCATCGAAGATACTACTGCGCCAACTTGGTCAACTCAAGCCGGAACATTAAATACAACGGTTCAATGTAGTGATGCGACAGCTTTGGCTAATGCTCAAGCGCAATTCCCAGTGGCTGCTGACGCTTGTGATACAGATGTGACAAACATTGTAAAAGTAAGTGGTGCTTTTGTAGCTTCTCAAGGTTGTGCTAACGCCGGAACTTACACTAATACTTGGACGGTTAATGACGATTGTGGAAATACTTCTGCTATTTTCACGCAAATCATTACAATCGAAGATACTACTGCTCCAACTTGGTCAACTCAAGCCGGAACATTAAATACTACTGTTCAATGTAGCGATGCAACAGCTTTGGCTAATGCTCAAGCTCAATTCCCAGTTGCAACGGATAGCTGTGATACTGATGTGACCAACATTGTAAAAGTAAGCGGTGCTTTTGTTGCTTCTCAAGGTTGTGCTAATGCCGGAACATACACTAACACTTGGACTGTTAATGATGATTGTGGAAATACTTCTGATGTTTTCACGCAAATCATTACAATCGAAGATACTACTGCTCCTACTTGGTCTACTCAAGCCGGAACATTAAATACTACTGTTCAATGTAGTGATGCAACAGCTTTGGCTAATGCTCAAGCGCAATTCCCAGTGGCTGCTGATGCTTGTGATATGGATGTAACAAACATTGTAAAAGTGAGTGGTGCTTTTGTAGCTTCTCAAGGTTGTGCTAACGCCGGAACTTATACTAATACTTGGACGGTTAATGATGATTGTGGAAATACTTCTGCTATTTTCACTCAAATCATTACCATCGAAGATACTACTGCGCCAACTTGGTCAACTCAAGCCGGAACATTAAATACTACGGTTCAATGTAGCGATGCAACAGCTTTGGCTAATGCTCAAGCTCAATTCCCAGTGGCTGCTGATGCTTGTGATACTGATGTGACAAACATTATAAAAGTAAGCGGTGCTTTTGTTGCTTCTCAAGGTTGTGCTAACGCCGGAACATATACTAATACTTGGACTGTTAATGACGATTGTGGAAATACTTCTGCTGTTTTCACGCAAATCATTACCATCGAAGATACTACTGCTCCTACTTGGTCAACTCAAACCGGAACATTAAATACAACGGTTCAATGTAGCGATGCAACAGCTTTGGCTAATGCTCAAGCTCAATTCCCAGTAGCAACTGATGCTTGTGATACGGATGTGACCAACATTGTAAAAGTAAGCGGTGCTTTTGTAGCTTCTCAAGGTTGCGCTAACGCCGGAACATATACTAATACTTGGACTGTTAATGATGATTGCGGAAATACTTCTGCTATTTTCACGCAAATCATTACCATCGAAGATACTACTGCTCCAACCTGGTCAACTCAAGGGGGAACATTAGATGTTACTTTACAATGTAGCGATAATGACGGATTGACAACCGCTCAAAACCAAGCTCCAATTGCAACAGATAATTGTGATGGAACTATAACTTATACTAAAGTAACTGGTCAATTACAAAAAGGTAGCTGTGGAAGTACTGGTACTTACACCAACACCTGGACTGCAACTGATACTTGCAATAATATCTCAACTGTCTTTACTCAGGTAATTACCGTTCAGGATACTGCAATTCCAACTTGGATTACTCAGGCTGGAACATTAAACACTACTGTTCAATGTAGTGATGCTGCAGGATTAACTGCTGCTCAAAATCAAGCTCCCGCAGCTACAGCCAATTGTTCAATTGTAACTTATACCAAAACAAGTGGTGCTTTTGTAGCCTCTGAAGGTTGCGCTAATGCTGGAACTTATACCAACTCTTGGATTGCAAAAGATGATTGCGGAAACGTTACGGATGCCTTTATTCAAGTAATTACTATTGAAGATACAACTGCTCCAACTTGGACAACTCAAGCCGGAACATTAAACGTGACTCTTCAATGTAGTGATGCAACAGCTTTAAATGCTGCTCAAGCACAATTCCCTATTGCAACTGATGCTTGTGATACTGATGTTTCGAATATCGTAAAAACCAGCGGTGCTTTTGTAGCTTCTGAAGGTTGCGCTAACGCTGGAACTTATACTAACACTTGGACTGTTAAAGATGATTGTGGAAATACTTCTGATGTTTTCACACAAGTAATTACAATCGAAGATACAACTGCTCCAACATGGACAACTGAGGCCGGAACACTAAACGTAACTGTTCAATGTAGTGATGCAACAGCTTTGACTACTGCTCAAACACAATTCCCGGTTGCTACTGATTCTTGTGATGGTGATGTTTCTAATATCGTGAAAACAAGTGGTGCTTTTGTAGC
>NZ_JBIPCV010000023.1:0-8810 GCF_044007495.1 Flavobacterium sp. FlaQc-52 | reverse complement strand
AAAAATAGCTTTAATTGCTGTAGCAAACAAACTACTTAAACAAGCGTTTGCTTTAGCATCAAAAAATGAGTTTTATTTATCTAAATAATTAAAAATAAATTTGCTTTTAAACACAGTTCATTTCGAGCGAAGTCGAGAAATCCCACACGCAGCTCACGTCCAGTTTGTCATACTGAGGAACGAAGTATCTTCATGAGATAATCCGTAAAGTGAAGCTCAACGGTATCGATTCAGCGAACGAAGATACTTCGTTCCTCAGTATGACAAGATTGCGGAAAATAGAAACGGAGTTTCTGGTGTGATTTCTCCTAAAGTCGAAATGACATGCTAAGTAAAATATTTTGCATTTCACAACACACATTTCACAACAAACAGCTCACTCAAGCCAGCCCTTTAGGAAAACGATCTAAAACCAAATTCAATTGAATCTGATGTTCTAGATATGCTTTGGCTCCGGCTAACACCAATGTAAAGCCTTCTGTTGAATTCCTAACCTGATCTATTATTTTGTCTGTATCGCCAACAAAACCTGAATTTGTAATGCTTACAAAAGTTTCATTTTTATTTAATGGGGTAAAAATCCATTCTACTGTTGTGGTTTCTCCGGTATTTCCCCATTCAACGACAATCTTTTTGTTTTCTTCTATGACCTTTGTTAAAACCGTCAACGAAAAACCATACATTTCCCAGACCCATTCGATTGGCTGGTACTCTGCTAATTTTCCGGAGCCTTTGGTAAACCAAAATTTACTTGTGATTTCCGGATCTATAAAAGCCTGAAAAACTTCTGAAACAGGTTTTCTTATCAGCATTTCGGCTTTTGCGAATTTGTTGTTTTCTGTTTTCATTTTGTATAGGTGTGAGATGTGAATTGTAAAATGTCTGCCGTGAAATTTATAGCCAGTAACCTGAAACCTGAAACATGAAACATGAAACCTGAAACGTGAAACGTGAAACGTGAAACTTTTTTTCAGACCTTCTAAGATAAAAAATTATTGTTTCGCTTTTAGTTAATGAACAGTATTGTTTTTTAACAGACAGCCAATAATTAAAAGTAAAAAAGATAGTAAGGAGGTCACAACTCGGATAAGATGTAAAGTATTCCATTTTGCTTCAAATTTATCTCGTAAAATTGCGGCTTCCTGAAGCGTGATAGAGGTCAGGTTGGTTTTGTCCAGCATTTCGTTTAGCGGAATGTTTCCCAGAATCGTTACAAGAAAAACACCAATAAAATAAAGGAGAGCTGCAGCAATAACAACCCAAAAAACAGCATTATTGGATTTATAGCAATACGCTGCTATAAAAGAAAACAACATCGAACCGAAAAAGATCAAAAAGAATAACGGATTTTGAATCGTACGGTTCATATTTTGAAAGGCTCTGAGATAATTTATATCATCAAGTTTACCGATTCCCGGTGTTACGGCATTAGCCCAAGTAAAGAAAATACCCGCTAAAAGCCCCGTAAATAGAGTGGCTAATAGAAGTGTAACGGTTTTTGTATCAATAATAAATGTGTCCATATTTATGTCGTTTGGTTAACAATGTAAAATTAGAAATATTGATTATTCATGACTTGTTTGAAAAGTAATACGATTTGTTTGAGAAGAATTTTTTTGTAAAAAGGTGTTTGTAAAATGGTATTTGTAAAAGGTGAGATTGTGGATTGTCTTTCTTAAAACCACGTTTGCCTTATTATTCCGTTATTTTGTCCCCCAATGTCACCCTGAGCGAAGTCAAAGGCTACGCAAGGGCTTTCTGTTATTCTTGATTTTAATTGATGTTTTACAATGGGAGTTACCAACGTAGCCCCCTGATTAGTCGTTTACTTTCAAAGCAAATAAAGATTTACACTTTCTCCTTATCGATCCATTTTCCAACTGTTGGCGGGTTGTAATTCCTCATTTTTTCCAATAGATCATCAATAGAATCACTTACTAAAAGCATTTCCTGATTTACATTTTTTAAGAAACCTTTTTCAACCATAGTATGTGTAAGTTCTAACAAGGAATCATAATAGCCGTTGATGTTTAAGATCGCAATTGGTTTTTTATGCAGTCCCAATTGTGCCCAGGTCAGCATTTCGAAAAGCTCGTCAAGTGTTCCAAAACCACCCGGAAGTGCTATGACACCGTCTGATAAATCGTTTATTTTGGTTTTTCTTTCGTGCATGCTTTCTACCAAAATTAATTCGGTTAGGCCTTTGTGTGCAATTTCTTTTGAACGCAGAAAGCCGGGAAGTACTCCAATTACTTTTCCGCCTTCACTTAAAGCGCCGTCAGCAAGAGCACCCATTAAACCTACGTCTGCACCGCCGTATACCAATTCTATATTTTGTTTTGCTAATGTTTGTCCGAGCAAAGTGGCTTGCTCTTGGTAGATTGCTTCCGTTCCAAAACTGGAACCGCAGAAAATGCTTATTCTTTTCATTTTGTATTGGTTTATTTTTTTAGCTCGTACACAAAATTATGACGAGAGGGTTCATTGTAATAAGCAACGTCTATTTCTTCTACTTTTGTTGCTCCCAGTTTTCCAACTGCTTTTTGTGAACGATAATTTTCTGCTCCAACATGAAATTGAACTTTATCAACAGCATCAAAAGCATAGTCGAGCATTATTTTTTTTACATGGGAATTAAATCCTGTTCCCCAAAATTTTCTTCCGTAGAAAGTATAACCGATAAAAATACTTTTATTTTCTGGTTCATATTCATAAAAACGGGTGCTTCCGGCTATTTCGTTTGTACTTTTATCAAGGATCAGAAAAGCGCCTTTGCTTTCCATTGCTCCTTCAAAAAAGTTTTGAAAGACTTCTCTCTCGTACCTGTTTTTATTTGGATGTTGTTCCCAGACTAACGGATCAGAAGCTACTTCAAAAAGACCTTCAAAATCAGTTTGCTGTAACGGAACTAATTTTACAAATTCGTTTTCTAATACTTCAGGCTGTAAATTTAAAAGTGATGTACTCATATTTAATGGTGTTTTTAAATTATATTTTTTTGATTTGAACACAGGAAACATTTTCCAGTTGTACTTCTTTCCCTGTTTTTTTAAGTAATCCCGTTTTTAGATTTCGTTTAAAAATCACCACATTTCCGGTTAGCACATTGGATGCGATCAGGAATTTTCCGGTTTCGTCAATCGCAAAAATTCTCGGATGTTTTCCTAAGGTCGATTGATAACCGATATTGGCTAAAAGTCCTTTTTCATCAATAGTAAAAATGGCAATATTGTTTTCTTTTCCACGGTTTGTAGCGTACAAAAATTTTCCGTCAGGTGAAATGTGAATGTCTGAACTTTCGAAACCTTCTGTAAGGGTGTCGGGATGTGTATTTACTTTCTGTATTTTTTGCAGAACCCCATTTCCATAGCCATAAGCACTGATTGTTCCTGACATTTCTTCAATACAATACGCAAATTTTTGATTGGGATGAAAAGCCAAATGACGTGGTCCGCTTTCAGGATCTGTTTTTGTAAATGGAGTTTCGGTTGCTGTTAAAGGCTGTTTTTGTGTGGCATCAAATTGATAACAACGTATTTTATCGGCACCTAAGTCGGGCAGAAATAGATAGTCGTACTGCGGAGAAAATATTGTGGAATGGATGTGTGAGCGGGTTTGTCTTTCTTTGTTTACACTTCCGTCTTGGTATTGAAAATTTTGTGCTATCGAATCAATTTTTCCATTTTCCAATAACGGATATACAGAAACACTTCCTTCGGTGTAATTGCCGTTTATCAGCCATTTGCCACTTTTATGAACGGAAACATAGACCGGATTCTCGCCACCACTTGATTGTTTATTTAAAAAAGTAAGTGTCTTATTTTGTGGATTGAATTCAAAACTGCTTACGCTTCCTGCATTTGGAGTTTTACTGTCGGTACAGGCATAAACATATTTCCCGTTTGGAGAAACCGTTAAAAAAGAGGGATTAATCAGGTTTTTGACCGACGCCACTTGGGTCAGTTTTCCTTTTACAGTATCTAATTGATATACCATAATGGATGCTGCAGTTTTGTCTCTGTTATAAGAACCCAGAAAAACGTAGGTATTTTGAGCGCTTAAAGAAATGCTTAATAAAAATGTGATCAGGAAAATGGATATTGTCTGTTTCAATTTTTTTGATGTATTGCTGTTTTACTTTTTATATGCTTTTACTACTTGAAGAATGTGTTTACTTTAGCGGATATCTAAATCCAAAAACGGCAAGTTCTCCCTGCATGAAATCCAAATCTTCAGACCGTTTGAAACCTAAATTTTCATACATTTTCCAAGCTGTTTTCATGGACAAAGTACTGTGAATAATAAGTTGATCGAGTTGGTTTGCTTTGGCTTTGCCAATACATTCCTCAGTCAGTAATTTGCCAATTCCTTTTCCTCGGGTAGCGGGATCTACAGCCAATAATCTAAAACCTGCCGTATTTTGTTCCTGAGTTGCAATACCTCCGGAGCCGTAATATTTCATGTCATTGAAATAAACTACAGCACCAAGAATTGTATCCTGATCATCAGCCACAACTAAAAGTTCTGTTCCAGGATGATTGGTGAAATCGCCTATATTAGCTAACATTTTATAATAATTGGGCTGTTCATTTTCTTTTGGAAAGCCTTCTAATTGTGAATAAACAAGAATAAGAAGTTCTCCAATTTTGTTGAATTCTGAAGGATCGGCATTTCGAATTGTATAGGCTGAGGGATTCATATTCGGTACTTTTTTATTTCACATTTTTCCACCATTGGCGGAATTCCTGTTCTTCATTTTTTAGTTCAACTAATTCACCAATCATTGGCGTAATTAGGGGAATCGGATTTGTTTCGTTTTGATTTAATTGGGTCACTCTTTTCAAAGGCTCGTCCCAGGCATGATTGGCCAAAGGGAATTTTGAGGAATGAACCGGAAATAATCGTTTCGTTTTTAGATCTTTTGCGGCTTGAATTACATTTTCAGGCAGGTTGTGAATGTATTTCCATTTGATGTCGTATTGGCCATTATCAACCAGAGCAAGATCAAAGGGACCATATTTCTCTCCAATAGCAGCAAAATGAGTATCGTAGCCGCTGTCTCCTCCCAAATACATTTTATAGGTTGGGGTTTGTAATATAAAAGAGAGCCATAGTGTATTGCAACGTTTGAAAGCACGACCTGAGAAATGTCTTGTTGGTGCTGTATAAAGTGTAATATTTGCGTCAAGCTCTATTTTTTCATGCCAGTCTTTTTCAATAATGCTATCGGATGAAAATCCCCAAAATTCAAAGTGGGAACCTACACCGAGACCACAGACAATTTGCTTTGTTTTGGACTTTAGTTTAAGAATCGTTTTATAATCCAAGTGATCGTAATGATCGTGTGTAATCAATAAGTAGTCAATTTCAGGAAGATCATCAACGGTATAGATATCGGTTCCTTTAAAAGCCTTCGTAGTGCCGGCAATAGGGGAGGCATTACCACTAAAAACAGGATCGACTAAAATTCGTTTTCCTTCAATCTGAATAAAATAAGAAGAATGTCCAAACCAGACTAAAATGTCTTTATCTAAAGGTAGGTTTAACAAATCTGTTTTTATCGAAGGAATTAAATCCGCAGGGATTCGGTGTTGCTTTTTTTTAAATAAAAACTCAAACAACACTCCCGTCATCGTATATCCTTCCGTAAGGTCCGGAGTAAAATGTTCATTTTCAAATTTTCCGTTTTTATAATTCGGAGATTTTTGGATTAATGCCAGTTTTTCGCCAGTGGGAGCTTTACCAAATCGGGCATCCTGTAAAAAAAAATAAACGGCTAAAAGGACAAGCAGTAGTATAAAAGTTATTGTCATGGTTTATTTTGGTGGGTATAATTCATTTAAGTTTTCAACCGAAAGGGAAATCATTTTTTTGAGCACTTCAACATCAATATCGGTTAGTTTTTTGATGTAAATACAACCTTTTCCGGATTTATGTTTTCCAAATTTAGAAAGAAGTTCTTCTCTGTTTTCAGATGTAGCATAACAATAAAGAGAAATTGCTTCTTTTCTTGGTGAAAATCCGACAAGCGGTGCATCGCCTTCACGACCGCTGGCATATTTGTAATGGTAGCTTCCAAAACCAATAATGGCAGGTCCCCACATTTTGGCTTCAAAACTGGTTTGTTCCTGCATCAATTTAACAAGTTCAAACGAGTCGTTTCGTTTCGTACTGTCTTCAACAGCGTTAATGAAATCGTTAACACTGCCTTCCGTTTCTATTGTTTTGTTTACAGCCATGACAGATTATTTTTTATTTAATAAATCACTTTTTAATAAAAGTCCCTTGATTTTGATTTCGGTTTGGTAAAACAATTCAGAATTTGTATTCATCTGATTTTCTAAAACGATCAAACTGACATCACTTTTCGGAAAGTATAAATTTACGGAAGAAAAGCCATCGCCCAGCCCGGAATGCCCCATATATTTTGGATTTCCCTGATCGACGATTCGTAGTCCATAACCATAGCCTTCTTTTTCTTTCCCAAAAAGATTGTGTTGCGCCTTGATAGTATAGCGAAGCATCAATTGGTAGGTCGCGGGTTTCAGGATTTTTCCTTTATGGAGATTATTGTTCCAAATTGCTAAATCGGTAACCGTTGATATAATCCCATTAGCAGAAACGGTTTCGGAGGTTATTCCGGATTTATCATTTTTTGTAAAAACATTTTTGTCGTTAATATAGCCCGAAACCAATTGTGTTGTTTTGTCTTTAGAATAACAGTAAGTGTTTTTCATGTTTAATTTTTTAAACAAATCAGCCGCTACTTCCGGATATTTTTTTTGGGTACTAAAGGCAACAATTTGTCCCAGTAAAGAAAAACTTAAATCACCATATTTAAAATCGGTTCCGGGTTTAAAAAGTAGCGGTTTTTGTAAATCGATAATTCCATGGGTATGATTTAATAACTGATGAACTGTGACAGAATCTGCCCAGGTTTGTGTGAGATGCGGAAGATATTTTTTAATGGGTGCCTGTAAATCAATACGCCCTTTTTCAACTTCTTTTAAAATCAAAACAGCCGTGATTTGCTTGCTGTTTGACATGATTTCGAATTGGCTGTTGATTGTCAATGGGATCTTTTTATCAAAATCAGCAGAACCCAGCGCTTTAGCATAAACTGTTTTTCCTTTTTTTGAAATAAGAAGTACACCATTAAATTTAGGATTGCTAACTTTAATTAAACTGTCTATTTGGGTGTATAAGTGGTCTTTTTTTTGCGAAAAGGAAGGGCTGCTTGAAAATAGTAACAGAACGGATACTAAAATAGAAGTTCGTAGAAGTGTGGTCATTTGGTGTTTTTGGTCTTTTTTTGTTTTTTTAGTCTCAGTCTCAGTCTCAGTCTCAGTTTTCAGTCTCAGTTTACATTTTGCAACTCACATTTTTTTCAAAACATTCCATTTTCATTGATCATTTTGGCGGGTACACTTTGTCCCAGATCCCAAAGTTCTACTATTTTTCCGGACTCAAATCTAAAGATATGAACTACGGCCACACCCGAATCATTTGCATTTTGTTTGACATGTGAATGTACGGCAACCAAATCTTTATCTGCTATTGCGTGATGAATTTCAATAGTTTTATTCGGATTTTGTCTGGAGGATTCTTCCATTGCCAGCATCAGTGTATTGGCATCCCCTTTAAAATAAACATTATGATGCTTAAAATCCTTACTGACATATAGGCGAAATGCTTCATGCGAATGCCCTTTTGCAGCAAGTTTTAAAAAGTCTTTTGCAATATATTTCTTAGTCATGATTTCAAAGATTAAAAAGCTAACTAAGTTATGAAATAACTGTTTATGAATTTAAAAAATTATCGCTTTATTAACTTTCTAATCTGATGAAGTCATGAATTTATAAATGTACAGTTTGTTGGTATTTAATCACTTTTCCGACAATCTCTTTTCGTTTTCGGTTTGTGGTTTGTCCTTGCCGTTTGGCTGGCCTTTTCCGGTTGTAATTAGTTTTTTCAGACTGTTTTGAATGTAATTTGTCCAAGAGTCTCTACAAATTTCAAAACATTCATAATCGGGAACTAAACCAATATGAGTAAATCGCAGCGCTGTTTGGCCATCGTTCTCTGTGATTTCGAAAGTAGGTTTTGTGCCGGTCCATTCTTTTTCGTCTGCTGTAAATTTGAAATAGTTTTCTTCTATCAACCAGACAATTTTTTGATTCGGAATTACTTCTGTCAATTTTATTTTACAGCGATGCACGTCTTCGTAATGGTAGTTAAATTCATCATTTAGTTTTGCTGTATTTCCTTTGATCTCTTCCGACCACCAGCCGCGAACATTCGTAATGGCATTAAAAACGTCTTCCGGAGAATGATTAGTTATGAGGGTTGTGGTAAAATCTTGTGTGTTCATTTGGTATGATTTAGAAATTAGTATAACAAATGTACGTTCTAAATATCAATACGTTAGGGGGGTAAGAAGACAATTTTGAGGAGAGAATCGGACAAGTTGCATCCTGTTGGGGGGAAGATTTTAGATTTTAGATTGTGGATTTTGGATTTTTTGTTTTTTTGTTGCTTTAGAAATTCAAAAATGAGAGTGAAACTTGTTGTATATTAGGTGTTTGCTTAGCTCAAGTATTCAAAGTCGTTTATAATTAGAACTTACTGGGTATAGATTCACGAGCGGGACGCTCGCGCTAGCGATGGGTTAGTAGAAGTTTAAGATTGTCTCGTCCTAAAATAAGTTTACATATTTATCCTTAATCCTAAAATAGATTTACAATTCATTTTTAGTCCTGTTATTGGTTTACAATAATAGGACTTTTTAGATAATAGTTCTTCCATAATTT
>NZ_JBIPCV010000022.1:0-22411 GCF_044007495.1 Flavobacterium sp. FlaQc-52 | reverse complement strand
AACGACCTTAAGGTGGTTATTGCGGCGGGGCTCACCTCTTCCCATCCCGAACAGAGTAGTTAAGCCCGCCTGCGCAGATGGTACTGCAGTTATGTGGGAGAGTATGTCGTCGCCTTTCTTTTGAAAACCCTATCCAAATCGGATAGGGTTTTTTGCTTTATAGACTTTTTGGTTGTTGCTTTTTTTAAACCATATAAGTGATGTAAGTTCAGTTTAGATTTACTTTGCGATCCTTGCGTAAATCCTTGCGTGCTTTGCGGTTAAAGCAGCACATATAAGAAACGCCATTATAACTGCTGTAATGATCAAATTTACAGATATAAATTGGGCAGTTTTATCTAAAATTTTTCTTTGTATTGTTTATGAAATCTTTGCGAACTTGATGTTTAAAAGAGGTTAGAGGGTAATTTAGTAAACTGAATGTAATAGTACAGAATAAACAATGGCCAGAATAACGTGAGCAACATCTCTAATGCCTCTCTAATGCCTTAATAACACTTAAATACTCAGGTGTTGATATTGGTAGAATGCCCATAGCAAAATAAAGCGAAATTTGAGGGGTAAGAATGCAAAGAATGATTGTTAGAATTGAAACTATTGCTGTTATCTTAATAGTAGTAATGATTTACAAGATCAAGAGTATTGGAATATAAAAAGTATTACTGATGCCGGAGCTTATGATACAAGTGCAAACATTAGGTATCAAGAATTAAAGACAGAGATACTTGATAATTAAGTGTTTATTTTTTTAGAAAAATATAATAGTATTGAAAGTACTATTCATCTAAAAGACAAATCGAAAAAGTTGTTTTCTTATTTATAATGCGGTAAGTAAGATAACCACCATGCGATTCAATAATACTTTTTGATAATGTCAATCCGATTCCTGCTCCTTCTTTGCGAGTAGTAAAAAAGGGTAAAAATATTTTCTTTTGTATTTCTTTTTCAATACCCCTTCCTGAATCGCTAATCATAATAAAAGTTCTCCTCTCTTTGATTTCGGCGGAAATTATAATTTGTTTTTTTTCCATTCCAGCCAAAGCGTGAATGCAATTTGTCAAAAGGTTAATGAGTACCTGTTCCATTTGTTGATTATCAATGGATATGAGACGGTCGAAAGAAATGGTATTTATGACTTCAATATTTTCTTTTTCAAACAGGATAGTCATAATTTTCAGACCATTTTCAATCCACTTTGATAATTCAGTGCTTTGTTTTTTGGGTGCAGGGAGCATGGCTAATTTGCGATAACTTTCGACAAATTGTTGTAAATGATCGCTTCGTCTTAATATAGTAGACACGCTATTTTTGACATCTTCCAGATCTTCTGTTGAAATGACTTCCTGCTGTACTAATTCTTGCAGATTTTTAGAAATAGATCTTATGGGTGTTATGGAATTCAAAAGTTCATGAGAAATCACATTCATAAGATTTACCCAGGCTTGTTTTTCTTTTTTTTCTATTAAATTTTGAATGGAGTTCAGTAAAATAATAAAATAATCCTGATCATAAATTTCGCTTCTGGAAGTTTGCATTACATAAAGCTGTGCATCTTGGTGCTTAAAGCTTATTCCCAGTGGTATTTTTACTTCCTTAAAATCATTTTTTTCAATAATTTGGTACAGAGAGGGCAGAAATTTTTTAAGATATTTCCACTTTGTTATTTTCGGTATATCAAAATGCTTTGAAAAATAATTATTCATCAAAAAGACATCCCAATCTTCTCCCTCTTTTTTTAGAATAATTATCCCTGTATCTATATTGTTTAAAATGGAACGATAAATAATATCTTTTGAAATTTCTAAACTCTCTTTATTTTTTAAAGTTTCATATAATTGAAATAAGTTCGCATAATTTTTATAAGATTTATGTTTTGAAAAATCGGATGAGAAATCATTATTTAAAATTGAAATAATTGTTTTGTCGTAAAGTAAAAATGCATTTTTTATATAATAACAAATTTCAATAATTAGAAATAAAATGATAAGTAGAAAAAATACAAACGAAAGCAACAAGTTTTTTTTAAGTAGAAATAGGGAAATTTCGGTGCAACAAAGAATTAAAAGTATTTTAAAAATTACGACTTGAAACGTTTTAAAAGATTTGAACATGTTATTTAGTACTAATATTATATTTCTCAAAACGTCTGTATAGTGCTGCTCTGGACAAACCTAATTCCTCTGCTGTTTTTAGGATGTTATTATTGTTTTTTGCTAATATTTTTTCAATAGCAGTTTTTTCAACTGCTGAAAGTTGAATATCCGTATTTTCTATTTTTGTTATTTTTTCCAAATCTAAATCGGAGGAATTAATAAGATTGTTTTCACAGATAATTACGGCACGTTCTATTCGGTTTTCCATTTCTCTTATGTTTCCCTTCCAAGCATGAATTTTTATTTGTTCTAACGCTTTTTCATCAAAGGTTAGAGCATCCTTGTTGTATTTAGTAAGCATTTTATTTAAAAGGTAATGGGCTAATGGGATTTTATCTTCCTCTCTATCTCTTAATGGAGGCAAAGTAATTTCCATTGTATTAATACGATAGTACAAATCTTCACGAAAATTCTTTTCCTCAACCTCTTGTTGTAACTCTAAATTAGTGGCAGTAATAATGCGCACATTTAGAGGTCTCGCAGTTGATTCACCTAATCTCGTTACTGTTTTGGTTTGAATTACCTGCAAAAGTTTAGCTTGCAGATGGAAGGGTACATTTCCGATTTCATCCAAAAAAATAGTTCCGGTTTGGGCCATTTCAAAACGTCCGGCGGTATCGCTATTGGCGTCTGTAAAAGCACCTTTTGCGTAACCAAACAATTCACTTTCAAAAATATTAGAATTTAATGAACCCAGATCTACATGAATAAAAGGATTGTTTCCTCTTTCAGATTGACAATGAATATAATGTGATAAAACATATTTACCTGTTCCATTCTCTCCAAGGATTAAAACATTAGCATCCGTTTTAGCTACTTTATCAGCTAATGAATATGCTTTTTTCATTACCTCTGAATTACTTAAAAAATAATCAGTTGTATTTTTTTTACTATTTGTTTTTTTAATTCCTTTCCGACTTTTATGAACAGCTTGTTTCACAATATCTAACAATTCTTCGTTAGTCCATGGCTTTAAAATATAGTCAAAAGCACCTGATTTTAAAGCTTTGACAGCGGTTTGTATTTTGCCAAAGGAGGTCATCAAAATAACAACAGTAGTTGGTGAAATTGTTTTTATTTCTTTTAATAAACGCAATCCCTCTTTTCCGTCTTCAAATCCTATTCTATAATTCATATCTAACAAGACCACATTAATGCTATTTTCCTTTAATATGTCAATCATATTTGCCGGATTATTAATGGTGTAAATCGATTCAAAATATTTTTTCAATAGCAATTTTGAAGCAAAAAGAATATCTTCTTGATCATCTATAACTAATATGGAAGCGTTAGTCTTGTTCATGATTGTTCATTTTCGTACACACCGTGTTCAAAAACGAACACTTTTCAGATTTCTTTAAAAATAATAACTTAAAAATAAGGCTATTACGAAATTTGGATTTATGGCACAATATTCTCTTTAAGGGTTAGTAAATAATTGCAATGGACAGTAAAGTAGTACGTAAAAGTAGCAAAAATAAATATCTAATAATCTCTTTCATAATTATGTTGTTTTTGGGGTATTTCATTTTTATTTCAGCCACTAAAAAAAGAACCCTCACTATAAAAAAGAGTGAAATAACTATTAAAACAATTGAAAGGAATTCTTTCGAAGATTTCATGTCTTTTCAAGCTAAAGCAGTTCCTTTAAATTCAATGCTGATTAATATTATTGAAGGTGGTGCAGTTCAGGAAATTTTTGTTGAAAATGGCGATCGTGTAATAAAAGGACAGTCATTGGTAAGATTATATAATCCAAATGCTGAGTTGGCTTATATGCAACAAGAAACTGCAATTATTGAGCAAATTAATAATTTGAATAAAGCTAAGCTTGATTTAAGAAATCAAGAATTGAGTTTAGCAAAAGATTTGATTTCAATTGGACATGATTATCAAGATGCTGAAGATTTATATGACTTGAATAAAAAGCTCTTTGAAGAACAAATACTGGCAAAAAGTGAATGGGTGAAGACTAAAGAAAATCTTCGTTTTCAGCAAGAGCGGATGAATATTATTAAACAAAGTGTAAAGAAGGAGAAGCAGGCAAATCAAATCCAAATAGTGCAGCTTAATCAGTCCATTGCGGTTATGAATAAAAGTTTAGAGGTGTTACGAAATAACAAAAAGAATTTTTTAATTACAGCTCCTCTTTCCGGAAGATTATCTTCTTTTGAACCAATTTTGGGTAAGACTTATACTCAGAATACGAGTATCGGGACTATTGATGACAGGAAAGGGTATAAACTTTCAGCAGACGTTGATGAATTCTATCTGGATAGAATAGCAATCGGTCAAAAAGGAACTGTGGATTTTAATGATAAGACCGTTGATGTTCAAATAACAAGAGTAATTCCCGAAGTAAAGAGCGGAAGGTTTCAAGTAGAATTAGATTTTGTGTCCGCAAATAGACTAGATTTAAAGCAAGGTTTAAGTTTCGGAGTTAAATTAAATCTTTCTGAAAAGACAAAGACCAACCTATTGGCTAAGGGAAGTTTCTATGGAGAAACCAGTGGAAAATGGATTTTTGTAGTCAATGGAAATAAAGCTGAACGAAGAGAGATCAAACTAGGTAGAGAAAACCCTTTGTACTATGAAATCATAGGTGGATTGAAAACAGGCGAAAAAGTGATTACTTCTTCCTATAAAGATTATAAACAAGTAGAAGTATTAGACCTACAAGAATAGATAAAAATTTAAAAAAATAACGATGATTGAAATTAAGAATCTTTCAAAAGTTTTTAGAACTGAGGAAGTCGAAACAAAGGCATTAAGTAATATTACTCTAAAAGTGAATCAAGGGGATTTTGTTTCCATTATGGGGCCATCAGGAAGTGGAAAATCAACCTTATTGAATATTTTAGGATTGTTGGATAGTGCTAACAGTGGAAGTTATCAGTTGGTGAATAAAGAAATGGTTGGATTAAAAGAAAAAGACAGATCCAAAGCAAGAAAAGAAAATATTGGATTCATATTCCAAAATTTTAATTTGATTGACGAACTTTCTGTCTACGATAATATAGAACTACCACTAATTTATAATAAGGTTTCGGCGGTAGCACGAAAAAGAAAGATAGAAGTGATAGCTAATAAATTAGGAATTTCTCACCGATTAAAACATTTTCCACAGCAGCTTTCGGGAGGACAACAACAGCGTGTTGCCGTAGCAAGAGCACTAATCAATGATCCATTACTTATTTTAGCTGATGAGCCAACGGGAAATTTGGATAGTAAAAGTGGGAATGAAGTTATAGAATTATTAATGGATTTACACGCTAATGGTGCAACAATTATAATGGTAACACATTCTGAACATGATGCGTCTTTTTCTCAGAGGACCATTTTGATGAAAGATGGTGAAATCGTATTGGAGAAAAATAACAGTAGAAATTTTGATGTATTGGTAAAAGAATCTAAAAATTAAAAAACATGATTAAAAATTGGACTAAAATATTTTTTTTCCACATCAAAAAAGATAAATTATTTTCTGCTCTAAATGTTTTGGGTTTGTCAATTGGAATTGCAGGTGTAATTTTTGCTTTACTGTACTGGAACGATGAACAGAATTACAACGACTGGAATTCTGAAAAGGATAATGTTTATCAGGTGTTAGTTAAATTGGGAGATATGCCTTTTGTTGGAGATAATTCCTTGCGATTAAAAAGTCATTTAGAAAAAGATTCAAATGTTGAAAAAATTGTTTTTGCTGATCGCTGGTATCAAAAGGACAAAATTATTTATAAAGGAAAAAAGGAATCGGTAGATAAAATTATCAATACTGAAAAAGATTTCTTTTCTCTTTTCCCGTTTACAATTATTCAGGGAAATACGATTTCTGCTTTAAAAGATGATACAAGCGTTGCAATATCGGACGACCTTTCCAAAAAACTCTTTGGTAACGAGAATCCGATTGGAAAGCAGTTTTCTCTCTCTAATTCAATGGTGTCTGTGCGAGCTGTATACCATATACCCGGGAATTCGTCATTAGCTCCGGAGATTGTAATGAGCAGAATGAAAGATTTGATGTCTTTAGATAAAAATTCAGGTCTTTTTGTTTTAAAAATTCTTTTAAAAATTAAGGACCCTTCGAAAGTTGATGATACCAGAAAAATGCTGGAAAAGGCTTATTTTGATGAAATTCTTGTTAGAACTGCTAAAGAAGCCGGCTTTACACTTGAAGAGATTACTAAAAAAGCGGGTCGTTTTACAGTCGTAATGGAACCACTTTCAGGAGCAAGATTACATTCTATTACTGATGGATATCCAGAGGGTAGAGGAAATTATCAGTTCTTGCTAATTATGGTAGGCTTATCCGTTTTAATTCTTGTACTGTCTATTTTTAATTATGTTAATATGGCTACTGCCAATGCAGTAAAACGTGCTAAAGAAGTTGGTGTGCGTAAAATCCTGGGTGCGTCAAAAAGTAATATTAGAGTACAGTTTATTTGTGAGACCATATGCATTACTTTATTTTCAATCCTGTTAGCTTCAGTAGTTGTTGAATTAACGCTACCGTATTATAATAATTTTTTAGGCAAAGATCTCAGGTTTATTGGAGAGCAATTCTATTTGCAATTAGTTGTAATATTTATCATAACAGTTTTATTTGCAGGACTTTTCCCGGCGATTTATGTTTCTAATTTTGAAACGCTTAAGGTTCTGAAGGGGAATTTTGGCAGGAGTAAAAATGGAGTTTGGTTAAGAAATGGGATGTTAATTTTCCAGTTTGCTGTTGCCGCATTTTTCATTATTGGATCAAATATTGTCTATGAACAAGTAAAGTATTTAAACAACAAGGATTTAGGCTTTAAAGGGGATCAGGTAATAGCAGTATCATTAAATTTTCCCGATGCAGCATATCAGGTCGAAAAGGTTGGGCAAAATATTTACAATAAATATTCGACTATAAAACAAGAGTTATATAAAATTAAAGGTGTAGAAAGCATTTCTACAGGTTTGTTTTCTTTTGATGGAAGCGATAATTCTTTAGATCCAATTTTGTATCAGGATGTACTTTTTAGAGAAAAGTATATCGGGATGGATTTTGGGATGCTTGACATGATGAAAATTAAAATGGTCAAAGGGAGAGGACTCAATGAAAAATTAGCTTCAGATACTATTAATTCTATTCTGTTGAATGAATCTGCTGTTAAATTAATGAATATGAAAGATCCCATAGGACAGGAAGTTGTAATAAGGGGTCGGAAGTTGAAAGTTGTGGGAATTGTGAAGGACTTTAATTTGTTGAGCCCTGAATCTAAAGTACCTCCGATGACTTTTTTCCATGTCAAAAGTTTGGATATGGCTGCTAATATTAGCCAGGTTTATATCAAAATAAAAGCAGATGATATGGGGAATACAATTGCTGCAATTGAAAAATTCTGGGGAACTCATGTCGATAGAGAATATCCATTTAAGTATGATTTTGTAGATAAACAATATGCAAGAACCTACGAGGCCTATGTAAAACAAAAAGATCTTTTTTCATTGTTAAATGTAGTGGTCATTCTTGTTGCTCTTTTTGGACTTTTTGCTTTGGCTTCTTACTCTATAGAAAGACGAATGAAAGAGATTGCCATCAGAAAAACATTAGGTGCCGAAACCAATGAATTATTGAAAGAATTATCAAAACAATATGTTGTGTTTTGCATTATTGGATTTCTAACCGCATTGTTCCCTGTTTATTACTTTTTAAACAAATGGCTTGAAAATTTCGCATTCAGAGTGGATATCACTTTATTTCCATTTTTATTAGGATTTATTGTGTTGTTAATCCTTACGCTGATTATTGTACTGTCAAGAGCCTATCAGGCAACAAAAAGTGATGTTTTGAAATATTTAAAATATGAATAAAAAGATCGCTCTTACCATTCTCTTTTTAACATTTTCTGCTTTTGTAAGCGGCCAAGATATTTCTTGGACGCTTACAAAATGTATGGAAGTTGCTTTGCAAAATAACATAGATATCAAAATTAGGCAGCTTGAGGTTAAAAGAATAGAAAAATTGCAGAACTCTGTATTAAATCGGATGTTACCCGGTATTACTTTACATGGAGAGGAAGTATATAATTTTGGATCAACGATAGATCCTTCTACGAATGGAAGAGTAAGTTCTAATATCCAACAAGATAATTTTTACCTGAATGCAAGATCAAATTTAATTGATTTTAGCAGTTTTACTAATGCTAAAAAAGACAAGATAAATATTGAATTGGCTCGTGTCGAAAAAGAAGTTTTAGAAAATGAATATAAGCTACAACTTTTAGAAAGTTACTATCAAGCTCTTTATACGCAAGAGTTATTAAAAATTCAGAAGGAAGAACTTGTCCAATCTTTATTTAACTTAAATAGAGTTACAAAGGAAGTTGCTATTGGCAATAAGCCGCAAAGTGATTTGTATGACATGCAGTTAAGTTATTCAGAAGATGAAAATCGGAATCTACAAACAGAGCAATTATATCTAATTAAAAAAAAGGAGTTGTTTCAATTAATGAATGTCTTTGATTTTGATGTTGTCAAAATTAGTTTGGAAACATCCAGAGAAGAAAATTCGCTTAATATTTCCGAAGAAAAGTATAATCCTAAAATAAAATTTTCGCTGCTAAATTATCAAAATAGTATGAAGTCAATAAGTTTAGAAAAGGCAAGTAAATTACCTGTGTTATCGGCTTATTACGGGTATTCTACTTTTTATTATAAAAATATTAATCAAACTACTTCAAATGATTTTTTTGTTCAATTATCAGATAATAAAAATCAGGAAGTAGGCATGCAGTTAGCTATTCCAATTTTTAATGGATTTAGAAGTAATAAAAGAATAAGCGCGGCTAAGATAGAAAGTGAAAAGGCAAAACTTGCAATGGAAAGAGCGAAACAAGAATTGGATAAGGAGCTTGATTTAGAGGAACAAAAGAAAACAAACTATTTAAAACTCAAGCAAAAATTGAATGAAAAACAAATGTTTGCAGAAGCTTCTTTTGGTACTACTCAGGCAAAATTCACTAATGGAAAAATAGAAGCTGTTTTATATGCTACAGTAAAAAATCAATTTCTCGCAGCAAAATATGAAGTTTTAAAAAATGATCTTCAATTACAATATATAGACCTTAAAATAAATTTATTGAAAAATAATAGTTTGTAAAAAATTAATGAAATCAATATGCAAAAAATAAAGAGGTTACTAAAAAACAGTACTATTATGCTATTTATACTATTTTCATTAGTAGTTTTCATTAGCTGTAATAGAAAAAATAAATTTAGAGAGAAATATCATTATTACAGGGCGATTAATGGACGTGATACAGCTGATTTAACAATTTCAAAAAGTAAAAATTATTTTAAGGGTGAATTTAAAATATTTTATGGAAGTAAGGCAATTATGGATTCAGGATATGTAAGGGGTAAAATAGTTGGAGATACATTAATCGGTAATTATTATTATATTTCTTATGGTGGTCAGGGAGAATCTCTACCAATTACACTATTGATGAGGAACAAAAAGTTAATTTATGGTTCCGGTGTTTTAACCAAATGGTTGGGTTTTCGTTATTTTGATACCGAAATACCAATTGATTTTGAATCTCCAAAATACATTTTTGAAAAAATAAATGAAAATGTAAAATAGTTTTAGGGATATTCAAATCCTTAAATTTTCAGATCTTCTCGCGATTTTTGAGTCACTTTGAAATAAAAAAAAGTCCTAATTTTCATTAGGACTTTTTTGGTGGAGAGAGCAGGATTCGAACCTATTGTTGTGAAGCCCTGTTTATACTGCATTTTTAATATTTTTAACGGGTTCGAAAACTACTGCGCTGCGATTCTGTCACCATAATTTTCGATATTTTAATAAATATTGAACCTTTAACTTGTTTTAAATGAATGTTGTAATTCTTATTGTTTCAAGTGTAAAACCTCCAAATATTTTTTTACAAATATGGATTTCTTAGTTGTCTAATATTAGTGTAACTTTATGATTGGTTTTATAGTATTTGATAAACCTTTCTTAATTTGTAATTGGTTTTGAGTAGTACTTCTTTTTGAACCAAAAAGCCAGGTTTACTAATGCAATAAGAGCAGGTACTTCTACTAGTGGTCCTATAACTCCAGCAAATGCCTGACCGCTGTTTATTCCAAAAACTCCAATTGCTACGGCAATGGCCAGTTCAAAATTATTTCCTGTTGCCGTAAAAGCTATTGCAGCAGTTTTTGAATAATCAGCTCCGAAGTATTTTCCAATAAGAAAGCTGACTATAAACATGATTATAAAATAAATTATCAGGGGCATTGCAATACGTACAACATCCATTGGAATATGAACAATAAGTTTTCCTTTTAGACTGAACATCACTATAATTGTAAAAAGTAAAGATATCAGTGTAATTGGTGAAATAAAACATACATATTTAGTTTCAAACCAATGAGAACCTTTTAGTGCTATAAGAGTATAACGACTTACGATTCCGAGTGCAAAAGGAATACCTAAATATATGCCGACACTCTCGGCGATCTGTGCAATACTGATATTTACTTCAAAACCGTTGTACCCAAAATAAGGAGGGAGAATGGTAATAAAGATATACGCTGTAAAGCAAAACTTGAAAAATACTGTTAAGTGCTATCAGACCAGCAGCATATTCTCTATTTCCATCTGCCAGATCATTCCATACAACAACCATAGCAATACAGCGTGCCAGACCGATAAGAATAACTCCGATCATGTATTGAGGATATCCGTTTAAAAACAGCAGAGCTAATAAAAACATCAAGATAGGACCCACAATCCAGTTTAGGAATAAGGAAGTAGCTAGAACTTTAGTATTTTTGAAAACCTGTCCCATCTGTTCATATTTTACTTTAGCTAACGGCGGATACATCATAAGAATAAGTCCAATGGCAAGAGGAATATTTGTTGTTCCGCTTGAAAAAGAATTGATAAAATCACCGCTGGAAGGAATGAAATATCCTATTGATACGCCGACAGCCATAGCAATGAAAATCCAAAGTGTTAAATATCGATCAAGGAAACTTAATTTTTTGCCTCTTAAGGTTGGCGTAAAGTTATCTGCTAACATTTTGATATTTGATTTTTGAAAATATATAAAACATTTCGGTTCCAATTTGAAGACTTCGCTTAAGATATATTTCTTTTTGCTCTGGTGTACCGTCAGAAATTTTGGGGTCTTCAAAAGTTATTGGAATTCGTTTTTCTGCACCAGCTATAAAAGGACATCCTGCGTCAGCCTGTGAACAGGTCATTATTGCTGCAAATTCGCTTTCCGGGTTGAATTCATCATCATAAGCTTTAGAAAAACCAATCACAGGAAATTCATTCGCTGAGTACTTTATAGAATATACCGGGTTTGTTCCTTCAGATATTGTTTTAACCTTAAATCCTGAAATCTGCAAAGTTTCTGCTACCATAGGAAATAGAGCTGTAGTTTCCGTTCCACCTGAATAGCATGTAACACTCTTTATTTTATAATAGGCAGCAGCGGTCTGTGCCCAGACCTGCGATAAATGACTCCTTCTGGAATTATGGGTGCAGATTAAATTCAATCTGATTTCCAGTTTATTATCTGTTTTATTTTGAATATAATCAATCAATGGCTGTACAGCACTTTTTCGATCTTCTGAAATTTGCTCAAAATCAAACAAATTAATTGTTTTTTTAATCTCGGAATATAACATAGTTTTATTGGCTGTAATGGTTTAAAAATGTTTAATAGTTAGCAGCATCCTCCGCCTGGCTTACAAGAATTGGTGTTGTCAGAATTTAATTGCGATAATTTTACTTTGGGCTTATCCAACGGAATTCCGCACTGTTCCTGAGCAAGGCAGGCTGTCTGCTTATTTAGTAAAATGAAATTTGAACCATTAAAATCTAAATCATATTTACCGATAGTAGTGTCTTGGTATTCTACTTCAATTTCATGATCTTCAATACCAAGAACTTTCTGAGATAGTTCAATTATATGAATTAGTTTTTGAGGTTTGAGTCTGTGCTCATAATCATTAGCATCCCAAAGTTGGAAATTTACTACAGTTTCTACTCTTACGGTTCCTCCGCAGTCTATGAAGTTTTTAGTAATTAAACCAATTTCGGTTACGTGAAAGTATTCCGGAACAAGTTTCCCATTTGGCAATTCAAAATTTACGGCATGTGCTGTTTTTAATACTTCTTTAATTTCTGAAAGTTTCATAATTTTATATATTTAGTTAAACTATTTCTTCTTTTAATAAGAGTTAAATGATAAGACTGCTTCTTCTTTCTAGAAGAACGGTATCTCTCCAAATTCCATTTTGTTTTCCAATTTTTTCTCTTATTCCAAGTATTCTAAACCCTGCTTTTTCATGTATGCGAAGACTTGCTATATTCTCAGGAAAGATTCCAGCCTGTAGTGTCCAGATCCCTTCTGTTTCACTTTTCTTTACAAGTTCATTTAAAAGCATAAAACCTATTCCTTTTCCGGAATGAGCAGGATCAGCATATACACTTACTTCTGCAACTCCGGCATAAACGCAGCGAGAAGAAACAGGAGTTAGAGCAGCCCAGCCTATTAGTCTGTTGTTACTTTCGATTACAATTCTGCAGGACGAAAGATGTGACTGATCCCACTCTTCCCACGACGGAGCGCTGGTTTGAAAAGTAGCATTGCCAGCCTGTATTCCTTTTTCGTAAATTAATTTGACCTGCGGCCAGTCTTCAGCTAAAAGTTTTCTGATTTCCATATCTATTAAATTAGCAGCATTCATTTCTTTTTTTAGCAAGATGATCTGATATATGTTCAAAGAAGCCTTTTATCTTTTCAAGCCCAGGTTCATTGATACAGTAGCAGATAGAGTTTCCTTCTATGCTTCCTTTAATTAAACCGGCAGTTTTTAGTTCTTTTAGATGCTGCGAAACTGTTGGCTGAGAGAGAGGAAGTTCATTTACAATATCCCCGCAGATGCAGGTATCTACCTTTAATAAATATTCTATTATAGCAATACGTGCAGGATGACCTAATGCTTTAGCTAATACTGCCAGTTCATTCTGGCTGGCTGTAAAAAAATCTGTTTTTGTAATTCCCATCGGTATATATTTATATTGCAATATTACGATATAGTTTTTAAAGAAAAAAGCAAAAGGTATCGGTTTTTATTGTAAAGCAAAAAAAGAAGCTCAAAATGAGCTTCTTTTTTATTTAATGTTTCCCATTTCCATGACCATTTCCATGACCATTTCCGTGATTACCATTATCATGTTTGTCTTTGTTGTTTCCTTTCCCCGGTTTTTGTCCGATTGTTTTTTGAGGTTTTCCTTTATATCCTTTCCCATATTTTGATTTATGGTTTTTGAAATTATCATAAGGACTATTTCCTCTATAGTCAGTCAATACTACTTTGTATTCATTATATAAATCATAATTTCTATAAACAGAAGGTAATGATCTGTTTCTGATCCATCTTCCGTTACTGATGTATACATAATTTGAGGAGCTTACATCGTAGTATGCTTCAAGATCGGGCAGGTAGTAATAACGAGCATTATCGTAACCAACCGGTCCCCATGCGGGAGGAGTTCCAATGTTTACATTTACGGATACTTGCGCATGTGAGTTGCTAAAATAAAGGAACAAAATTCCGATCATAAGATATTTTAGAGTTTTCATAATTTTATTTTTTAGTGTTAAAATTTATAAAAAGCAAAAATAAGGCCAAAATGGTTATTATTGATCTAATTTTCACTTGTACTTCTATGTTTGTATTGATGGCAACAGAGCCAATCGATTAAGAGTGAAACGTAAATTAATTAAAAAGCCTTTTCTCGTAATTAAGAAAAGGCTTAGAAAAATTATTTCTGATTAATTTTAATCTTTTATGGACAATGGTTTGCATCAATAAAATCTCCAATTCTACCTCCGGCGGCAATTACTTGACTTTTAGTAATACCATTAGAAGTGGCTGGTAAGTTGAAATAACTGTATGGATTATTACCAGTTGTAGTTATAACGGTAGAGAAAATATTTAGTCCATTAAAATAAGTATCTATGATAATAGCATCAGCAGCTACTTGACTTTCAACACCGCTTAAGCGCACTGCACCAAGTTGGAAGAATCCATTCATAGTTTGATCTCCACCTTGACCTCGATCAATAGACCAGGCATTATTTCCTTGAGCTTGTGTGTAAGTTACACCACCAATAGTAAGTCCGTTTAACCAAAATTGGCTTGCTCCATTGTTTTCAGAACCATTTGCGAAGAAAAATCCTTGTGAAAAAGAACAATAGGATTCAATAGGACAACCTGGTCCAGGAATAGTTCCCTGATTGCATGAAGTACCGGCTTTGATCCATGCGATAGCAGTTTCTGATATGCTGTATCCTCGATCAAATTTTAGTACTAAAGTCCATGATGTAGCGGCCTGAAGATCATTGAACTTAACAAAATTATTTGTAATAGCTTGAGGGTTACAAGTAGTACCGGAACCTTCAGTAGGCACCAGATTGGCTGGACTGCCATTTACAGTTCCCCAAATAATATCAGCAAAAGTTGCACTCTGATCTCTACAATTGTTTAAATCGATTATAAAATGACTTAAATTTTTTGCATTTGCTTTAAGACGTGTGATCACATACGTCCAAATTGTTCCATCTGCACTAACTGTAACAGAAATATTGTAATCTCCCCATTGACTTGTGGAAGAGGATGAAGGTTTGGCACTAGATGCAGGCACTGTTGCATCTGGGTTTACTAATACAGGCTCATTACTACAACCAAATGTGGAAAAAATCACAATTACTAAGAAAATTAATTTTTTCATCTTGTTAAATATTTAAGTAATTAATTAAAAATTACCATCAATAGTATAGCGAGCTTTAAAGTAGAGGCAGGGAGCGCTTTTGATCGAAATTATTCTGCAAGTTGATATAAAAAAATAGAATGGTTTAATTGATTTGTTGTTCTGTTAAATTGTTGTTTAGGTGCTTTTTTCTGGGCGTAGTGTAAATTCTACGTCTTAAAAATTTTAATGACTAGCTTTTCGAAAGTGTATTTCTATTAACTATAATTTGCGGCGGCAACTGTTCTTTTTGTTTCTTTTTGTTTCTTTTTTAATTGTTTGATTTAATTTATAGAATCAGAATAATGTAAATAAAGAACTTATTTTTTTGAGCAACAGACTATATAAATTACATAGAAAGCACAACCAAAAATTCAGAAATTACAATGCCGTAATAATAAACTCACTTCGTCTGTTTTGTTGGTGCTCCTCTTCTGTACAAGGAACGTCATCAGCACATTTGTTTACGAGTTCTGTTTCTCCATATCCTCTTCCGGTTAATCGGTTTGGTGCAATACCGTTTTTAATTAACCAGCTGATAGTAGATTTAGCTCTGTTGTTTGACAAGACCTCATTGTATTTAAAAGAGGCACGACTATCGGTATGAGAGCGAATATCGATTTTCATTGTTGGGTAATCATTTAATGTAGCCAATATTTTTTCTAAATCCAAAGCAGCTTCGGGACGGATGTTATATTTGTCCAAGTCGAAATAGATCATTTTTATACCAAAACATTTTCCTAAATCATCTCCCACAGTTACTTTACAGGTAGATTTTTCAAGAGCAATAGATAAGGTCGTTTTTCCGGTTGTTTTTTCGATAGTAATGCTTACTTCTCTAGTGGTATAGTCGGTTTTTTCGGCTCTTACATTATAAGTTTTACCACATTCGACAGGAAAACTATAAGATCCCTTAGCATCTGCAATTGTTGTACCTTCTGCTTCCATTTGATTGTTGAACAAAGTTACTTTTGCTCCGGGTAAAATAGCCCCTGTTTCAGCATCAGTAATAAGTCCGCTTAGTTCTTGGATGCATTTTAGCCTTTTGGTTTCCAGAAATTTATATATATCATCAGAACCTTGTCCACCGTCTTTATTGGAACTAAAATACCCTTTTCTCGAAACAGGGTCAATGATGTAGGCAAAGTCATCTTTTGGAGAATTAACATCATTTCCGAGGTTTTGAATGTTACGAATGGTTCCGTCTTTTGCAATTTCACCCACAAAAACATCCAGACCACCAAGTCCGGGATGCCCGTCAGAGGCAAAATAGATTTCATTCTCATTGGTCACATACGGGAAAGTTTCCTTGCCCTCGGTATTGATACTGTTACCTAAGTTTTCAGGCGTTCCGAAGTCACCATTACTGTTTATGGCTACTTTGAAAATATCAGACTGTCCCAATGTTCCGGGCATATCAGAAGCAAAGTATAATGTTTTTTCGTCCGGACTCAGAGCAGGATGAGCAGTACTGTAATTGTCACTGTCAAAAGATAATGGTGTTACATTGGCCCATTTACCATTTTCGAGAGTCGCTTTGTATATTTTTATTAAAGTAGTTTTATTGGCATCTTTTCCTTTTTTTCCTGTTAGATAATTGTTTCTTGTAAAATAAATCGTTTTACCATCTTTAGTAAAGACCGGTGAGGATTCATGAAATTTGGTGTTTAATGCATTTTTTATCTTTGATACTTTAACAGAATCCACATCGGCCATGTAGATGTTGGTAAAATATTCATTTGTCCATTTGTGTTTGCGTTGTGAAAAATTTCCGGTGTCTCTAGCCGAAGCAAAATAGACTTTATTGTTGTGTACAAAAGTTCCATAATCGGAATACTTTGAATTAATACCTGCGTTTTCAATGGTATAACGACCGGAGTTTTCTTTAATCTGATCCAGATAGTTTAAATTTCCGGCATAAAGTTTACCTCTGCTGTCATTTTTGAATTTTGAATCAAATTCATCCAAAATTTTGTTTGCTTTATCTATTTGTCCGGTTGACTTTAAAGATTGAGCATATCTGTAATAATACTCCGATTCTACATTGGTATTCATGGCAAATAATTCGCCGTACCATTTTGCCGAACCTTCAAATTCAGAGTTAAAATAATAGGAGTTACCTAGTTTTTTGAACATATCTTCAGACTTGTATCCTTTTTCGGCCACACGTTCATAAGTCTTTATGGCATCGATATAGGCATAATGATCGTATTTTTTATCGCCGGAATTTACTTTCGACTGCTGAGAATAACTGTCAAATGAAAAAACAATAATAATTGTCAGACAAAGTAGGATATAATTTTTCATGATTATCATTTTTAGAAGAAACGAGGAGTTGTCATTTTACCTTTATTGGAGAAGAATTCATATCGTAAGAATATTTCATGCGATCCTGAATTGTAGTTGTTTAGTCTCGTAGTTTCACGATCGTAACCATATCCAATATATAAACCATCTGTGACTTGAAATCCGACCATCGCACTGAGTGAAGCGCTCCATCTGTAAGCTAAACCGGCAACAAATTTATCGTTGAACATAAAGTTGGCAGAAACATCTACTTGTAAAGGAGCACCTTGTACCATTTTAACCAATGCGGCCGGTTTGAATTTGATGTATTGGTAATGATCTAAATTAAAAACGTAACCGGTCATGAAATAATAATTGATTTTATCTTTGTAGATCGCGATATCATTATCATCATAACGATTGGTTTCAATAAAGTTTGGTACCGATAGTCCAACATAAGCTTTATCAGAATGCCAGTAAACCCCAGCTCCGATATTAGGAGAGAATTTACTGCTGAAATCTTGAAATTGCGGATCTCCCTGATCAGCTGGGTTCAATTTATTAATATCTAAATTGAATAAATTAGCAGATCCCTTGATCCCAAACGAAATTTTAGATTCGGCAGAGACCTGAATGCTATACGAGAGATCTGCAGAAAGAGTGTTTTCATTGGTGGGTCCGATTTTGTCGCTCACCAATGAAACTCCAACTCCCAGATTGCTATTGTTTATAGGTGTGTTAACCGAAAGGGTACCCGTCTCAGGTGCGCCGTCAAGTCCCACCCATTGTGTACGATATAAACCGAAAACACTTAATACTCCTCGGGATCCCGCATATGCCGGATTGATGTTTATGGTGTTATACATGTATTGCGTATACTGTGCATCTTGTTGTGCATGACTGGCAATTGCAGTAAACATTATGACGAATAAAATTAATTTTGTTCTCATAGCAGTTATTTATTATACCAATTATTTTTATCAATTTTTGTGATTCAATCTCAGGGAAGTCTGTTTTTATTTGGATAAATACAGATAACCACTTTTTTTATGATTTTGAGCTACGTTATTTCCATCTAACGATTTATAGGTAATGATGTAGAAATAAGTACCTGTTGGCAAACCATCAGATTGTTTAATGGTTGTTCTTCCTCTGGAAGTTCCGTCGAATACATTGGTTGTGTTATTGTAATTAACAGCATCAAACACTAATACTCCCCAACGATTGTATATTTCTACCGTATTTTCAGGATAACAGCTTGTTTCATCGATATTATCAATTTGGAAATAATCGTTTTTACCATCACCATTTGGAGAGAAAGCATTGTGTATTAAAACGCTTTGACAGGCCAGTACACTACAATCATCGTTTATTTCCATACTTACACGAATAGTCTTCGGACAGTTTTCATCTGCGACGGAGTATTCAAATGCATACGTGCCTAATGCTAGTCCAAACGAATTAAGGATGTTGCCCTGTAGCGCATTACTATTACTGCTATCAATCCATGTTCCGGTCAACGGAGTGTTTGGAGGAAGTAAAGTATCTAAGTTAAGAGGAGTTGAATCCGCTTTACAAGCTGTACTGTTGATATTGATTACTTCTTGTGGAACTACCGTTATAGTAACAGTTGCCGTGTCACAGATGTCCGGAATTGCTTTAATACAAATTTGATAGTTATACGTATACGTTCCAGCTGGAGTTAAACTCGATACCGTTACATTACCCGAAGCATCAATTGTTATATTCGGATCCGTTTTAGAATTAGCATTGTTTATATCACTCAATAAGGTGAAGTTTACTAGTTCTATTGTAGTTTTTGTATTATCAATGAAGTCATTGTCAAGAACATTACCCACTACTCCAAAAGTGTTACAACCAATATTGGAATATGTATCATCATTAGCTAATATAGCCGGTGGAGCAATGATGGTTACCGTTACAGTTGCTGTATCACAGTTGCCTGCATTGTCAGCCTCACAAATTTGATACACTAATGTTAAAGTACCTATTGGTGCATTTGGAAGAATATTAACACTACCATCTGAATTTAATTGCAAGAACTCGTTTGGTGTTACGGTTGAAATAATAACATCCGATGGTTTTACAACTACACCTTCAATAGTATCATTTGGTAATACATTCAGCACATTTGGAGTGATTTGATTTACACTAGGAAATGGACCGGCAGTATCGTCATTGGCCACAATGTCTCTAACTAATTTGCAATTAACACCAAAATCAGCATTTAGATGAATCAAATCTTGAGGAGTTACAGTGACCATATAACTGCTTGGACTTGTTGTTTGACAAACGTTATGCAATTGTGCCTGGTTTACTTTAGAGGTAATATTTTTACCTGCTCCTGATGGAAGCACTTTTACTAAACCAGTTGCTCCGAGTGTTGTAGCAACAGCATCCAGATTAACATCTCTTACCAATTTTATCGTATAATCTCCATTAGGATTTGCTGTTTCAGGTCGGTCTCTCCAGTATCCTGCTATACCTACAATAACTTCTTTATGATAACCGTTAGGCCCATCAATAATCACATTAGGTGTTAACGCATTACCAAAACCTCCTTCATTTAATTCTCCAACATTTTGAGGACCGATAAAATTGCCATCGCCATTAAGATCAATCCATTCCCATTGGCTATAGTCGATTGCACCATTTGCGTCAGGAGTATTTTTGGTTACAATTCCATCATTATTGGCATCGTACCATTCGTCTTGAATTCCGTTACTGTTGGTGTCGTACCAAACATAATCTCCTAAAACAGGTCGAGTTGATGATCCGTATAAGAAATTATGCACTTGAAATTTACATTCTTCAAGAGTAGTAAAGAACAAACTGGAATCCACCGGATACAATTGGTATGCGCTACCTAAATTAGCATCCTGAACCTGAAGCAGGTAACTTCCCACTGGTACACCAGTGAAGTTATACGAACCATCAGCAGCGGTTATGCGCAATAGAATTGGACCTGTTGTAGTACCTTGTGGAATTAATGTTACCGGTACGTTGGCAATAGGTGTATTGGTATCAGCATTAATAATTTGTCCGGATATTTTTACTTTGTAATCCGGTTGTGTTATGACAACGGTAGTTGTTGCTGTACAAGTTTGGTTTCCATTGTTAACTGACGATGTTGCCGTTAAGGTATAAGTACCAGCGGGTAAGTTTGTATTTCCAACAACTTCATTGTTTTGATTTCTAATTACAACTGTAGCACCAGGACTACTTGTAATCATGATAGAACCATCAGTACCACCAAGACAAGTTACGTTCGAAGCAATTCCGCTTACGGACACTTTATTTTCGACAGTAAAGGTTTGCACCAGTTCTGTTTTATTACCAGCACAATCTGTAAGGGTGTAAGTTCTGGTTAAGATATAAGCATTTCCATCACAACCACTTCCTCCGTTATTGGTGTCAGTTACGGTGATTGTTACATTTGAATCACAATTGTCAGAAACATTCGTTACATCTTGTGGTGTACCGGCTGGGATAACAGCTATGCTCTCTAAACCGGTAACATCTGTAGGAACAGTCCCCGTTGGAGCTGTTGTATCTCTCACGGTTATAATTTGAACATAAGATGTAGTGTTACCAGAGCAATCCGTTGCTGTCCAGGTACGTGTTAAGGTATAATTAGAATCACATTGATTTTGAATATCACTTTTTGTTTCAGTGAAAACAATTGGTAAATCTGAAGTACAACTGTCTGAAACTACTAGTTGAGCAGGGGCAGGAACAGCGTCACAAGAAACAGTACTATCTTTTGGAAGATCTCCGATAAATATTGGTTTACTGGTATCTTCAATTGTAATCACTTGCGTGAAAACATCAGAAGTATTTCCACAATCGTCTTTAACGGTCCAAGTGTTAGTATAAGTTCCAGCGTTAGCACAACCTTCAGAGGCTACAAAAGCACCGCTTGTTTTTACGATATTCAAAACATCACCATCACAAGAGTCAGTAGCAACTGGGAATTGTGTTTGAGCAGTTGTCAAAGCTGTTGCATCACTACATTGAACAGTTACGTTTAATGTTCCAGCCTCAGTTGTCCAAGTTGGAGCACTGGTATCTTCAATAGTAATCACTTGAGTGTAAACATCTGAAGTGTTACCACAATCATCTTTTACAGTCCAGGTATTGGTATAAGTTCCGGCATTAGTACAACCTTCAGAGGCCACAAAAGCACCACTTGTTTTTACGATATTAGAAACATCACCATCGCAAGAATCAGTAGCAACTGGGAATTGTGTTTGAGCAGTAGTCAAAGCTGTTGCATCACTACATTGAACAGTTACGTTTAATGTTCCGGCCTCAGTTGTCCATGTTGGAGCAGTGGTATCTTCAATAGTAATCACTTGCGTGAAAGTATCAGAAGTATTACCACAATCATCTTTAACCGTCCAAGTATTAGTATAAGTTCCTGCATTTGCACAACCTTCAGAGGCTACAAAAGCACCACTTGTTTTTAAGATATTCGAAACATCACCATCACAAGAATCAGTAGCAACCGGGAATTGTGTTTGAGCAGTAGTCAAAGCTGCCATATCACTACATTGAACAGTTACGTTTAATGTTCCGGCCTCAGTTGTCCAAGTTGGAGCAGTGGTATCTTCAATAGTAATCACTTGAGTGTAAGCATCTGAAGTGTTACCACAATCATCTTTAACAGTCCAGGTATTGGTATAAGTTCCAGCGTTAGCGCAACCTTCAGAAGCCACAAAAGCACCGCTGTTTTTTACGATATTCGAAACATCACCATCACAAGAATCAGTAGCTACTGGGAATTGAGCTTGAGCATTAGCCAAAGCTGTTGCATCACTACACTGAACAGTAACGTTTAATGTTCCAGGCTGATTTGTCCATGTTGGAGCAGTAGTATCTTCGATTGTAATCACTTGCGTGAAAGTATCAGAAGTATTACCACAATCATCTTTAACAATCCAAGTATTGGTATAAGTTCCAGCGTTAGCACAACCTTCAGAAGCTACAAAAGCACCACTTGTTTTCACGATATTAGAAACATCACCATCACAAGAATCAGTAGCAACTGGGAATTGTGTTTGAGCAGTAGTCAAAGCTGTTGCATCACTACATTGAACAGTAGCATTTAATGTTCCAGGCTGAGTTGTCCAAG
>NZ_JBIPCV010000021.1:0-25636 GCF_044007495.1 Flavobacterium sp. FlaQc-52 | reverse complement strand
GATTAGATTATACAGTAACAGCTGCAAAATCAGGTGTAACATTTACACCGGCTTCAACAGTTTACACAGCAATTGCTGCTAATAAAACGTTGAATTTTACACAAGTTGTTACTCCGGTATATTATACAGTAAGCGGAACAGTTTTAAATGGAGCGACTGCAGTTGCGGGAGTTACAGTTTCAGCAGTTTCTGGCGCTACAACTTTGACAGCTACTTCTGACGCAAGTGGAAATTATACAATTGCAAATTTAGTTGCAGGTTTAGATTACACGGTTACAGCTGTGAAAACTGGTTTAAGTTTTACACCGGCTTCAACTGTTTATACTGCAATTGCTGCTAATAAAACGTTGAACTTTACACAAGTGGTTACTCCAGTATATTACACTGTAAGTGGATCAGTATTAAACGGAGCAACTGCAGTTTCGGGAGTTACAATTTCAGCAGTTTCTGGATCAACTACATTAACGACTACTTCAGACGCAAGTGGAAATTATACACTTGGTAGTTTAGTTTCAGGGTTAAATTATACAGTTACAGCTGCAAAAACAGGATTAAGTTTTACTCCGGCATCGACAGTTTATACTGCTATTGCTGCTAATAAAACATTAAACTTTGTGCAACAAGTTGTTGCAGGTGGAACTTTAATCAGCGGAAGTGTTAAAAGCGGATCAAGTCCAGTTTCAGGCGCTAAAGTAGAATTGATTTTACCTTGGACAGACAACACACACGGTTATGTAAGTATTATTGCTACTACTGATGCTTCAGGAAATTTCAGCTATGCTAATTCAGTTTTATCTGGTTATACTACCATAACAAGCTTAAAAATGAATTCTTGGCAGAATGGGGAAGTAGCTTATTTTCCAAATAATCTGGCGAATTTCGCAATGCCAACAACGCCACAAGTTTATAATTTTAATACACAAGCGGTGGTTGTGACTAAACCGGTGGTTGCTATTACAGCGCCAACAGCTTCGGCGATTGCTATAAATTTAGGAGCAGCGATTAATTTTGTTGCTAGTGTTGGATTAAGTGCTGCTGATGCTACTACAATCTCATCTGTTGCATTTAGTTTAGATGGGCAAAGCTTGAATGCTACCAATTCTTCAGGAACTTATACAGCGGTTTGGACACCAGTAGCAAATCAGTTTTCGCTTAGTCATACCTTAACTGTTACGACTACTGCGTCAAACGGAACAACAGATTCAAAAACATATAGTTTTACATTAACTTGTTCTGGTGCAAACTGCCCAAATCAATTACCTGTAATTACTTGGAGTTCACCATCGAATACTACTGTATATCAAAGTACTTTCCAAGTTGTGCCAATTTCGGTTACAGCGGTTGATAGTGACGGATCGGTTTCAGGTGTTACTATTACCATCAATGGTGGTACGTTCAACATGACAGCAAGTGCAAATAATACTTATACGTATAATTTTACACCTACTGCTTATCAGGATTATCCGGTTGTAATCAAAGCAACTGATAATAAATCTGCTGTAACTACATTAAACAATACGGTTAAAATTGCTCCAATAAGCACCAACAGATTTATTCCGCTTCCTCCAAAAGTTATTTTAGGATATGCGCATTCTTGGGAAAATGCTGGTGCTCCATTTTTATATTTTTCTCAAATGGTGGGAAGTAAGTTTAACGTAGTTGATTATGCTTTCGTAGAAACCGCTAATCGTGATGGTTATACACCAGTATTAACTACAAATGATACTAGATATTTGACGAATAATGTTTTCAATAAGCAATTGTTGAAGAACGATATAAAATCCTTAAGAGATAGCGGCGTTCCTGTTATTGTTTCTATTGGAGGTCAAAATGGTCATGTTGTTTTGGACAATGTAACTCAAAAAAATATTTTTGTTAATGGTTTAAAAGCAATTATTGATGAGTATCAATTTGATGGAGTTGATATTGATTTTGAAGGCGGATCGATGAATTTTAATGCCGGAGGTTTAAGAGATATTTCTTATGCGGGTATTTCTGCTTATCCAAGATTGAAAAACGTAGTAGATGCTTGCAAAGAATTAAAAGCATACTATGGCCCTGGATTCTTATTAACTGCAGCTCCGGAAACACAATACGTACAAGGAGGATATTCTACCTATAATGATACTTTTGGTTCCTTCCTGCCAATCATTCAAAACTTGCGTAATGAATTGGATTTGTTAGCTGTACAATTGTATAATACAGGTGGTGAAAACGGATTGGATGGCCAATATTATGGTTCAGCTAAAAAAGCAAACATGGTAACAGCCCTAACGGATATGATAATAAAAGGGTATAACATTGCTACAACCGGAATGCGTTTTGATGGTTTACCGGCTTCAAAAGTTCTTATTGCATTACCCGCTTGTCCAAGTGCAGCAGGTAGCGGTTTTATAACGCCGGCAGAAGGAATTAATGCAATGCATTATTTAAGAACCGGAACGACTTTTACAGGAAGAACATACACGATGCAGCCAGGCGGACCTTATCCTTCTTTAAGAGGTTTAATGACTTGGTCTGTAAACTGGGATGCTTCTTCTTGTGGTAATTCATCTGAATTATCTAAAGCTTACGCAGTATATTTTGCCTCACAAGCAACGGCAAAAATGTTATCTCTGGATAAAATTGAAGCGAAGAGCAGTACAGTAGCTTATTTTAAAAATGATGCTTTGTCAGTTTCAAATGAAACAGAAGATATTGCTCAGGTGGATGTATTTAATACTATCGGACAAGCTTTAGTAAGTCATAAAAACATTCAAAATAATAAAGAAATCCTGATTCAGAACAGAAACTTCACGACTAAACAATTGTTTGTGGTTATAGTGACGGACAGAGCAGGAAATAAAAAATCATTCAAAGTGATGAACTTTTTAAACTAAGGTTTAGAACTAAAGAATGGAAAATTTAGAAATAAAAAAATTGGGGCGGTTAAAATTGAGTTTGGATATTTATTTTTTAATCAGGTTTTTATATTTCGAATAAATGTTGCGAATTGAGGTGATTTGTTATTTGGTTTTCGCCTGAAGGAATGCATTATGAACCCGACAATTGTATTGTCGGGTTTTTTATGGAAAATAGTGAGAAAGTAAGAATTGTAATTTATTTTCGAATAATTTTGTAACAGTATCAAGAAACAACGAAGTATGAAAGCGCTATCATTTATTAAATATACCTTTTTAAGTATTGGTTTAGTCTTAATCGCCGCAGCTCTTTATTTTTACCAAAAGCAACATGCTTTTCAGGAAAAAGCAGTTACAGCACAAGGCACAGTTATTGAATTACTCGAGTCAACATCTGACAATAGTATCGTATATAAGCCGCTCGTTTTATTTAAGACAAAGGAAGGTAAAGAAGTGAAATTTACTACTTCTTTTAGTACTAGTCCACCAAGTTATAGCGTAGGAGAAAGTGTTGAAGTGTTATACGATCCTGCCGAACCCAATTCTGCTTCTATTAACGGATTTACATCTTTATGGCTCGGCCCTTTAATCTGTGGGGTTTTGGGAATGATTTTCTTTTTAATAGGTTTCTTTATTATTTTGTTTGATAAAGTAAAACAAAGAGAAATTCGATACCTGCGTGAAAATGGAAAACGTATTTCAACAAAATTTGCTCACGTGAAGTTTAATAACGGACTGGCCGTAAATGGTAGAAACCCTTTTCTGATTTATAGTCAGTGGCTTGATACAAATACAAATGAATTGTATGTGTTTAAAAGCGATAACATTTGGTTTGATCCTACCGATTTTATAGGAACCGAACCTATTAAGGTTATGATTGACCCAAAAAATCCAAAGAAATACTATATGGATATTTCTTTTTTACCTGCGATGAAGAATTAACTTAAAGGACAAAGCCGATTGAACGTTTGAGTATTTCTAATGCTTAATTTTCTTTTTAATCCATTTGTCTACAAGGATTTTTTTCTCGACATATTCCAGATATTCCTTACTATGAAAAGAATCTAAGTAAACGGCGTAGAATTTTTTCCCGTCTTCAGAGACTTTAAAATTCTTAAAATCATCATAGCTCTCATTAGAGCTGTGGAGATAAGAACCACATAATTCAAAGGTTGCTATCTTATAAAAAGGGTCAAGTGCAGACGGTTTTCCAACAATTTCAAAATAGATTTCGGTGGCCTTACAGTCAGAACCATTTATTTGAAGGATTTGCTTTTTTCTTTTTTCAAAAAAAGCGACTATCTGTTTTTCCTTTTCATTGTACTCAAATTGATATGGGATAAATTTTTGGTTTTCTATTTCAAAATCTTTAAGGTGATTTCGTTTCTCAGTTGGTTGTATTTCAACTCCATTTTTACCAACATATCCCCAGATTCCACCAACTAATTGCGGATGCTCAGGGTCTTTTGAATAATCAAAATGACAGCCGTTGCAAAATTGAGCAAAGCCAAATTTTATTCGCGAAATCCAATCGTACTTGGCCGGAATAATTTTTTCGCCCTGATCACTGTATAAACCACTTTTTTTATTTTCAGTATACCGAATAAAACCTTCATTAATATCATCCGGGCCTTCAGAAGTTAAAAAAACATCAAATAAAAAATCTCCTTTTCGATTGTAGTATTGATAAAAATTCAGGTTGAAAATCTTAGTTTTTATTTCCTGTCCATTAAGATAAGAATCTGTAAAATGGGAAGGCTGCAAGGGAATAATAATCTTTCCGTTTTGATTTTTCACTCCTAATAAACTGTCCTTTTCGGTATAATAAAATAATTTTTCTGTTTGTGAGAAACTAAATAGACTGCTTATAATTAGAAGTGAAGTAAATAATTTTTTCATTTAAAAAAAGCTTATAATAGTGAGGATGTAAATAATGGAAAATCCTATTGTATTCAAAAGTACTAATAAAGTTTTTAGAATTTTAAGTACTTTTGAATTTGATTTATTTTATACAATTTCATGAAAAAACTACTTAGTATTGTTACTGCAATTTTTATTTCTATTTCTTGCTTCGCGCAGTCAAAATACGGAAATCCTGAAGTAGATCCTATTACCATTCAAAGCAAATTTTCCGATTGGTGGGCGTATCAAAATAAAAAAATAATGCTCTCCAGAGATTTTACACCACTTGATTCTCTTTCTAATGCAATGACAAAAGAAGCTTTTCTGGAAGAGCTTACAAAAGGAAATTTTATTCCGATACGTTTGCTTTCAGAAGAAGCTATTTACAATTATAAGTTGTTTAAAATTAAACCGGATTCGGATACCAGTATAAAAGCGACAATCGTTCAGGAGGCTTTTGATGCGGACAAGAATTTAAAAATGGAAGGAACCGCGTTTCCAAAGTTTTCTTTTAAAGATTTAGACGGGAATATAGTTTCAAATGAGACGATGAAGGGTAAAATAGTTGTCATTAAATGCTGGTATATTCATTGTGCAGCCTGTATTAAAGAATTTCCGCATGTCAATGCATTAGTTTCAAAGTATAAAGACCGAAAAGATATTGTTTTTGTGAGTCTGGCCGAAGATAATCCGCAGCAGTTAAAAGCATTTTTGACTAAGAGACCTTTGTCCTATTCTGTGGTTCCGAATATGAAAATTTATATGAATGAAACGTTACAATTAAATGCTTTTCCAACCCATTTTATTCTCGATAAAGAGGGTTTAATCAAAAAAGTTGTCTCGAATTATGAGAGTTTGGAAGTTGCTTTAGCGAAAGAGAGCAAAATGTGATTTTTTTTTAACCATATAAGTTATGTAAGAAAATATAAGTTTTGCTTAAATTCAGCTTGTAGTTGAGTTTTTTTCAAAATAAGAAGTGTTGAAAATATAAAAATTAGCGACTTAGCGCCTTTGCGAGAGCTAGAATTTAGCAAGAAGTTAAACGATACGGTTGGCTAAAATGGACTTCTATAACTTATATGGTTTAAAAATTTGCGCATGTAAGAAAATATAACTTTTGTTTAAATACAGTTAGTAGTGGAAGTTTTGTGTTAAAATAAGAAGTATTGAAAAGATAGAAATTAGCGCCTTTGCGAGAGATAGAATTTAGCAAGAAGTTGAACGATACGGTTAGCTAAAATGGACTTCTATAACTTATATGGTTTAAAAAAATACATATCTAAACTTAGCCTCTTAGTTTCTTTGCAGCTCTGAACCTTTTTCCTTACTTTTGCACAAAATTAATTAAAAAGACATTCATGTTAACAGTCAATAATTTATCAGTTCAATTTGGCAAACGAATTTTGTTTGACGAAGTAAATACCACTTTCACGCACGGAAATATTTATGGAGTTATTGGAGCCAATGGTGCTGGGAAATCTACTTTTCTTAAAATCATTTCAGGTGATATCGATCCAACTTCTGGCCATATTCATTTAGAGCCGGGAAAACGTATGTCGGTTTTAAACCAGAATCACAACATGTTCGATGAGCATACTGTTTTGGAAACCGTTTTGATGGGGAATAAAGTGCTGTACGCTGTTAAGAAAGAAATGGATGAACTTTATTTAGACTACAACGATAAAAACGCAGACAGAATAGGGGAGCTTCAGGTTCAATTTGAAGAAATGAACGGTTGGAATGCCGATTCAGATGCAGCATCAATGTTGTCTAACTTAGGAATCAATGAAGAGCATCATTATACTTTAATGGGCGATCTTGAGGGGAAAATTAAAGTTCGTGTGCTTTTGGCACAGGCTCTTTTTGGAAACCCGGATATGCTGATCATGGATGAGCCTACCAACGATTTGGATTTTGAAACCATCGCTTGGTTAGAAAACTTCTTAGCAAATTATGAAAATACTGTAATTGTAGTATCTCACGACCGTCACTTTTTAGATGCCGTTTGTACTCATATTTCTGATATTGATTTTGGAAAAATAAACCATTATTCAGGAAATTATACGTTCTGGTACGAGTCAAGCCAATTGGCTGCAAAACAACGTGCACAGCAAAACAAAAAAGCAGAAGAAAAGAAACAAGAATTAGAAGAATTTATCCGTCGTTTTAGCGCCAACGTAGCAAAATCTAAACAAGCTACATCTCGTAAAAAAATGATTAGTAAATTGAATATTTCAGAAATCAAACCTTCAAGCCGTCGTTATCCTGCTATTATTTTTGATCAGGATCGTGAAGCAGGAGATCAAATTTTGAATGTTGAAAATTTAAGCGCTTCTGTAGACGGAGAATTATTGTTTAAAGATGTGGACTTGAACATGGCAAAAGGCGATAAAATCGTTCTTTTCTCTAAAGATTCACGTGCAACTACAGCGTTCTATGAAATCTTAAACAATGAACAAAAAGCAGATTCCGGAACTTTTGATTGGGGAATTACAACCAACCAAGCATATTTACCGGCTGAAAATCATTCGTTTTTTGAAAATGATTTAAGTTTAGTAGACTGGTTGCGTCAATATGCAAAAACAGAAGAAGAGCGTGATGAAGTATTTATTAGAGGATTCTTAGGGAAAATGATTTTTTCAGGAGAAGAAGCGTTAAAAACTAGTCGTGTATTATCAGGAGGAGAGAAAGTACGTTGTATGTTGTCTAGAATGATGATGGAGCGTGCCAATATCTTAATGCTGGATGAGCCAACAAATCACTTGGATTTGGAGTCGATTACAGCTTTTAACAACTCATTGAAAAACTTTAAAGGTTCGGTGATTTTTACCACTCATGACCACGAATTTGCACAAACAGTTGGTAACCGAGTAGTAGAGTTAACACCAAATGGCGTTATCGACCGTTACATGACTTTTGATGAATATTTGGATGATGAAAAAATTCAAGAACAAAGAAAGAAAATGTACAATTTGTAATTGAAAAGAGTCCATCTTGAAAAAAGAAGGACTCTCTACTATAAAAAGATAAAACCTGTTCCGTTGTCGAACAGGTTTTTTTATGCTTATTTTCCACCAAGGAATTTACTGATTATAAAAACAACGAGGGCAATGATAAGAACAACTAGAAAAATACCAAAGCCCATTCCTGCTTTAAAAATATCTCCAATTACTTCGCAGCTTGTAAATGTCAATAGTATAACGAATACTAGTGTCAATTTTAGTGTTTTGTTTTTCATGATTTTATTATTTTAATTCTAAAAAAAAACAAGTATTATTCTAACATGAAGTTACTGACTGTTATGAAATTAGGTGTTACATAATTTTCCGAAATTGTTTTATTATTTAATTTCTATTATTTATTAAGCTTAATTGAGAATAGTTAAAAATTAGATTTATAAATGCTTGATAATTGAGGATTTAGATTGTAGATTTTGATGAAATAAAATTATTTTTGAGAGATATACCTTTAATTAAATCCTTTATATCCTATGTCAGAAAACGCTTTTAGTTTAAAGTCACCTCGAATAGAAGTGATAGATGCCTTACGTGGTTTAGCCATCATGGCTATTATGTTACTTCATAATTTAGAACATTTTGATTTTTATCATTTACCTGAGTATCTGCCCGAATCAATAAAAAGATTAGATAAGGTGATTTGGGATACTTTATTTTTCCTTTTTGCGGGAAAATCATATGCGATTTTTTCTCTACTGTTTGGATTTAGCTTTTTTATTCAAAATGACAATCAGGCTAAAAAAGGAAATGATTTTAGAGGAAGGTTTGTCTGGAGACTTGCTATATTGTTTGTTTTTGGACTGGTAAATACCCTCTTTTTTTCTGGTGATATATTAATGATGTATGCGGTTTTAGGATTGATTTTGATTCCGGTTTGTAATCTGAAAACGAAATATGTATTGATTATAGCAGCTTTTTTAATGACATTGCCTTTAGAATGGTACAATTTTTTTAATATTCTTTATAACCCTGATTATGTTCTTCCTGCTAATAGGTCAAATGCCTATTATGGCGATATGTATACGTATTTAAGAGATGGCTCGTTTATGGATCACGCAGTAGGTAATGTAACAATAGGCAGATGGGCTTCTATGTTTTGGTCTTGGGAAAATGGAAGATTTTTTCAAGCTCCGGCGCTATTCATGTTTGGAATGATAGTGGGAAGAAAGCAACTTTTTGTAGCCTCGCCGGCGAATAATGCGTTTTGGAAAAAAGCATTACTATATGCTTCAATATTGTTTATTCCGATTTTTGGATTCAAAACTTTTTTGCCGGATGTTGTTGCTAATAAGGATTTAGTAAACAGCTTATTAATCATCTTTACTTCGTGGTCAAATGTTACTTTTATGGTGGTTTTGGTAAGCACATTTGTGTTGCTATACCAAAAAGAAGCTGTAAATAAGGTTTTAACAAAATTGATTCCTTTTGGAAAAATGAGTTTGACTTGTTATTTTACACAATCTATTTTAGGCTCTTTTATATACTATCGTTTTGGTTTAGGGCTTTACCAATATACCGGAGCAACATTCGGATTGTTGATCGGTATTGTTTTGTTTTTATTGCAGTTGAGTTTTTGTACGTGGTGGCTTAAAACACACCGACAAGGACCATTGGAGTCACTTTGGCACAAACTTACATGGTTTTCTTTTGCAAAAGAAAAGAAGCCAGTTTCAGCATAATTGTGCTGGTATTGACTGGAATAGATTTCGGTAATTTTAATAGTTAACTTTACAATAAAGAGAAGTAAAGATAAAAGAAGGGTAATGTTGTCTTAAAAGTATTTGCATTTTGGTAGAATACTTTTGTGTCGTCTAAACAACGAAAAACAACTTATGAAAAAACTTTACTATCTACTACTATTTTTAGGAATAAGTTTAGCTTCACGTGCACAAACGTTATTTCCTTATTTGCAAAATGCAACACCGACCTCTATTTATGTTAACTGGAAAACCAACAGTAATCCCGAATCTATTGTAGAGTACGGAACGGCTGCAACCAGCCTTAATGTAACTGTTACGGGTAATACGAATGTCTTTACAGATTCAGGTTATCCGGGGAATTATTTTTATCACAGTGCGAAGCTGATGAATCTTTCGCCTAATACTAAATATTATTACAGAATAAAAACCGGAGCTGAAGTGTCTTCGGTTTATTCTTTTAAAACCCTGCCTAATCCGGGGCAAGCTGCTACAAAAGATGGCCATATTCGCTTTTTGATTATGGGGGATAATCAATTGAAAGCAGTACCTCGTTACGATTCTTTAGTGTCGGCTGCCAAAAGAAAAATCAGACAGAAATGGGGAGCAACCCTATCTCCGGATGATAATATTGCGATGACATTTATGGTGGGTGATCAGGTCGATGTAGGTACTTTGGATCATTATGAGAATGTACATTTTAAAAAGAACAGAGGTTTATCGGGTAATATTCCTATTCAGACAACAGTAGGAAACCATGAGACTTACGGAACACTTGGAATGAATTCGTATTACGATCATTTTTACATTAGTGAACTTTCTTATAAAGGAATTTCATCAGGAACAGAGAATTATTATGCACAACAAGCAGGTAATGTTTTGTTTATTAGTTTAAGTTCAGAACATACAGGAGCAGAGCAGTTAGCGTGGTTACAAAAGGTTGTCGCGGCAGCCAATACGGATACTACGGTAGAGTGGATTTTTTCTTTGAGTCACAGACCGTATCAGGCAGAGCAATACGTGGGTGATATTTCTACTTGGGTTCGTAATACCGCAGTTCCTTTGTTGGTGACTTCACCGAAATATTCGATGCATATTGGAGCACATCACCATCTTTACCATAGAGGACAATTAAAAAATACACCGACCTATAATATCATTTCGGGAGGTACAGCCTGGGATCAATATTGGGGGTCTTCGACTGAACAGGATTTTGATGATGTACAAAAAACAATCTGCAATTGGATTTACCAAATTGTTGACATCGATGTGGTAAATGGTAAAATGGACATCGAAAGTTATTCTATCGGAAGCGTTGATAAATGGAAAAACAACCAATTAATGGATGAGTTCCACAGATATAAAAACAAAGCAGCTCCCGTAAAACCATCGATCATGAATACCTTTACAGGAAATGTGACATTGCCATTAGCGATATCCGGTTCAGCCTATAGTACCACAACAAATGAGTTATTGAATACCAGTCAGTTTTTAATTTCACAAACACCGACATTTGATATCGTTAAAAAAGAAGTGTACCGTGACTTCGAAAATTTATACGGGAAATATGGTACTAAAAAAGACTCTACGGTTAATATAAATCTGGGTGTGGATATTACCAAAATGAATTTGGCTTCTAATTCACTTCCAAATGGAAAGTATTATGTGAAATTAAGATACAGAGACCGCAATCTGGAATGGTCTCCCTGGAGTGATGTGCAGACCTTCACTGTTACGGGAAGTACTACTATAAATACAGAGATAATCATTGATGCTTTAACCTATTCACAAAATGCCCCTATCAAAGTTAATTTTACAGACGCTCCGGCGAGTACATCAACTTGGGTAGGATTATACAAAGAGGGGCAGACACCGGGAGCAATAACGCCTTCGTTGAGCTGGCAGTATACCGACGGGAATCCAAGTGGGTTTATTAATTTCCCAAAAGGATTAGCGAATAAAGGACGTTATTATGCTGTTATATTTTCCAATGGCGGTTACACAGAAATTGCTCCACGTAAATATTTTTATGTTGGACCAGTTCCGGTCTTAACGACCGATAAGACCGAATATTCTGTTGGAACTCCTGTAGTTGTAAATTACAGCAATGGACCGGAATTAGCGAAAGATTGGATTGGAATATACAAGATGGGAGTTAATCCGGGATCAGGCGTTGCCGCTTCAAGCTGGCAATATGTTACAACTGCTACAGGCGCTAAATCATTCACTAATTTGCCAAAAGGATATTATTATGCCGAGTATTATTTACAAGATGGTTTTAACGCTATTGGCAATAAAGTGTACTTTAAAATTGGAGCTGTTGTTACCGAATTATGGATCAACAAACCCGTGTATGATCTTGGCGAACAAATCAGCGCTTCCTGGACAGACGCTCCGGGAATTGTAAAAGACTGGTTAGGAATTTATCATGACGGAGATAATCCAAACAGTAAACCATTGGTGAGTTATACTTATTTTGAAGGGCTTTCTCAAGGAACTAAAAACATTGTAGCTCCTGAATTGCCGACAGAAAAAGGAAAGTACTTTTTGGTTATGTTTACAAATGATTCTTATAACGAAGTATCAAACCGAGTTTCTTTTGAAGTAATCGAAACGAAATTGGGTAACGATAAATTTAAAATTGATAATGGTTTAAAAGTATATCCAAATCCTACAGGTAGTAATGGAGAAACATTTATCCAATCAGAATATCCTATTGATGAAATTGAAATTTACAATATGGAAGGAAAATTATTGTACGCTACAAAAAATGTAAACAACAATCAATTTTCTTTAATAAATCAGGATTTGCCAAAAGGAGTTTATATTCTAAAAATACATTCCCGTAAATTGTTTACTGCGAAGTTGGTGGTGAATTAATCAGGGTTTAAATAAAGATTTTTAAGTTTAAGAGCCTCTGCTATTGCAGGGGCTTTTTTTGCTAAATATGGAAAGTCAAAGACATGATTTAAACAGAATGATAAGTGATCTTTTATTTTTCAAATAATCAAAACAACAGATTCATAAAATTATTGTACTTTTGCCCAACCAAACATTACACTTTACTATGAGCCAAAAAGTATTACTTAATTCAAAAGAAGTTACTATCATACTCCATCGTTTGGCTTGTCAGTTGATTGAAAAACACTTAGACTTTTCGGATACTATTTTGGTTGGAATACAACCAAGAGGTGTTTTCTTAGCAGAACGTCTGAAACAATTATTAGAGAACGAGTATAAAACACCCGAGATTCCTTTGGGGTATTTAGACATCACTTTCTTTAGAGATGACTTTCGCAGAACTGATAAACCGCTTGAAGCCAATAAAACTCAAATCAATTTTATCGTCGAAAACAAAAAAGTCATTTTTATAGATGATGTTTTGTTTACCGGACGTAGTATACGAGCGGCTTTAACTGCCATTCAGTCTTTTGGTAGACCGTCAGAAATTGAATTGTTAGTATTAATCGACAGGCGTTTTAGCCGAAATTTACCTATTCAGCCTGATTATCGAGGCCGTCAGGTAGATGCCATTAATGGTGAAAAAGTAAAAGTAAGCTGGAAAGAGAATGAGGGAGAAGATGTTGTTCATTTAATAACGAGCTAGTTTATTCTTCATTATAAAAAGTACAATTAAAAAAATATAATCGAAACAAAATGAAAGAATTAAGCGTAAATCATTTATTAGGAATTAAATATATCAATGAGAATGATATTAACCTAATCTTTGAAACTGCCGATCATTTTAAAGAAGTCATCAACCGACCAATTAAAAAAGTTCCTTCGTTACGAGATATTACCATTGCCAACATCTTTTTTGAAAACAGTACCAGAACCAAACTTTCTTTTGAGTTAGCTCAAAAACGATTATCAGCCGATGTCATTAGTTTTTCTGCAGCCCAGTCTTCTGTAAAAAAAGGAGAGACGCTGATTGATACTGTAAATAATATCCTTTCGATGAAAGTGGATATGGTCGTAATGCGCCACTCCAATCCCGGAGCGGCTTATTTTTTATCTAAAAATGTCAAAGCAAGTATTGTGAACGCCGGAGACGGAGCACACGAACACCCAACTCAGGCTTTGTTGGACAGTTATTCTATCAGAGAAAAATTAGGAGATGTTGCCGGTAAAAAAGTAGTTATTGTTGGTGATGTTTTGCACTCCAGAGTAGCATTATCGAATATATATGCTTTGCAAATGCAAGGTGCTGAGGTAAAAGTTTGTGGACCCAAAACACTTATTCCAAGATATATCGAATCGCTTGGAGTGACAGTCGAACCCAACTTGAGAAAAGCATTAGAATGGTGTGATGTGGCCAATATGTTACGAGTACAAAACGAACGTATGGATGTTAACTTTTTCCCTTCTACAAGAGAATATGCACAGCAATACGGAGTTGACAAACCATTACTAGATTCGCTAAGCAAAGAAATTGTCATCATGCACCCGGGTCCAATAAACAGGGGAGTAGAGATTACCAGTGAAGTAGCAGATTCGAATCAATCTGTGATTTTAAATCAGGTGGAGAATGGGGTTGCAATCAGAATGGCTGTAATTTATCTTTTAGCGTCTAAGCTTTAAGCTTTAGTTTACGGTTTCAGTGGGCAGTTACAGTTCACATTTTACAATTCACAAAACTCTAAAAAATCTTCGTACCTTAGCAGTCAGGATTATTATTTTATTATACAAGCCTCTATAAATTATAAAATGAAAGTAGATCAAAAAGGACATACCGTTACAATTAAAGATACTCAGGGAGATTTTAATTCTTTCCTGGAAAAAGTAACGCAACAATTTAAAACCTTTGAAAAACAAAATATTATAATAGATTTATCCGCAGATACCGAACTTTCTGAAAAAGATGTAAAGCTGTTTTTACCACTTTCGAAACAGCAAAAAAAGGCGAAAAAATCATTTGTAATTGTAGTTTCTGATCTTGACTTTAATGCTATTTCAGATAAGTTAATTGTGGTTCCTTCTTTATTGGAAGCACATGATATTATCGAAATGGAAGAAATCGAAAGAGACTTGGGATTTTAGATTTTAGATTTTTGAGTTCAGATTTTAGATTTAAATCTGAAAGAGCACTATTTTTTATAAAGCGTTTATCTCGTTAAGTTTAAAATAAAAAACTTAGCGACTCTGCGTCTTTGCGAGTAATAACACCCGTCCAAAGGTCAAGAAATAGGAAAAACCTTTGCCACTTAATGGTAAAATAAACCTCAAAATCTGTTAATGCTAATAATGGAAAGGGTCTACACAAATTACTCCACAACTTTTGGCTTGATCCTTTAGCTACAGTTTAGAATGTTATTTTCAAAATAAAAATGATTTGGTAGTTTAGAGTTCGGTTTTTAGATTTAATTTTGAATAAATTATGATTGAATATTGCCTTGATGGGTAATCTAAAATCTAAAATCAACAATCTGCAATCTAAAATGAAACTAACCATACTCGGCTGTTATGCAGCCACTCCAAGAACAATTACGAATCCTACTTCACAGGTTTTAGAAATTAAAAACAGAATGTTTTTAATTGATTGTGGAGAGGGAACTCAGGTTCAGCTGCGCAAGAATAAAATCAAATTCTCAAAAATCAACCACATTTTTATTTCGCATTTACATGGGGATCACTTTTTTGGATTAATTGGTACTATTTCGACTTTTGCGCTTTTAGGACGTACTACAGATTTGCACATCTACGGGCCAAAAGGAATCAAAGAAATTATCACTTTGCAATTAAGACTTTCAAATTCGTGGACCACCTATGAATTGTTTTTTCATGAGCTGGAGTCAAAAGAAAGTGAAATTATTTTTGAAGATCAAAAGGTTATTGTAAAAACAATTCCATTAAAACACCGTGTTTATACCAACGGATTTTTATTCCAGGAGAAACCAGGAGACAGAAAACTGAATGTCGATGCTGTTCAAAATTATAATATAGATACTTGTTACTATCAGAAAATAAAAGGTGGTGGAAATGTTACACTTGAGGATGGGACTATTATTGAGAACGAAAAGTTATCATTTGATCCGATTCCGCCAATGAGTTATGCGTTCTGTTCAGACACCGGTTATCATGAGGCAGTAATCCCACTAATTGAAAATGTAGATGTTTTATACCATGAGTCCACTTTCTTGGATTCTGAAGAAAGCTTGGCGGGAAAAACGCTTCATTGTACTGCCAAAGAAGCAGCGACAATTGCTTTAAAAGCCAATGTCAAACAGTTGGTTTTGGGGCATTATTCTACGCGTTATGGCGATATTACAGTTTTTAAAGAAGAAGCCGAAACAATTTTTCCCAATGTACTTCTTGCTGATGATGGAAGAAGTTTTGAATTTTAAAGGAAGTTATGAGTTACGGGGGAGGTGTGCTCTATTTTGGATTATTCATCCCTAATTCAGCAATCTAAAATCTACAATCCACAATCTAAAATCAAAAAATATGAATGATTTAAGTAATTATAGAAAATCTTACGAAAAAAGCGAATTGCTTGAAAACACGATCCCCGAAGATCCGATTAATCTTTTTAACCTATGGTTTCATGAGGTAGAAGATTTTGGGGCAAATGGGGAGGTTAATGCCATGACCGTTTCTACAATTGGTTTAGATGGTTTTCCGAAATCGAGAGTTGTTTTACTGAAAAAATTTTCTGAGGAAGGTTTTATCTTTTATACGAATTATAATTCTGAGAAAGGAAAGGCCATCGCGGCGAATCCAAACGTTTGTTTGTCGTTTTTCTGGCAGGAGATGGAGAGACAGGTAATCATAAAAGGAATTGCGCAAAAGACGTCTGAAAACATTTCTGACGGTTATTTTGATTCCCGACCAGACGGAAGTAAATTGGGCGCTATTGTTTCGAATCAAAGTGAAGTAATTCCGTCAAGATTATTTTTGGAAGAAAACCTCAAAAAACTGGAAGAAGAGTTTGAAGGAAAACCAATTCCGAGACCTGAAAATTGGGGAGGTTTTTTAGTGACTCCTTTGGAAGTAGAATTTTGGCAAGGAAGACCCAACAGGTTGCACGACAGAATTAGATACAAAATTCAGTCGGATTTCTCATGGAAAATAGAAAGACTGTCATCTTAATGTAAGAAAATTACAATAAATTGAAATTTTATTGCGTATTTCATCGAGTATTTTTGCTTTTTAGCGATATTTTAAATATGTTTGATCTATAAAGTGATAACTATTTTATTAAAATAATTTTAAAGGATTTGCCCCAACATCTACTTTAAGACGCTAAAATGCTAATGACTATGAAAAAGATTTTGCGCGGCATGATGTTCGTTGTGATAGTAATCGCAATGAACTCATGTTCTGCTGATACCGCAGACGGTAAAGCAGATAATACTACTACAGCTGAAGCCTTGACTTCAAACTACACCTACAATCCTTCTGAGTTGGAATTAATGCAACTTATAAATAACTATCGTGTAAGTGTTGGTTTAAATGCATTAGAAAAAATAAATTTTATTTCGAATAAATGCGAACAGCACAATGTGTATATGATTGCGAACAATGTTGCGGATCATAACGATTTTGTTTCGAGATCAGAAAGTATTATGAAAGCGTTGGCAGCGAAAAATGTTGGAGAGAATGTAGCTCGTAATTACAAATCTTCTGAAGCTGCTCTAAAAGCCTGGTTAGAAAGCCCAGGGCATAAGAAAAATATAGAAGGAAATTTTACTCACTTTGGGATTTCTGTTTCGACAGATTCCGCTACAGGTTATAAATATTACACGAATATATTCGCGAAAATATAAATGTATTGAATTGGATTAGTTAGTCGTTGTAGCTCTAAGTTGCAGCGGCTTTTTTTGTTAAAAATGACTTTGGTTTACGTAGATTTAGGCTCATTTTTGTCCTTTCGACGAAGGAGAAATCACACACGCTAAGCAGACACTACATGGAATATTGGATGTGATTTCTCCTTCTTAGAAAGGACACACGAAACTCGCAAACAATTAAATACATTTTATTCTTGGTTTGATAGAACGAGATTACGGTTATAGTCTAATGCAGATTTTGCAGATTTACGCTCATTTTTTGTCTTTTCTGAAGGGAGAAAGATTTACTTTAGCAGAATTTTTCTGCTCGTTTTTAAAATTAATCCAGAATGAATGCAAAATAATATTATTCTTATACTTCAAATAATTACAGTTGACTTTTTTACAGCGTTTGGGTTGTATTCTTTGTTGTTTCTATTAGTTTCTATATTTTTCAAGAAACCAATTTTATTTGCATTAGACGAAGAAACTTCAAAATTTATTTCGTTTGTTGGTATACTATATTTACTCGTTTGGGTAAGTGGAATTATATTTTTTTATGCAGTAGGCGATGTGGAGGAACAAAATCAAATGATACATAGGATGTTTGGAAAATATTGGTTTGGATTTTGGACGCAGTCTATTTTATGGTTTGCAGTTACACAATTACTTCGGATAAAAAAAGTTAGAAAAAATGTTTTATTGAGAATACTATTTAGCTTTTTACTGATAGTATCAATTGAGAAATTTGTAATATTAACGATTACTTTTCATAGAGATTATTTACCTGGTTCATGGACAATGTATAAAGATCTTGAAATCTTTCCTTCAAATTTCGTTTTAGCTTTGTTGGCGAAAATAATCATGTTTTTAGTATTCGTTGGTATCTATTATTTAATTTCAAAACAATTGAAAATAATAGTTAGTACTAAAATTCTAAAAAGAAATAAGGAAAAGACTGGTTCTTAAACAGAAAAAGCTGTCTAAACGAATAGACAGCTTTTAGAAACGTGATCATCTTATTGTAATTCAAATTACAATGCCGTAATAATAAACTCACTTCGTCTGTTTTGTTGGTGCTCCTCTTCTGTACAAGGCACGCCATCAGCACATTTGTTTACGAGTTCTGTTTCTCCATATCCTCTTCCTGTTAATCGGTTTGGTGCAATACCATTTTTAATTAACCAGCTAATAGTAGATTTAGCTCTGTTGTTTGACAAAACTTCATTGTATTTAAAAGTGGCGCGACTATCGGTATGAGAACGAATATCAATTTTCATTGTTGGGTAATCATTTAATGTAGCCAATATTTTTTCTAAATCCAAAGCAGCTTCGGGACGGATGTTATATTTGTCCAAGTCGAAATAGATCATTTTTATGCCAAAACATTTTCCTAAATCATCTCCCACAGTTACTTTACAGGTAGATTTTTCAAGAGCAATAGATAAGGTCGTTTTTCCGGTTGTTTTTTCGATAGTAATGCTTACTTCTCTGGTGGTGTAGTCGGTTTTTTCGGCTCTTACATTATAAGTTTTACCACATTCGACAGGAAAACTATAAGATCCGGTAGCATCCGCAATTGTCGTAGCTACAGTCTCCATCTGATTGTTGAACAAAGTTACTTTTGCTCCGGGTAAAATAGCCCCGGTCTCAGCATCAGTAATGAGTCCGCTTAGTTCTTGGATGCATCTTAGCCTTTTGGTTTCCAGAAATTTATATATATCATCAGAACCCTGTCCACCGTCTTTATTGGAGCTAAAATACCCTTTTCTCGAAACAGGGTCAATTACGTAAGCAAAGTCATCTTTTGGAGAATTAACATCATTTCCGAGGTTTTGAATGTTACGGATGGTTCCGTCTTTTGCAATTTCACCCACAAAAACATCCAGACCACCAAGTCCGGGATGCCCGTCAGAGGCAAAATAGATTTCATCTTCATTGGTCACATACGGGAAAGTTTCCTTGCCCTCGGTATTGATACTGTTACCTAAGTTTTCAGGCGTTCCGAAATCACCATTACTGTTTATGGCTACTTTGAAAATATCAGATTGTCCCAATGTTCCGGGCATATCAGAAGCAAAGTATAATGTTTTCTCGTCCGGACTCAGAGCAGGATGAGCAGTACTGTAATTGTCACTATCAAAAGATAATGGTGTTACATTGGCCCATTTACCATTTTCAAGAGTCGCTTTGTATATTTTTATTAAAGTAGTTTTATTGACATCTTTTCCTTTTTTTCCTGTTAGATAATTGTTTCTTGTGAAATAAATGGTTTTACCATCTTTAGTAAAGACCGGTGAGGATTCATGAAATTTGGTGTTTAACGCATTTTTTATCTTTGATACTTTAACAGAATCCACATCGGCCATGTAGATGTTGGTAAAATATTCATTTGTCCATTTGTGTTTGCGTTGTGAAAAATTTCCGGTGTCTCTAGCCGAAGCAAAATAGACTTTATTGTTGTGTACAAAAGTTCCATAATCGGAATACTTTGAATTAATACCTGCATTTTCAATGGTATAACGACCGGAATTTTCTTTAATCTGATCCAGATAGTTTAAATTTCCGGCATAAAGTTTACCTCTGCTGTCATTTTTAAATTTTGAATCAAATTCATCCAAAATTTTGTTTGCTTTATCTATTTGTCCGGTTGACTTTAAAGATTGAGCATATCTGTAATAATACTCCGATTCTACATTGGTATTCATGGCAAATAATTCGCCGTACCATTTTGCCGCACCTTCAAATTCAGAGTTAAAATAATAGGAGTTACCTAGTTTTTTGAACATATCTTCAGACTTGTATCCTTTTTCGGCCACACGTTCATAAGTCTTTATGGCATCGATATAGGCATAATGATCGTATTTTTTATCGGCGGAATTTACTTTCGACTGCTGAGAATAACTGTCAAATGAAAAAACAATAATAATTGTCAGACAAAGTAGGATATAATTTTTCATGATTATCATTTTTAGAAGAAACGAGGAGTTGTCATTTTACCTTTATTGGAGAAGAATTCATATCGTAAGAATATTTCATGCGATCCTGAATTGTAGTTGTTTAGTCTCGTAGTTTCACGATCGTAACCATATCCAATATATAAACCATCTGTGACTTGAAATCCGACCATCGCACTGAGTGAAGCGCTCCATCTGTAGGCTAAACCGGCAACAAATTTATCGTTGAACATAAAATTGGCAGAAACATCTACTTGTAAAGGAGCACCTTGTACCATTTTAACGAGTGCAGCCGGTTTAAATTTGATGTATTGGTAATGATCTAAATTAAAAACGTAACCGGTCATGAAATAATAATTGATTTTATCTTTGTAGATCGCGATATCATTGTCATCATAACGATTGGTTTCAATAAAGTTTGGTACCGATAGTCCAACATAAGCTTTATCAGAATGCCAGTAAACCCCGGCTCCGATATTAGGAGAGAATTTACTGCTGAAATCTTGAAATTGCGGATCTCCCTGATCGGCTGGGTTCAATTTATTGATATCTAAATTGAATAAATTAGCAGATCCCTTTATTCCAAACGAAATTTTGGATTCGGCAGAGACCTGAATGCTATACGAGAGATCTGCAGAAAGCGTATTTTCATTGGTGGGTCCGATTTTGTCGCTCACCAATGAAACTCCAACTCCCAGATGACTATTGTTTATAGGTGTGTTAACCGAAAGAGTACCCGTCTTAGGTGCGCCGTCAAGTCCCACCCATTGTGTACGATATAAACCGAAAACACTTAATACTCCTCGGGATCCCGCATATGCCGGATTGATGTTTATGGTGTTGTACATGTATTGCGTATACTGTGCATCTTGTTGTGCATGACTGGCAATTGCAGTAAACATTATGACGAATAAAATTAATTTTGTTCTCATAGCAGTTATTTATTATACCAATTGTTTTTATCAATGTTTGTGATTCGATCTCAGGGAAGTCTGTTTTTATTTGGATAAATACAGATAACCACTTTCTTTATGATTTTGAGCTACGTTATTTCCATCTAACGATTTATAGGTAATGATGTAGAAATAAGTACCTGTTGGCAAACCATCAGATTGTTTAATGGTTGTTCTTCCTCTGGAAGTTCCGTCGAATGCATTGGTTGTGTTATTGTAATTAGTTGTATCAAACACTAATACTCCCCAACGATTGTATATTTCTACCGTATTTTCAGGATAACAAGTTGTTTCATCGATATTGTCAATTTGGAAATAATCGTTTTTACCATCACCATTTGGAGAGAAAGCATTGTGTATTAAAACTCTTTGACAGGCCAGTACACTACAATCATCGTTTATTTCCATAGTTAAGGTAATACTTTTTGGACAATTTTCATCATTTATTGTATATTCAAATGTATAAGTACCTATTGCTAATCCAAACGGGTTGAGTGTGTTACCTTGTAAGGCGTTACTGTTACTGGTATCAATCCATGTTCCGGTCAACGGAGTGTTTGGAGGAAGTAAAGTATCTAAGTTAAGAGGAGTTGAATCCGCTTTACAAGCTGTACTGTTGATATTGATTACTTCTTGTGGAACTACCGTTATTGTAACAGTTGCGGTGTCACAGATGTCCGGAATCGCTTTAATACAAATTTGATAGTTATACGTATACGTTCCAGCAGGAGTTAAACTCGATACCGTTACATTACCCGAAGCATCAATTGTTATATTCGGATCCGTTTTAGAATTAGCATTGTTTGTATCACTCAATAAGGTGAAGTTTACTAATTCTATTGTAGTTTTTGTAGTGCCAATGAAGTCATTATCAAGAACATTACCCACTACTCCGAAAGTACCGCAACCAATATTAGAATACGTATCATCATTAGCTAAAATAGCCGGTGGAGCAATAATGGTTACCGTTACAGTTGCTGTATCGCAGTTACCTGTATTATCCGCTTCGCATATTTGATACACTAATGTTAAAGTACCTATTGGTGCATTTGGAAGAATATTAACACTACCATCTGAATTTAATTGCAAGAACTCGTTTGGTGTTACGGTTGAAATAATAACATCCGATGGTTTTACAACTACACCTTCAATAGTATCATTTGGTAATACATTCAGCACATTTGGAGTGATTTGATTTACACTAGGAAATGGACCGGCAGTATCGTCATTGGCAACTATGTCTCTAACTAATTTGCAATTAACACCAAAATCAGCATTTAGATGAATCAAATCTTGAGGAGTTACAGTAACAATATAACTGCTAGGACTTGTTATTTGACAAACGTTATGCAATTGTGCCTGGTTTACTTTAGAGGTAATATTTTTACCTGCTCCTGATGGAAGCACTTTTACTAAACCAGTTGCTCCGAGTGCTGTAGCAACAGCATCCAGATTAGCATCTTTTACCAATTTTATCGTATAATCTCCATTAGGATTTGCTGTTTCTGGTCGGTCTCTCCAGAATCCTGTTTGGCTTACAATAACTTCTTTATGATAACCGTTAGGCCCATCAATAATCACATTAGGTGTTAACGCATTACCAAAACCTCCTTCATTTAATTCTCCAACATTTTGAGGACCGGTAAAATTACCATCGCCATTAAGATCAATCCATTCCCATTGGCTATAGTCGATTGCACCATTTGCGTCAGGAGTATTTTTGGTTACAATTCCATCATTATTGGCATCGTACCATTCGTCTTGAATTCCGTTACCGTTGGTGTCGTACCAAACATAATCTCCTAAAACAGGTCGAGTTGATGATCCATATAAGAAATTATGCACTTGAAATTTACATTCTTCAAGAGTAGTAAGGAATACATTTGAATCCACCGGATATAATTGGTGTACGCTACTTAAATTAGCGTCCTGAACCTGAACCAGGTAGCTTCCTGTCGGAACACCTGAGAAATTGTATATACCATCTGCACCAGTGATGCGCAATAGAATTGGACCTGTTGTAGTACCTTGTGGAATTAATGTTACCGGTACGTTGGCAATAGGTGTATTGGTATCAGCATTAATAATTTGTCCGGATATTTTTACTTTGTAATCCGGTTGTGTTATGACAACGGTAGCTGTTGCTGTACAAGTTTGGTTTCCATTGTTAACTGACGATGTTGCCGTTAAGGTATAAGTACCAGCGGGTAAGTTTGTATTTCCAACAACTTCATTGTTTTGATTTCTAATTACAACTGTAGCACCAGGACTACTTGTAATCATGATTGAACCATCAGTACCACCAAGACAAGTTACGTTCGAAGCAATTCCGCTTACGGACACTTTATTTTCGACAGTAAAGGTTTGTACCAGTTCTGTTTTATTACCAGCACAATCTGTAAGGGTGTAAGTTCTGGTTAAGATATAAGCATTTCCATCACAACCACTTCCTCCGTTATTGGTGTCAGTTACGGTGATTGTTACATTTGAATCACAATTGTCAGAAACATTTGTTACATCTTGTGGTGTACCGGCAGGGATAAGAGCTATGCTCTCTAAACCGGTAACATCTGTAGGAACAGTTCCCGTTGGAGCTGTTGTATCTCTCACGGTTATAATTTGAACATAAGATGTAGTGTTACCAGAGCAATCCGTTGCTGTCCAGGTACGTGTTAAGGTATAATTAGAATCACATTGATTTTGAATATCACTTTTTGTTTCAGTGAAAACAATTGGTAAATCTGAAGTGCAACTGTCTGAAACTACTAGTTGAGCAGGCGCAGGAACAGCGTCACAAGAAACAGTACTGTCTTTTGGAAGATCTCCGGTAAATATTGGTTTACTGGTATCTTCAATTGTAATCACTTGCGTGAAAGTATCAGAAGTATTACCACAATCATCTTTAACAGTCCAGGTATTAGTATAAGTTCCGGCATTAGCACAACCTTCAGAAGCTACAAAAGCACCACTTGTTTTTACGATATTCGAAACATCACCATCACAAGAGTCAGTAGCAACCGGGAATTGTGTTTGAGCAGTAGTCAAAGCTGTTGCATCACTACATTGAACAGTTACGTTTAGTGTTCCGGCCTCAGTTGTCCAAGTTGGAGCTGTGGTATCTTCGATAGTAATCACTTGAGTGTAAACATCTGAAGTGTTACCACAATCATCTTTTACAGTCCAGGTATTGGTATAAGTTCCGGCATTAGTACAACCTTCAGAGGTCACAAAAGCACCGCTGGTTTTTACGATATTAGAAACATCACCATCACAAGAATCAGTAGCAATCGGGAATTGTGTTTGAGCAGTAGTCAAAGCTGTTGCATCACTACATTGAACAGTTACGTTTAATGTTCCGGCCTCAGTTGTCCAAGTTGGAGCTGTGGTATCTTCGATAGTAATTACTTGAGTGTAAACATCTGAAGTGTTACCACAATCATCTTTCACCGTCCAAGTATTAGTATAAGTTCCAGCGTTAGCGCAACCTTCAGAAGCTACAAAAGCACCACTTGTTTTCACGATATTAGAAACATCACCATCACAAGAATCAGTAGCAACTGGGAATTGTGTTTGAGCAGTAGTTAAAGCCGTTGCATCGCTACATTGAACAGTTACGTTTAATGTTCCGGCCTCAGTTGTCCAAGTTGGAGCAGTGGTATCTTCGATTGTAATCACTTGCGTGAAAGTATCAGAAGTATTACCACAATCGTCTTTAACAGTCCAAGTGTTAGTATAAGTTCCAGCGTTAGTACAACCTTCAGAGGCCACAAAAGCACCGCTTGTTTTTACGATATTAGAAACATCACCATCACAAGAATCAGTAGCAACTGGGAATTGTGTTTGAGCAGTAGTCAAAGCTGTTGCATCACTACATTGAACAGTAGCATTTAATGTTCCAGGCTGAGTTGTCCAAGTTGGAGCAGTAGTATCTTCGATGGTAATGATTTGCGTGAAGGTATCAGAAGTATTTCCACAATCATCTTTTACAGTCCAAGTGTTAGTATAAGTTCCAGCGTTAGCGCAACCTTCAGAAGCTACAAAAGCACCGCTTGTTTTTACGATATTCGAAACATCAGTATCACAAGCGTCAGCTGCAATAGGGAATTGTGTTTGAGCAGCATTTAAAGCAGTTGCATCACTACATTGAACAGTAACGTTTAATGTTCCGGCCTCAGTTGTCCAAGTTGGGGCAGTGGTATCTTCAATAGTAATTACTTGAATAAAGGCATCCGTAACGTTTCCGCAATCATCTTTTGCAACCCAAGAGTTGGTATACGTTCCAGCGTTAGCACAACCTTCAGAGGCAATAAAAGAACCACTTGTTTTGGTGTAAGTTACAATTGAACAATTGGCTGTAGCTGCAGGAGCTTGATTTTGAGCAGCAGTTAATGCTGCAGCATCACTACATTGAACAGTAGTGTTTAATGTTCCAGCCTGAGTA
>NZ_JBIPCV010000020.1:0-31664 GCF_044007495.1 Flavobacterium sp. FlaQc-52 | reverse complement strand
GCTTTTTTGAATCTTTTTTTTATTTTGTTTTCTCAAACTTTTCTAAAAAATTAATCCTCTTTTCTTGTCAGTCTATCAGGGAACGTCTGCGTCGTTGCGGGTGCAAAAGTAGTCCCTTTATTCGCTTTTACAAGCTTTTTACTTTGCTTTTTTTGCCTTTTCTTGAATCTTTTTCTTAACTTACTGGTAATGGTGTTTTTACAAAACTTGGCTTTTTATTGTCTTTAGGAATTTTCTTTCTTTTACTAGTTTTGTCTTGTTGCTGTTCTTTTGGAAGGGCTGATTTTACTGGGGTTTTTAAAAAACAAACCCGACAGGTTTTGAAAACCTGTCGGGTTGGGGTGTACTATATAGAGAGAAACTAATCGAAACGAATGGCTTTTACCGGGGAGATCTTGGTTATTATATAGGACGGGATCAATAACACCAGAAAACAAACTGTAACAGTTAACAGATTCAGCAAAATCACATAACCCCAATTTATATATACCGGTGCTTGATTAACATAGTAATTTTCCGGATTAAGCTGAACGATTCCAAAATGCTGTTGAATTAGCAATAATGAGATCCCAATCAGATTACCCCAAAAAAGGCCTCTCATAATAAGGTAAAACGCATTGTATAAAAATATCTTTCTAACCGCCCAGTTATTTGCACCTAACGCTTTCAATATCCCGATCATCTGTGTGCGCTCCAAAATAAGAACCAATAACGCCACCACCATATTAATAGTAGCAACCAAAATCATAATAACAAGGATAACGATAATATTAAAATCAAAAAGCTGCAACCAGTCAAAAATATAGCTGTACTTCTCTATTATTGTTTTAGTATCTAAACTTGATGACGTTTGTTCATAGATTTGATTACCTGTAGCTCTGATTTCACTGAAGTCATTAACAAAAACCTCAAAAGCCCCAACCTGATCCGGACTCCACTTATTGATTCGTTGAATATGACGTATATCTCCTATTATATAAGTAGCATCAAAATCCTGAAAACCCGAACTAAAAATTCCTGTTATCACAAAACGACGACTGTTCGGCATTTTACCCTGCTCCTCTTTAATGAAGAAAGTATTAAAATGATCTCCAACTTTAAGCCCTAATCGATCGGCCAGGAATCTAGAAATTATAACTTCTTCATTTAAGGCTTTAGTAAAATCAGGCAACCTGCCCTCAACCAAATATTCTTTTATATTATTCCAATCATAATCTACTCCTACTCCTTTGAATATAATTCCCTCAAAAGCATTTTCTGTTCTGATAATTCCAGCCTTACTTGCAATCGCTTGTATGTGACTTACTCCGGGAACAGATTTGAAATTGGGATAGAAATCCTGCTTTTTTGAAATAGGAACTATAGTCACTTCCGAATTATTATTGTCATAATTCGAAATAATCACCTGACCATTAAAAGCAGAAACCTTTTCTCTAATTTTCTGCTGCAGACCAATTCCTGTTGCTACAGAAACCAACATCATAATAATACCAATAGCAATAGCCGATATGGCAATTTTTATAATCGGAGCCGAAATACTGCTTTTAAAATTTTTAGCAGTAATAAGTCTTTTAGCAATGAAGTATTCTAGATTCAATTTTCAGTTGTCTTAAAATTAGTGTATGCTCTCGCATCAGTCAAAAATACGTTTAAAAAAACAAAAACAAATTGTTCCAAAAACAATTATATAATATTTAAGTGCCAAACGGGTTCAATTTACAAAGGAAGTCGCTTCTTCATCTCCTCGACGATATTATACGCGGCTGGACAAATCGCAACATTTTTTAAAGTAAGATCTGTAATCTGCTGAAACTTTTTTCGATCGGTATGCGGAAACTCTCTGCAAGCTTTCGGGCGGACATCGTAAATCATGCAATAATTTTCATTATCCAAAAAAGTACAAGGCACACTTTTCAACACATAATCCTTATCCTCATCAATCTGAAGGTATTGCTCTATAAATTGCTGTGGCTTTTGCCTGAAAGATTTTGAAATCCTTTCGATATCAGCCAAAGTAAACAGTGGCCCAGTTGTTTTACAACAATTGGCACATTGTAAACAATCCGTTTTCTTAAACTCTTTATCATGCAATTCCTGCATCACATAGTCTAAGTTTTTAGGTTGTTTCTTTTTAAGCTTATCGAAATACTTTTTGTTTTCGATATGCTTATCTTTGGCTAACTTATTTAAGTTATTTAAAATCTGTTTCAAGTTTAAAATTTAAAGTTGACCTGCAAAATTAAACAACTTTAAACTTGAAACCTTAAACTTTGAACTAAAAATACAATGAAAGATCTTTTTGGAAAAGCAATGTATGATTTTCAGACCCAAAATTCACCTGAAAATATTATTACCGAAACTTCGATTTCTGAAGAAGACGAGATGAGCGTTGATTATTTATTCCGCTCTTATAATGAAATGCCGAAAATAGAACAAAAAGCATTACAACTGGCAAACGGAAAAATTCTGGACGTGGGTTGCGGAGCGGGCAGTCATAGTTTATCACTACAAAATGACAGAAATTTAGAGGTTACTTCTATAGATATTTCTAGTCATGCAATAGAAACCTGTAAACTTAGAGGCGTTAAAAATGCAAAAGTCCAAAATGTATTAGATTTTGAAGGAGAAAAATTCGACACGGTTGTATTACTAATGAATGGCGTAGGCATTTTTGGAAAACTGGAAAATTGCAACCAATATTTATCAAAATTAAAATCCTTACTGAATACAGGCGGGCAAATTTTATTGGACAGCTCAGACATTATTTATATGTTTGATGAAGATGAAGATGGCGGCAAATGGATTCCCTCCAGTACTGATTATTACGGGGAACTTGTTTTTAATATCAGCTACAAAGGCGAAAAAGAAGAACCTTTTAATTGGCTGTATCTCGATTACAACACACTTCAGAACGCCGCAATAGCTAACGGACTAAAATGCGAACTTATTCTGGAAGGTGAACATTATGATTATCTTGCCAGACTTTCAATTTAACACTCTTTTTTAAACTTATGGAAAATTTAGATTTAGAAAAATTAAAGTATCCTATTGGGAAGTTCATTACACCTACAACCTATTCGAAAGAGTATCTTTTTAGTCAAATCGAAGAAATTTCATTATTCCCTGAAAAATTAAAACAGGAAACGATCCATTTATCAGCAGGACAACTTGACACCCCCTATCGTCCCGGCGGATGGACCGTTAGACAAGTAATTCATCATTGCGCCGAAAGCCATATGAATTGTTTTATAAGAATAAAATGGGCGTTAACCGAAAACAATCCTGTAATAAAAGCATATGATGAAGTTTTATGGTCGGAATTACCCGATAATTTAAAAATGCCAATAGAGCCCACTTTATCATTACTGGAAGGTCTCCATTTCAGACTAGCTTTTATTATGAAGAATCTATCGGAGACTGAGCTGGAAAAAAGCTTCATACATCCTGAAAATAATTTTGAAATTAAGATAAAGCAAATGATAGCCACTTATGCCTGGCATGGTAAACATCATTTAGCTCATATAACTACATTGAAAAAACACAAGAACTGGAAATAACCACCAATTGGATCTTTCTTATACACTGTGCCTTCATTATTAAAAACAAAAAATCTCTTCAATTGAAGAGATTTTTTGTTTTATCATTTAAGGAATATTCAAATATTTATGTGTCTGAAGTGAAACACGCCATTTTGGATTATTCATTACATAATCTACAATCAATGGAGTCATTTCTTCTTTTTTACTCCACTCGGGTTGAAGAAATAAAATTGCGTTATCATTTACCAATTCTGCTTGCTCTTCGGCAAAAATAAAATCATGTTTATTGTAGATAATCACTTTTAACTCATGTGCATTATCATAGACGGTTTGAGTTGGCAATTTATTCTTTTTCGGCGAAAGACAAATCCAATCCCATGTTCCGGACAATGGATAGGCACCTGAAGTTTCGATATGGACTTTTAAATTTTTATCTTTTAATTGTTGCGTCAACAAACTCATATCCCATGTTAAAGGCTCACCACCCGTAATTACAACAGTATCCGCATACGTAGAAGCATTTTTTACAATTACATCAATACTTGTTGGCGGATGCAATTCTGCGTTCCAACTTTCTTTCACGTCACACCAGTGGCAGCCCACATCACAACCTCCAATACGAATAAAGTAAGCAGCAGTTCCGGTATGAAAACCTTCTCCCTGAATAGTATAAAACTCTTCCATCAAAGGCAACATAGCACCTTTATTCACTTCTAATTGTATTTCTTTAGCTAACATTATTTTATTTTAAAGTGCAAAGATAGTCATTTAAATACGGAACATAAAAAAACCGGTAGTTCAATGAGAACTACCGGTTTTATATTTAATAAAAGGCTTTAATTATTTCAAAGCTTTCACTGACTGTGCCGCATAAGCATTAGCAGGATCTAAAACTAAACTTTTGTTGAAATATTCAATTGCTTTTGCTTTATCTGTATTAGCATAACTTGCACCGATACTGTTGTAAGCTTCAACTACTTTTTTAACTGTAGCTGGTTTTGCCAATTCTTCAGCACCTTTAGCTGTTATTTTAATAACATACTCTTCGTAGTTTTTAATGATTAGATCATCTTTTTCCAGTAAGTTGTTGATTCTTCCTTTGTACAAGTAAGCTTCCTCATAAGTAGGAGAAGCAACCAATACTCTGTCAAAAGCAGCATCAGCTTTACCTAAAGCAGCAACAACTTCAGGAGCAGTAGCTGTTTTATTTACATTTGCATAGTAAAGAGCAATACCATAATACACATTATCTGTCAAATAACTTTTTGACTCTGTATTCGTAGCTGTCAATTCAAAAAGACTAGCAGCTTGTACAAACTGTTTTTTACCAAATAATTCTTTTCCAAAATCTCCAAGCTCTTCAACAGCAGTAGGATCTAAATTAACCCCTTTTTTAATTTCAGCTAAACCTGAATCAAAAGCAGCTGCATCAACTGCACCTTCTGCATTTGTACCTTTTTTAATTTTAGCATAACCAAGATATAAATAATCTCTTGCGATAATTTTATTTGTTGGTACTTTGATGTAATCTTCTAATGATTTAATGGCAACATCATAATTTCCATTCTCATAAGCTGCATATCCTAAATATCTGAAGATTCTAGGATTAACTTTATCTTCAGCAATCATTTTATTTGCCACAACTTCAAGATTTTTATAATCTTTAACCAAGATTAAGAAATCAGCGTGACGCATTTTAGAATCTAATGAATAATCCGTAAGACTTAAATATTTCTCGTAGTTTGTAATTGCTTTTTGCAAGTTAACTGTAGAAGTTGAAGGCTTGTTTCTTGCCCATTTGTAATAAGTCTCAGCCAACTCTCTGTATACCGGTCCGTAATTAACATCTAAAGTAATAACTTCATTAAAAGATTTAATTGCTTCTTCGTAAGATTTAGCCCCTTTCAATAAAACCCCTAATTGCATTTTCGCTCTCAAAAGTGTTGGATCAGCAGTAAATGCATCACGGTAAGCTTTATAAGCGTCATTTTGATTATTAGCACCATAATAAGCATCTCCAATTGTCAAAAGAGCAGTAGCGTTTTGTGGTTCAATAGCCAATGCTTTTTGCAAACTTGCGATTGCATTTTTATAATCCGGGTTATCCGAATTGATATAAGCTCTACCAATGTAAATAAACTCATTTACATCTTTACGTCTGATATCTTTAGTCGCCAAAGCAAAATTAGCCTGAGCTGCCGCTGTATTTTTATTGTTTAGATCGATTTGACCTAATCCAATATAGTTTAAGTTTTTCTTATCTGCTGCTTCAATTCCATTTAGGTAATAAATTTTAGCAGAATCAATAACAGATTGATTTAGATAAATATTCCCTAAAACAAAATTAGCTTCACCATCAGATGGTTTTGCTTTAATTATTGATTTCAGCAATGATTTCGCTTTTTGAAATTGTTCCGCGTCAATTGCTTTCTTAGCCTGGTTGATGTCTTGCGCTTTTGCCACAGAAACTGAAGCAACTAAGGCAAAACTAAAAATTTTAAATTTATTCATCTTTATAGTAATTAATTTATTCTTTATCTTTTATAATCTGACTTCTAATTTTAAGCTTTCTTCCCGGAGTTCTCACCGGTAGTAAACCTGATTTTAAAACTATACGTTGACCAATGTCTCCAGCAATGAATGAAGCAAACCCCATTCCTAAACCGGAATATCCCTGGCAATTTATAATAAACAAATCACGTGCCAAAGGATATTTCACTTCAGCAAGATCGTTTTGTGATGGGCTATAGTATGTATTATCATTTAAACCTTTAACACTTAAAACGTTTATTTTCTTAATCAAATCGATCATATCCGGAGCGGGTTGAGACAACCAATTTACTCCAACTACACCGATCATACCATCATTTTCCGAAACGAATTTAATAACTTCTTCATTTGTTTTAAATGAAAAAACACCGTTAGTTGGAATTTCTTTAACCTTTGCCAACTCTTTCATGTAACGGACAGTACTGGAATTAGGATTATCGAATACCAAACCTTTAATACCGGTATCTGTTTTCCCTTGCATAAAATCAATTACAGATTTCAACGCAATTAAAGTGTCATTATTGCTTTTACTTGAAATCAAAGCTATCGCATCTTTTGCAAAAGGCGTAATTCTTGGCTTTATTTTACTCTTTGCAAACCTATCTTCTTCTTCTTTGGACAAGGTTCTTGTTGTAACAACTACTTTTGCTTTTTGATTCAACAAATCATTAATAAGCTCTGCTTCTGATTTCGCTTTAACTGCAATCTTGGCATCGTAATATGTTCCTTCAAAAACCGCAACCTGATCCTCAACGATTGGCTTTATAGTTTCGTCAACCGTAATATCTAAAGATCCTTTTAAGATTGTCTCTTTGCCCTCATCGTTTTTGCTTTTTTGATTGCACATGGCAAACAAAAAGACAAAAGCTACTAAACCAAAAACTTTACTATATTTTAACATAAACTATTCTGCGTTTGAATTAATTAATCTCAGGAAACGGATGGCTGAATAAACGATCAATAAACCACCAAAAGCATATCTGTATTTAGGCTCCATATCTAATGGAAGCTTCTTCCAAAACATAATCATTAAACCAAGCACAAGATATATTAAAAAAAACAGTATTCCTAAAACAAGAAGAAATCGCTCTTTGAGCGATTTCTTCTGAATATTATTAAGCATATCTTTTAACATTATTCTGCAGATTGAATAGTAATAGGTAAAGAGTAAAGTACCCTAACTTTTTTACCATTTTGCTCGCCGGGAGTCCATCTTGGACATTTTTTAAGAACACGAATCGCTTCTGCTCCTGTACCGTAACCGATATCCCTTAAAACTTTAATGTCGGTTAATGAACCGTCTTTCTCTACTACAAAAGTAACGTAAACTTTACCTTTTAAACCTTCTTCATCTGGCGTCTTATAATTGTTTCCTACAAATTTGTAGAACTTTTCAATTCCTCCAGGGAAATCCGGTTTTACTTCGATACCAGCTGTACTATATACACTGTTATCTTCTTCTACCACCTGCGATACAGGACCAGTACCAACTGGCTCATCTACTACAAGTTTTGCGTTTGGATCTCCTTTGATTGTTTCAGAACCTACTTTTTTCTCTTTAAGTTCTTCAATCTTTGGTGGCTCCTCAGTTACCTCGTTAGCCTTAGCTACCACAGGTTTCACAAACTTCACCTGATCCACTTTTGGTGGTGGTGGTGGTGGTGGTGGTTGATTAGGTTTAACTTCCTCTTTCTTTGGAGGTAGTTTTACCGTCGCAATCTTAATATCGTTATTAACATCTTCTTCCTTAGAATCCGGTAAAAAACTTGCAATAAGAGGAGCTGCTACAGCAAAGCTAAAGATAACGGAACCAATGATAAGCGCTTTTACAGTCGTCTTACCGTTCGATTTTCTTAACTCATATGCACCATATATCTTATTACGTCCTTCGAATACGATATCAAGCCACTGATTTTTTATAATATCTAATTTCATTTTTCTTGAGTATTAGGGTATCAATAAAACAAGATTGCTCTTATTTTTTATCTACCAATTTTTTTTCTTCAGGTGTAAACTCAGGAACAATTGCGTACGTATCTACTCCAGCGATCGCCATTTCATCCAACATATCAACTAAATTGCGGTAAGTTGATTTCTTAGTTGGTTTGATAATAACTATGATCCCCTGTTTTGGTTTCCCTTTTGCTGCAGAATATTCCAAAACTGATTTCTTTCTTTTAAGAACTTCTTTACGTATACCATCTTTACCATATGTAATATCTTTAGGTCCTGCAATAGGAGTCTCTAATAATCCCATATAATAAGTCAACTTATTATTCTCCCCTAATATTAATGTCATCGTACGATTTTCATCTACCTTGATATCTTTATTCTTAGTAGAATCTTCGTCTTTATCTGGCAACGACAAATCCATCGATTGAGGTTTTGACAACGATGTGGTTAACATAAAGAATGTGATCAATAAGAATGCCAAATCCACCATTGCCGTTAAATCGACTTTAGAATTTTGCTTTTTACTTCTTACTTTACCACCTTTTCCGCCACCACCGTCGCCGGTATTTAATTCAGCCATTTTAGTGTATCTTTTTTAATTAAAAGTCTTTTCCTCTCATTCCTGTAACTAAGTTAAAGGAATTGATTTTCTGATCTTGCAAAATATCCATTATCTTTTTGATTTGTGGATATTGTTCTTTAGCATCTCCTTTAATTGCAATTTGTAATTCTTTATCATCAAGATCAATTGCAGCTCTTCTTGAAACTAAAAGCCACTCTTTTAATTGATTGTCTAAAGAATCGATTGGAATACCAGGTTGGTCTGCTTTCACTCTATCAGACGCTTTCATACCGATGATCGATTTTAAACTTGTTATTGGAACACCGAAGTCATCCATTAAGGCAAATTTAGTTTTATCATCTTCTGAAAAAGTCACACCGAATTTTGCTCCCATTCCTTCAAGAGTTCTTTTACGAATCTCTCTTCCTTTAATATCGAAAAACACTTTGCTTTTCCCGTCATCACCTTTTCCTATTGTGATAATTGCCAAATCTGAATCTGGTAATTTACTTTGTACAGTAGAAGAAGGCATATCTACAGGAAGTGCTTCCGGCACCTTAGCAGTAGCTGTCAAAATAAAGAACGTAAGCAAAAGGAATGCAACATCGCACATGGCAGTCATATCTGTCGATGTTGACTTTTTTTTCATTTTTATTTTAGCCATTCTCTTTTATTTTACTTTGATATAATTAATTTATATATTAAATATCAAAAATTAATTATTGTTTCAAACTTCCTCTGAATCTTCTGTAAGTATTTACGATTGTAGTACCAGCCTCATCAATTGAGTAAGTTAAATCATCAATTTTAGAAGTAAAGAAGTTGTAAGATACAATTGCTAAGATTGAAGTAGAGATACCTGTTGCAGTGTTGATAAGTGCTTCAGAGATACCTGTTGCAAGAGCAGCTTGATCCGGAGTACCAGCAGAAGCTAATGCACCAAACGCTTTAATCATACCAGATACAGTTCCTAATAATCCTCCTAAAGTTCCTAATGAAACTAAACTAGAGATAATAGTCATATTTTTTTCTAACATTGGCATTTCTAATGAAGTTGCCTCTTCGATTTCTTTGTGGATTACTTCTGAAGCTTCTTCACTGTTGAATCCTTCTTTTTTAACGTCTTGGTATTTAATTAAAGCAGATTTAATTGCATTTGCAACAGAACCTTGTTGTTTGTCACAAGAAGCGATTGCAGCTTCGATGTTTCCTTCTTTAATGCTTCCTTGAACGCTTTTCATGAATTTATCTAAATTAGCTTTTCCAGCTGCTTTACCGATAACGATGAATCTTTCAATAGAAAAAACAACAACCATTAAAAACATACCTAATAATACTGGTACGATAAAACCACCTTTGTATACTTGTCCTAAAGTATTGATCGGATGTCCAGTTTCTGGATTTCCTCCCTCGAAGTTAGAAGCATCTCCCATGATTACTTTCCAAATAAACACCCCAACTAAAATACACGCAACAATAATGATTCCGGTAATCATTCCTCCTCCATTTGAAGTGCTTTCTTTTTTAACTTTAACGTTTGCCATTTTTTTTAATTTTAATAGTTTTAAATAATTTTATTTTTTAGTTATATTTAACTTGTAGAGGAGCAAATTTATACGTTTAGTTTAAATAAAAAAACTTTTTTTAATTTAATTGAAGGAAATTTAACGTCAATTTAAAAAATATCTCATTAAATTGCCTTTGTTACTTTTTAGATAAAACAAAAAACAGGATGATTTTTGGGAAAATTACAACGTTTTAGTAAATATTCCAACATTCCGCTGATATCTTCTTAAAAAGTTGCGAAATTATTTTTTGTTTTATTTTTATACTGAAAAAGCTTTTTCCTACTAAAAAAAACAAGGTCAAACTGTTAAAAAACACAGCAAAACTCTTATAATCATCTAAATTACGAATAAAAACATGAATAAAAAAGACAATTTCATTCAAGATATAAACAATGGCTATTCTTCAAAAGGTGCCAGTATTATCTTGGGAGGCGCAATCCTAGACGGGGAAGCACTTGCCGAAACCCATGTTAAGATTCCCTTAAAAACTTTAAACCGTCACGGACTAATTGCCGGCGCAACAGGTACGGGAAAGACCAAAACAATTCAGGTCTTTTCGGAACAATTATCAAATGCAGGAATACCTGTATTAATGATGGATATTAAAGGAGATTTTAGCGGAATTGCAAAAGAAGGGAAAGAAGAAGGTTTTATTACGGAGCGCCACGCTAAAATAAACATTCCATATAATGTAGCTGCGTTTCCTGTAGAGCTTATGTCCCTATCCAAACAAAACGGGGTTCGTTTGCGTGCTACTGTTTCTGAATTTGGCCCTGTGCTGTTTTCCAGAATTTTAGACCTAAATGATACGCAGACGGGAGTTGTTTCTGTAATCTTCAAATATTGTGATGACAATCAGATGCCTTTACTGGATTTGAAAGACATTAAAAAAGTAATCAATTATATTACGGAAGAAGGGAAAGATGAAATTGCAGCGGCTTATGGTAAAATTTCAACCGCAACAACCGGAACTATTCTGAGAAAAATAATCGAATTGGAACAACAGGGTGGTGATTTGTTTTTTGGAGAGCTATCTTTCGAAATTGATGATTTGATGCGTATTGATGAAAACGGAAAAGGATACGTAAACATTATTCGTCTAACGGACATTCAGGATAAACCCAAATTATTCTCGACTTTTATGTTGAGTTTATTGGCTGAAATTTACCAGCAGATGCCTGAAAAAGGAGATTCTGATCAGCCTGAACTGGTAATCTTTATTGATGAAGCGCATTTAATTTTTAATGAAGCCAGTAAAGTTTTACTTGAACAAATTGAAACTATTGTAAAACTAATTCGTTCTAAAGGTATTGGCGTTTATTTTGTCACACAAAATCCAATGGATGTTCCTAGTGGTGTTTTAGCACAATTAGGATTAAAAATTCAACATGCCCTAAGAGCTTTTACAGCCAATGACAGACAGGCAATCAAAAAAACAGCGGACAACTACCCTACCTCAGCCTACTACAAAACAGATGAATTATTGACGAGCTTAGGGATTGGAGAGGCATTGGTTACGGCATTAAATGAAAAAGGAGTTCCAACACCGCTTGTAGCAACGATGATGCGTGCGCCAATGAGCCGAATGGACGTTTTATCTGCCGATGAAATTGAAGTGATCAATGGTAAATCGAAACTGGTAAAAAAATACAGCGAAGAGCTTGACCGTGAAAGTGCTTACGAAATCTTAACAAAAAAAATAACTGATGCGCAACAAGCAAGTTCGGAACAGGAAGAGGCTCAAACTTCTCAAAGACAGTCCAAATCAGAACCTAGCACGGCTAGTGTGGTTGGTAAATCTGTTTTGAAAGTTGTAACGAGTGCTACTTTTATCAGAGGTGTTTTTGGCGTTTTGTCTAAGATATTTAAGAAATAAAAAATTAAACCCGACAGGTTTGAGAAACCTGTCGGGTTTGATTTTATCGGGTTAACAACTCCAAAATCTTGTTTTCGATTTCGGGAGTGTGCCACGTATTTTCAATATTATCTAATTTTAGAATCTCATCCATGATTGCGTTTTGGAAATCGCCAATCGCCAAGGCTTCTGTATAGGGACGATCGCTGAAAGTCACACGACTGTATAATGGAATCCATTTATCGGGATGTTTATCTGAGAATGCTTTTTCGATTTTCTTTTGCAACAAGAATTTCTCATCTGCAGTTTTAGTACTCATTTCCATAAAATTGCGATACGAAAGTTCTGCTATCGCATCTGCATTAGGCTTACGCGAGATCTGATACTCGGAGAAAACTTTTTTCCAATCATCTCCGTACTTTTCGATCATTTCATTTAAAACCGTGATATCTTCAAAACCGGCATTCATACCTTGTCCATAAAACGGGACAATTGCATGGCAGGCATCTCCGATTAGAGCAATTTTATCTTCATATGTCCACGGAAAACATTTCATGGTAACCAAAGTACTGGTTGGATTTTTAAAGAAATCTTCTGCCAGTTTTGGAATTACTTCTATCGAATCCGGGAAGTTTTTTTCAAAAAATTCCTCCACGCTCTTACGGTCTGTTAAAGACGCAAACGAATTTTCGCCTTCAAAAGGCATAAACAAAGTACAGGTAAAACTTCCGTCTAAATTAGGAAGTGCAATCAACATGTACTCGCCACGTGGCCAAATATGAAAAGAATATTTATCTAATTTATGTGTAGCATCAGAATTTGCCGGAATATTTAATTCTTTATAGCCCATATTCAAAAATTCCTGCGAATAATTGAACATACTCTGACGTTGCATACGGTGTCTGATTCTTGAGAAAGCACCATCGGCACCAAAAACCATATCAAATTTTTTCTCTTCCCACTCACCTCTTTCGGTATCGCCAATATGCAGCGTGGCATCATTGAGCGTAACATCCCAGATTTTTTGTTCAAAGAAAAACTCTGCTCCGGCTTGTTCTGCAAGATCAATCATTTTTCTATTTAAAGTCCCTCTTGAAATCGAATAAATCGATTCGCCTTCCTGACCGTAATTTTGAAAATTTAGTTTGTCTACCAAATGAATGGCACGTTTGTCCATTGGGATTGCGATTTTGCGAACCGCATCACCAACACCAACTGCATCAAGAGCTTTCCAACCACGGTTGGACATTGCCAGATTGATAGAACGTCCCGAAAAATTGATTTGGCGAATATCAGGACTACGATCATAAACATGAACGGTATGACCTGCTTTTTTAAGGTAAATTGCTAATAACGATCCTACCAATCCAGAACCGACAACAGCAATTTTAAGTGGAGTTTGCATCAAGAAAAATCTAAATAATAAGACCGTAAAAATAAGTAATAAATGCACAAAACTTTAAAATAAAGCAAATATTTAGCATTTAAGCCCCCTAAATACCTATTAGCCGTCCACAAAAAAAGACCGTTAGCACGATTTCTCCTCTCCTTTGTGGTTTGTTATCGTTATTGGAACATTACAAAAGAGTTCCGGTTCTGCTCATCGTAACAGCTGTTTCTTCGAAAATCTTCATTTTTCAGAGCAAAATACAGGAGAAAAAATCTATTTTTACTACTCAGAAACTATAACTAAACAATACCTTACCAAAATGGAATCAAACCTAAAATACATCGAAGACAACTACATCGAACTCGAAAATCTGGCGACACTTACCCATTTTGAAACAGCTGAAATTGAAAAATTTATCGTTGAAAAATTAATTCCTTCCTATTCTTATTTGATACATTCTGAGATAAAAATATCTTCTTCTTTAAATGACTCACACTCGATTTCAACAACAAAAAAATATTTTAGCAAAAACGTTGTAAGTCTTTTAAACAATTTAAAAACTGTCCAAAACAACAGTGAAGAAATAAAACAGAAATTTAGAGAAAACTTTATCCAGCGTTTGCTAAATCACGGCACCAAAGAATTTGCCTATCAAAATCTATTCGATGAAAACAATCGTGTAGATGAAGAAAGATTAGACATGGCATTTGAAGAGGAATGGAAGCATTACAACAATGGCATATATGGCATATGCACCTTGAATGCTTCAGAAAATGACATTATCGACAAAGAGATTATTGTAAAGAAACTAATCAAATTCAATCAGGAAAAAGAAAATCGAAAACTAACGGACTCTGAAAAAGAAGAATTAAAAAACCTCAACGCCGAATTTAACAAATCAACTAATCTTTTCGCACCTTACCAAAGAGCAACCAGCAGCAGAGGGAAATACCTGGACAAAATTCTAAAAGAAAATGATCTAAGTGACTTAGTAAAAAAGTACTAATAATATATTTGCCACCAATATATTACCAACCTTCAATCAATCAAAAAACCAAAATCATGAAAAAATCGATCTTATTTCTTATCTGTTTCCTTACTATAGGAACATTAGTTGGACAAAACAACCTTACTACTCCCTATGGCGACAATAAAGAAGCCGGGAACTATAAAGACATTAACGGCATCAAAATGTATTATGAGGTTTACGGAAGCGGAAAGCCTTTGGTGTTACTTCACGGAAATGGTGGGTCAATTAAAGGTCATGGGCACCGAATCGAATATTTTAAAAAATACTTTCAGGTTATAGCCATCGACAGCAGAGGGCACGGAAAATCAGTTGATCCGTCCAACGAACAACTAAAATATGTGCAAATGGCCAACGATGTCAGCACATTGTTAGATTCTTTAAAAATTGACAGTGCATATGTTTGGGGCCAAAGCGATGGTGGTATTCTAGGGCTATTGCTTGCGATAAACCATCCTAAAAAAGTTAGCAAAGTCGCTACTTTTGGAGCTAATTTATTTCCGGGTAAAAAAGCGGTTTATAATGAAATCGATGACGTAGTAAAGGAGACCTTAAAAACGACAAAAGATTCGCATGTCAGAAATCTTTATAATCTACTGGAATACCAGCCTAATATCTCTGAAAAAGATTTACATAAAATAAAATGTCCTGTACTGGTTATGTCTGGCGACAGAGATGCTATCAGACTGGAACATTCGATTAAAATTTTCGATAACATCGAGAACTCCAACTTTTTTGTGATGCCCGGAGCAACACATTTTGGTTCTTATGAGAAACCGGATCTTTTTAACCTGGTATTGTTGAGTTTCTTTAATGATCCATTTAAGAAAACGTCCACTGTTGAATTGTTTACTGTTAAAAAATAATCTTTCAGTACAATCCTAAAACCTAATTTGATCGGACCAAACCATGAAAAAACGAATCCTCTTTCTTTTTATCTTGCTAATTAGTGGAATGATAAAAGCACAAACAAATGAACAAGTTCTGAAAATGGCCAATCTAAAAACAGAAATCATCAAAATGGACAGTCTGCTTTTCACGGTTGCTTTTAATGAATGTAAAACGGATCTTTTCAAAAAAATTATAGCCGACGATATTGAGTTTTTCGACGATCGTTCTGGATTAAACAATTCGAAAGAGCACGAAATAAAAACTTTTAATGAAAAATGTGCCCGATCTGAAAAGGTTACCCGAAAATTAAACTCCACCACTATTGATAAATTAGGGGATTATGGCGCAGTACAATTGGGAGATCACACTTTTCTAGTGGATGGTGTTCCGGTTGGGACTGCAAAATTTATTCATATCTGGGAACGAAAAAACAATGACTGGGTTTTAAAACGCATTGTTAGTTATGAGCATAGGCCTATTAAAAAATAACCCTATATCTTGTTGTCAGGGTTCTCTTCTGAAAAATTCGCTAAGAAGCTTAGTTGCAATTTTTTTTTCACGCAGATTTTGCAGATTGGGCGGATTTGTTTGCCTGTAACGAGCTATTAAAATCTTTCTGTCTTTCTTAACTCCAAAAATAACTCCTGTAAATCAGTAAAATCTGTGTGAAAATTTTCGTGAACATAAATCTCAAATAACATCTCTACTCCCTTGTACCTCTACAACTTTGCACCTCATCTTGCTTCAAACCTAAAAAAACACTATTTTCGTTTGTCACTAAAAACGAGTCAATTCTAACGGTTTTCAACAACATAATAAAGCAAATGAACCTCTATTCAGAATTTTATGTGAGTGAAAAAAGTGAACGCTTTGTCAATAAAATTTGGTGTCTTGACAATAGTATTGGCAAAGCTCTAATCGAGAATAAACTCATTCTGCCTAATGGCTGTTTTAACTTAGCGATTGTAAGCGGAAGGTCTATAGAAGTTCACACCAGCAAAAAAAAGTATCTCATGACAGAGGGACTCTATTTTTGTTCGCAAATGACCAATAAAGTTTTAGTGAATATCCAACCTGGAACTAAAGTAACCATTACGCAATTACACCCCTGGACACTTTCAATGTTTCCTAAATATGATTTAAGCAATTTTACAGATGCTATCCTTAAAATAGATCCAACAGAACTTCCTTTCGATGACGAAATTGATTATCGTTTAAACAGTTCTATTTCAGATTTACTGAATGTTATCAATACTTATTTCGAAGAATTAGATGCTTTACATCCGTCTAAAAATACAATTGAAAAAATCTGCGAAATCATCCGACTTCATGAGGAAGAAATTTCAATTTCTGAAATTGGAAAAATTATAAACTTATCACAGCGCTCCTTACAAATTAAGTTTCAGGCGGCAACCGGACTTACCATCAAAAAATACATTCAGCTACTAAAATTTAGAAAATCGGTTGATCAAATGGTCCATATGAGTCAGGAAAAACTAAGCCTGACCGATGTTGCCCTTTATAATAAATATTTTGACCAGTCGCATTTTATAAAAAAATTTAAAGATGTGACGAAAACAACTCCAAAAATGTTCAATCCGGATTTTTATTTTCTATCCAAGAAAAGATAGTATTTCGCATTTGTACAATTTCTTGATCAGTAATTTCTTTACTATTGTAAAATCAATCACACCAATCAAAAAATGAATTTCAAGAAATCAAATCTATTCCAGTTAAAGCTAATTTTAACTGGTCTTTTTTTCTTCCAGATCCAATTCGGATTTTCGCAGGAAGAAAAAAACTCTGAACTGTACAAAACCATTATGTCAAAAGACAGCCTACTGTTTAATGTTGGTTTTAACACTTGTGACGTCTCTCAATTTGAAAATTTATATGCTGATGATTTTGAATTTTATCATGACACTGACAGTATCTCAAACAAAACCCAATTTTTAATCAACTTAAAAAAAGGAATATGTGACAAGTCAAGACCTTATAGATATCGCAGAGAATTGGTTACTGGAAGTACGGAGGTTTATCCTTTATACAAAAACGGAATCGTATATGGTGCCATACAAATGGGAAGACATCGCTTTTATGAAATCTCACCGGGAAAACCGGAACAAGCAGGAAGTTATGCCAAATTTACGCATCTCTGGCTTTTAAAAAACAAAGACTGGAAATTAGCCAGATCGTTAAGTTACGATCATCAAATGCCTGACTCAACAGCTGATCAATCTACTCTTTTTGATGAAGAGGAAGCAACCGAAAAATGGCTTAAAGAAAATAATATCCCCGCTTTAGGAATTGGAGTTATCGCTGACGGAAAATTGAAACAAATAAAAGTTTTCGGCAGCCTCAAAAAAGAAGTCAGCGCACCGTACAATACGATATGGAATGTCGCTTCCCTAACAAAACCAATCACTGCAATTGTAGCGTTGAAATTAGTCAGTCAAGGAAAATGGAATCTGGACGAACCGGTCTATAAGTACTGGACAGATCCGGATGTTGCCAATGATCCCAACAACAAATTAATTACAACAAGACTTATTATAAGCCACCAGACCGGTTTTCCGAATTGGAGGTATATGAACAAATCCGGAAAATTAGACATTCAATTTAAACCGGGTACTAAACATCAATATTCAGGAGAAGGGTTTGAATATTTGAGAAAAGCATTGGAAAAAAAATTCCACAAGCCATTGAACCAATTAGCGGCAGAATTAATTTTTGAGCCGCTGCAAATGACCGACACTCAATTTTTCTGGAATGCCAAAACCGATGAATCAAGATTCGCCATTGGTTACGACACTAAAGGAAATGCCTATGAAACAAACAAAAATAAAACTGCAAACGCTGCCGACGATCTACTAACCACCATCAAAGATTATGGAACCTTTTTATGTAGTGTAATGAACGGCGACGGTTTGAGTAAAAAAGTTTTTGATGACATGATTACCCCTCAGGTTAGTAAAGAGAAAAAAAACAAATACTTCGGATTGGGTTTCGAAATATATGATCTTGAAAATAGCACCTATGCTTTATCACATGGAGGCGCAGATCAAGGCGTACAAACCCTTGTTTTTCTCTTACCAAAGACCAAACAAGGACTGCTTATTTTTACCAATGTAGATGATGGTTACAAAGTTTATAAGAAACTACTTTTGCACTATTTAGGTGAAAATGGTAAAAAAATCATTGCTATTGAAACGAAATAACTGAATTTAAAAAACAGTAATCATGATGCCGATGATAAACCTACTCGTTCTCTTTATGCTGTTTTTAAGCAGAGAAACATTAGACCAGACAAAAAACGAAGATTTAGAAGCAGAACTTTTAAAAACTGACATCATCCGAATGGACAGCCTACTCTTTGGTATTGCATTCAATCAATATGATGCTGCTCTTTTCAAAAAAATAATAAGCGATGACGTCGAATTTTATGATGATCGATACGGGTTAAACGTTCCTTATGGCGGTAAAATAAAAGCTTTAATTGGAAATTATGCAAGACCCGAAAAAGTAATCCGAAAATTAAACTCCTGTACTATAACTAAATTAGGAGATTTTGGTGCTTTACAATTGGGCGAACATACCTTTTTTGCCAATGACATTCCACAAGCAACGGGAAAATTTATTCATATATGGGAACGAAAAGAGAACGACTGGAAATTGAAACGAATCGTTAGTTATGAACACAAATCTTTCGAAAATAATACTCCATTAAATTTTAATACTTCCTCGTTTATAAAATAAAAAAAACGGATTGATAGTGAAACTAAATGTAAAACCAGTCGTCTAACAAATTAGTCTGCAGGGATGCAATTATTTATTAACTTTAGACACTAACCATCAATCATCATGAAAAAACAATTGAACCGTTCTTTATTTAAATCATTTGTAATTTGCTTTATTGCACTTTTCACCTTCAACCTCTCTTTTGCTCAAGACAAGGCTAAAAAAATAGATCAGCTAATGAGTTTATACAACCAATACGGCCAATTTAACGGATCTGTATTAGTTGCAGAACACGGAAAAATCATCTTCAAAAAAGGATACGGACAGGCCAATATGGAATGGAATATTCCCAATCAGACTGACACCAAATTCAGATTGGGTTCGATCAGCAAACAATTTACTGCTTTCTTAATTGTAAAACTGGCAGAAGAGGGCAAAATAAAACTGGATGCTCCAATCACCACTTATCTATCGGATTACCCAAAAGCAACGGGCGACAAAATAACAATTCATCATTTGCTTACGCATACATCGGGAATTCCAAATTATACCTCGGTTCCTAAATTTCTGGAAGAAAAAAGCAAAGAACCTTATACCCCGCAAGAGTTTATAAAAACCTTTGAAAATCTGCCACTTGAATTTACACCAGGCGAAAAATTCAGATACAGCAATTCGGGTTATTTTCTATTGGGTTATCTTATTGAAAAAATCACTCAAAAAACCTATGAGCAATATTTACAGGAAACTATTCTGACTCCTTTAAAAATGGCAAATACCGGTTACGACCACAACGAAATTATTCTAAAAAAGCGAGCTGCAGGTTATGAAAAACAAGGCAAAAAACTCATTAATTCGTCTTATATTGATATGAGTATTCCGTATGCAGCAGGTTCTTTGTATTCTACTGTAGAGGACTTATACCTTTGGGACCAGGCATTGTACACCAATAAATTACTGTCAGCTGCTTCTATAGATTCCTTATTCAAACCTTATATCAGCTTCGGTGATGAGTCTTATGGATACGGGTGGTTTATCGATGAACTTTTAAACAGCGATAAAAGCAAATTAAAAATAGTAGAACACGGTGGAGGAATCAATGGATTTAACACTCTAATATCCCGTGTTCCGGCAGATAAAAATCTCGTTGTTTTATTGAACAATACGGGAGGTACTGTTTTGGGTGAAATGAATACTGCGATCAGAGCTATTTTATACAATCAACCTTATAATCAAGCGAAAAAATCAATGGCACTTGAATTGTCAGAGGTTTTTAATACAAAAGGGCTAACCGCAGGAATTGACAGCTACAAAAAACTAAAAGCTGACCCGACCTACCGCATCAAAGAGGGAGAGATGAATAACGCGGGGTATCAATTATTGCAAAGCGGAAAAACAAAAGAAGCGATAGAAATGTTCAAAATCAATGTGGAAGCTTTCCCTAAAGTTGGAAATGTTTATGACAGTTTAGGAGAGGCTTATTTGAAAGACGGCAACACCAAGTTGGCGATCGAAAATTACACAAAATCGGTAACACTTGATCCCTCAAATGAAAGCGGGAAAAAGGTTTTGGAGGAAATTTCTAAAAAATAACAAAACAATAATCGTTAGTTAGTAAACTCCGATCGCATAGATTTAACCGCTATACGATCGGAGTTTTTAATTGAAAATCATTATTTTAGCTTACTCTTTATTAATAACTAGACCAGATGAAAGTTCATACCACAAACTACGAAAACACTTTTATTGAAGTAGCGGAAGATTGTCCCGCTGCCGGTGGTGAAATTCCGAGACAAAAAGGCGAAGCCAAAACTATTGCCACTATCGAGTTTGACCTGATTCATGCTAATCCTTATAAATATTCGTCAGACGATGTTCTGTTTCAGGTTTTCGCCGACAAAAATGATTTAACCCAATCAGAATATGAGGAAGCCCGTGAGAAATTCTTTTCGAAAGGACAGGCGTGTCTGCGTGCCTCTCCTTTGACCAAAAGGTATGGCTGGGGTATACACAATAACGAAAAAGGGAAAGTGGCTCTTTACGGAATGGAAACTGAAGCATACCAAAAACTGTCTAAAGACCAAAATCTAAAAATCGTAAAAGCCATGCGAACCTCCCGAAAATAACATTAAAAGACCCATATCCGATTACAGGTAATCGTTCTCTTACGAACTCCGATACGACACTTTTTAAAGCTGTCGTATCGGAGTTTTTAGTTTGAAAGTGTTCTTTTCATTGGACATTTAAAACAAAAAATACTATTTTAGCGTGCCCAAAAAAAATCTTATAATCTCAAATCACCCCAGTTACAACTGTACAAGTTGTATCTAATTTTAAAAATAACCTATGAAAAATTTAAAAAAGCATTCCCTTTCGGTTTTAGTATTTTTATTGTTTGTTCCAGCGATTTGTAAGTCACAAACCTCTTCTAATGCCATACCAATGCCCTCACAGCAAAACACAATCATAATCAACCGAATTATTGAGGCTACCAATTACAAAACTTATTTTGTTGATTATTGTTTGAGCAAAATAAATGAAACGGCGTCTAAAGAAAAATGGAACGATCAAAAAACCATAGAAATAACAGAAACCATCAATTTTAAAAACTTCAGAGATGCTGTTTATAATATGTTTGCCTTTTATAATGAAGTAGAGCTTGAAACCTTATTAAAGACCTACGAAAAAGACAACGGTTACCAAACCACAAACGCAATGACAACAAACAAGGTACTGCTTAATAATCTTGATATTTACACCCGGGATATTGTTAAAGGGAAATATTTAGTGTCTAAATAAAAAAATGGGGATAAAAGTTTTCGAACTTTTATCCCCATTTTTTTTAGGTTTGGAGGTGCAAAGGGTGAAAGAAAAAGTCTTGAGGTGAAAATTTTCACTTCTGACATTTTACATTTCACTTCTCACTATCTCGGCTTTAAAACCAACTTAGTCGAAGTCTTTACAATTTCCTCTTTATTCAATTTCATTTTTCTAAACTTTCCTGCATTGTACATTTCTGCCTGATCGTCGTAATGTTTGCTGAACGGATTTCCTGATTGCCCTGTTGGCAAGATGCTCCAACTGTTTTCTATATCCGAGAAATCGACCACTCTTCTTGTAGACGGACCACCTTTTACATGGTATTGACCTTCCGTATTTAATCCGAAGAATAAATTATTAATTACCTCATTGGTTCCCGGTGAAGCGTAAGGACCAACATTGAATAATTTTCGCAATGCTGCTACTTTTCCTAACGGGTGTTCGTGTTCAACAGTATGTACTTTAGCCCACTTCCAATCTGAAACTTGATTTCCCAATTGCTTTTGAAGGGAGCCTATAGCGTCATGAAACGATTTTGAAACAATCTCATTTCTGGTTTCTTTTACCTTTTGAGTTTTGATATTGTCCCACCATACCGAATTCTCATTGACAATCTGTCTGGCAATAATCTGTTTTCCGATATGTGTCCCTAAGAATAAATCAAAATTCTCCTTGCCCATTTCGTCTTCAAAGGTATTTTTCAAATAGAGATAAACCCATTTGCTGTAAATCGTTGGTGCAACGTCTTCGAGATTATTGGTTCCTTTCCATGATTTTAAAACCGTAATGGCTTGCTGTTCTTCTGTTGAAAGTTTACTGTTGTCTAAACTCGAAATTAAATTCTGAACTGTCCCTGCTGCAACCGGAGAGGTATTATCGTAAATCATTTTACTGATCGCTTCTTTATCCCAATCTGATTTGGCATCCATTAACTGCGAAATTCTTTTAGCACGATCTTCCGGCAAATAATATCCCGGATACAAATAACCGTCAACCGCTTCGGGCTGATTGTTTGCTGAATACACATACCCCCACTTTGGATTTTCGGAAGACGGATTTTTCTCAAAATCCAACTGTTCTGTAATATCATCTTTTCCGCTGGCACCGTCTAAAATAAAAAAGGAGTTCACACCTTTATTGTGTTTGTACAATTTTCCTGTTGCCCACCAGGCCACATTTCCTTTGGCATCCCCATACATTACATTTAATCCCGGCGCTGCAATTAACTTAACTGCTTTTCTAAAATCATCTTTGTTTTTAGCGTGCGAAATTCCGTAAACAGCATCCAAAATCTGGATTGGCTCTCTGGTATACGTCCACGACATGGCAATCGGATTTTTTTTATCCAAATGATCTAATATATCATTCATAATCGGTCCGTGTCGACTGGATTTAATAGTCATAACAATGTCTGATGTATCTTTAACTTTGATCGTCTTTTTTCTGGTTTCGTAAGCACTAAAACCTGTTGGAGTTTGGTATTGATTGGCATCATCAGCTTTGTTTTTCTCCTGATAGAAATCAATATCATCATTTTCAAACATGGTTAACCCGTAGGCATAATTTCGGTTGTGCGCCAATAACGGAAAAGGTGTTCCGGCCAGATAACAACCGTACAACTCAAAGTCAGGAGCAATCAAATGCGCTTCGTACCAAGTTGCGGGCTGGGAAAATCCGATGTGCGGATCATTAGCAAAAATCACTTTACCGCTTTTCGTTTTCCGTGGACCTGCAACCCAACTGTTACTTCCAATAAAAGGTGGAATTGGCGATTTGTCCAGCAAGGCAGCAACCGATTTTGCAACCGCCGTATATTCTTCTAAATTTTCTTTTGAACTTTTAAGCTGCGTGGTATTAAACTCTCCTTCAATCCCTAAATCTTTTACATATTCAACACCATATTTATTGCGAATATTAGTCAATAACGGATCCGTTTTCTGCGCCATCGCAAAACTAAAAGACATATATCCGAAAATATTGTAAACATCTTTTATCGTAAACTTTTCCTTTTTTACACCTACCAACGTAAACTCAATCGGAGTTACTCCTTCTTCGAGATACTGATTAATTCCATCTAAATAGGCCATCGTTAACTGATAACTCGGACTGTTTTTGTCTAATTTAGAAATGGCTTTGGCCGAAGCCTCTTCGATTCCGATTCCGGAGAAAAATTTATCGTTTTTAAGCGCTACCGAACCAAAAATCTCAGACAATTTTCCCGGTGCAATACGACGTAACAACTCCATTTGCCACAATCTTTCCTGCGCATGCACATAACCCAAAGCCGTCATCGCATCTTTTTCTGAACTCGCATAAATATGAGGAACACCAAAATCATCAAAATAAACGGTTGTTTCTTTTTCCAGATTATTAAGTTGTAATTCTCCTTCATACTTGGGTTTCAGGTGAAATATATAACCACACAACCCAATTCCAAGAGCAACAATTACGACCAATAAAACCAACAGGATTTTTTTAATTTTTCTCATATTCAAAAAAGTATAACAGACAGACAATTTAGTAATCATGTAATTTAAAAACGGAATCATATAAAAACCATTCTTTATAAAAGTTTAAATTTATGTATTAAAGTTAACACAATAATAATGTCTATCTACAAAAAAATAGCAATCGGTATCATTTTAGTCTTTGTTTTTGTGCTTTTAGCCAATAGCGGTCTTAATTATTGGATAAAAAAACAACTGCCAATCATTATTCATGAGAAAAACAAAACCGCCTATCATATCAATTATGAGAAAATCGATGTGGCATTACTGTCCAGGAATATCCATGCGTACACCTTAGTCGTTCATCCAAAAAACCAGCCTAAGGACAGTAAAAATGGACTTTTCACAAAAATTGAATCTATTACAATTAAACATTTTAACATCTGGGATTTGGTCTTTCGTAATGTTATTCAGGCCGAAAGTATTATCATCAACAAACCCCGTATTATTTTATACAAAAAAGGCACAAAGCTTTTAAACAACAGCAAAAGTATCGAGACAGAAATCATTGCTCCTTTCCGAAAAATAATAGCCGTTTCCAACGTTTACCTTAATGACGGCGCCGTAGATGTTGTTTCCTTACAAACAAGCAAACCGATCTTTACGATCAAAAAAGTTCTTTTGAAACTCGAAGGTATTTTGATTACCGACGCTACATTACAAGAAAAAATTCCGTTGCATTACAAAAAATACACCTTGGTTTGTGACAGCTTATATTACAAACCCAGCTCCTTTTATCGTATTACAATCGGCAAGATTAGTACCGAAAATAACTTTTTAAAAATCAATCAATTCTCGGTTTTACCGGAATATTCGAGAAAAGTCTTTGTGCAAAAACTGGAAAAAGAAAAAGATATTTATACCCTAAAGCTTGACTCCGCGCATCTGAACAACCTGAAATGGGGTTTCAAAAACAACCGTTTCTTTTTTAATGCTTCTTCTTTGGTTGTAAACCATCTGGATGCGAATATTTACCGCAGTAAAATACCAAAAGACGATTTAAGCAAGAAGCCTTTGTATAATGCTTTGCTGCGAAAAATTAAATTCCCGATGAAAATTGATTCTTTACAAATCCGAAAATCAAAATTGGTTTATGAAGAAGAGATCGATTTCTCTAAAGGCCCGGGTATTTTAACTTTTGATCATTTCAATCTTCAAACCACTGCGATCCAAAGTGGTTTTGAGTTAAAAAAAGCGGATGATACCAAAATTACGGTGGATTGTCAATTCATGAAAAACTCGGCTTTGCATGTTAATTGGAGTTTTAATGTTTTGGACCCGAAAGACAGCTTTCATATTCAGGGAAGAATCTCCAATTTTGATGTGGCGGCTTTGGCTAAATTTACCAAGCCCTATATAAATACTTCTTTTACGGGAACTTTTAAAACGTATCAATTTAATTTTTATGGAAACGATAGCAATACAACCGGAAATGCCTCTTTAGTTTACGATGATTTAAAAGTAACCCTTTTTCAAAAGAAGAATCCTGAAAAGAAAGCCAAACTCAAAACGGCTATAGCCAATATAATTCTGAAAAATGATTCTGATGAAAAGGCCAAAAAAGCTGCTGTGGCATTAGATCGCATTCCCGAGAAATCGTTTTACAATTTTTTATGGCGTGCTATTGCTGAATCTTTGAAAAAAATTCTGGTTTAGAGGTATCGACCTTGTAGCTATCATAAGTTTACGTTTTACACCTACAAAGTCGAAAAAGACCTTACAGGTGCAGAACATTTTAAAATTTTAAATATTAATCGAATTCAGGTTAAAGATGATATTTATCAGCTTTTTAGCGGATCTTTTTTCCAACATTTGCTTTCTTAACGTAAAAGTAAATGACACAGAAAAATCTACACACTTTTCATATTCCGGTAATGGGGCTTGCTTATACTATAGACAGTCCGATTCGGGTTGCGCAATATGGTATTTCATCTGTAATCTCTATTGCCGATGATGAGTTAATCGAAAAAATGAGGCTTTTTTACAGCACAAAATTCAATCAGCCCTATCAGGAAATAAGTCAAAAAATTCAGGATCACCGTGCGGAACGCATCACTTCTTATCTCAATTTAGTCGATAAAATTGTAAAGCAAAAATTTCAAAATTTCAAAACAGAATTGGCGGAGAGCAAAGCAGTTCTTGAGAATTTCATGGCCATGTTACCGAATACCTCCATCATCAAAAAAGGTTTTCAGAATTTACTTGAGGATGGAATTTCTTTCAAGGAAAATATTCAAAATTATATTGAATCGCATCTTTCGGCGGGTGCTATTGATGTCAATATTATGACAAAACTCGATAAAGACAATTTTGTCAGGAATACCCAACTTCCGATTGCGTTTAATGATGCTCATGCTGCTTTAAGAGGTTTTGCGAACAGCAATCTCGATTCCTCTATCGTATTGTCGGCCGGAATGAACCCGAGACTTTTTAGCTATTTTGAGAGTTTCCCTGATTTTTATCCCGATCCAAACAATGCACTCAAAAAGAAAATTATTCTAAAAGTTAGTGATTTTCGTTCGGCTATGATTCAGGGTAATTTTTTGGCCAAAAAAGGGCTTTGGGTTTCTGAATACCGCATCGAGTCTGGTTTGAACTGTGGCGGACACGCTTTCGCTACGGATGGATTGCTCTTAGGGCCAATTTTAGACGAATTCAGGCAGAAAAAAGAACAATTAGTACAATCGTCCCACGAATTAATGATTAAGGCATTACAGCAAAAAAACAAATCTTTTCCTGAACAGGCTTTAGCGACAAAAATTACCGTTCAGGGCGGGGTTGGAACTGCCGAAGAACATGACTTTTTACTAGAAACCTATCAAATCGATTCGATTGGATGGGGCACTCCTTTTTTACTGGTTCCCGAAGCTACTTCTGTCGATCAGGAAACCAGAAGCTTATTGATCAATGCCAAAGAAGAAGATCTTTATTTAAGTCACATTTCGCCTTTAGGAGTTCCTTTCAATTCATTGAAAAATTCGACAAATGAACTACTAAAACAAAAACGTATTCAGGAAAACAAAGCAGGGAGTTCTTGTCCCAAGCGATTTCTGGCTTTAAGCAAGGAATATGATCCAACAGGAATTTGTACGGCTTCAAAAAAATACCAAGACATAAAACTGGCGGAACTGGAAAATTCAAAAAGCACGATTTCAGATTCTGTTTATGAAAAAGAAAAAACAAAAATCACCGAGAAATCTTGCTTATGTGTTGGTTTGGCTAATGCCAGTTATCTGGAAAATGAGATTAAAATAAAAGGGCAGGCTCAGGGTGTTGTAATCTGTCCAGGTCCCAATATGGCTTATTTTGATCAGGAAGTTTCCTTAAAAGAAATGCTGCAACATATTTACGGAAACAAATCGGTTTTGCGAATTTCGAATCGCCCCAATCTATTGGTAAAAGAGCTAAAAATGTATTTGGATTACCTTAGAAATGAAATTGAAAACACTACAGAGGAAGTTACTTCCAATCAATTAAAAAAATGGAATACTTTTAAATCCAATCTATTTAAGGGCATTGAATATTATCAAAATTTATTGGAATCAACCTTATACTTTAAAGCTGATTTCAACCAAATTAAGGAGCAATTTAATTCTTATAAAGTAGAGCTAACGGAAATTAAAGTTCCTGAACATTGCTAAAAACGGAAAGCCCCGGGTTCAACTGAACTCAGGGCTTTTATATTTAAATTTACTCTTTTTTATTTTTTTTGGAATCTATAATCGCTCCTGTTCCGGCACCAATTCCGGCTCCGGCCAATCCTCCGATCACAGCTCCTTGTCCCTTTTTCTTACTCACTGCTGCTCCCGTAATAGCGCCTACTCCGGCACCAATTACAGCGCCTTTTGCCGCAGAACTCCAGCCTTTCTTTTTAGCAGTTGGTGGTGGCGTTGCTCTTTCGTCACGCTGCTCATTCATCACGACTACTTTCTGAGCTTCTGCTTTTTCTTTTTCACTTTCCAATCTGGCCATTTCAACCTTCATTGAATCGATAATCCTTTGCTTGCTAATCTCTACTTTCATCGAATCAATACTGGCTTGCTTTGCCTTATTGAGATCCATCTTATCCTGATTTTGACAGGAAATGATCATTAAGGTTACAATTAGTACACATACTGTTTTCATGTTGTTGGATTTTACATTTATACCCTACAAAATAAAGCAGAATACCAAACCCATATGTTATAGGATTCGGTCGAAAAATTACAGAATTACACGATTGCTTATTGTTTGGCTAAAATCCCTTTTTTAAGAATTTGTCCAAAATCATACATGTCTTCATAAGAACAATACAATGGTACTGGGGCTAAACGAATTACATTAGGTTCACGCCAATCTGTTATAACGCCATTTTTCATCAAATAGTCAAATAAACTTCTTCCTTCGCCATGTAAAAAAACAGACAATTGTGACGCTCTTTCTTCTGGATTTGAAGGTGTAATAATTTCGAAAGTACTCGCTACTTCTTTATCGATCTCTTGTAAAACAAATTCTAAGTAAGCCGTAATATGATCTCTTTTAGCAATCAGCGCCTCCATACCTACTTCGGCAAACATTTCTACGGAAGCCAAATAGGGAGCCAATGAAAGTATCGGTAAATTACTAATTTGCCATCCTCCTGCTCCATTAACAGGGTCAAAAGTCGGTTCCATTTTAAAACGACGTTCTTTATTATGTCCCCACCAGCCTGCAAAACGAGGTAAGTCAGGATTAGTATGGTGTTTTTCATGCACAAAACAACCCGAAGCATTTCCCGGTCCTGAGTTCATATATTTATAACTGCACCAAGCTGCGAAATCTACCTTCCAGTCGTGCAGTTCCAATTTGATGTTTCCGGCAGCGTGTGCCAGATCCCAACCTACTTTTGCTCCTGCCTTATGTCCTGCTGCAGTAATGGTTTTGATGTCAAAAACCTGTCCGGTGTAATAATTTACTCCACCTATTAAAACCAAAGCCAGTTCATCACCCACTTCTTCTATTTTTGCCAAAACATCTTCCAGACGAATATTGTGTTCTCCTTCACGACGTTTGATTTCTACAATCGCGTCTTCGGGTTTATATCCATGAAAATGCACCTGACTTTGAAACATGTACTGATCGGAAGGAAAGGCTTTTTCTTCGCAGATAATTTTATAACGCGTTGCGGTTGGCTGATAAAAAGAAACCATCAATAAATGCAAATTCACCGTTAAAGTATTCATCACCGTTACTTCTGAAGGTAAAGCTCCAACAATTTTACTCAGCGGTTCTGCAAATCTTTCCTGATAATCCCACCAAGGTTTCTGCGCATAAAAATGACCTTCAACAGCAAGTTCTGCCCAATCATTCATTACTTCATCGATATAGGCTTTGGTGCGTTTTGGCTGTAATCCCAAAGAGTTTCCGGTAAAATAAATCACCCGTTTATCGTTTACTTTTGGAAAAATGAATTGCTCCTGATACTTATTTAAAGCATCTTGTGAGTCAAGTTGTTTCGCGAATTCGCGTGTATTTAGAAAAGTCATTGTTTTTGTTTTGTTTGTAAAAATAGGAAAATGTTTTTGTTTGTCTCAGGTTTCAGGTTTCAAGTTTCAGGTTTCAGGTTTTCGAACTTGAAACTTGAAACCTGAAACAAAAGAAACAAAACCTTCCCAAAAACAAAAAACCCATCATTAACGATGGGTTTTCTTATTTTAATCTTATTTCTAATTAGATGATCAGCATGGCATCACCGTAAGAATAGAATTTGTATTCTTCTTTGATTGCTTCTTCGTAAGCTCTTTTCATTAAATCATGACCACAGAAAGCTGAAATCATCATTAATAAAGTAGATTTCGGTGTGTGGAAATTTGTAATCATACAGTTCGCAATACTAAAATCGTGAGGAGGGAAAATAAATTTATTCGTCCATCCTTCGTAAGGATTTAAGGTATTTTGAGAAGATACAGAACTTTCGATCGCACGCATTGAAGTTGTTCCAACGGCACAGATACGTTTTCTGTTTGCTTTTGCAGCATTTACAATATCACAAGCTTCCTGATTGATAATCAATTCTTCTGAATCCATTTTGTGCTTAGACAAATCTTCTACCTCAACCGGGTTGAAAGTTCCTAAACCAACGTGTAATGTTACTTCAGCAAAGTTTATTCCTTTGATTTCTAATTTTTTCAAAAGGTGTTTTGAGAAGTGTAAACCTGCAGTTGGTGCCGCTACAGCTCCCTCTTCTTTTGCATAAATAGTTTGGTATCTTTCAGCATCTTCTGCTGTTACCTCTCTGTTGATGTATTTTGGGATTGGAGTTTCTCCAAGTTCTGTTAATTTATTTCTGAATTCTTCATAAGAACCATCATATAAAAAACGTAATGTTCTACCACGAGAAGTAGTATTGTCGATTACCTCAGCAACTAACGAATCGTCATCACCAAAATAAAGTTTGTTACCAATTCTGATTTTACGGGCCGGATCAACCAAAACGTCCCAAAGACGTTGCTCAGAATTTAATTCTCTCAATAAGAAAACTTCAATTCTTGCTCCTGTTTTTTCTTTGTTTCCGTACAAACGTGCCGGAAAAACTTTAGTATTGTTAAGAATCAAAACGTCTCCATCATCAAAATAATTGATAACATCTTTGAACATTTTGTGCTCTATAGTTTGTTTTTGACGGTCAATTACCATTAAACGAGACTCGTCTCTGTTTTCTGCTGGAAATTCGGCTAAAAGTTCTTTCGGTAAATTAAACTGAAAATGTGATAATTTCATATTTGAATTGTTGATTTTAGAATGTAGAATTTAGATTTTTTATCTAAAATTATAAATCGAGTGCAAATATACGATTGTGAGATAGGCGTTGTCAAGTGTTTTGCTGTTTATTTTCAAAAGTCCTTGATTTACTGCCACTTTGACCTTATTAAAAAAGGTGTTTTTTTAACCATATAAGTGATATCAGTTCATTTTAACTAAACCTTATGATTGGAGTGCTCATTTATCTATCGCGGATATCTCAAAATGTGTGTTTTTTTAAACCATATAAGTGATGTAAGTTCATTTAAACTAAACTTTATGATTGGAGCGCTCACTTATATATTGCAGACATCTCAAAATGTGTGTTTTTTAAACCATATAAGTGAGGTAAGTTCATTTAAACTAAACTTTATGATTGGGGCGCTCACTTATATATTGCAGACATCTCAAAATGTGTGTTTTTTAAACCATATAAGTGAGGTAAGTTCATTTAAACTAAACTTTATGATTGGGGCGCTCACTTATATATTGCAGACATCTCAAAATG
>NZ_JBIPCV010000019.1:0-41936 GCF_044007495.1 Flavobacterium sp. FlaQc-52 | reverse complement strand
TTGTGACTTTAATAATTAAATGATGCCATTCAATTATACTATGAGGTATTAATCCAAATTTCTCTGGGCTATCCCTCTGTAAAAGGTAGATTGCATACGCGTTACGCACCCGTGCGCCGGTCTCAAGCTCCGAAGAACTCTACCCCTCGACTTGCATGTGTTAAGCCTGCCGCTAGCGTTCATCCTGAGCCAGGATCAAACTCTTCATCGTATATTTTTTATATTATATTGCGATGCGTTCTCTATCGGTTCTTTTCGAATCTCTCGATTCTATTACTCTTATTCTTTTGTTTTAACATCTCTGTTAAAACGGCTGTCAATTCAATATGTCTACGAACGTGTGTTTCTGTGTTTCGCTTGTTTCTCAAAGCGGCTGCAAAACTACATCTTTATTTTTAACTGGCAAGACTTTTTTGAAGTTTTTTTTAGAAACTTTTCGTTTCCAATTTTCTTCTTTTCTTAACCAATCTCTCAATGAACTTGCGTGTTTTGCGGGGTGCAAAGGTAAGCAGCGTTTTCAAATCTCACAAGCTTTTTTGAATCTTTTTTTTATTTTGTTTTCTCAAACTTTTCTAAAAAATTAATCCTCTTTTCTTGTCAGTCTATCAGGGAACGTCTACGTCGTTGCGGGTGCAAAAGTAGCCCCTTTATTCGCTTTTACAAGCTTTTTACTTTGCTTTTTTTACCTTTTTTTCAATCTTTTTCTTAACTTACTGGTAATGGTGTTTTTATAAAACTTAGGTTTTTGTTGTTTTTAGGAATTTTCTTTCTTTTATAATTTTGCCTTATTACTGTTCTTTTGGAAGGGCTGATTTTACTGGGGTTTTGCTCTTTTGAGGGGTTAGACTCTCGGAGTTATTCTTGCTTCTCGGGCTCTCTCTTTACTCTGGATAGTCGCGCAAAGACGCAAAGGCGCTAAGTTTCTTCTTTTTTTTGATGTTGGGGCTTGTGGATTTAGAATAATAAACCCGACAGGTTTTAAAAACCTGTCGGGTTGAGGGCGTATAATTAAGGATCTAGTTACACCTATATATATAAGGACAACTGTTATTCTCTACCTTACTCTCTTTAACAAACAAACCCGACAGGTTTTAAAAACCTGTCGGGTTGTGGATTTGGTGTATATTAGAACAAGACCGACTTTGAATGCTATTGTGATGGCTTGTTTTTTTTTAATATACTAGACGAAACTTATTTGATAATTAATTTTTGCGTTGCGGTTTTACCATCTTGCTCTACTTTAATTATATAAACTCCCGATGGCAAACTAGAAACATTTATTTCTTTGTCAGCAGATCGTATCGTAAACACCTTTTTTCCGGACATATCAGATATTCTGATGTTTTTAGAACTGCCAGAACTTGTTTGTATGTGCACTTTCCCATCTTTTACCGGATTTGGATAAATAACAAACCCTTCAATTGTATTGGAATCTACTCCTAAACTACATGCTGTGCTTGATACATTTATTATACGAGTTACTGAAGTTTGATTTTGCAAGGCGTCTTTGACGGTATAAGTACGAATGTATTGACCCGGCGTATTTACATCGACAGAACCAGAAACTACAACTCCTGCTCCAATATCAACCCCTAAATTGTCTTTTGCACTATAACCTGCATCGGTAAAAACACAACCTTTATTAATAGAAACTATAGCATCTCCTAAAAGCGTTATGGTTGGTGCGGCTCTTTCAATTGTTATGGTCCAATCTACAATATCTCCATTTTGCGCCAATACATTATAAACAACTGGCGAAGTATAGTTTAATCTCGTAACGCCACTATCTTGAAAATAGGTACCGATACGCAATGTAGCAAAATCAGATATTTGGAAAACCGGAACTACTGTAGCTAAATCAGCATTATTATCAACCAAAACCTTAGCTGTTTTGGAAACCGGATCAATAACACTTGTTCCTACTTGATTTGAAACCGTATATGCCAAAATATTGGCTTCTGAATTTCTCGCATTTAATGTAACCGTATAATTGGTCTGTGAAAGTTTGTTTTCTGAAACAACAGTAACCAGAAAACTATTCGAATAATCTGATATAATTGTTTTCGAATTTAACTGCTTCACACCGTCTATATAAAGTTCTGCTCCCGGAGAGACAGCAAAATCTGCTTTTAAACTTGAAATATTAGTTCCAAAGACTACTGTTTTTGTAACATTGTTTCCTGTTATATCTGTATTAATATCTGATGTTAGCACCGGATTTGATGCGGTTGTAAAATTATACGAAATTAATTTGCTTTCCGTTTTTAAATCGGTAATCACTTTAATAGTATACGTTTCTGAAATTCCTGTATTAAAACCAACTCCCTCAACTGTTAGCGTAAGTGGATTAGTATAGTCATTTGCTGTAATACCATTTACTTGTGTTATTCCGTTTATTTTTGCAATACTATTCATTCCTAATCCCCAGTTGGCAACTGCTGTCGTTATATCGGATCCATTATTCAACAATACAGTATAAGTTTTGGTTGCTGCATCGTAAGTGGACGAAAGCTGATTTACAAAATCTACCTTTTGCAACAGAACAGGAATATTCCAGAATTTCCCTTCACCTAAACCATTAGAATCGGCATTTGTTACTACAGCTGTATTATCATTTGCAGAAGAATCATGAACAAATTGTTTATCACCTTCGGAAAAAGAATAATAACCTGTTAACCCAGCTTCATTACCCGTATATCTTACCGTTGCATTGCCGGAAATTGTTGCCTGATCACGAACACCTGACCAAATACGAACTTCATCTATATTACCATTTAAACCACGTGTTAAAGTGGCATTGTTACCAATATAAGCCGGCAGTGTTGCATTTGTAGTAGCTGCCCCGGCAATACCGGTACTAGTAAAAGGAACAGAAACTCCATCTATATAAACAGTATACACATTAGTTGAACTCACTGTGTAGGCAATATGCTGCCAAATGTTTTGTTTAATCGAGTTTACCCCAGTATTGATTACATAAGAACCTGAAGCGGTTGTAATGGAAATTACCAGACTATTTTCTTTGTAAAGCGTTACATTATTACTGTTGTGAATAAAAACTAACGCCCTGCTTTTGTCTAAAACTCTACCAAAAGTAGAAGGTTTCTTCTGGTTAACCCATGCTTCGAATGTGTAGTTGTTGGTAAGATCCAGAGCTGGTGTAACATCTGTCTTTATAAAATCATCAACACCATCGAAAGTCCCTACTACGTTTGAAGCATAATTTGCCGCATGTGTAAGTGAAATTGATTTACTGTCGTTTGTTACATCTGTATCACTTGCCAATTTAGTATATACTTCAATTGTATAATCTCTTGGCGCACTTAAGTCTGCTTTAGTAATGAATGAAAAAGTAGCTGTTCCCATTGCTGCAATAGAGGTACTGACATTTTGAACCACTTCGGTTCCACCATTAATTTTGTATGCTATTGGGAAATTAGCGATTGCAGCGTTCGAAAAATTGCGTATAACTGCTGTTACGGTTACAGGTTTATTAGCAGATTTAAAAGGCGCTGTAATTCTTTCTACACTTGCATCAGCAGCGGTAAATGGCAATACATTAACGGTATATTCTTCTACCTCGAAATCTCCTCTTGAACTTGTTAATCCATCAATAGTTGGTCCAAGGTTTACGTTAAAATACTCATTCGGCGAACGAAACATATGGATAACACGCATCAATTTTTCACCTGCTGTCGTACTCGCAGGAATCGTTAAACCTCCTGTCAATGAAAAATTATTTCTAAAATAATGGGTACTTGTTGTAGATGGAATTGCCGGTGCAGCTGAAGTAGGTGTTGTGTTTACCCAAAAATTACCTGCATAAAATTCATCGGTTAGATTGCCATCTCCATTCAAATCAATAACCATCATAGTAAACACACCAACAGCAGTTGCTGACAGATCTCTTGTGATTGGTATTTCTGTTTTGGTGATTGAAACCTCAGGCTGATAGGTGAATCCCGGATATACCGGAATTTTTATATTCTTAAAATCAGAATAGGCAGTCGTTCCTGAAGTATTCACAACATCATTCCATTTCAATTTAGAAATGGCATATCCACTGGTATTCTCATGAACAGGTAGTTCATTTTTGTTATATACTGTCTTTTCTTTTGCATCATTACTATTATTATCGTCTGTTATATCAACACCACTTTTTATTAGGTAAGTTGCTCCAACATCAGACAAATCTGCTTTGGCTGCAAAAGTAAAACTTACTGTAGCATAAGCAGCTATAGCAGGAACTGTCTCTGCAACTTTTGCTCCTCCGTTTACCTGATAATATACCGGGTGGTTTGTTAAAGCAGTTGCGCCTAAATTACTAACTCTAATCGTTACATCATTTGTACTTGTTTTTTTTCCAAGAATCTCCGGCGTAACTATAGCAGCGACACTAGCATCAAGTACGGTTGGTTTTGCAACACAACTGATGTCAGCGGTCCACCCTGCTCCATTTGTGTTTGAATCTGAAGTAAACCTAAAAGTTAGCTCTCCTGCTGCTGCTTTAGATGTTATTGATGAAGGCAAAGCATTGCCTGTAAAAGTGCCGACCAATGAAGCTGCAGAAACCGAAGGGCCATTATAAACATACAAATAATCAAAATCTTGTTCCGTATCAAAAGTTGTAAAATCTACTTTTATACTGCTGCCTGCTGTAGCGGGTTTAAAAGTTAGGGTCTGGGTTACATTATCACTATAATTGGTGAAACGTGTTCCGTTATCTGTAAATACCGCCGAACAAGTAGTATTTGGGGTAGCTGACCCCATTAAAACATCTGTCCCATTATTATAAACAGTTTTTGTAATTGTATTATTTTCAACAACAGCGTCACCGGTATAATTTACATTGCCAACAACTTTGTAAACACCCGGAGTAGCATAATTGACTTTCTGAACAAAATCATAAGACACGCTGCTCAAAGGAGCAATGGGTCCCGGAATAACTTCACTAACTTCTGTTTCTTCATTAATTTTATAAGAAACAGGAATAGTACTTATTGCAACAGGAGAATTGTTAAACACTTTCATTGTCACGGTCTCAGTAGCTGTTAAAGCAGTATTGGCTACTAATGAAGATAGTGCCAAATCGGTAGTTGTGGCTTCGAAAAGACTAACATTATCTACAAAAACAGTAGTGTACACCGTATCATTACCAACCACACTCGCATCATTATCCATAACAGCTTCAAAAGCAATACTAAATGTTGTTCCTGCGAATGCCGACAAATCATAGATTACTTCTGTATTTCCTGATAGCGTGGCTCCTGCATAAACGTCTATGTTTTCATGACTGCTTAGCGGGATTCCATTTACCAAAACTCTAAAAAAGTTTTTATTAACGGCGCCAACACTATTCCAAATTAAATTAAATTTCATACGAATCACTTTTCCTGTCAGTACTGTAGCATCAATATCGCAAAAAGACATTTTTTTTATGAAATTCGGGTTATTGGCAAAGGCATTCGCAGTTGTACTTGCAACCCATGGCGTCAAAGATACATTTCCGGACCCTGCCATTTTTACACCGTCCAGTAGTGTTGCGTTTACATATTCATATTTTATAATACCTGCAGTTCCTTTGGAAAGAACATAATTCGTTGCTTTTCTTTCATTAAAGTTTTCTAAAAACGGTAAACTGGCAACTGTCAAAACCGGCTGTGAAACCGGATCCACGTTTATTGCTTTAGCTCTTTCAGAAGTAATTCCTGTAGCGACATCTATTGTGCGAACAGAGAACCAATTGTCTTCCCCTGCTGTAAGATTATTAAACGTATAAGTAGGTTCTGTAACTGTCGCGACAACATCAAACTTGTATCCGTTCATTTTTAAAACTTCATATTTTGCTCCTGCAATAGGATCCCAATCCATTTTATAGGAAGAAGTACCGCAGACAGCTGGCGCAATCACTAAATTTTTAGGCTCTGCAATAATATTAAATACCTCTTTTGAAGTATCTACTTTTGCACCTGTACTAATTCTTATCTTAGCGTTTGCAACCACAGCTGCAGGTACTTTCCAGGCAAAACTTCTTGCGGCAGCAGGAACTTCTTTTGCTAGTGTTGTATAATTTATTCCTCCATCAAGTGAATATTCGATCGTGAACGTTTTTGCTTCTCCTTCATAATCCCAACGGATGTATTCTGTAGTCTCCGGATTGAATTTTTCTCTACCAATCGGATAAGTCAGGCTTAATTCCGGTGCCACATAATCGTATACTACCGAGAATTCCTGACTGTTAAGAGGAACTCTTGTACCGGTAACCACAATTTTATAGGTTCCGGGAGCAGGATTATCTAAAGTTACTTGTTCGATATTGTTCAACGTATCTACTCCCCTTGTCGCATTTGCATTTGGAGTTGTTGGATTTAAAATCCACGGTAAGGTCGTAGTACCGTCTTTTACGATTTTAATATCCAAATCATTTACCTGAACAGAAGTCGACCCGGGTGTTCCTGCTACATCCGAATAAGCAAGCATAACTTTTAAAGAAACTAAACCCACAGGCACCACAATTTCTTTTTCATAAACTGCTCCGCCTGCTACAGTAGCCGTATAAAACATTCTTTTATCTAAAGCTTTAATCGCTCTTAGACCATTCAAATTTCCAAAACCATATTTATAATCCGGACCCGGGTTACCGGCATCTATTGCCGTATTTGTAACCAACGCTTTCATTAAAGAGGCTAATGGTTTTTCTCCATAAATATTTTTATATCTTTCGTAGAGCAAAGCTATTGTACCACTGGTTCCGGGTGTTGCCATTGAAGTTCCGCTCTTAACTGAATACCCATTACTATAATCTAATGAATATACATCTGTGCCAACTGCCGCAATTTGTGGTACCAAGCGACCATCAATCGTTGGTCCGAAACTACTGTAATTACTAATCAAATCATCAGGATTATTAGCTGCTACGTGCAATGAGTTTTTTGAATTTTTAGTAGAGGTATTAAAACCGCCCGGGTATGCTGATTGTGAATTTCCATTAGAATACACATTTAAAAGATAAGGATATAGAACCGTAACATTATCGTCTCCACGATCTTCATTATCGTATCTCCTCACATTGTATCCGGAAGTAAGACTGGATCCGTAAGAATTAGAGGTGATTTCGATCCCATCTTCTGTTACCGCTTTTACTCTTTCTTGTTGCACACTTAAACCATTTGATTGTGTATTAAAATTCCAACCAAACATTTGTACCTCCGGTGCCATACCTCTGGCTCTTGGATCTAACAAACCGGCACCGCCAATTGTTCCGGAAACGTGTGCTCCGTGAGAAGAATTATACTCATATTCTCTAATTGTAACTCTACCGGTATGATCTTTATGTTTTTCCAGATTTCCATCCCAAACACCCACTTTAACCCCTTTTCCTGTCAATCCGTATCCTAAACCGGGAATAGCTGAACTTAAAACATTTACTTTATGAGAAGTTACACCAGGCTTATTATCACTTTCAACAGGAGCAGCAACCAGTTCAATATTTTGAACCCAGTTTAGTTTTGCTATTTCCTCCAATTTATCTCTGGAAGCTTCCAAATAAACTTCATTAAAAGATTCGTCGATCTTACTGCTTTTCACAAATAAACCTGCCAGATTTTGTGAAATAACTTTACTGTCAACTCCCTTAAAGTAACTTACTACAACCTTAACGTTATTACTTCCTTCTAAGGCATAATCCGGAATTGCTCCAGTGGCAATCATTGGATCTATTTTATACTTTGAATCTACCGTAACAACAGTCCTGATAGTAGAAGAAATAACCCCTTTATTGTAATAGTTCGAATTAATTAAAGCATAATAAGCATTATTCGATAAATAACTAAGCAATGTAATGCCTTGCTCTTTTAACTTTTGCTGCTCGTTTACAGATGGCATTTGGGTAAATTGCACCAAACTGTAAGTTGCGACAGGCTTTTGCTTGTTTGTATTCTTCTTAAATTCTCTGGCCTGTTCTTTAAAATTGGCAGAGGTCGGTATTTTATTTCCGTTTATAAAAACAGAATAATCCTTCTGAATTCCCTCCTGCGACCATATTGTAGTCGCAAAAAACATCACAATTAAGCTAAGTATTTTTTTTATCATATGCGTATTTTTTGGTTAATTAATAGTTAAAAAAAAGTAAACATAACAAACTATACACCTAAAAACAAACAATAACAATGAGAAAATTCTTAAATAAAGAACAAAAAGCATCAATAAATTCTAAAAAAACAACCTAAATAGGATCTCCAATGCAAGGGCTACTTGGGAAAATCAAAACACAATCATTAAAATCCTGCAGAAAGAATACTCCTCGATTTGTAATTCAAAAAATACGTTTAATCCTACATAAAAAAAGACCTACCAAAAATTAATCCGGTAAGTCTTTTTAAATAGATGTGTTTATTTATTTTGCTGCTTTCAGCTCTTTTGCTTTTTCCTGCCAATGATTACTCAAATCATCGTAATCAACGGGATGTGCGGGCTTTTGATTGATTAATCTGCCCGATTCGAAGGCTCTGACGAGTATGGTTTCGATCAAATAATCTTCGTTTACTTCATAGGGTTTGTACTCTCTTTTTAGGCTGATATCGAATAAATTAGCTGTCGTATTGGATACAAATGCTTTGAAACCGCTTTTTAAATTCTTGATAAGGTCAAAGGTCGTAGTTCCGGTTTGGCGATGAACCAGTTTTACGAGTATTTGTCCTTGTTTTCTGGAAAGTTTTTTAAGACGGTCTTCAAATTCATTGTTAAGGTAATCCTCAACGATTTTGAAATACTTTTTCTTTTCGCGATTTGTTTTTAAACGTGCCATTCCCTGATTTAAGGCCGTAAGCCTGTCTGCGGTTGTTTTGGCATAAGGATAGGTTTTATAAACACGATTCTGCAGAATAAGAAATTGCTTCTGTGCCTCGGGATCCAGCTTCTCTTTAGAAATTATAATCTCCGGCAATTCGATAGTATCATTTAAGATGGTATCCTGTTCAGTCAATATATAGCCCATTTCCTGATTCTCTTTGGGGGTAACCTGGGCTTGACTTTTAAAACTAATCAATATAAAAAATAAAATAAAGTAGGTAAATCTCATGGAGTCATAATTTAAATGTAAAATTATATATTTATATACAACTCTAATACCAAATTTATAAATTAGCGCAAAAAATTTTCTATGAGCACAAAATCTATCTTAAAAGATACCTCTATAGCTTTTCTTGAAAGCTACCTTAATAATGCCTCACCTACCGGTTACGAAAGCGAAGGCCAAAAACTTTGGATGGATTATCTGAAACCTTATGTAGACACCTTTATTACTGATACCTATGGTACAGCCGTTGGAGTTATCAATCCTGATGCTCCTTTTAAAGTGGTTATTGAAGGACATGCAGATGAAATTTCATGGTATGTAAACTATATTACTGATGACGGATTACTATATGTGATCAGAAATGGTGGTTCTGATCACCAAATCGCTCCCTCAAAAAGAGTGCATATTCACACTAAAAAAGGAATTGTAAAAGGGGTTTTCGGATGGCCGGCCATTCATACCCGATTACGTGATAAAGAAGAGACACCAAAAATCAGCAATATTTTTATCGATTTAGGTTGTGAGACCAAAGAACAGGTCGAAGCAATGGGCGTTCATGTGGGCTGTGTAATTACGTATCCTGATGAATTTATGATTCTGAACGAAAACAAATTTGTGTGTCGCGCCATCGACAACAGAATGGGTGGTTTTATGATCGCTGAAGTAGCCCGTTTGCTTCATGAAAACAAAAAAGAACTTCCTTTTGGTTTGTATATCGTAAACTCCGTTCAGGAAGAAATTGGTCTTCGTGGTGCTGAAATGATTGCACAAACAATTAAACCCAATGTAGCCATAGTTACTGATGTGTGCCATGATACGACAACTCCTATGATTGACAAAAAAGTAGAAGGTGATCTAAAAATGGGTAAAGGTCCTGTAATTGCTTATGCTCCTGCAGTACAAAATAAATTACGCGATTTAATTGTGGATACTGCTGAGGAAAACAAAATCCCATTCCAGCGTCATGCCTCTTCGCGCGCTACAGGAACCGATACAGATGCTTTTGCGTATAGCAACGGTGGTGTAGCATCTGCTTTGATTTCATTACCTTTACGTTATATGCATACTACTGTAGAAATGGTACACAGAGAAGATGTTGAAAATGTGATTCAGTTGATTTATGAATCTATATTAAAAATCGAAAACAACGAAACGTTTTCGTATTTCAAATAAGGGATGTAAAAAAAATGGCACGCGGATTTGGCGGATTAAGCGGATTTGACGGATTTTTTATCAGTTCTTTTGTTAGAATCTGCTAATTCAGCGTGATAAAAGTTAAAGCAATTCAAAGACGCAAGATAAAAATAGCACGCAGATTTAGCAGATTAGGCAGATTTTCGCCAAAGCAATGATAAAAAATCCGCTAAATCTGCTAAATCTGCGTGAAAAAAAAGATAGAATTAAATTAATCCCCACAGATCAAATCATTTCAATCTTATTAATCTGTGGCAAAAAAATTAAACACGAATTGCACAAATTACACTAATTAGTTCGTGCCAATTGGCGAAATTCGTGGCAAAAAATATTTTTAGAACTCAATCATAAATAGATGAAAACACATCGTTTTAAACTTCTATTTGAGATTCATAAAACATTGGTTCGGTTATTCGATACAAACATTGGATAACCGAATTAACCAATATAAAAAGAACATGAAAATTTTACTACTCGAAGATGATTTTACTTTATCAAAAGAAATCTCAACATTCTTTACCTCAAAAGAATTCGAGTGTTTTCCCTATTACGACGGCTCCTTATTATTAAAAAAGTATCTTCCTAACGAATACGACTTAATAATTCTGGACATCAATGTACCCGGAACAACCGGAATAGACGTTTGCAAAGGCATTCGCCAAGTCGACAAAAAAACACCTATAATTATGCTGACTGCTTTTAGCGAAATTGAAGATAAACTCGCTTCTTTTGACAATGGCGCCGATGATTATCTGGTAAAACCGTTTCATTTTGAAGAACTATATGCCCGAATAACTTCGCTTTTAAGACGAAAGGACATTCCACAACAAACCGAAAAAAAAATTCTTATTAAGGATTTAGAAATTCAGGAAGAAGAAATGAAAGTCTTTCGCTCCGGCGAAGAAATAAAACTAACCCCAAAAGAGTTTAAACTCATTTTAATTTTGGCTCATGCTAAAGGAAAAGTACTGTCTAAACAATTTATTGCCGAAAAACTTTGGGATTATCACATCGAAACCAATCAGAATACTATTGAAGTTTACATTAATTTTTTAAGAAAAAAAATTGATAAAGACCACGAAACAAAACTCATTCGTACCAAAATTGGCTACGGATATTATTTAAGTGATCAGGAATGACATTAAAAAATCGAATATCGCTATTAGTCAGTTTGCTGTTTACCATCCTTTTTGGTTTGGCTTCGACTGTGATATTCATTTTATATTCCAATTACAGAAAAGAAGAATTCCGTGACCGGTTAGAGATTAAGGCTTTATCAAACATAAAACTTCTGGTAAATGTCAAGCAAATCGACAATCAGTTGCTTAAAATTATCGATCAGAACTCCATCAATAAGTTATACGACGAAAAAACGCTGGTTTTTGATTCTAACTACAAATTAATCTATAGCAGTATTGATGACGCCAAAATAAAGTGGTCTGTTGATGATCTGAAGTATTTAAAAAAGAACAAAACCTTTTTTAAACAACAAGGTGATTATGAAGTATACGGCGTTTTTTACGATACCAACGACCGTGATTTTTATGCGCTGATCTCGGCGACGGACAATTTTGGTAAAAAGAAATTGCTTTTTCTGCGCTATACCTTAATTGTATCTTATCTTTTCTTTACCTGTCTGTGTTGGATTATCACTTCTTTTACCGTAAAAAAACTGATGAATCCTCTGAATTCCTTTCATCAAAAAATAAAAAATATAAACGAGAACAATCTCGATACCCGTATTGAGTCTAAAAGCAATAAAAACGAAATTGATCTGATTGCCAACGAATTCAATTTCATGATGGACCGGATTGAAGTCTCCTATCAAAAACAGAAAGAATTCACGGCAAACGCTTCGCATGAACTCAGAACTCCACTGTCCAGAATCACTTCGCAAATCGAAAATGCTGTTGCAGACCCTAAAACGAGTCCTGAAAATAAGTCCTTTTTAACCAATATATTAGCAGACGTAAATCAATTAACAGAACTGATTAACTCCTTATTGATTTTGTCTAAAGTAGATACCAACAGAGGCGAAAATACAGAAATACATCGCATGGATGAAATCCTCTTTTCTGCTATTGAAAATCTGAATAAAAGTTTTCCTGATTTTGTAATTCTATTTGAAATTGAAGAAAATGAAAATCTCGATACCGCTTTAGAAATAAAAGGGAATAAAAACCTACTGGAAATTGCCTTGAGCAATGTTCTCAAAAATGCCTGTGTATACTCAGACAACAAACAGGCAACAGTTAAAATTAGTTCAGACGACCACCATTTAATTCTCTCTGTTTCTAATACCGGAATTACCTTAAGTGAAGAAGAGCAAAAAAACCTTTTTCAGCCTTTTATGCGTGGAGAAAATTCAAAAGGAACAACCGGATTTGGCCTTGGATTGCGAATTGTTCAACGAATCCTCACGCTACACAAAGCAACCATAAGCTACTCATTATCAAATATTAACACGAATTTATTTCGGTTAACTTTTCATTTGTAAGTAATTTTAAGCTATTTTTAAGGTAGATTTTAAGGTGTCTTAAAGTCTGTCGATAGCATATTTGTACAAACTAAAAATGATACAATGAAAAAGTTATTTGCATTACTCCTATTCGCAATGCTTAATCAGGCTGCAATGGCTCAAAAAACGGTCACCCTTCAAGACTGTGAGGCTCAATTTTTAAAAAAGAATCTCTTGTTACTGGCTTCTCAATACAATATTGATGCATCAAAAGCCATGACCATTCAAGCCCGAATTTGGGATAACCCCACTCTTACAGCTGAATTGAATGCTTATAACCCGGAACGGAATCAGTATTTTGATATTGGAAAAGAAGGGCAAAAGGCTTTTGGAATCGAACAACTCATCTATTTAGGCGGAAAAAAACGCAATGAAGTAAAATTGGCCAAAACCAATGAACAACTGGCAGAACTTCAATTTAACGATCTTCTGCGAACATTAAAACTTCAATTACGCAAAAGTTTTTATACTGTTTATTTCAACATCAAGAATCTGGAAACCACAGACAAACAAGTCGTTCATCTGGAAGATTTGATCAATTCTTATACTATTCAGGCTCAAAAAGGCAATGTTCCTTTAAAAGATGTTGTTCGCTTGCAATCTCTTTTTCTAAATTTTAAAAATGCAAGAATGGAAACTGTAAATGATAACATTGACGAACAGGCCAACTTAAAATTATTATTAAATGAAACTGAAAATGTAATTCCTGTAGTTTCCAAAGAAGAATTTGATAAGTATCTTAAAACGATTGACTTCGATTTAAAGAAATTCGAAACCGATGCCATTGCCAATCGACCGGACTATCAGGCCAAACAAAAAGAAATTGATGCCAACGAAATAAATGTAAAATGGCAAAAATCACTATCGATTCCTGACCTTACTCTGGGAGCCAACTACGATCAGCGCAGTGGTGCTTTTAACAAAGAAAGTAACTTGACCATTGGGATTCCACTCCCACTTTGGAACAAAAACAAAGGAAATATCAAATACGCACAGACGATTCTCGAACAATCTAAAATTGACAAACAAAATTTTGAATTGCAATTGCAAACCGAAATCACATCGGCCTGGACCAAGTGGGACGAATCACGAAAAAATTACAGCGTGATAAAACCAACGGTGAATGCTGACTTTGAAGCGGTTTACAATGGAATCCTGACCAATTTTCAAAAACGAAACATCAGTATTTTAGAATTTACCGATTTTATGGAAAGTTACAATCAGGCCACCATTCAGGTAAACGAAATAAAGAAAAAAGTAGCCCTTTCCGGTGAAGAATTAAATAGCACAATCAATAAAGACTTATTCTAAAACAAACTAAAGATGAAACATAAACTAATTATAGGAATTGCGATTGTAAGTTTATCGATAACCGGCTGCAAAAAAGAAGTTGAAAATCCCGATACCAATACCTCTTTTGTACTAAGCGATGCCATGCTAAAAACAACCACTACTGCACCGGCAGAAAAACAGCCCGTAAAAAATGTACTGAGTTTTTATGGTAAAATTACGGCCGACAACAACAAAATGATTGACGTTTACCCGCTTGTTGGCGGAAGTGTATTAAAAGTGAATGTTGAACTTGGAGACTATGTAAAAAAGGGACAAGTCCTAGCCTCGATAAAAAGTACTGATGTTGCCGACTTCGAAAAACAGGCTATAGATGCCAAAAATGATTTATTGGTAGCAAAAAACGGCCTGAAAGTAGCTCAGGAATTATATGACGGCAAATTAAACTCGGAGAGTGATGTCTTACAGGCAAAATCGGAAGTAAATAAAGCGCAATCACAGGTCAGTAAAATTCAGGAAACCTATAAAATTTACAATATCAAAGCCGGTTCTATCTATGAAGTAACAGCACCAATAAGCGGTTTTATCATTCAAAAAAGCATCAATCAGGACATGCTTTTGAGAAATGATCGTACTGAAAACATTTTTGATATCGCCGAAATTAGCGAAGTATGGGCCATGGCTAACATTAACGAAATTGACATCAATAAAGTCAAACTGGGCACTGCAGCTGCTGTAACTACGCTAAGTTATCCCGATCAGGTTTTTAAAGGAAAAGTAGACAAGATCTATAATGTGATCGATCCTGAAACCAAAGCCATGCAGGCACGTATAAAATTAAGCAATCCGGGGTACTTATTAAAACCGGATATGAATGCCAGCATAAAATTATCCTTCGACGAAAATGAGTCTATGATAGCCGTACCAAGTAAAGCAATCGTTTTTGATAAGAGTAAAAACTTTGTCGTGATTTTTAAAGACCGTAACAATATTGAAACCAGAAAAGTGGACGTGTACAGAGTAGTTGGTGACGTAACCTATATTTCGAGCGGACTAAAAGAAAATGAGAAGGTAATCACCAACAATCAATTGTTTATATACGGTGCCTTAAACAATTAGCCAAATGGTAAAACTAGTCACTATAACAAGTTTCGGACTCTTCCTGTTTTCTGCGTTATCTTTTTCGCAGGAAAGAGATTCGATACGCAGTTATAGTCTGAAATTTCAAATGACATCAATATACCAATACCAACCGGCTTTTCATTCTCCTTATCAAGGAACAAACAGTTTAAGTCCAAAAGAAGAAAAAGCCTTGTCCTTAACATCAACTCTATATTTAAATGTCCCGTTGTGGAAAGGAGCAACAGTCACCTTTAATCCCGAAATGTCAGGAGGTGAAGGGCTGTCTCAGGCAAGAGGTTTAGGGGGCTTTCCTAACGGAGAAACCTTCAGAATCGGAGATACAAAACCGGTCGTATATGTGGCAAGAATGCTTTTGGAGCAGCAGTTTCAATTAAAAAACAATCAATCACTGCAATTCGTTTTTGGAAAATTTGGATTGTCTGATTATTTTGATGGAAATGCGTACTCTCATGATCCCAGAACCCAGTTTTTAAATTGGTCATTAATGGCCAATGGAGCTTGGGATTATGCAGCAAATACCAGAGGATATACCGTTGGACTTTATGCCAATTATCAATTTGATACCTGGCAAATCAGAACCGCCATGGTAGCGGTACCCACCTATGCCAACGGTCCAAATGTAGCCTTTAGCTTTGATGATTCGAATGCTTTTAATCTGGAGATTGAGAAAAAAATAACGTTTGCCAATTCTGATACCAGCGTTATTAAATTATTAGGATTTCGCAATGTAGCCGGAATGGGAAATTACGATGAGGCCAACGCTAATTTTATAACAATACCGGATATTAAAAGTGTCCGTAAAAATGGTCGCACAAAATATGGCATCGGTCTCAATGCCGATTACACACATGGAGACAACTGGGGATTATTTGCCCGAATGAGTTATAATGATGGTAAAAATGAAACCTGGGCCTTTACCGAAATTGACCGATCAGCATCCTTGGGAATGAATCTAAAAGGAAAAATGTGGAACCGTAAAGAGGATTTTGGCGGAATCGCAATAGTGGTTAACGGACTATCCAAGTCTCATGAAGAATACCAAAGATTAGGAGGAAATGGTTTTATGATTGGTGATGGTACTTTAAATTATGGAACAGAAAAAATCGTAGAAGTTTTTTACTCCTTTTTAATTCCCAAAACCCATTTTACGCTTTCGCCCGATTATCAATTTGCATTAAATCCGGCTTATAATAGAGATAGAGGGCCTGCACAATTTTTCGCATTGCGTTTTCATACCGAATTCTAAGGCCAATTATAAAACGAATTAAAACATAAAATTCATCATTAAAAATACTTTTTAAAATGAACAAATTCATAAAAAACATTATTGCTTTCTCGCTAAAGAACAAAGCATTTACCTTCTTTTGGGTGGGATTACTGGCCGTTGCAGGATTTATTTCTTTCAAAACCATGCCTATTGATGCTTTTCCTGATGTAACTAATACACAGATCATTATCATCACACAATGGAACGGGAAAAGTGCTGAGGAAGTGGAACGTTTTGTTACTTCTCCTATCGAAATTTCGATGAACTCGGTGCAAAAAAAGACCAGCGTTCGCAGTATTACCATGTTTGGTTTATCGGTTATCAAAATTATTTTTGATGATGGTGTAGATGATACTTTTGCCCGTTTTCAGGTTAACAATCTCCTTAAAAATGTGTCATTACCCGATGATGTCGAACCGGACGTTCAGCCTCCATACGGTCCAACAGGAGAAATTTTCAGATATATTATAAAAAGTAAAAGCAGAGACAGCAGGGAATTATTAACCTATCAAAACTGGGTGATCGACAAACAACTGCGCTCCCTTCCCGGTGTTGCCGATCTAAATGTATTTGGAGGGCAGACTAAAACTTATGAAGTAGCCGTTGATCCGATAAAATTAGCCAAATACAACATTACTCCTCTTCAGGTTTATAATGCAGTCAATGCAGGAAATCTAAATGTTGGTGGTGATGTAATCGAAAAAAATGGACAGGCGTTTGTAGTTCGTGGTGTAGGGTTATTAAAATCTATTCCGGATATTGAAAATATTATTGTTGACGATGCAGGAGGAAATCCAATTTTGGTTAAAAACTTAGCGGCAGTAAATGAAAGTTCGATGCCAAGAGTCGGACAAACCGGAATCGGGGATAATGATGATGCGGTTGAAGGAATTATTGTAATGCGTAAAGGGGAGAATCCTCAGGAAACTCTGGCACTCATCAAAGCCAAAATAAAGGATCTTAACGACAATATCCTTCCAAAAGACATTACATTAGAAACGTTTTATGATCGTGATAATCTGATGAATTTCACCACCGAAACGGTAATGCACAACTTATTTGAAGGTATTATTCTGGTTACTTGTGTCGTCTTTCTTTTTATGGCCGATTGGAGAACTACCTTTACCGTTTCTATCGTTATTCCGCTGTCGCTGTTGTTTGCGTTTTTATGTCTCAAAATGATGGGAATGAGTGCCAACTTATTGAGTTTAGGAGCCGTCGATTTTGGAATTATCATTGATGGCGCCGTGGTAATGGTTGAGGGATTATTTGTTGTATTAGACCGTCGGGCACATCAATTAGGAATGCCTGCTTTTAATAAAATAGCAAAAGGCAGTCTGATTAAAAGAACCGGAACAGAAATGGGGAAAGCGATTTTCTTTTCTAAACTAATCATTATTACCGCTTTACTACCTATTTTCTCCTTTCAGAAAGTAGAAGGAAAAATGTTCTCTCCCCTCGCCTATACCTTAGGATTTGCTTTAATGGGAGCCTTAATTTTTACTTTGACACTGGTACCGGTCTTATCCCATATCCTTTTAAATAAAAATGTAAAAGAGAAGCACAATCCGTTTGTCAACTTTTGGGACCGAATAGTAGGTAAAGGTTTTGCCTGGACTTTCAAACACAAAACCAAAACACTAATCGCTTCAATCGTTTTATTGGCAACCGTTTTCTTTTCTGCAACCTTTCTTGGAACTGAATTCTTGCCCCAATTAAATGAAGGTGCCTTATGGGTAACCGCAGAATTACCAATGAGTACTTCTCTTCCTGAAAGTGTAAAAACAGCTGCTATGATCCGAAAAGACCTTGAAAGTTTTCCCGAAGTAAAAAAAGTGCTGTCACAAACCGGAAGAAGTAATGACGGAACCGATCCAAACGGTTTTGGGTTTATTCAGCTTCAGGTTGATCTAAAACCAAAAGCAGAATGGACGCGAAAAATTACGATGGACGACCTGATCAATCAAATGGATCAAAAATTAAAAGTCCATCAGGGCATTACCTATAATTATTCACAACCCGTTATTGATAATGTAGCCGAATCTGTAGCAGGATTTAAAGCTTCTAATGCCGTAAAAATATACGGTGATGATCTTAACAAACTCGATGAACTGGCCAATGAGGTATTGGCCCAAATTAAAAACATTCCCGGTATAAAAGATGCCGGAATACTTCGCAATGTGGGACAACCGGAGATCAGTGTTATTCTGGACAGAGAAAAAATGGCTGCCTACGGTGTTACATTGAGCGATGCCCAAGCGGTACTTGAACTTGCTTTTGGAGGAAAAACAGCCACAGAAAAATACGAAGACGAGAAAAAATTTGATGTGAGAGTTCGTTTTTCTCAAGAATACAGAAAAGACGAAAAAGATTTGGAAGAAATAAAAGTACCAACGATTAGTGGTATAAAAATTCCTTTAAAAGAAATCTCAGACATCAAGACCATTACAGGTCCGGCTTTCATATATAGAGACAATACCAAACGTTTTATCGGGGTTAAATTCTCTGTTCGTGATCGTGATTTAGGAAGTACCATTGCCGAAGCACAGCAAAAAGTAGACAAAATGAAACTACCACAAGGTTATACTACCGGATGGACGGGAGAATTTGAAAATCAAGTGCGTGCCAGTGCACGTTTAGCACAAGTTGTTCCCATAAGTTTAATCGGGATATTTGTCTTGTTATTTATCCTTTTTGGAAATATTAAAGATTCCTTACTTGTTTTAGCTAATGTTCCATTTGCTATTATCGGTGGTATTATTGCTTTGCATCTTACCCGTATGAATTTCGGAATCTCGGCTGGTGTTGGTTTTATTGCTTTACTTGGGATTTGTATTCAGAATGGCGTTATTCTGATCTCGGAATTCCATCATAATCTAAAGGCGAAGTTTAGCCTCGAGGAATCTATTTTTATGGGGGTAAAGGCACGAACAAGAGCCGTTGTAATGACAGCCCTCATGGCATCTATAGGTCTAATGCCTGCAGCCATTTCAACAGGAATTGGTTCTGAATCGCAAAAACCATTGGCCATCGTAATTATTGGAGGATTGATTACCGCCACGATTTTAACCTTATTAGTGTTTCCGATTATCTTCTGGGTCTTCAACCGCAAAAAACACGTACCGATTGAATAAACAACTTCAAAAAAACCACTCTTCCGGAGTGGTTTTTTTTTATCTAAATCCTTCCAATCTTTTTAATCTGTGGCAGATAATAAAGAGTTGTTGACTTTTACAGAATGTCTTTACGGGGCGGGAAATGCTAAAATAAAATAGCACGCAGATTTAGCGGATTTTGGCGGATTTTTTTATCATTGCTATCTGCTAAATCTGCGTGTAAAAAATGGTCATAAAGTACCAATTTCCTAACTTCTCGCTTTAACAGTCTCGCAAAAACGCCAAGCCGCTAAGTTTTCTCTTCTTATTTTTAAGTTTTACCCTTCTGTTTTCCACTTTTCAATTTGGGTTTCTCGAAATGTCATGGAGTCTCAAAGCTTTTTTTCTACTTTCTAATTAAAACTTTGCGATTTTGCGACTCCGCGAGATTTTTACTACTCCACAGATTTTCGTATTGATTCTTTATTTCGTCAAGATGATTAACTGGTGGCTCGCGAAAGCTAATCCAAATCTAAAACTGACCTATTCTAAGCATCAACTGAAACATTTTTAAACAAAAAAAACGACCCTCTGCTCATGAAGATCGTTTTTAACTAACTTAAACTCTTTTAAACTAATCTAAAATCTTATTTTAAATCTTTCAAAAGGGCAACAGCATCTGTAGCGTTTGATAATTGTGCATATTTCAAAGCTGTATATCCTCTTTCGTTTTTATCAGATGGACGTGCTCCACTAGCCAATAAAACTTTAATAATTTCAACTTTGTTGTAACGTGCTGCAGTCATTAAAGGAGACATATCACCTGACTGTTCGTTTACATTAGCTCCGTATTCAATAAATTTCTTAACTCCGTCAATATCACCCTTACTAATAGCAACGTTTAATGGTGTTGCATCTTCGTCTATAGATAGTACAATTTGATCTTTCACAACTGTTTTGTGATTTGCAGCCATTGATACATTTGCAAATGTTACTAAAGCTAATCCTAAATAAATAACTGAATTTTTCATAATGGTTTTGTTTGTTAAATTGATTGATAAAATATGATTGATGATCTTTTAAATTCTATACAAATGTAAATAATATTTTGGTATTTTGCATTACAAGGTACTATGTTTTAACTAATTCTTAACGTTTTGTTAATGATTCCTAAATAATACCACCCAATCGTTATTTAATTCTGTATAAAAGACGCTGCAAAGGTAGAAATGTTACACAAAAACGAATATTTCTAAAAAATATTTATCAAATTTTCCCAAAAATGTAAAACCAAAACATTACTTTTTTAACTTTACTTTGAAGTAATACTCAAAAAAGGGCTGTTTTTTTAATGAAAAATAAATTTTCGGCCAATAATTCATACATTAATGATCTAAATTACTTATTTTCAAAAAAAATAAAAAAGTAGGATAAAACTTAAGTATATAGCTTTACGTTTTGTCGTTTTTTTATAAAGAAAACGGCTAATAAAATAATTGACCAATCATTTTCACCATTACCAAATCATTTAAATAACCTTTAAACCAAAAAAAATGGGAGCAATCAAAAAAATTCTGGCCGCTTTAATCTTAGTTGCAGCAATCGTATTAATTACGGCTTACTTTATGCCTCGAAATTATGCCGTTGAAAGAGAAATTATCATCCATAAACCGGTCGATAGTATTTTTACTTATGTCAGATATTTAAAAAATCAAAATGAATTTAGCGTCTGGGCCAATATCGATCCCAAAATGAAATTGACTTACAAAGGAACAGACGGTAGTGTTGGTGCATTATCGGCCTGGGAGAGTAAAGTAAAAGAGGTTGGTGTGGGTGAACAGGAAATCACCAAAATTACAGAAGGAAAACGATTGGATTTTGCTCTCAGGTTTAAGGAGCCGATGAACGATACTGCTGTCGGATTTATGTCGACCGAAAGTTTAGCAGCGGATCAGACCAAAGTAAAATGGGGCATAAACGGTGTTATCCCCTACCCTATGAATATCATGTTGCCTTTTATGAAAATGGACCAGATGATTGGAAATGATTTACAAAAAGGCTTGGATAATTTAAAAGCAAAGATGGAAGAATAAAAGATCAGGTTCAAAAATTGCTAGGAAATAAAAACTTTGCGACGCTGCGTCTTTGCGAGGAATAATTTTCAGATTCAAAGGAACAGAATAAAAACGAATCTTTGTAAAAAAAAGAAAACCGTCATTAGTTTGTTAATGACGGTTTTCTCTTTTTTAATGGTTTCCTTTATTACAAACCTTTCAGAATTGCAATAGACTCTGTAGCTTTCGAATATTTGGCATAATCTAACGCTTTTAAGCCTTTATCATTTTCAAGTGAAGGCTTGGCTCCATTTTCTAATAAAACTTTAATAATATCTACTCTGTTAAATCGTGCTGCCAACATCAGAGGAGACATGTCTCTTGATAATTTATTGACATCTGCCCCGTATTCGATACTTTTTTTAACGCTATCAAGATCCCCGTTGCACACTGCAATATGTAATGGCGAAGATTCATAAGCAGAAAACTCGATTTGATCTTTTACCAACGGCTTGTGATTTGAAGCTACTGATACATTTGCAAATAAAACAAAAGCTGTCCCTAGAATGATTACTGATTTTTTCATGATTGATTGATTGATTGATTGATTGATTGATTGATTGATTGATTGATTGATTGATTGATTGATTGATTTAATTGTAAACTGTAATTTAGCAGGGTTGCATCAAAAATGTTGTCTTCTAAATAACAGTTACTATCTATATAGACGCTTAAAAAACCTAAAACGTTACATTTAAATCAAAAAAAAAATCAAAAAAATCAAAAAACAAGTAAAGAACCTCAATAAAAAAGCGCAATCCAAACAAATTGGATTGCGCTTTTTCTATTAAAATAAACTCTTAAAACTTAAAATTAAGCTTTATCAGCAAGATATTCCTTTACGTTTTTATCAATACGTGCATCAATATTGGCAATATCAGCTTTTACAAATTTCTCTCCTAAAATATTCTCGTATAACTCAATATATCTTTCTGAAACAGATTCGATGTAAGCTTCTGTCATTTCAGGAATCTGTTGTCCGTCCTGACCTTGAAAACCATTTTCGATCAACCAACGACGTACAAATTCTTTTGATAATTGTTTTTGCTCTTCTCCTTTTTCCTGTCTTTCCTCATATCCGTCAGCATAAAAATAACGGGAAGAATCCGGAGTATGAATTTCGTCAATCAAAACGATTACACCGTCTTTTGTTTTTCCGAATTCGTATTTTGTATCTACTAAAATTAAACCACGACTTGCGGCAATTTCAGTCCCTCTTTGAAATAAAGCACGGGTATATTTTTCTAAAACAATATAATCTTCTTCTGAAACTATTCCTTTTGATAAAATAGCTTCACGCGAAATGTCTTCATCGTGAGAACCGTTATCTGCTTTTGTAGTTGGTGTGATAATTGGTTCCGGAAATTTATCATTCTCCTTTAAACCTTCCGCCATTGTTACACCGCAAATTTGTCTTCTTCCTGCAGCATACTCACGTGCAGCATGTCCTGAAACATAACCACGAATAACCATTTCAACTTTAAAAGGATCACACAAATGCCCCACAGCCACGTTTGGATCCGGAGTTGCAATCAACCAATTAGGCACAATATCTTGCGTTAATTCCATGAACTTTGTAGCAATCTGATTTAAAATTTGCCCTTTGTATGGAATTCCCTTTGGTAAAACTACATCAAAAGCCGAAAGTCTGTCGGTCGCCACCATTACCAAAAGTTCCTCATTGATATTGTAAACTTCTCTAACTTTTCCGCGATAAACTGATTTCTGATTCGGGAAATTAAAATCTGTAGTTGTGATTGTATTGCTCATTATCCTTTAGTTGTGTTTTGTTTTATGGATGCAAATTTAAAACTAATTAAAAGAGGAAGCAAAAAAAGTATTCAGTTTTCAGCTTTCAGTCGCAGTCTTCACTCTCAGTCGCAGTTTTCAGTTGCAGTCGCAGTCTTTGCTTTTGTCTAAATCTTTTCTCAACCTTAGTCTTAACGTAATATTAAAGACTGAAAACTGAGACAAAGACCGAGACTGAAAACTATTTCTTCAAAAGAGTCGTATTAAACAAATTCAAAATTCTGCTGTATTCATCAATTAAGGAATACGTTTCTTTAAAAGTATGCGCTTCTATCGGGAAAGAAGCAAGTGTCCAGTTCTTTTTCTCTAATTCTATAAAACGCTGTGATAAACGTACAATGTCTTTGTATTCTACATTATCGTCCACCATACCGTGTAACATTAGTAAATTTCCTTTCAGGTTACCAGCATAATAAATAGGAGAGCTTTTTTTGAATGCCTCAGGATCTGTTTCAGGAAAGTTTAAAATATTCCCCGTATATCCGTGATTGTAGTGTGCCCAATCTGTAACCGAACGCAAAGCAGCGCCCGAAACAAATTCTCCCGGAGTTGTCAGCATTCCCATTAAAGTTATGAATCCACCGTAAGAACCTCCGTAGATACCAACTCTGTTAGCATCAATACCCAAATTATCAACTAAGTATTTTTTGCCATCAAGATGATCGGTTAAATCTTTACCTCCCATAAAACGATAGATTCCGGTTCTAAAATCCCTTCCGTAACCGTCACTTCCTCTGTAGTCAATATCCAAAACTGTATAACCCAAATCGGTTAACAAGTTATGAAACATATATTCTCTGTAATACGCACTCCAATGGTTGTGTGCGTTTTGCAAATACCCTGCACCGTGTACAAAAATTACGGCTGCTTTATTGGTGTTCTCTGCTTTTGGCGTATACAATCTTGCATATACCGGAGTTCCGTCTTGTGCTTTGAAAGTAATCACCTCTGGTTCTCTCCATTGGTATTTTTTAAATTCTTCTGAAGTTGAAGATGAAATTTGCTGTAAAGCAGTATTCTTTTTGTTCTCGGCAATATAAAAATCCCAAGGTTTATTTTTAAATGAGTAACGTACCAAAAGTGTCGATTCATCAGGAGATACCACTACTTCGTGTGCTCCGTCTTTTGTTAAAATAGGTTGCATAATTCCATCTGCAACATTTAACTTGTAAAAATCTCTATTTCCCGGATGTGTTGTATTCGTTGTTAAATAAAATGCCTTTTTGTCTTTAGATAGAATCAAGTCGCGAACTTCCCAGTTTCCTTTGGTCAGTTGTTTTTTTACATTCGATTTTAAGTTGTACGTGTATAAGTGTGAGTATCCGGTAGCTTCCGATTGAAAATAAACCGTTTCATTGTCTGCCAGAAAACCTAGATTTCCGGTTTCAAAAGCATAAGATGGAATTCCGGGTCCGCCAATCCACGCTTCATCGTGCTGGTGTTCTATTTCGGTAAAAGTTCCGTTTTCAAGATTCAGACTTACAATCCATCTGTCTTTATTGTCCTGACTTCTAATTTCTGTAATCGCAAACGAACCGTCTTCGTTATATACAGGTGCCAACGCGACAATTAGTTTGTCTTCTTTCTCTTTGTTTTTTAAATTATCGTAAGCCTCATAGTATTTCGGAACGTCCTGAATATGGCTCAATTTTGAGAAATTAACAAAATAAACAGAATCTTTTGCAACGGAGTAAATACCAAAACGTGTTTTTACCAAATTGGCCGTCGATACTTTTTCTTTGGTATCAGGAGATTGATTATAACCGTCATCTGTTATAAAAACTTCCATTTTTTCCATTTTAATTTCAACATTTTCTACTAAACTAAAAGTAGCGTAGTTTCCATTTGGATTTGCTTTGAGGTCTGTCAAATTATCTTTTCCATAAAAATACTCTTTGACAAAATCTGACTTTACGGCTTTGCTTTTAGCCATGTTCCATTGTTTTTTTGCCTCTTTATCATTGATAAATTGAAATAATTCTTTCTGTTGTTCTTTCAAGAAAGTATCTTTTTCGGGTGTTTTCTCTTTCTTATTGCCTTTACTGAAATTAGTGATTTGCAGTAGCGTGCCCTCTTTACTATTGTATTTAAAAATGTTTTCGTTTTGCTCAAAGAACACAACTCCAAGCTGACTTCCTAATGCAAGATTAGAAATCGGAGTATTTTGCTGGTACAATTTTTTTGTTGCTTTTGTACTAATAGTGTACGAGTACAAACCTCCTTTATTCGTATAAAAAACAATATCTGATGTCGGTTTTCTTTTAAAATCGAATTTAGAAAAAACGGCTTCCTTCGGCTCTACAAGTACCGGATTAGAAGCTCCCTTTTGCCAAGAGTACGTGCTTGTGCCTAATTCGTTTTTCGGATTCCATTCAAAATAAACTTTTTTTCCATCCAGCGACCATCTTCCGTTTGTTGGCTGATTGCCAATGAAAGAGTCTCCTTTCATAATTTCTTCTAACTTTAAATTCTGGCTGGTACCCGTTATTGAAAAAATTAAAAAGGCAAGGATAAAGATGTTTTTGGTCATGATAGTTGTTTTTTAGTAGAGCAAAAATACACTTTGTGGGCTATTAAAAAAACTTTTTCCTCTTTGCTTCTAAAATCCAATTTCTAATATGGAATTACGTCTAAAACTTGTATAGTTTATTCTAACGTTTAAGTCTTCAAAGATTTCACAAGAGACGAAAAGACACCTATTTAATATGAACTGAGATGACTTATATGGTTTAAAAAGTCAAGAATAGGGAACTAAACATCAAGAGACATCTTTTTTCTGCCTAGTAAAAATACCTACAAGTTCAAAAAAAGACCTTGCAGGAAAAACACAATGCTTAAAAATTAGCAACTTAATAGTTGAACTCAGGTTATTAACTGAATTACTTTATTACTCGGCTACTTTGAGATTTGATCCTAAATAGTTCTATAAAAAAACAATCCCTGATGAAAGCGCATCAGGGATTGTTTTTAAGTCTAAAAAGTTTATTTAAAATCCAGGATTCCTTTTCCTAATGATTTTACGGAAGCATTTAAATTACCCAGCGTAGTTTCGTTCATTTTTTTTATGTGAATACTGTCCACTACAAAAATTTGTCCCTGATCTTTAAATGGTGCGGTCGGAACAAAAACAACGGCACTGCCGGACGAGTCTTCTTCTATAAGGCGGGCGGGCTGCCAATAATCTCCATTTTTAAGCAAAACGGGAATATCAGTACTTGGCTTTTTTACTTTTGTACTCAATTTTTCTTCCGCTTCTTTTTTATTTTTTTCATAGCCTGGAAGGAAGATCATTAACTTATCATCAATCCATTCTGTGAATTTTTTCAAATAAGTCAATCGCATCATGTAACCGCTAAAATAAAGTAATACCAATAAAATTACTCCACCCAGAATATCGGTTGCAATCGTTCCGAAAACTTCATCGAGATGTAAAAGTTTTGCAAACTTCTCCCCATATTTCTGAAAAAAGCCCCATACTTTCTGAAGTACAACCCCAAATACCAGCAGTGGCAATAAAACTACAGCACCGGAAACACAGTTTCTTTCCACCTGACGTAAAAATTTTTTCATAATTAATACAATTTTAGATGTACTAAATATAGTAAAAATCTCAAACTTTATTAACGTTTCATTGCAAAACACAATTCTACATCACTGTTAATCAATCGATAAAATTATTCAAAGCTGATTAACATTCAGCAAGTTTTTCATCTAAAATTCTTGAAGCAATATAGTGTGCTACTCCGTCTTCTGCGTTGGTTTTGATTATTTCTAAGTTGGGTAACGTTTCTTTTAACAATACCGGAGCATTGCCCATAATCAACCCTTTTCCGGTTGCAGACAACATTTGAACATCGTTAAAACCATCTCCAAACGAAACCGCTTCTTGCATTGTAAATCCTTCTTTTTCTAAAACTCTGGCTATTGCAACCGCTTTGTCTACCGATTTATCCATAAATTCCAGACAGGTTGGAAGACTAAAGGCGTGATGCAACGCACTTGAACCGTTTGCTAGAATGGCTTCTTTTAAGGCTACTAATTTTTCGTGATTGTCATGTGCAAAGAATATTTTTATCGCACCAAAATCTTCAAGTGTTTTAAAATCTACCAATTCTGGAAGGTATTTCAATTCGGTTTGAAAGCTGTTTAACTTCTCGTTCAATTTGTTGGTCTGCCAAACATTTTCTTTGAATAACACCACTGTGATTTCCGGATCAATTTCTACATTTAAAGCCGCTTTTACCACTTCACTATTTAAATCGAAGGCAAAAAGCTCTTCTTTTTCCGGTGAATGTATTCTGGCTCCATTTGAACTTACCAGATAAACCGGAACATCGAGTGTGCTGATAATGGCCATTGCATCGAGATGATGACGTCCTGTGGCAACCACAATAAGATAGTTTTGATTGTGAAGTTCCTGAAAAATGCTTTTAGTGTAATCTGAAATTTTATGCTGAGGGTTGAGTAAAGTTCCGTCTAAGTCGGTAACGATAACTTTTATATTCTTAAGTTCTGAGTTCATAGTAAAAATCGCGTATAATTTTGATAGGCAAATTTACAGCTTTAAGCGCAGAAGTACAAAGTTAAAACGGCTCTACAGCCTAAAAACAAACAAGTTTATTATTTATTTAACTATTTCATTAAACAAATCACTTCATTTGTTTTTAATCTTTACAATTCCTGTCTTATATAAGTTTATTGCTTTTTGCACGATTTTTTCAATTCTATCAATGGGCAGATCTTCATTGGAACTTAACATCATTATTTTCATTCGGGAGCGGCTTTCCTGAATTAGAAACGATTCATCGAAGTGTTTGCCTTCCACAATTCCGATATAAGGTTGTTTGTTTTTCTTGTGTATCCACAGGTAACAGAACATTTTTCCTTTATAACAAAAAAAAGGCATGCCATACTTAAGGACATTTGTAATGTCTTCGTCCTGCTTTAAGATAATTTCTTTTAACGCTAATAAAACTTCTCTCAGGGGTTCTTCTTGTCTTTCGTAAAAATTATCAACTTCTTTCATTGCTTATTTATTTTTCTGTTCGAATAATTACTTATCTATACTGTGAATTTAACCGCAATGAACGCAAGGGTTTCGCAAAGGACGCAAAGACAAATCTAAAAACACCTTTCAATACATTTTTTTAAAATTAATCAAAAAAAATATTCGTTTTATACATTTCAAAAAAGAAGCAGTATAAAACGAATATTCCCTAAAATTGTAAAACGTGAAAACAATTCACCTTTCACAAAAAACATTTCACAAAATTAATCGTGATTTTCTATTTGTTTATAAGCATCAATTACCTTTTTGACTAATCTGTGGCGTACGATATCTTTATCGTCAAGATAAATGATTCCGATTCCGTCTACGTCTTTCAGAACCAAAATGGCTTCTTTAAGACCAGAAATAGTTCGGCGTGGCAAATCGACTTGTCCCGGATCACCCGTAATCATAAATTTAGCGTTTTTTCCCATACGGGTCAGAAACATTTTCATTTGTGAGTGTGTGGTGTTTTGTGCTTCATCCAGAATTACGAAGGCGTTATCCAGTGTTCGCCCACGCATAAATGCCAGTGGTGCAATCTGAATAATTCCTTTTAAAATATAATCCTCGAGCTTTTCGTTCGGAAGCATATCACGTAATGCATCGTAAAGCGGTTGCATGTAAGGATCCAGTTTTTCTTTCATATCGCCGGGTAAAAAACCAAGATTTTCTCCTGCTTCTACTGCCGGTCGCGTTAGAATGATCCTTTTTACTTCCTTGTCTTTAAGTGCTTTTACAGCCATAGCTACACCTGTGTACGTTTTTCCTGTTCCGGCTGGTCCTACTGCAAATACCATATCATTCTTTTTAATGGTATCTACCAGTAATTGCTGGTTAGGCGTCATTGCTTTTATAATCTTACCTCCCACACCATGAACCAGTATTTTATCATGATCGTAGGCTCTTTTTTCATCCTGACCATCACTCATAATTACACGTTCAATTACGTTGTCATCAATGTTGTTGTATCGGGTAAAATGCAACATTAATCTTTGAAATCTTTTTTCGAATTCATCTAAAACTTCTTTTTCGCCAAATGCTTTCAAAGTCGTTCCTCTAGCTACTATTTTAAGCTTTGGATAGTACTTTTTAATGATTTCCAGATGGCTGTCCTGAGCGCCCCAAAACTCTTTTGGTGCAATGTCTATTAGCTCGATTATTCTTTCGTTCAAATGAGATAGTTTTAAATTAAAATAAAATTTGTTTTTATATCAGTTGCTGTCGGGTGTTTCTTTTTTTTTACGAGTCAGGCTTTCAATGACAGTTACGCTTTTTAATGTGTAAAAAAATACTTCCAAAGAATCATTTACTGTTTACTCCTAATGTACTTTTTTTCTACAGACTCAAAACTGAAACTAATTGACTGAGACGATCGTAACGCTTACTTACTTTAAAAATTGTAAATTGTCTTTTCTTTCTTTCAATTTGTATCTAAGTATTCTTAGCTTTGCATTTCTCAAATTTAATGAAAATTAGATTCAAAAACTACCAATAGTTATAAACAAAATGATGTCAATAATTACCCTCACTACCGATTACGGCTTAAAAGACCACTTTGTTGGTTCGATAAAGGGTAAAATATTATCTGAGGCTCCGGAGACTACAATTATTGATATTTCACATGACATTGATCCCTTCAACACCGCCGAAGCCAGTTACGTTGTTGGTGCTTCTTATTTAAGTTTTCCAAAAGGAACGGTACACTTAATTGGTGTCGATATTGAACGCAATAAAGAGAACGTGCATATCGCCATGCAATGGAACGATCATTACTTCATTTGCGCTGATAACGGGATCTTAAGCATGCTGACGCAGAAAATTGTGCCACAAAAAATTGTCGCTATCAACATTCATGACCGATTTCCGCCTGAGTCTACCGATATGGATATCTTCATAAAAGTTGCCTGCCATATTGCAAAAGGAGGTTTACTGAATGTAATTGGTAAAGAAATAGCAGCCGTTAAAGAAGTTACAGAACTTCAGGCTGTAGTAGCAAACGACGGTAATTCTATAAAAGGATATGTCATTTATATTGATCATTTCGGTAACGTGGTAACCAATATCTCTAAACAGCAATTTAAAGAGGTGGCAAAAGGTCGCTCGTATGAGATCGTGATGAAACCTAAAAGCATCAAAACCATTCTGCCAAACTATTCAGCCATAGCAAGCTCAGACAAATACCCCATTAAAACGTATGAGGGCGAAAAACTGGCCATTTTTAATGAAGCCGGTTATCTGGAAATCGCAATTTTCAGAAGCAATCCTTCCAAAGTAGGCTCTGCAAATAGTCTTTTAGGATTGAACTACAGAGATGTGATCACGATAAAGTTTATTTAAGATTTTAGACTTTAGATTTTAGACTTTAGATTGTAGATTTTAGATTGTTGACTTTAGCAGAAAAAAAATCTGCACAATCTGCAGAATCTGCGTGAAAAATTTCCTTAACTTAATGACATTGAGCTAAAGCAGGAGGCTATTCAAAATGATACTTTTAGAATAATTAATTTTTTACTAAAAAAGAACAATCAATTTTGGTATTTTTGCGCGCGCGTTGCCGGTTTAAAATCTAAAATCAGCACTCTAAAATCTAAAATAATAAAAAAAGATGTTTGTTCGAATAGTAAAAATGAGTTTTCATGAAGACAAGATCCCTGATTTTCTGGAAAATTTTGAAAGCATAAAAGACAAAATACGAAATGCGCCCGGAAATCGTTTTTTAGAATTGTATCAGGATAAAAACGATAAATGCATCTTTTTCACCTACAGTTATTGGGAAACCGAAGAAGACTTAGAAAATTACCGACAATCAGCGCTTTTTGACTCCGTTTGGAGTTTCACAAAAAAACTATTCAACGCAAAACCCGAAGCCTGGAGTGTGGATAAGCTGGTGAGTCTGGACTAGTTTGAAGTTTCAAGTTTCAGGTTTGAAGTTTCAAGTTTCAAGTTTCAGGTTTCAGGTTTCAAGTTGACGCACAGAACGTGAAACCTGAAACCTGAAACTTCAAACTTCAAACAAAATTTAAAAAAAACACGAATACAACGTTATATATGAAATCAATCATTTTACGAGAAATAAAATCCTTTTTTGGTTCTCCTATTGGCTATTTGGTCATTGCTATTTTCTTAATTAGCAATGGGCTCTTTTTATGGGTTTTTGAAGGAGATTACAATATTCTCAATACCGGTTATGCCGATCTGACTCCGTTTTTTACTTTAGCACCGTGGATTTTGATTTTCCTGATTCCGGCGGTTACCATGCGAAGTTTTTCGGATGAGAAAAAACAAGGCACTTTAGAATTGCTTTTAACCAAACCTTTATCGATTTGGGAAATTGTAAACGGAAAGTTTTTAGGTTCCCTACTCCTAATCATTTTGGCTATAATTCCCACCTTTATTTACGTTGAAGTCATTTCATCTTTGGGTGCTCCAGAAGGAAATATCGATATGGGAAGCACGATTGGTTCTTACTTCGGATTGTTGTTTTTAATCGCTTCTTATTCCGCAATCGGAATCTTCACCTCTACCTTGTCCGAAAATCAGATTGTCGCTTTTATTATTTCGGTTTTTCTGTGTTTTATCTTTTACTTTGGTTTTCAAGGTTTAGCAACATTGATTCCGGGTTCTTTTCCTATTATTTCAGCATTGGGTATGCAGGATCATTTTAAAAGTATGAGCCGTGGCGTAATCGATACACGTGACGTTATTTATTTTCTGAGCGTTACGGTTCTATTTCTGTCTTTTACCGTTTATAAATTAAAATCATTGAAAGCCTAATGAAAGCATTCACTCAACAAAATATCAAAACATTAGGGATTACTGTTTTCATTTTAATTGTTTTAAATGTACTTGGTAACTTATATTTCCACCGATTTGATTTAACCAAAGACAAACGATATACGCTATCTGAAACTTCCTTAAACATTGTAAAACAGGTTCAGAATCCGCTATCGATTAAAATTTATATGCAGGGTGATCTTCCTGCAGATTTCAGACGCTTACAGCAAGAAACCAAACAATTATTAGAAGAATTTCAAGCTTATAACAACCATATTGTTTTTGAATTTGTGGATCCGTTGGAAAACAAAGACGAAAGCATGGATCTGATAAAATCTCTTTATCAAAAAGGTCTTACGCCAATAAACATCACCGTTGACGACAAAGGAAAACAATCTCAAGCAATGGTTTTTCCGTGGGCAGTTGCGGTTTACAACAATAAAGAAGTCAATATTCCTTTGTTGAAAAACAGAATGGGTGCTTCAACGGAGCAAAAAGTGATGGGATCTATTCAACATTTAGAATATTCGATTGCGGATGCTATCAATAAAATTACCAAAGACAAACAAAAGAAAGTCGCTATTATTAAAGGAAATGGCGAGATCAATGAAATTCATATTGCGAAAATGCTCATGCAGATCCGTGAGAGTTATTATATCGGTCCTTTTACATTAGATTCTGTGTCTAAAAGTCCAACAGGGACTTTAGAAGCCTTAAAAAAATACGATTTAGCCATTATATCGAAGCCAACCGAAACTTTTTCTGATGAAGAGAAGCAGGTTTTGGATCAATTTATTATGAATGGTGGAAAAACACTTTGGTTGATCGATCAGGTTGCAGCAGACATGGACAGTCTGTACAATCAGTCGGGTGCTACTCTGGCGTATCCGAGAGATTTAAATCTAAACGATATGTTCTTCAAATACGGATTTAGAATCAACCCTGATTTAGTAAAGGACGAATACGGGACTCCGATAAAATTAGCTACGGGTGAACAAGGAAGTGCGACCCAATATCAGGAATTTAAATGGAAATATGCGCCAGAAGTTTATCCGACAAGTTCCCATCCGATCGTAAAAAACTTAGGCGGTATTAAATTTGATTTTGCCAGTCCGATTGATACTTTGAAAAACGGAATCAAAAAAACGGTTTTATTACAATCTTCTCAATATTCAAAAATAATTGGGACTCCGGCTGAGATTAATTTGGATATTGTAAACGAAAAAACGACTCCTCAGGAATATGTTGATAAAGGTGATTTACCACTTTCTGTTTTATTGGAAGGCTCGTTCCATTCGGCATTTGAAAACCGTGTTTTACCCTTTAAAGAAGGTTCTTTTTTAGCCAAAGGAAAACCAACTAAAATGATTGTGATTTCTGATGGAGATTTAGCCAAAAATCAATTAGATAAAAACAGGATGCCTGTAGAATTGGGATACGATCAGCGCACGGGAAAACTTTACGACAACAAAGATTTTATGATGAATTGCATCAATTATTTGTTGGATGACACCGGACTTATTAACATTAGAAGTAAAGATCTTGATCTGCCTTTACTCGATAAAGATAAAGTTAGCGACAATTACAGTCGTGCACAATTCATAACTATCGGGCTTCCAATTCTTATTTTATTGATTTTCGGACTTGCATTTACTTACATCCGTAAAAGAAAATACAGCAAATAGATGTTAATAAAAAAATTGTACTACTTTAGATAGTTTACGATATATTTGTAATCCGTATATTTAGCCTTTATTAGCTAAAATACACCTCAAAAAATAAAATATAACAGATGAAATTTATAGTATCGAGTTCGTACTTATTAAAACAATTACAAGTTTTAGGTAGTGTAATCAACAGTAACAATACGTTGCCTATTTTAGACAACTTTTTATTTGAACTAGACAATAACGAATTGACCGTTTCAGCTTCGGATCTTGAAACTACAATGTCGGCTACTTTATCTATCGATTCTACAAGTAAAGGTAGTGTGGCTGTGCCTGCTAAGCTTTTGCTTGAAATTTTAAAAACGTTTCCGGAACAACCTTTAACTTTTACTGTTGAAGATAACAATACAGTAGAAATTAGTTCAAATTCAGGAAAGTATGCTTTAGCATACGCTTCGGGAGACGAATTTCCAAAAGCGGTAAGTCTGGAAGAACCATCCGTAACTTTAGTACCTGCAGAAGTTTTGGCAACTGCGGTAAGTAAAACTATTTTTGCAGCCGGTAATGATGATTTACGTCCGGTAATGTCGGGGGTTTTCTTTCAATTCTCACCGGAAGGTTTAATCTTTGTCGCTACTGATGCGCACAAATTAGTAAAATATGCCCGTACAGATGTAAAAGCGTCTCAGGTGGCTGATTTTATTATGCCAAAGAAACCTTTAAACATCTTAAAGAGTATCTTAGGTTCTTCTGATGCAGAAGTAAAAATTGAATACAACGATTCAAATGCGACTTTCTCATTTGACAACTATATCTTAATGTGTCGTTTAATTGATGGAAAATACCCTAATTACGAAGCGGTAATTCCAAAAGAAAATCCAAACAAATTGATGATCGATCGTTCTTTATTTTTAAGTTCTGTTCGTCGTGTGGCTATTTTCTCTAACAAAACTACACACCAAATTCGTTTAAAAATCGCAGGAGCTGAATTGAATGTTTCTGCCGAGGATATTGATTACTCAAACAAAGCAGAAGAGAGATTAACTTGTGATTATCAAGGTGATGACTTACAAATTGGTTTTAACTCTCGTTTCTTAACAGAAATGTTAACCAACTTACAATCTGATATGATTATGTTGGAGATGTCATTACCAAACAGAGCCGGTATTCTAACTCCTGTTGATGGTTTAGAAGAAGGAGAAACTGTTACCATGTTGGTAATGCCTGTAATGTTAAATAGTTAACATCAAAACCTGATTTTGTTACAGGGGTGTTTTTTAGTTTCAAATTAAAGATATATCATTGTAAAAAAAAAATATCGCTATTAACCAACCATTTTTTATACCTAGAAACCGCAATTCCGATAAAGAGTTGCGGTTTTTTATTTGGGGGAGTGTTTTTGGGGGGTCTTTTGTTTCAGGTTTCATGTTTCATGTTTCATGTTTCATGTTTCATGTTTCATGTTTCAGGTTTCAGGTTTCAGGTTTAAACTATGACTGAGACTTTTTTGGTTTCAATGTTTTAAAATCTCGCAAAGACGCAAAATCGCAAAGTCTTAATGATAAAGTAGAAAAAACTTAGCGGCTTGGCGTCTTTGCGAGACCATCAATTGGTCATCATTGCACTTCTCGTAATTACCCCCAAAGAAAACCTGAAACTTGAAACATGAAACTTGAAACATTTAACACGTTCAGGCAAAAAAAACAAACACGAATTACACAAATTTCCACAAATTAATTCACGCAATTGGCAAAAAAACAATTAGTGGAAATTAGTGCAATTCGTGGCAAAATTTACCGCTACACAACTTCTGGACTTGATCCTACTCATTGCCCCCTCACATCCAGATCAGAAACCTGAAACATGAAACCTGAAACATGAAACCTTAACACGTTCAGGTAAAAAAAAAAGACCCTCTTACCAATTATAAGAGGGCCTTTTTTAATTCTATCTTAGCTTACTTTGCTCCGGGAGGGCAGTTTTTTTCTATATACCTCACAAAAGTATCCATTAAGTGTTTAGTAGTTCCTTCTCCTTCATCGATGTCATGCGAACGGTTTGGGTAAATCATTAAATCAAACATTTTATCGTATTTGATCAATTCGTTTATTAGAACCTCAGCATTTTTGTAATGCACATTGTCATCACCTGTTCCGTGAATGTACAATAAATTTCCTTTTAGGTTCTTAGCGTACGTTACAGGAGATGCTTTTTTATAGGTTGCTTCATTACCCTCAGGAAGTCCCATGTAGCGCTCTGTGTAAATATTATCATAAAAGCGCTGATCTACAACTGCCGAAATTGCAATACCCGTTTTGTAAATTTCCGGATATTGAAACATCAGATTTAAGGTTACAGCACCACCACCACTCCAACCGTGAATCGCTACTCTGTCGGCATCAATAAAATTCCACTTTATAACTTCTTTTGCTGCCATTGCCTGATCGTGGGTATTGATGATTCCGATGTTTTTATAAATAGATTTCCTCCATTGGGTTCCTTTCATTACAGGTGTTCCTCTATTGTCCATTGCTATACCGATATATCCTTTTGGAATTAATGGTGCTATAAGCGAATAAAAATACGGCGTGTCGTTGGCAACCGCTCCCATTGGCTCTCCATAAACATAGAAAAACACAGGGTATTTTTTTGAAGGATCAAAATCCAGAGGTTTTGCCATTATACCATCCATTTCTATTCCATCAACGGTGGTTACTTTGAATTTTTCTAACGAATAGTTCCTTCTTGGAGCTTGAAAAGTGTCGGCTTCTTTTGGCAGTATTTTTTTATGTCCCGACAAGGCTACTAATCGTATATTATAGTCTCGGTTTATGCTTGAATTGAGATGTCTTGCATACATCGCATCTGTAGAGAAACGGTACTTATTTGTTCCGTCAAACGCATCCGGAGTAACTCTTTTTGTCTTTTTTGAATTTAGATTCGTTTCATACAAATAACGCTGCGTGGCATCTTTCGGACTTGACTCATAATAGATCGTTTTTGTTTTATCATTATATGCCATAAAATAGGCATCAAAATTAGCTGTTGTGATAAGCTCTTTTTTCTTGCCATCCATACTAATTTTATAGATATGCATCCAGCCGTCTGCGTCAGAACTCCATAAAAAGGCTTTCCCATTATCAACAAAATGACAAGGAAAACCATCGTATACACCCGAAGAAACATCAAAAACATCAATCCATCCTGCTGCTTCTTCTTGGTAAACCACCTTTGCTGTACCTGATTTTGTATCACAGTTGTAAATAGTAGCCTGATTTTGATTGCGGTTTAATTGCACTACCATTACCGATTGGTTGGTAAGCCATTGCATACGAGCCAAATAATTATTATCCGGTTCACCGGGAATATTTAACCAATTGGTTTGTAAGGAGGTAATATCAATAGTTCCGATTTTAACAGAAGAAGGTCGCTCTCCTGCTTTTGGGTATTCTACAGGAACTACCACCGGATACAACGAATCGGTATTATTAATCATCAAATGAAATTTGGTCGCCGATGCATCCACGCGCCAAAAAGCAATACTTTTGCCATCAGGGCTCCATCTGAATCCGTCTCTTGCCGATAATTCTTCTTCATACACCCAATCAAATGTTCCGTTGATAATTTTATCTGTTCCGTCGGTTGTTAGTGACGTTACTTTTTCGGTTTGTAGATTTTCAAGATAAATATTGTGTTTTGAAACGTAGGCTACATTTTCATTATCAGGTGAAAATTTAGCAAACATCAAAGACGACTCCTCCAGATTTTTACCTAGCTTTCTTCCTTTTCCTGTGGCCAGATCAAAAAACCAATAATCACCTCTTGTATTGGCTCTCCATACCTTTTTTGAATTGGTATACAGCAATACTTTCGTTTTTGCAGCATTCCACACTATACCTTCAATTTCTCCGCTAAAACCCGATTCAGACAACTGTTTCTGAGTTAAGATAGTCGTGTGTTTGTCTAATTGATCAACATCATAAATTTTCAGATTATTGTTTTCGTTTACCCAAAACGAATGGGAATCGGGCAACCAATTCAGATCATTTATATCAATATCGCTCTGAGCAAAAGCAGATGTGCAGATAAAGAATACAAGAATCAAGTACTTTTTCATATTATTGTTTATTATTTTTTATTAAACCTTCGATGTCTGCGATTTCAATTGGCAATGCTTCACTCAAATTAATATTTCCGTTTTCAGTTAACAGATAGTCATTCTCTAAACGACAGCCAATTCCTTCTTCCGGTATGTAAATTCCGGGTTCACAAGTCAGTACCATTCCTTTTTCAAAAGGTCTGGAGTACAAGCCTACATCATGCACATCTAAACCAAGGTGGTGTGCAGTACCGTGCATGAAATATTTTTTATAAGCGGGGTTGTCCGGATTCTGATTTGCAATTTCATCCTGTGTTATCAAACCCAGTTTAAGCAATTCTGCCTCGATTAATTTTGCCATTTCGAGCTCATAATACTTAGACAATATTCCGGGTTTCAAAAGTTTAGATCCTTCTTTCAAACAATGTAAAACCGCTTCATAAACTGCTTTTTGCCTTGGACTAAAAACCCCATTTACGGGAACACAGCGTGTGGTATCTGAATTGTAATTGGCATAACAAACTCCAAAATCAATCAAAACCATTTCGCCTTCACCACAAACCTCATCGTTTGTATTGTAATGAAGCGAACAGGCATTTTTACCGGAAGCAACAATAGGTTTAAATGCCGGTCGTGTTCCTCCGTTTTTTACAGAGGCGTAGGCCAATTCCGCTTCTAATTCGTATTCTTTTATATTAGGTTGAATGGCATTTAAAATTCCATGAAATCCTTTGACACTTATGGCAATTGCTTTTTTAATCAAATCAATTTCTTCATCGGATTTTATTGGTCGCAAATCACGGGTGATTTTTGCAGCACGTTCGTAATGATGCAATGGATATTTTTCTTTGCACCATTGAATCATTCGATCTTGTCTGGTTTGCATCCCTGCAGTAATTCTTTTGATATGCTCGTTGTGTCCTAAATAAAAGGTATCAGCTTCAAAAGCAAAAAGTTGCAAGGTTTTTTCAAATTCTGCAATCCATTTTACATTTTTGATGCCTGAAATAGTGGTGGCCTCTGCTTTTGTTAAAAAATTACCATCCCAAAGCACGGTGTTTTCGTTGCTTTCTTTCACAAACAAAACAGCCCGATTCTCTTCTTTGAAAGCATCGGAAAAAAGTACTAATACTGTTTCATCCTGTTCTATTCCGGACAAGTAAAACAAATCATTGTTTTGTGCAAAACCCATTACATCGTCTGCATTGTTGGGCATCACGTCATTTGAAGTCAGAATAGCCAAACTATTCTTTTGCATTTTATCAGCAAACCTTTTTCGATTCTTTTCGAATAAGGAAACTGGAATTGAGTCGTATCTCATATTTTAAATTTGAAACATCTTAGTATCTACCGAAGTCGTTTTACCGGCTATAATTTCGGTTACAATTTTTCCGGTTGCCGGTGCCAGACTTAATCCCATCATGGCATGTCCGGTAGCTAGTGTCAAATTTACAATTTTTTTATCTTTTGTAATGATCGGCATTCCGGATGGTGTGCAAGGACGAAATCCAAACCAGGTCTCTTCTGCTTTTGGCATTTCGATCTGCATGTCGGGATAAAAATCGTTGATACTAGTTACAATTCCACGTAATCGGTTTTCATTTATTTTAGTATCTCCTGTATGTGTAATTTCCATAGTTCCACCAAAACGAATATCGTTATTCATAGGGGTCACAGCCACTTTTCCTTCACATAAAATCGACGGAATACTTGGTTTTTGACTTTTGTCTTTCAATGTAAAACTATATCCTTTTCCGGGTAAAATTGAGATCCCGATATTTAGTTTTTTAGCCAACGAAGGACTCCACGATCCTGCCGCCAATACCACTTCATCTACTGCGAAAGTACCTTTGCTTGTTCCTATTTTAGCGATCTTATTTCCTTCAAAAACAAAATCTTTAACGGTCGTATGTTGGTGTACTTCTACTTTTAAACGAACTAATTCCTCTTTAATAAACTTCATGAATTTCTGCGGATACAAATGTGCATCACTTTTGTAATGAACGCCACCAATTACATCTGTTTTGGTTCCGGTTTCTAAAGCTTCTACCTCTCTTCTCGAAAGGTAATTCACCTCCAACCCCAAACGCTCTGCTTCTTTGCCTTCGTGATACATTTCTTCTTCTACTTTATCAGTTCTATAAAGCATCAAAAGTCCTTTTTCTTCGTAAAAAAAAGAATTGTTTTCTTTTGCGAAATCCTGATACAACTCTTTACTTAACAGAGACAGATCTCGTAAAGCCGGCATGGCTCTTTCTACATGACTTTTATTCGCGTGTTTATAAAACTGTAAACCCCATTTCAATAAATCGGTATTTAAACGTGGTTTTACATAAAATGGACTCTGACTGTCAAACATCCATTTCATACCCTGTGCGATCATACCGGGTTGCGCCAGAGGGATGATATGAGAAGGCACAATCATTCCCGCGTTTCCGTACGAGCAACCGTCTTCCATCGCTGATTCATCAAAAACAGCTACTTCGTAACCTTCTTTAGCAAGATAATAAGCGGAACACAGACCGATAATTCCACCACCAACAATACCTACTTTTTTCATACATTTTATAATTAATTAAAAGTGCATTGACCAAATTCATTCTTTTACCAATGCTACTTTATTTTATCTTATTCTTAAATCACTTGAAATCCGAATGCGTAAGGATCGTCGCTTTCATCAATAATGATATTGTTATAACCGTATACTTTTGCCCAGCCCTGAATACTTGGAACAATCGCAAGAATGTCTCCAATAGCTGTTTCTTCAACTACTTTTCCAATAAATTTGCTTCCGATATAACTTTCGTGAATGAACTCTTCGCCAACTTTTAGTTTTCCTTTTGCATGCAATTGCGCCATTCTCGCTGAAGTTCCGGTACCACAAGGAGAGCGATCTATGGCTTTATCTCCATAAAAAACAGCATTCCTTCCTGACGAACTGGAATCAATTGGCTGTCCCGTCCATAACATATGGGTTACGTCTCTAATAGTATTGTTTTCGGGATGAATAAAATAATGCGGGTATTCTTCGTTTATCCTATTGCGCAATTCCTGACTGTACTGAATAATTTTACTTGCGGTGAAATCCTGAACACCCGAAAAATTCTCCTGTGGGTCTACAATTGCATAATAATTTCCACCATAAGCCACATCAAAAACAAGTTCACCTAGTTCAGGACAATTAATGGTTAATCCCTCAGCAGCAAGATACGATTTGACGTTGGTTAGACGTACCCAGTCTACTTTAGCTCCTGTTTGCTGGTATTCGATTTGTACTAAACCGGCCGGTGCTTCCATTCTGATTTTACCGGGCACTTTTGGGATCACCAAACCTTCTTCGATTGCAATGGTGATGGTTCCGATAGTTCCATGACCGCACATAGGCAAACAACCTGATGTTTCTATAAACAGGATTCCGAAATCATTGGCGGGATCACTTGGCGGGTATAAAATACTACCGCTCATCATGTCATGGCCTCGGGGTTCAAACATAAGTCCTTTGCGAATCCAGTCAAATTCTTTTAAGAAATGTTGGCGTTTTTCGCTCATGGATTGTCCCACTAAATTTGGTCCTCCACCGGCAACCACTCTTACAGGATTCCCGCAGGTATGTGCATCTACACAAAAAAAAGTTTTCTTTAGCATTAGTTATAAGGTAATAGTAACCGGTTAGTTTTTATTTAACACATAGAGACATAGATTTTCTTTAACATTAATGAAGAATACAAAAAAGAAATACATTTCTTCACATAGATTTCTATATGATTTATCAATAAGTGAAACCCCTCTTTTTAAGCTTTTAAAGCTATGTCTCTATGTGTTAAAAAATTAGTCACAACT
>NZ_JBIPCV010000018.1:0-42166 GCF_044007495.1 Flavobacterium sp. FlaQc-52 | reverse complement strand
TTATTTATTGGCAAAAGCCTTAGACTAATTCTCTTATGAAAAACAAAAACACAATCAACAAGTTAGCTTTCAATAAAGTAGCTGTTGCAGAATTAAACGACAACCAAATGTATGACGTTGACGGCGGCACAAGCCCAACCTGTCTTTTAGTAATCAGTTATTTATTGGCAAAAGCCCTAGACTAATTCTCTTATGAAAAAACAAAACACAATCAACAAGTTAGCTTTCAATAAAGTAGCTGTTGCAGAATTAAACGACAACCAAATGTATGACGTTGACGGTGGAACAAGCCCAACCTGTCTTTTAGTAATCAGCTTTTTATTAGCTAAAGCCCTAGACTAATTCTCTTATGAAAAACAAAAACACAATCAACAAGTTAGCTTTTAATAAAGTAGCTGTTGCAGAATTAAACGACAATCAAATGTATGACGTTGACGGTGGAACAAGCCCAACCTGTCTTTTAGTAATCAGTTATTTATTGGCTAAAGCCCTAGACTAATTCTCTTATGAAAAACAAAAACACAATCAACAAGTTAGCTTTCAATAAAGTTGCTGTTGCAGAATTAAACGACAATCAAATGTATGACGTTGACGGTGGTACAAGCCCAACATGTCTTTTGGTAATCAGCTTTTTACTGGCCAAAGCCTTAGATTAATTATTGGTGAAAAAACAAAACGTGAACAAACAAGCTGTATTTAAATAAAATAGCTGTTACGAAATTAAATGTCGGTAAAATACATCCTGTTGATGGTGGAAGCTCAGCTTTTTGTATTCCGTGTAGTATTGTTATAACGATACATTTAATATAATTTCGAACATGTTCCCCTTAAAAAAGCATTATTAGTTTTACTGATAATGCTTTTTTTTATGCTTTTTAATCCTAAAAACAGACCACAAACAGATTCGACATTAAATCATTCTAATATCGAATTATAGCACTGGTAATAAGGTGTTTACGGCTATAAAAGAATGCTATTTTTTATAAAAATGGGTATTTTTCATTTTTTTCTTCCTTAAATATTAGGTTCATTTGTCCTGTAATTAATACCGATACCGATGAACGATAAAGAAATTTTCCCAGAAGAGATTTTAAACAACACAGTTGAAAGTCATATTATTAAACATAATAAGAAAACATCACGTTTATTTGTGATTACGTTTATGGCCCTTTTAATTGCTTTTATCTCGCTTCCTTTTATATATATAGACATTTATACGACGAGTAGAGGAACTATAATTCCACAGGAAAAGAAACTGACTCTTTATTCTCCTATAAGCGGTAAAATATCGTTTTTTAATGTTGAGGAAAACAAGAAAATCAAAAAAGGAGATACGTTACTGATCATAGATCATAACATATTAAAAGAAAGAGAAAACTTAAATACGATTCAGAGCTCAGAAAATTCTGTTTACCTGAATGACCTAAAGAATTTAATTCACCGAAATTACAACCAAGTACAATCGGATCAGTATAAAAGAGAGCTTTTAAAACACCAGCAGGAATTGTATAACCTTGATGTTATTGTTAAAAATACGCAAGCCGACTTCGACCGAAAAGAGCATCTTTACAGAAAAGAAGTCATATCAAAATCAGAATTCGAAAAAGCACAATTAGAACTGGATAAAATCAAGAATGACCGAATTAATCTGATCAAACAAACAGAGTTGTCCTGGCAAAAAGAATACACGCAGTTAAGCCAGGATAATAAAAGCATTCATTCCAATCAGAAACAGCTTAAAGAAGAAGAGAATAATTATATCATCATTGCTCCCATTGACGGCGAATTGGTCAATATGCAAGGCTTTCATAAAGGAAGTGGAATTGCGGCCGGGAATCCAATTGTAGAAATTTCTCCTGATAAAAGTATTATTGTAGAAACCTACGTAAATCCATCTGAAATTGGGTATTTAAAAGAAGGCGGTGATGCTATTTATCAAATAGATGCCTTTAATTCCAATCAATGGGGATTTGCCAGAGGACGCATTTTCGAAATAAGTAAAGATGTACTTATCGTTAATAATGAACCGTACTATAAAATAAAAAGCAACCTGCAAACCGATAGTTTAACCTTAAAAAATGGGGCTCAGGGAAATCTAAAAAAAGGAATGAGTTTAACAAGTCGTTTTTTCTTGACTAAAAGAACAGCATTTCAATTATTATTTGACAAAGTAGAAGATTGGTTTAATCCTTACAATAGCAAAAATGAGTAAAATAGAAATAAAACAACATGATTTTTCAGATTGTGGTGCAGCTTGTTTAGCTTCAATTTCAGAATTCTATAATTTAAGTTTGCCTATTTCAAGAATTAGACAATATGCAAGTACAACCCAAAAAGGGACAACACTATTAGGTTTAAGAGAGGCCGCGGTAAAATTAGGCTTTCTAGCCAAAGGAGTAAAAGTGGAATTTGAAGGATTAAAAGACGTGCCTTTACCGGCGATTTTGCATGTTTTGATAAAAAAAGACGGACATGAGTTTCCTCATTATGTTGTTGCCTACAAAGTAACCAAAAATTATATCCAGGTAATGGATCCGTCTAGCGGGAAACTGGAAAAGAAACCATTTGCCGATTTTGAAAAGATCTTTACAGGTTATGCTTTGATATTGGTTCCTGATGATGATATTTTTAAAGAAAAAAATGAAAAAGTATCCAATTTCAGAAGAATATTATTTTTACTGAAACCTCATAAATACATTTTATTGCAGGCTATTATCGGTGCCGTTCTCTATACTTTGCTAGGTTTTTCGGTATCAATATATGTTGGTAAGATTACCGATTTTGTACTCGTGAGCGGCAATAAAAGCTTGTTGAATCTAATGAGTATTATTGTTATTGGTTGTTTGTTGCTTCAAATTTTATATAGCGTTTTAAAAGATGTCTTTATTTTAAAAACAAGTCAGCAAATCGACTCCAGACTTATTCTCGGGTATTACAAGCACCTTTTTACAATGCCTCAAAAGTTTTTTGATACCATGCGAATTGGTGAAATCATGTCAAGAATAGGGGATGCTGTAAAAATACGCGCTTTAATAAATGAAACCGCTTTGAGTATTTCTGTAAATGTACTAATCGTATTCTTTTCGTTTATTTTTATGTTTTCGTTCTATTGGAAATTGGCTTTAATTATTTCGTTAATCATTCCGTTTTATATTGTTATTTATTTAATCACAAATAAGTTAAATAAAAAAGCAGAGCGGGAAATAATGGAAAAAAATGCGCTTTTGGAATCGCAGCTGGTAGAGTCAATAAAAAACATCGGTACTGTAAAACGTTTGTCTTTAGAGGATTTTTCTAAAACAAGAACAGAACTTAAGTTTGTTGATTTGTTAAAAAGCATTTACAAATCGGGAATGAATGGAATTTTCGCAAGAACTTCTACCGATTTTATTTCGCGACTATTTACAATTATCCTTTTATGGGTAGGGACATATTACGCTATTGATGGAGACATTACTCCAGGTGAGTTGTTCTCGTTTTATTCTATAATAGGTTATTTTACGGGACCTGCCTCACAGTTAATCGGAACCAATCAGGCCATTCAGAATGCCATGATTGCCTCAGACCGCTTGTTTGGTATCATGGATCTTGATCGTGAAGAAATGGAATCTAAGGTGAATTTAACAAAAAATAATTTTGATGATATAAAATTTAAGAATCTTGATTTCTCTTATGAACTAGGACGTTATATCTTTAAAGATTTGAATCTTACGATTAAAAAAGGTCAGTTTACAGCATTGGTTGGAGAAAGCGGAAGCGGGAAAAGTACTATTGCGTCACTGATTCAGAATATCTATAGTCCAAAAGAAGGGAAAATATTAATTGGAGAATATGATTTAAATTACATCTCCAAACGAAGCATTAACGCACTCATTACCACTGTGCCTCAAAATGTGGAGCTTTTTGACGGAACGATTGCTTTTAATATTTCAATTGGAGAATCAAATCCGGACATGGAGAAAATTATTGAAGTAAGTAAAAAAGTAGGCGCATATGATTTTATTGAATCTTTGCCAAACGGTTTTAATACTTATCTGGGAGAGTTTGGTGCAAATCTATCCGGAGGAGAGCGACAAAGAATAGCTTTTGCAAGAGCGCTTTACAAAGATCCGGAAGTACTTATTCTTGATGAAGCTACTTCGGCACTGGATTCTGAATCTGAAATGGTGATTAAAAATTTAATCGAAGAATTGAGCGCACAAGGCAAAACCATTATTGTGATCGCACATAAACTGCAGTCGATTAAAAAAGCAGACGTTATTTATGCCTTTAAAAAAGGAGAAATCGTTGAATCAGGCTCACATGAAGAGCTTCTGAATAAAAAAGAATACTATTATAAAATGTGGAATAATATAATTGTTTAATAAGGAAATTTAACAAAAATGAAAAATTACTCTTTTACAAAAACGGCTATTGTAAGAACTCCAATTGAGGAAAAACAAACGGATCTTACCTGGGAAAAAATTACAGCAATTTTTTCTAAAAAAGAAAATAGAGAAGCTTTATTTATAGGTTCACCTAACATTTACAAAGCACTTCTTTTGTGGGAAAAAGGCGAAGCTTTTCAAACAGAAGAAGAACTTAAAAGTTTAAAAGGATCTTTATACAAATATGCTTCCCGATTGTCGAACAGAAGCACGCCCTTTGGAATGTTTTCTACAGTGGCAGCGGTAGATTTGAGTGCAGAAACCAATCTTAATATTGCAGCAAGTGCATTTGGAAGATTTACCAAATTTGATATGTATTTCTTGGGAAGCTTTCTACCGGTTATTGTAAACAATGATGCGATCAGAGCCGTTTTAAAATTTTACAGCAACAATTCGATTTATACGGTTTTTGATAAATATCGTTATGTTGAGTATTATTTTAAAGACAATGTAAGGTTTCATAAAATTTCTGAAGTTGAAATAAGCGAGTACTTAGAGTTAATATTCGAAAAAGCAAAAAATGGAGTTTTAGTTAGTGAACTGGCCGAATTACTTGTTTCTGATGAGATTTCTTTGAAAGATGCCAATGAATTTATAGACACACTTATTAAAAGTCAGTTTATCGTAACCGAACTGGAATTCACCATTACTGGAGAAGACTATTTTGAGCGATTGTTACGTGTACTCTCTGAAGAGCGATTTGACTTTTATGAAGCAGGTGTGATCAAAGAACTGATTACTAATTTAAAAGCCAAAATCAATTTCCTCGATACCAATAGCAGTAACGATCCTGCTTTATATACAGAGATTCATGAGTTGGTAAATGAAGAATTAGAACATGTAGATATTTCAAAATTATTTCAGGTAGACAGTTTCAGAAAAATCGAGAATGGTTCTATTAGTTTTAAAACCCTTAAGAATCTGCGCCCGGCGTTAAGTGTTTTAAACAAACTGCAATCGAGTTCAGAAAACGGCCATTTAAAAGAATTCAGAAAAAAATTCCTGGAGCGATTTGAAGAGTATGAGCAACCTTTGGTAAGTGTTCTGGATCCGGATATCGGGATTGGGTACGGAAAAATATCAGGAGCAAAATCGCCTTTAGTGGAAGATTTATTAATCAATTCAGGTCAATCGGGTGTCAATCAGATCTCGATGGATGCTAAAAAAACATTTCTGTTAAAAAAGCTAATCCACGCGACAAAAAACAATTTGCAATCAATTGATTTGTTAGATGAGGAAATCAACAAATTTGAAGAAAATGAATCTTTATACCCGGATAGTTTTTCAGCATTTGTAAATGTATTTCATGAAAATGGAGTTGAAAAAATCAATCTAAAAACGGCAAGTGGGCCGTCTGCAAATGGGTTAATAGGCAGATTCAGCCATTTAGATACCAAGATTTTGGATTTGTGTAATGAAGTTACAACTATAGAAAATGAGTTGTATTCTGATAAAATTGTAGCAGAAATCGTGCATTTACCACAAGCAAGAACAGGAAACATTCTGTATCGAAACTTTCAGAGAGCATATGAAATTCCGTATTTAGGAAATGCTTCGGTAGACAGCGATCACCAGATTAAGATTGAAGACCTGTATGTTTCCGTAAAAGGAGGAAAAATTGTTTTGCGTTCAAAAAGACTGAATAAAGAAATAATCCCTAGATTGAGTAATGCTCATAATTTTGCTTCGAATGCCTTACCAATCTATCATTTCTTGTGTGATCTTCAGAATCAAAACTCTTTCGGCTTTGGTTTTGGCTGGGGAGCCTTACAAAATGAGTTTGATTTTCTGCCAAGAGTAAATTACAAAGACACCATTTTAAGCAGAGCAACCTGGAATATTACAAAGACAGAAATTGAAAGTATACTAGCGGTTGGTGAGTCTAAAACGGTTGAATTTATTCGCGATTTCAGAGAAAAAAGAAACATTCCTGATTTGATCTATGTTTCTCAGGGTGACAATGAAGTGTTGATTAATTTCAATAATGATTTGAGCTGTAATGTTTTTTACTACATGTTGAAAGGGGAGACTTTCATTCAATTAAAAGAATTTTTATTTGCAGAAGATACCATTACAGGAAATTATTGCAATGAAATCATCTTTACCGCTCATAAAAATATTGCCAAAAAAGAAGAAACTTCTATTGCAAACCAATTTGTTTCAAAAGAAAATCAAGAGGGTGTAGCGACTTCATTTTCAATAGGTGAAAAATGGCTGTACTATAAATTTTATTGTGGAGAAAGAGCCGGTGAAGAACTCCTAAACAGAGCGATCAATCCTATTATTGAAGAATTACAATCAAAAGATTTAATTGAGAAGTGGTTTTTTATCCGATACTACGATGTACAGGGACACCACATCAGATTCCGTGTTTTATTAAAAAACAGCAATTTATTTACCGATTGCATTCAAACGATAAGACAACATATTGAACCTCTTGAAAAAACAAGAATTATCTGGAAAACACAAACCGATAATTATCTGAGAGAGTTACAACGCTACGGTTATGAGGCTATCGAAGAAACCGAATCTTTGTTTTTTAATGACAGCGCCTGTACGTTAAAATTCACCGATATGATTGAAGGAGATTCCGGAGAAAAAATAAGATGGATGTTTGCCTTATTGTCTATAGATCACTTTTTAAATGATTTTGATGTAAAACTGGAGGGGAAAATCAAATTGTTTAATGTAGCTAAAACCGGTTTTGGAAAAGAATTTAACCGCTCAGGCCGTCTTAACAAACAAATTAATGAAATGTTTGTAAAGTATGAATTTGATATAGAATCTTTCTTAAACCCGGCTGTTATGGATGAAATGTATGCGCCTTTGATTGAGATTCTGGAGGAGCGTTCCGAGAAAAATGTATCGCCTGTAAAAGCAATAAAAGCGATAGACAAAGAGCACCGTTTACCAACTCATCTGGATAATATAATGTTGAGTTATGTTCATATGATTTGTAACCGAATCTTTTTAACAAAACACAGAATTCATGAAATGGTTGTCTATGACTTTTTATACAAATATTACAGCAAACAGCTTCATACCGGTAAAAACGAGAAAGTAAAAGAAGTAACAGAACTAATATCTTAAAAATATGAGAGCACTGGCAGTAGTAACTTCTTCCTTATTTGATAAGATTGAAGACCATAACAAACACTTACTTCGTATTGATAATGTGGAAATTCCTTTGGCGTTTGTCGAAGGAAATTCCCCTGATTTTGATGCCGAATCAGATCAACATGCCAATTTTGTATTGGTAAAAAAAGTTAGTTTTTCTTTAAATTACAGAGATTTAGGCATTGTAGAAAATGCCTGGCAGCGATTAAAAGGGGCTACTATCGATACTTTTTACCCGATCGGGTCAGATTTTGCAGGGCATGTAATTGCAATTGGTAAAAATGTTACGACTTTGTCTGTTGGAGATTTGGTAATCGGAAACTGCTTCTATCCTGAAGCCGAAAACGGAGCAATGCCCGGAATTCCGTCCAATCATTCAAGTAAAGAACATGAAATTTATCATTACGGAAAATTAGTAAAAGTACCCTCTTATCTCACAGGCGTTGAGGCCGGTGCTTTGGGAATCGGAACACAAACGGCTAATGCCATGATTCGAAAAGCCAATATTAAAAAAGGAGATAACGTACTGGTAACCTCTGTAACGTCAAACACCTCTTATTTTTTATTAAACGCGCTTTGGAATATGGACTGTAATGTTTATGGCTTATCCTATTCCGGAAAAAATATAGCGTTAGTACGCGAACATTTTCCGTTTATAAAAGATATTTTCGAAGTAAAAGAAAAAAACATTCCGAATACACTGTTGATAGATGTAGTGCTGGACTCTTTTTCAGACACGTATTTAGAACTTTTATTGCCTCAGTTAAATATTAATGCCCGTTACTTGACTTGCGGTATTTTTAATCAATCGATAGGTAAATTAAAAGAGGTTAAACCAACCAATTTAACCCTATTGATCGCCAATTTAATGATGCGAAATATCAGTTTTATTGGTAATTGTCTGGGTACAACTCAGGATTTAGTTTCTGGTTTGGAATTTTATGAAACAAAAAAACTATTAGTTGATTCCGTTTTCACAGAAGAAGATTCGTTGTCTGATTTTATTTTAAAGTCGTTTAACACAGAATCGGATAAATTTGGAAAGGTAATCTATGAATACAACGAAATCGAAGAGGAAGCGGAGGTTTAATAGTTGTTTCTAAACCAAACCTTTTGCCATTCCCTTTTTAAAATTAGAAAAGAAACTTGTTCGGCCAGGAGTACCAAATCCGATCCGTCAAGTTTTTTTATTTCGGTTTCAGACACATCTATAATATACAGCAGATTCAGATATTCGGCAAATTTGTACTGAATCATGCGGTAGATTTTTTCGTGCAGCTGAATTTTTATTTCATCAGGAGAAATGCTTAACGGAAAATCGATTCCTTCGTTGGCTAAATTAAAATCCTTATTAATTTGTTCAATTAATTTTAGGTACAAAGCCTCGGTTTGGGCTTGTTGGAGTAATAGCTCAGTTGATTTTGGAGCGATGAAATTCATACAGTTTTCTTTTTATTTTCCCAAACACCTACAATCTTCGCCAGCAGCACATCTCCGCCTGCATAGACAAAAACGGCGCCCATTGGCGGATTTGAAGTAGGGATAACTCCAAATACATTCGGGACCCAAGTCCAACATTTAAAATAAGTGCCTACCAGCTCTATAAATATAACACAAAAGGCTATAAAACAGTAGAGATTCTGCCAACGTTTTCTTTTCAAAAGTACAAAAAACAGAATGCCGAGAAGCAACGAAAAATAGTCCTTTAAAAATAAAGCAACACTTAAAAATAAAAGAGCAAAAAAGGAGAGGAAATATTTTCTTAAATAAAGTTCTTTAGAAATGGACCATTCGGTATTGGCAAAAACATAACCCGAAACATAAACAATAGCATGTCCAAAAGGTACGTATAAAGGAATTGCCGGAGTTCTGTACGAATACATTCCTAACAGGCTACAGAAAAGTAGCTCACCGATATAAGAAAGCCCAAGCATTACGAGCATCAATTTCCTTAAATAGGAGTTTGATGTAAAATAAAAACCCGCAAAATAAAGGATGCACAATACGTTGGTCAGCTGTCTGCCGTCAAAATAATGCTCGGTAAAAAAGACAGAATCGATCCCTAATGCCAGAACAGTAAAAAACGGAAAACCTATTGCAAAAAGGAATTGCAGTTTTGCATCATTTCTTTCGGAATTAAAAATAACCGCCTCTATTTTGTCCATCAGATCGTTGTATTGAAAAAGCAGCTTTTACGTTTAAAAGCTACACTTTTCTGCCCATTAAATTTTCGCCAAAGGTTTTTAAAATGTTTTTCTTCTCTGCGCTGATATTTATTTTTTCTAAAGTTTCAAAAGCTTTAAAAGTATACATTTCTATCGCTTCCTGTGTTGCTTTTGAAGCACCCGATTCGTTAAAAATGGCCTTTGCTGTTTCAATTTTAGCCGTATTGTCGTCAAGTTGTAAGCCGAACAAATTTTGCAGTTGCAAAGCTCTTTCCTTTGAGGAGAATTCTATTGCTTTTAAGTATAAATAAGTTTTTTTATTTTCTATGATATCCCCCCCAACTTGTTTTCCAAAAGTTTCCGGATCTCCGAAAGCATCCAGAAAATCATCCTGAAGTTGAAAGGCCAGTCCTAAGTTAAGTCCGAAATCATAGATTAAATCTGCCTCTTGTTCAGAAGTTTTGGCTACAATTGCCCCCATTTTCATGGCAGCGGCTACCAAAACAGCTGTTTTATATTCAATCATTTTAAGGTATTCCGGAATGGTTACATTGGTTCTGTTTTCAAAATCAACATCCCATTGTTGTCCTTCGCAAACTTCAAGAGCAGTTTTGCTGAACAATTTTGCCAGGTCTCTGAAAATCGTCGGCTCGTATTGTTCAAAATATTGATACGCCAGAATTAACATGGCATCTCCCGATAGAATTCCGGTATTCAGATTCCACTTTTCATGTACCGTTTCTTTTCCTCTTCGCAAAGGAGCGTCATCCATAATGTCATCATGAACCAGCGAAAAGTTATGAAAAACTTCAACAGCCATAGCAGCCGGAAGTGCTGTTTTGTAATCGGCATCAAAAACTTCTGCCGCCATTAAGGTAAGTACAGGACGCATACGTTTTCCGCCAAGACCTAAAATATATTCAATGGGTTCATAAAGATCTTTGGGTTCTTTATTGATGCTTTGTTTGTTTAAATAACTAATAAAGAAATCCTGGTACTGACTAATATCGTGCATAAAATGAAATTCTGATTTACGAAGTCCAAAGATACAATTCAATTATGAATAATTAGTTCTTAAATTTTAAAAGGAATTATGCATTAAAAACAGCGTTTGGAGCAGGTAATGCACAATACATCAAAAAAAATATAAAAAAAACTTGGAAACTTTGTTGGTGTTTAAAGTTTCCTGTTTATATTTGCACCGCAGATACGGAAACTCAGGAAACTATAAAAGTTTCCACGTAAGAGCTCGAGTAATGTGTTAACACAGTAAAATCAGGTATTTATGAAAACAACATGGACCATAGATTCTAGTCAATCAGATGTTTTAATAAAAATGAGACATTCGATAATTGCTTATTTAGGAGGAACTACAAACAAATTTGACGGTTATGTAGATTTTAAAAACAATGAAATTGAAGATGCTTCTGTTGAGTTTTTTCTGGATATAAACAACCGAAATGATAGTTTCCAGCAAATGGACACCCATTTACAATTGAATGATTTGTTTAATGTAAACGAACATCCAATTATTAGTTTTAAATCGACCTCTTTTCAGAGAGTGAGTAATAATATTAATTTTTTCAAAGGAGATCTGACAATAAAAGATGTAACGAAAGTGGTAGAGCTTGATGCTGAGTTTATTGGAGTTAATTCTTATGATGGTAAACAAAAAGTCGCTTTTGAAATTACCGGAAACATTAAACGTCAGGATTTTGGGTTAGATTATAATTCGTTTAACCATAACGGAGGTTTGGCATTGGGAAAAGATATGAAGCTTATTGCCAATTTAGAATTTAGTATATAACTGTTATATAGTGAACAAATTAATGTAAAATTATTACAAATTTATTGGAAACTATTTTCGTAAACAAAGTTTCCAAATTATATTTGTAGTACAATTTGAAAATTAAAATGAAAGAGAAAATCATATCAAAAGCAAGTGAATTGTTTTTAAAACTGGGTTTTAAAAGTGTTACTATGGATGATATTGCAGGGGAAATGTGTATTTCTAAAAAAACGATCTACAAGTATTTCTGTAATAAAGAGGTTTTAATAGAAGAGAGTACTTCATTGGTTCATACACAAGTACATCAGATTATTGATTCTATAGTAGCAAAAAACCACAATGCAATTCATGAGAATTTTGAAATCAGAGAAATGTTTTGTGAGATGTTTAAGAACAATATTGATTCTTCCCCTATTTATCAGTTAAAAAAACATTATCCGGAAATATACCATAATATAATGAGTCAGGAAATTGATTTGTGCAGTCAATGGTTCAGAGATAATATTGCAAAAGGAATCGAGCAGAATTTATACAGAGCAGATTTAAATGTTGAGGTATATGTGAAATTCTATTACATTTTGATTTTTCATATCAACGAAAATACAGTCTCAGAAAAAGAGGCACAAAGCATAGAATTAGAAGCTTTGGAATATCACACCAGAGCCATGGCAACAGCAGAAGGCATTGTCGAATTAGAAAAACAACTTAAAAAATTTACTACTTAATCATCAATCTATGAAAAGAATCATTCTTATATTTTTGTGTTCCATTGGCTTAAGTGTCAACGCACAAGTCAAAACACTAACCTTAAAAGAGGCTATTACCTACGCGCTTGAGAATAAAGCCGATGCTAAAAAGTCTAAATTAGAGGTTGAAAAAAGTGAATATCAAATTCAGGAAGTACGTTCCAGAGCCTTGCCTCAGATTACAGGAAATGGAAACTTAACTTATAACCCAGTCTTACAAACAAGTGTGATCGACGGAGCAGGATTTGGACAGCCGGGAACGACTATTCAAGCGACTTTTGGTCAAAAATGGACTTCGGGAGCCGGAATTTCTTTGACTCAGGCTTTGTTTGATCAATCTGTTTTTACAGGATTGAGAGCAGCAAAATCTACTCGTGAATTTTATCAGATCAACGATCAATTGACAGAAGAGCAGGTAATTGAAAGAGTTGCTAACAATTATTATTCTGTTTATGTACAACGCGAAAGATTGGTTTTACTGGACAGTAACTATGTAAATACCACTAAAGTACGTGACATTGTTAAAGGTCAGTTTGATAACGGTCTTGCTAAAAAGATCGATTTAGACAGGATTATTGTAAAAATGTCAAACATTAGTACAGAACGTCAGCAAATCTTAAATCAGGTTCAGTTACAGGAAAACGCCTTGAAGTTTTATATGGGAATGCCTATCGAAACTCAAATCGAAATTCCACAAGAACAATTCGAAGTTACGATTCACGCTTTGACAGAAGAGCCAAATATGGCCAACAGAACAGAATATTTGCTTTTGAAAAAACAAGAGGAATTGTTAACCTTTCAAAAGAAAGCGGTTATGGCAGAATACTATCCGACACTTTCTTTAGTTGCAGGCTATAATTTTATTGGTCAGGGTCCGGAAATGCCTCTTTTTGCAAAACCTAGAGATGGAGTATACTGGTCTGATTACTCAGCAATCGGAGTGAATTTAAAAGTGCCAATTTTTACAGGATTCGGTACCCGTGCTAAAGTAAGAAAGGCAGATGTGGATATCAGATCACTTCAGGAAGATATTAAAGACACACGTCTTTCTCTTGACTTAGATTACAGAAACGCAAAAACTCAAATTGAGAATAACCTTGTAACAATCGAAAATCAGAAAGAAAATATGCGATTGGCAAGTGAGATCTTAAGCAATACAAAAAACAATTACCTTCAGGGATTGGCATCATTGACCGATTTGTTAGATGCTGAAAATGCATCACTGGAAGCACAAAACAATTATACCAGAGCAGTTTTAAATTACAAAGTTGCCGAAGTAGCATTAATCAAATCAAAAGGCGAACTTAAATCTCTTATTAAATAACTATACACAAATGAAAAAAACTATTATAACTATCGTAATCATAATTGCAGCATTAGCTCTGATTGGATTTGTCTTAAATAATAATAAGAAGGAGAATAAAGCTAAAACAGACATTGTTGCAGAGAAAAATGCAGCGGTTTCAGTAAAAGTAACTCCTGTAAAAACAGAAGAAGTTTCGTTGGATTTCGTGGCAAACGGAAACTTCCAACCAACTCAGGAATTGACTTTCTCTGCTGAAAAATCAGGAAAAGTAATCAGTGTTTTGGCTAAAGAAGGAGACTACGTAAGAGTAGGCCAAACTTTACTAACGGTAAGAGGAGATGTAATCAATGTAAATGCACAAACGGCTGAAGCTGCTTATTTAAATGCAAAATCAGATTACAGCAGATACGAAAATGCATTTAAAACCGGTGGTGTTACAAAACAACAATTGGATCAGGCAAAATTGGCTTTAACCAATGCACACTCTAATTATACAGAAGCTAAAATTAATGTGGGTGATACGAGAGTAAAAGCTCCGATTAACGGATTTATCAATAAAAAATATATTGAACCGGGTTCGATCTTAGCAGGTATGCCGGCAACAGCATTGTTTGATATCGTAAATGTTTCTAAATTAAAATTAACAGTTACGGTAAACGAAAACCAAGTAGCAAGTTTGAAAAATGGAGACAATGTAAACGTAACAGCCAGTGTTTATCCGGATAAAACGTTTTCAGGAAAAATTACTTTTGTTGCTGCAAAAGCAGATGCTTCTTTAAACTTTCCTGTTGAAATTGAAATCGCAAATAACTCGAACAACGATTTAAAAGCAGGTATGTACGGAACAGCAAATTTTGCATCCAAACAACAAAAACAACACTTAATGGTTGTACCTAGAAATGCATTTGTTGGAAGTGTGAGCAGTAATGAGATTTTTGTAGCACATAATGGTATTGCAAAATTAAGAAAAGTTACGGCTGGAAGAATTTTGGGTGATCAGGTAGAAATTATCAACGGATTGTCTGACGGTGAAACTGTAATTACTACAGGTCAAATTAACTTACAAGACGGAAATACAGTAGAAATTATTAAATAATTGGACGCTTTTAAGCTTTAGGCAATAAGCAGTAAGTATTAAGCTTATTGCCTAAAGCGTACAGCCTAAAGCCTACAGCCAAAAACAAAACAAATGAAATTAGCCGAAATATCGATAAAACGTCCGTCGTTAGTAATTGTATTGTTTACGATTCTGACACTTGGTGGATTGTTCAGCTATAGCCAGTTGGGTTATGAACTGATCCCGAAATTTGAACAAAATGTGATTACGATTTCTACTATTTATCCCGGAGCTTCTCCGAGTGAGGTAGAGAATACCGTAACCAAGAAAATAGAAGATGCGATCGCATCCTTAGAAAATGTCAAGAAGATTGACTCGAAATCTTACGAGAGTTTGTCCATCGTGTCGATTACGCTGACTTCTAACGCAAAAGTCGATTTTTCGATGAATGATGCACAGCGAAAAATTAATGCCATCATAAGTGATTTACCGGAAGATGTTAAAACACCGGCGCTGACCAAATTCTCGCTGAGTGATTTACCAATCATGACGCTTGGAGCAAATGGTAAAATGGATGAGGCAGAGTTTTACGACTTAATTGATAAAAAAATTGCGCCTATTTTATCTCGTGTACAAGGGGTAGCGCAGGTAAGTATCATTGGTGGTTCTGAGCGTGAGATTCAGGTGAACCTTGATGCCTTAAAAATGCAGGGGTACGGACTTTCGATTCCACAAGTACAACAGAATATCTTGACTTCGAACCTGGATTTCCCTACAGGAAATATTCAGACTCGTGATCAGAAAATATTAATTCGTTTAGCGGGTAAATATAAAAGTGTTGAAGAATTAAGAAACTTGGTAGTATCTTCTCAAAACGGAATTCAAATTCGTTTAAGTGATATTGCAGATGTACAGGATACTCAAAAAATTGCAGAGAAAATATCTCGTGTAGATCAAAAAAGTGCGATTGTTTTGCAAATTGTAAAACAGTCAGATGCCAATGCCGTAGCGGTAAGTGAGCAATTATTGAAAACGATTGCAACTCTTGAAAATGATTACAAAAGTAATCAGTTAAAGCTTGAAGTAGCAAAAGACAGTACTATTTTTACATTAGAAGCAGCAGATTCTGTTGTACACGATTTATTAATTGCGGTTGTTTTGGTTGCGTTTGTAATGTTGTTCTTCTTGCACAGTATTAGAAACTCGTTGATTGTAATGGTGTCTATCCCGGCCTCTTTGATTGCCACTTTTATTGGTATTTATTTAATGGGATATACGTTAAACTTAATGAGTTTATTAGGATTGTCTCTTGTTGTTGGTATTCTGGTCGATGATGCGATTGTGGTCCTCGAGAATATTTACAGGCATATGGAGATGGGTAAAAGCAGAATTCGTGCTTCGTACGATGGAACTGCTGAAATTGGTGGAACAGTAACTTCGATTACATTGGTAATTGTGGTGGTATTCTTGCCGATCGCGATGAGTTCTGGTTTAGTATCTAATATTATTACACAATTTTGTGTTACCGTAATTATTTCAACTTTACTGTCACTTTTAGCTTCATTTACAATTATCCCTTGGTTATCATCTCGTTATGGTAAATTAGAGCATATTGAAGGAAAGAATTTATTTGGAAGAATTATCCTTGGTTTCGAAAGCTATTTAACACGTTTTACCAACTGGGTTTCTGAATTATTGACCTGGTGTTTGGATCACTATATTAAAACTTTTGCTGTAGTAATTGTATTGTTCTTTGCTTCAACAGTTGGATTAATGGGTGGTGGATTCATCGGTGGAGAGTTCTTTGCTTCTTCTGATAGTGGAGAGTTCTTAGTTCAAATCGAAATGCCGAAAGACGCTTCGTTAGAGCAAACCAACTTCATGACTCAAAAAGCGGAAGCGTACTTAAAAGGACAAGAATACGTACACAGTCAGATTACAACGGTAGGACAAACCAGTGAAGGTTTTGGAGCATCGCAAGCTACAGCATACAAAGCAGAGATTGACGTTAAGATGATCGAACAAAAAGATCGAACAGACGATGCCAACGTTTATGCTGCTAAAATGAAGCGTAAACTGGAGAAAGTATTAGTTGGAGCAAAAGTAAAAACAGTTCCGGTTGGTATCTTAGGTACTGCTGAGGATGCTACTTTAGGATTGATCGTAACAGGTCCATCAACTGAAAGTGCGATGGCCTTTGCTAAATTAGCGGAAGCTGAGTTACGTACTATTCCCGGTACAACAGAGATTAAATTAACGGTTGAGGACGGAAATCCTGAAATCAACGTTAAGGTGGATCGTGATAAAATGGCTGCCTTAGGACTAACACTTCAAACAGTTGGTCTAACGATGCAAACGGCTTTTAGTGGAAACACAGATGGTAAATACAGAGCCGGAGAATACGAATACGATATCAACATCAGATACAATGCTTTTGACAGAAAAAGTATCAAAGATGTTAGTAACTTGATTTTTATTAATTCAGCCGGACAGCAAATTAAATTATCTCAGTTTGCTTCTATTACAGAAGGTTCAGGACCTAGCCAGTTAGAGCGTAGAGACAAATCTGCTTCTGTAACGGTAAAAGGACAAAACGTTGGGGTTCCTTCCGGAACAATTGTTACGCAATGGCAAGCCAAACTGGATAAGCTTAAAAAACCAACCGGTGTAAACTACATCTGGGGAGGTGATCAGGAAAACCAAAGTGAAGGTTTTGGTACCTTAGGAATCGCGTTACTAGCAGCTATTATATTAGTTTACCTGGTAATGGTGGCACTTTATGATAGTTTTGTTCACCCGTTTGTGGTATTGTTTGCGATCCCGCTTTCGTTTATTGGTGCGATGTTAGCGTTGGCTTTGACCAACAATTCATTAAACATCTTTACGATTTTAGGTATCATCATGTTGATTGGTCTGGTGTGTAAGAATGCGATCATGCTTGTCGATTATACGAATCAGCGAAGAGCTGCCGGAGAATCGATCAGAACCGCATTAATCCAGGCAAACCACGCTCGTTTACGTCCGATTTTGATGACGACAATTGCGATGGTATTCGGTATGTTCCCAATTGCATTGGCATCAGGAGCAGGAGCAGAGTGGAAAAACGGATTGGCTTGGGTAATTATCGGAGGATTGATTTCTTCGTTATTCTTAACCTTGATTGTAGTTCCAGTAATCTATAACATCATGGAGAAAATCATTCATAAATTCTCTAAAGGAGAAAAAATCGACTACGAAGCTGAAATGGTAGCGGATTATGTGCCAACAGAAGTAAGTGAAGATGGTTTTAACCCGAAACACACGCACTAAGAATTTAAATTCCAATATTTTAAATTCCAAATTCCAAATTTTAAATTAGGAGTTTCGTAATAGAAAGATCCCAAGTTCCTTAATTGGAATTTGGGATTTTTTATTGAATTAAATAAGTTGGAATTTGATAAAAAAGGGGTCTTCGACTTCGCTCAGCCTGACACTTGGGGAGGAAAAATTTGGCGGCTTTGCGACTTTGCGAGAGACATTCGGAAGCTAAGAGGAGAGGCTTTTATGGAAAACCACACACTAAGGGGGTAAATACCAATATTTTAAATTCCAAATTCCAAATTTGGAGTTTTAGAGAAAAAAACTTGGCGATTCTGCGACTTTGCGAGAGACATTCGGAGGCTAAGAGGAGAGGCTTTTATGGGAAACCACACATTAAGGGGTAAATTCCAATATTTTAAATTCCAAATTCCAAATTAGGAGTTTCGTAATAGAAAGATCCCAAATTCCTTAATTGGAATTTGGGATTTTTTATTGAATTAAATAAATTGGAATTTGATAAAAAAGGGGGCTTCGACTTCGCTCAGCCTGACATTTGGGGAGGAAAAACTTTGCGGCTTTGCGACTTTGCGAGAGACATTTTGAGGCTAAGAGGAGAGGCTTTTATGGGAAACCACACATTAAGGGGTAAATTCCAATATTTTAAATTCCAAATTTTAAATTAGGAGTTTCGTAATAGAAAGATCCCAAGTTCCTTAATTGGAATTTGGGATTTTTTATTGAATTAAATAAGTTGGAATTTGATAAAAAAGGGGTCTTCAACTTCGCTCAGCCTGACATTTGGGGAGAAAAAAACTTTGCGGCTTTGCGACTTTGCGAGAGACATTCGGAGGCTAAGAGGAGAGACTTTTATGGAAAACCATACACTAAGGGCTAAATTCCAATATTTTAAATTCCAAATTAGGAGTTTAAGAATAGAAAGATCCCGAATTCCCTGATTGGAATTTGGAATTTTTTATCACCATCAAATAAGTTGGAATTTTACAAAAAAAGCCCTTCCTTTTTTTGTTTATTTGTATCACCTTACTAAAAAACAGCTATGTTACAAAAAAATAAATCTGCGGCTATTGGTTTTATTTTCATAACCATGTTAATTGATATTACCGGATGGGGGATTATTATACCGGTAATTCCGAAACTAATTGAAGAATTGATACATGGTGATATTAGTGAGGCCGCAAAAGTGGGTGGCTGGTTGACTTTTGCCTATGCCATAACCCAGTTTGTGTTTGCTCCCGTAATTGGTAATTTGAGTGATAAATACGGACGTAGACCGATTCTCTTAATTTCTCTTTTCGGGTTTTCATTAGATTATCTTTTATTGGCTTTTTCGCCTACAATTATATGGTTATTTGTTGGACGTATCATTGCCGGAATCACCGGAGCGAGTATTACAACGGCTTCGGCTTATATTGCCGATGTAAGTACGCCCGAAAACAGAGCTAAAAACTTCGGATTGATCGGAGCTGCTTTTGGTTTAGGATTTATTATTGGTCCGGTTATCGGGGGATTATTAGGACAATATGGTTCCAGAGTTCCTTTTTATGCGGCTGCCGTTTTGTGTATGGTGAATTTTTTATATGGCTTTTTTATCTTGCCGGAATCCTTAAAGAAAGAAAACCGCAGAGCTTTCGACTGGAAAAGAGCGAATCCGGTTGGTGCTATTTTAGGTTTAAGAAAACATCCAACCTTAATTGGACTTATCTCCGCGATATTTTTGTTGTATGTAGGTTCCCATGCCGTACAAAGTAACTGGAGTTTCTTTACGATCTATCGATTTAATTGGGATGAGCGCATGATCGGAATTTCATTGGGAATAATTGGTTTACTCGTAGGAGTCGTACAAGGAGGATTGGTACGATGGATCAATCCAAAAATAGGAAACGAAAAAAGTATCTATATCGGTTTGGCTTTATATACGGTCGGGATGTTGTTGTTTGCATTTGCTACAGAAAGCTGGATGATGTTTGTGTTTTTAATTCCGTATTGCCTTGGTGGAATTGCCGGACCAGCGCTACAATCTGTGGTGTCCAGTAAAGTATTACCAAGTGAACAAGGAGAGATACAAGGAACGTTAACGAGTTTGATGAGTGCTTCATCGATTATTGGACCTCCAATGATGGCCAACACTTTTTACTTTTTTACACATGACGATGCTCCCTTTAAATTTGCGGGAGCTCCCTTTATTCTGGGTGGTGCTTTAATGTTACTGAGTACGATCGTAGCTTATTTTTCATTAAAAAAACATGCTGTTTCAAAAGCAGAAACTAGTCCGGCGACAGAAAGTATACCCGCCACTGAAACGATTTCAATAAAAGAATAAACCAGAAATAAAAAGAGCCTTCATTATTCAAAATGAAGGCTCTTTTTTTATTGTTGTCGGAAGATTATTCCTTGGTTTCTCGAAGTAAAGTTGACAGGTTTCAAAAACCTGTCAGCTTTATTTTTAAGGGATTAAAGTATATTGTTCTTGGACGGAAATTTTAAAAATAGCCACAGATTAAAGGATTAGATAATCTGTGTTAATCCTTTTAATCAGTGGCAAAAAAATAATTCGTGCCAATTGGTGAAATTCGTGGAAAAATTTACTGCTCCACAACTTTTAGCCTTGATCCATTATTCCTTTACGAATTTTATGGCTTTTACTTTTCCGTTAGCTTTTACTTTTAAAACATAAATTCCTGTTGAAAGACTTGACAAATCAATTTCAGAGTGAGTTGTATTTATTTTTTTGAATAGAACAGATTTACCTGAAGTAGAGAAAATTTCAATTTCATCGATTGTCTCCTTATTGTCAAGGGTTAGAATGTGTTTGACCGGATTAGGCGAAAATTTGAAATACGCTAACTCAAAGTCAGGAGTAGAAAGTGCTCCATCAGATTTTGCTGTTACTGCGAGACGTTCTGTACTTTCAATCCCGTTTATAGTTTGTGAAGCATAATAGATTATACCATTGACTAAAACGGTTGTTAGAGGTAAACTGGTTTCGGCCTTTTTACCTGTTGACGAACTTTTGTTGCTGTACCAGGTAATATTTTGACCCTCAACGACAATATCAGCCAAAGTTTGTCCGGCTTTAAATTCGAAAACAATGGCATTTTTTCCATTTACAAGTGGTGCCGGTGGATTTACGGCTATGTCTTTAATAAAATAACATCCGTTGCTATCCTTTATATGTACAGAATGATACCCATAAGATATATTTGTAAAATAAGGACTGGATTGAAATGCACTCCCGTCTAATGAAAAAACATATTGTCCCGAACCTCCGCTAGTAGTAATAGTTAAAATTTGTGGATTTGCCTCTACAGTTGCGGTTAATAAAGAGGGTTGCGTAATTATTGCAGCTACCGATGAGATACATCCGGTAATATTATCCTTAACCGTTAAGTTGTAAGTGCCGGCAGCTAAATTTTTCAAAAGAATTGGGTTATTGCCAGTTCCAATAATATTGACACCCCCATTTACGCTATACGAATAACCGCCATCTCCTACTGTTTGTATCTTTATAGCACCATTTTGTTCTCCAAAGCAGCTTACATTAGTTACAATCTCTAAAACAGCTTTTGGAGTAACTGCGTTTTTTACTTCTATAATTAAAGTTACTGTAGCCTCTTGTGTATCGCGAACAGTTATATAATAAGTACCTGGAACTAAACCTGAAAATACATTTGAGGCAGTAAGAGGTTCGTTGTTTAGCAGATATTGATACGAACCTGTACCTCCTGTTGCCGTTACCGTAATTGTTGCTGTAGGATTATTACAAGTTATTGCAGTTACCGAAGCAACGGCAGAAAGTGTGTTTCTTGGGGCTACATTTACATTTGTTTTAGAAACGATGCAGCCGTTGGAGTCTTTAACATATACCGTATAAGTTCCTTTTGACAGATTGTTAAATGTATTAGCAGTCTGATATTGTACTCCATCTAAAGAATATTGGTAAGATCCGCTTCCTCCTGCTGCAGTAATACGTATGTTATTAGCATCAACCATCGCATCGGCGGTTAATTGATTGGGTTGGGTAATTACTGCCGTTAGCGTTTTTATGCATCCGGTGGCATTGTCTCTAACATTTATAGTGTAATTACCGGGACCTAAATTGTTAAAATAAGAATTGTTGTCGGAATTGCCATCTCTATATGGACCTCCATTTAAGCTATAAGAATAATCGGAGGGCTTTACTTTCTCTACCTTTATATAGCCATTTTGAACTCCAAAACAGCTTACATTTCCAACAACCAAAGTAGCTTCGGGAGGATTTACGGCACTTATTACCTTGGTTAGAGAGGTTGTAGCACCTTGACTGTCTGTCACGATTATAGTGTAAGTTCCGGCTGTCAAATCTGTAAATAAATTTGAAGTCGTAGAAGGGCCATTATTTATCGAATATCGATACGTACCTGAACCTCCTGTTGCCTCTACGGCTATTGTTGCTGTAGGATTATTACAAGTTATTGCAGTTACCGAAGCAACGGCAGAAAGTGTGTTTCTTGGGGCTACATTTACATTTGTTTTAGAAACGATGCAGCCGTTAGTATCTTTAACATATATGGTATACGTCCCTGTAGCCAGATCAGAAAAGAGATTGCTAGCCTGGTAAGGCACCACCAATACATTGTCAATAGTTGAGACGGCATATTGATAAGATCCGGTTCCTCCTGCCGCAGTAATACGTATGTTATTAGCATCAACCAACACATCGGCTGTTAATGGATTGGGTTCGGTAATGACTAAAAAGGTTGTGGAAATACATCCAATTTGATCGCGGGCTTCTATAGTGTAAACTCCCGATACAAGATTGTAGAAATAAGGACTGGTCTGGTAAGGCCCATTATTAGCACCGTTATTTACAGAACGGTAAACATAAGGAGCTTTTCCTCCTGTAGATTGCATAAGGATAAAACCGTCATTTGCTCCGTAACAACGGGATTGCGCGGTTACTCCAACGGTATTCAATCTTGGATTTAGGATCAGATTGAAATAATTTGTCGTGACCGTTCCCTTATTATCAATTCGCGCATAAATAGTTCTAGACGGCTCCGTACTTTTAAATTGGGTTGCTTGCAAAATTGGATTTACATTCATATTCGCCTCTTGCAGACTAACATGATAAGTTAGGGTAGTTTCGGCTGGATTTAAATTGCCCAGTAAAAGAGAATTGTTGACGGTTAAATCGAAATAAGTATCATCGTAACAGTGCTCAATAGGGTTGACTTGAGCATAAAACAGATTGGTAACTAATAAAAGAATAAAATAGAGTAGTTTTTTTTTCATACGTATCGGTTTGTTAAATAGAACTTTAACAAATATAGTATAAAAATAGATTTAGCGTTATTCTAATCATATATATGGGTTAGAATATGCTACAGCCTTTTTTTTTAAAATAAAGAATTTTAAGAAACCAATTTCGGCCTGAACCGCATAGCTCTTTTAAGGAATAAGCGTTTTCTTAAGATGTTGAATCTCTATCGCTGAGTTTATCCTTGTTGATAATTCATTGTAATCAGGATTGTAATTGTCCCAGATTTTCCAAATCCCATCTCTCTTTTTTATAAAATACGTTTGTCGGTTTACTTTATTTAAAACAATTGAAATGGCGTCGTTTTCATCCTTCCATTCCAGATTCCAGAACTCCTTTGCCGTGATAATGGCAATGGTGTCGGTTATGCTCGATACTTTAAAATCAAAAATTTCAAAATTAGATCGGTTGTTTATACAGTTGAGATGGTAGTTTAATTGGGAATAATTTTCGAAAAGATCTTTAATTCGTTTGGAGAAGGGGCCTTCCGGAAACACAAAATCAGATAAGCCTTCGTGACAGATTTGTGGCAATTTTTTTAAAGAGTTGAATTCTTCGTGACAATAATCGATAATCAATTTTTCAAAAAAAGAAGCCGATTCTGTTTTATTTTCAAACTCCAATAATTTGTTGGCATCTATTGCTTCATCGTTTAGAAAACTGTTTAAAGAAGGATAACCAATAAAAATAGCCAGTTTGTCTAAACTCTTTAAGAAACGCAAATCAGAGCTTTTAGTTTTTGAAGAGTCATTTTTAAAAATTCTTTGCAAGGTCATACTCGAAATAGAACAACCCAGCTCATTTTTTTTAGAGCCTTGCATGAACTCTGATTTTTCTAAACCATCAGAAATAATTTCCGACAGTATAATATAATGTGCTCTCTTCCACTCTTTAACCCCGGACAAAGTGCTGTTCTGTATAACTGGATGCGACTGTATGCCTTTTATTAATTTTTCTATTATGATTTCCATGGGCGAATTTTTTTAATAATTGACGTTCTTTTTCACGGTAATTAAATACAATTCTTATTAATGAATACACGGTTACATAGTTATGTTTAAGATAAGTTACAGTTGTGGTATTCTTATTGTTAATGTTATGCCAAAACTACTGATAAATTTGTTAAATAATTTAACCGACTTAATAATTAACAATTAAAAACAAAGAATTATGAAAAAACCTCAAATTAAATTTTCAATTAGAAAAATTGCACTCTTATTTTTAGCATTGCTTGCTTTTTATTCTTGTGAAAAAGGAAATGATCAGCAAGAAATCGATACTCAGGAAAAATTAATGGACGGACATGTTAATCTTTTAGATAAAGGAAGATATGGATTGGCTCAAATGCCGGACACTTATTTAAAGAGTATTCAGTTTACCTCTCCGGAAGAATACCGTTCTAAAATTGCCCAATTTAGACCGGACTTAACAACCAGTGCTCAGAAAATGTCTTTAACGGCTAAAGTGGCAGCAGTAAAAAACTTGCCGACACCTCCAGTTGGAGATCAGGGAAGCGAAGGATCTTGTGTAGGCTGGGGAGTTGGTTATGCCGCTCACAGTATTGCCAGATATCTTAACAATACTATACACCAAAGTAATTGGAGTGGAGCTTCAAGAAGTGCAGCATACGTATACAATCAGATAAAATTAGGGAATTGTGGAGCAGGATCTTATCCAAATGATGCGATGAACCTAATCAAAAATCAAGGAGAATGTTCAGAAGCTCAAATGCCTTACATTGCCGGAGGTTGTAATACACAACCATCATCACAACAAAAAACTTGGGCTGCAGGTAGAAAAACTGGCGGATGGTTTAGTGTGAACCCAAAAAGTGTTGCAGATATCAAATATTACCTAAACCAAAATTACGCTGTTGCAGTATGTTTTGATGTAAATCAAAGTTTTTATGACATTCGTAACAACAACCACGTTTGGTCTAGTCTATACGGAAGCAGACAAGGTGGACACTGCGTATGTATAGTAGGATATGATGATGCTACGGGACTTTTTAAAGTACAAAACTCTTGGGGAGCAGGATGGGGCCGTAGTGGTTTCTTCTATGTGACTTATGCTAATATCACCAACGGAGCCTTCAATTGGGCGGGATGTATTGTCCCTAATCCATCGGCAAACTCTTAGTATTAGGATTAATTGGTAAGAAAAAGAGGCAGTTGTAAAACTAGCCTCTTTTTTATTGCAGGTATACGTAATGATTGTAATAATCAATAATGGCTTTCCCTTTAAGTAAAACATCGGCGCCAATAATGCCATGAACAGGTTTTGTTTTGTAGGCACGTAAAGCTTCGTTTACATGCGAAAGATCAAAAATCACCAAACTGAAATCAGTATCTTTCCAACTCCCAAGTTGCAAACGATTGTGAGAAGAAAGTTGCGTTTCCATACCCGTTCCTCCTGCTCCGGAAGCTTTAGTTTTGGATTTTTTTGCCGATAATTCGAAGTACTCGATGCTTTCAAATCCAATACAGGAATTAGAAGCTCCGGTGTCCAGAATAAAACTTCCCGAAACCCCATTGATTTTGGCCTTAATAGACAAATGCTGTGTTTTGGTAATTTTGAACTTTATTTTTCGATACTTTGCTTTTTTAAGGACTTTCTGAAGATCTTCCATTTTCGATAAGGATTGAAAACCAAAAATAAACCAATTGCTGCCAATAAACTAATGCTATAGACGATATAATTGGAAGATTTTTCGGGTTGCGAAATAGTTCCGTAATAAACAAAAGCACTCCAATAATAAGGTGATTTTTTTGCATTTGGGATATTAGGATCCTTTAAAAAATCTCTTTTTGCATTGGCATTTGCTTCAACATAAGATTGTTTGTTTTTGAGGTTGGTATAAAAGTCATTCATAAAAACAGAAGTCGTAAAATCGTTTACCTTCCATAAAGAAAACAATAAATTTTTGGCACCCGCAAACTGAAATCCTCTTGCAATACTCATAGCACCTTCGGCTTTGTATAGTTTTCCTATCCCGGTTTCACACGCACTGAGAACTACCAGATCCGGATTGATGTTGAGGTTGTATAATTCTGAATATAAGATTTCCTGATCATAAAATTTGATGCTTGCCGGTGTTTCTAAATCGCCCGAAGAAGCATGTGTACTTAAATGCAAAATAGCATAATTCGCCGCATTATTTTTGAAATTAGAAAAGGTGGCGTTGCTGTTTTCAAAATACTGACCTCCAAAATTTTTCTTTATCGATTGCAATTCGTTTTTAGAAAAAGTCAAAGCAAAATTGGTTTTTTCGAAGATCGGAAAAATGCCCAAAACCGTTTTTTTAGCATTTGAATAGGGAATGGAGTTGAGGTAAAAGGAAGCCGAATTCGTATACCCAATATTAAAATCATTCAGGAAAAAATCCATTTTTGCAAAATTGGTCGTTTTGGATTCCTTTGTAATTAAAGCTTCAAACGGTAGAAAATTCAAAATCCCGTCCGGCACTATGATAAGGTTGGGATAAACAGATTTTTTAGGTAGTTTTAAAATATCGTAAACCTGTTTGCTGTATGTATTGTAGTCGGAAATAGCATTGGTAATCGCATCGGCGGAATTGAAATAATCAATAAACTGAACAATTTTAGGAATTGATACAGGCGTTGTATTAAGCCGATCTAAACGAATCTGATTGTTTTGTAAAGTAAAATAATATTGATTTTCAAATCCCATAAAATAGCAAATCATCATGGCTTTATCGTTTTCCAGTTTTGAAAATAAGGCTTTTAAATTGCAGGTTTCAGGAATATAGTTTCCGTTTTTAGACTCCGTTTTTTTGAGTAAAAGCATGATTTCGTTTTGCTTTTTTATAAGTCGGTTTAGCTCTGTAAGCGTTGCCGAGTTTCCTTTCTGCTGTTCTTTTAAAATGGAATTGTTTAAGTTTTGAAGTTCGTACAAATAATGTTTTTCTGCTGCGGAAGCGCTTTTAATGTTAGAACGAAAACTTTTTAAAATGCCTGATTTGGTTTTTTCAGACAATTGAAAGGCGTTTTCAATATATTCAATTTTGCCTTCTTTTTGATATAAATGGCTATAGATAGCAATACATTTTTCAGTCCGGTTTCGGGATCGTAGTTGTGTAATGATTTTGGAGTTTTCATAAACCAAAGAATTCATGACTAAATTTTCGATATAAAATGAAATTTCAAAAGCTCGTATTGCTTCTTTTGGTTGCTTGAATTGAAAAATTTCCGCCTGTAGATCAAGCGCATCAATTAAAACCGTTTCCGCATACACTTGATTTTGATCCGGAAGACTGTTTTTTGAATTGTAATTGGGAACTAAAATTTTAAAAATAGCCGAAATCAGTTTCGTGCTTTCATTGTATTTATGTTCATCAAAAAGCAATAAAGCTTTTTCGTAGTATAGTTTTGCAAGTTTTCTGGGTTGTTGATTTTTGGTTTCTAAAAACAGTTTTTCGGCTTTTTCTAAATAGGAATTTGCAATTTTAAAATCTCCTCGCTGCCGATTTAGTGTTGCCAGATTCCGATAACAATTCGATAAAGTTTCGGATTGCTCTTTTTCATTTTTTAAATAGTTAACAGCCAATTCAAATGCCTTTTTAGCTTGCTGATGAATTTCAGGACGCATTAAATTAGTTGTGGAAATTAATAAATAATTATTCCCGAGATTATTCAGTAAAATCCCTTTTTGAGAATTGGATAATTTCTCTGTTTTCAAAGTGTTTTGCAACAATTCAATGGCTAGAGAAATTTTACCCGAACTTTGATAAACGTTAGATAAATTGAGAATTGCTGCTATTTTCTGAGGCTCGTTTTTTTCGATATTGGCAATAAAATAATACTGTTTAATAGTGTTTTCAGCATTGTCATAGTCGCCCAGAATCGTGTACAAATTGCCCAAAGGTTTTAAACAAAACTCCACTATATCGTAGTTTTTGAGTTTGTTCTTCTGATAGATTTGCCAGGCCTTTTCATAACTTTTGATCGCCTTTTCCGACTGCCCAAACTGATTTTCATAATAGGCTTTATTGCAGTTTAAAACCACCAAGGCTAGTAATTCTGCCTTAGATTTTGGTTTTGAATTTCTCCAGAAATCCGCTTCTGCTTTATCGAGGTTTTGCAGCCCCTCCGGACTTGGATTACCCACAAAAGTATCTACAACATGGTATATTTTATCTTCCTGACTTTGCCCAAAAACGGTCAGACTTAGGAAAAGGAAAATTAAACCATATAAGTGATGTGAGTTCATTTAAAGTTTGTTGGTGGGAAGAGTTAAACCATATAAGTGATGTGAGTTCATTTGAAGTTTGTTGGCGGAGGAGTTAAACCATATAAGTGATATGAGTTCATTTAAAGTTTGTTGGTGGGGGAGTTAAACCATATAAGTGATGTAAGTTCATTTAAATATTGTTGGCGGGAATAATTAAACCATATAAGTTATGTGAGGTCATTTGAAGTTTGTTGGTGGAGGAGTTAAACCATATAAGTGATGTGAGTTCATTTAAAGTTTGCTGCGAAAAAGTTAAGCGCAACAATATTCAAGCCAGTATAATATGAACTTACATCACTTATATGGTTTAAAAAAAAACCGCTAAAACTTCCAAATTCCATAAAACTGAAAATAATTAAAATTCTGCTCAAAGTTGATTACATACCGTGCCCCCAGACTTGGACCAATTCGGGCCGCTCCGATTGTTAAGTCGAATAACAAACCGGTTTTAAAATCAGCAAAAGAATTTTTAACCGAATTCGAATCTGTTTTGGTGTTTATTACAAATTTTTCGGAATCTCCTTCAAAAGTTTCAATTTTTATAGTCTGATTTCGTTCCTCAGAAATATTGAAATTGGCTTGTAAACCCGCACCAACACCAATATAGTTATTGATATTGTACCGAATCAGGATAGGGACTTCCCAATTGACACTTTTATTTTCAGTGCTTGTAGTAGTTCGTTGACGCTGTTTTAGACCATTGGGACTTATAACAATACCGTCAATTACATTTGCGGCACTGTCATATTTATTGATACTATTGAGCCATTCCACCTGCCAGTAAAAGCGATACGACTTAAAAGGAGAAATAGTGGCACCAACAAAATAACTCGTCGAGTTGTCTAAATCCGGATATAGATTGTAACCCGCTTTTGCGCCAATAGAGATTCCGGGTAAAAATCGGGTAGTGGCGTAGTTGGTAATGATAGGTTCATTTTTGTCGAAAATGATCGCAGTACGGGTTCTGGTTTTTACTTTGTGAAAGTCTTTATTAAATTTCATAGAATATTTCACAAAGCCTTTTGTACTGTCTTTTTCGTGTACATTTTTCTGTTCACTTCCCGGTAGATAGATGTTTTTGAACGTAAAAAAGATCTGTTTTTGTTTGATAATCGTATCGAGACAGCTTACTGTCGGAACTTCGTCTTTCGGGCAAATCGGACATTCAGGATACATGCTTTCGATTTTGAAAGTCTTTTTGTCAAACATATCTGGAATATCAGTTTCAAGGCGAATCATTCTGGCAGGACCTTCTCCGTTGTTTTGAAAACGGGTTTTGAAATTTACCCGTTTAAAACGCACGAATCGATAGTTCATAAAACTTCCGTTAGATCCCATTTTGTTTGGGTCGTGAGAAGTGACAATTTCCATCTCAAGGTTCTTTATTTTATGGTTTTTATAACTTCGGTTAGGAACAAAGATGCCACGCATCGTAACAGTTGCGCTGGTATCTTTAATCATTTCGGGAGTCGTTTTGAACGTATAAAAAAGATTGCGGGTTTCGCCCGGATTGGCATCATCAAATTCTAATACAGAAACATTATGATAGGTTTTATGGGCGTCTGACAAGGAGGCGTCCAGATCTTCTTCAGTTGTGGTATTTTTATATTTTTTGATTCTTGAAATGCTTTCGGCAGAAGCCAGATACGATTTGGTATCCTCAAGATCATTCACCGAAGCCACCACGTTTTCTTTTACTTCACGTTCGTTGGCATGAGTCCTGAAATCTATTAATTCGAAATTGTTGTTTTTGAATTGCTTTTCATTGTAAAACAAATAAAGCTTTCCACTCGAAACATAATTTTCCAGATTTTGATAACTCACTACAACTACCATTTCCTGTTCCGGAATAGGATCACAGTTTTTTAAGATTGCAAAGCCGTTCTGATCTGCAATAGAAGCAATGTCTTTATAATTAGAATCTGTAATGTCATTTACAGCAACTTTTTTAGGACGTGTTGCCGGAGGCTTCCCGTTGTCGTAATTGTTGGTTACGGCTAGTCTTGTGGTGTAGTTGCCCTTGTTTTTATAGACATGTTTAGGCTCGGCCTCTTTGCTGTAATGTCCGTCTCCCAGTTCCCATAGATAGGAATAACTTGGTTTTGGAGCACCAGCAATTGGAATTAAAGGTGGCGTCTCAGGTTTGAAATTAACCTGATTCCCGTTCTGATTGTAAATAATAGTTGCTCTTCGGGTTATGGTGTCTTTTACCTTAGTTTGTGCCAACGCCATTACAGAGGAAAGAAAAATTAAATAACATAAAAGCTTTTTCATATCGAGGAGGTTTTTTATCTCTGAGGTATGCAGCGTCCTTTTCTGTCCATCGTTGCAGATGACGGAATGACACTGTTCAGATAGCTGTTGGGGACAGGATTAGCTTCTGTAGCACATCATAAATAATTGTAAAACAGATTAAATGTAAAAAAAAGTGATGAGCTAATCACCACTTTTTCTCAAAAAGTATTTAGTAAGTTACTGAATAGCATTAATTGCTGCTACCAGTTGCGCTTCGGTGCCGACTGTTGTTTCGGCAAGTGTGAAGCTATAAATATCGCCGGCAGCTACGGTTACCCCTTTTATTGCGTAGCGCCATTGACCATTATTTTCCGTTACAAAAATCACATGACAAGCCAATCCAATTGGGATTTGTCCGTAGTGTTCACTAAACAATCCGGCTGTTGTATAGGTATCCAGTTTGGCCAATGCATTTGTTCCTTCACCATCATAAGACAAATAAACAGCACTGTTGTTGTTGTCATACCCTTCAGGCGCATCTACAAGAAGGCTTGTTTTTGGTCGAGGATCACTGTAAAAACGGTCCACGTTTGTCCATCCAAAGTTTCCAAAAGTAACATAGTAGTTTGATGCTTCTCCTTTTACACCGCCACCATTTTGACCTTCACCATCTTTAGCTTGTTTCCAAACCAATTCTCCTGCTTCGTCAATTCTTCCTGTCCATAAGGTCATTGCATTGTCTACGCCATCCGTTAAAGCTGCCGGAATGATCATACTCATAGAACAAGAGGTTTGAAGTGCAACACCGCCTTGTGTAGCCTTAATGAAAAATTCACCTCCCGAAATCAATAAGTTTTTCTTTCCGTCTGTTGTAAGTCCCATGGTAGGTTTGTTGGTCACAAGCATGTTTCCTTTGTCAAAAAGTTCGATGTATTCAATGTCAACAGTTCCGGTCACGGGAGTTCCGTTTTTCATTAAACAATCTCCGTTGATGCTTACTTTCACACCTTTGGCAGAAGTAAAGGTTACCACACCACTTGCAGCTGTGATGGTGAAGTTTTGTGTATTTTTTTTGACTCCTTGTTCTCTGATACTTTTGAAGGCTGCAGGAGTTGCAGGCAGAATCACATTGTTGTCGCCATCGTTGTTGTCGCTGTTGTCACAGCTTACTAATGTCGTTATAGCGAATAATAAAAGTCCGATTGTTTTAAAATTTGTTTTCATGATGTTTAGTTTTAATAGTTATTTGTGAATAGATGTTTATGAAAGGGAAATTGTTACCCTCTGTTTTTATTTTATTTCGATTTATACTAGTAGATCAATGGCATGGAGAATTTGTTACCCCTCTTTTTAATAAATTATTTCGAAAGGCATTTTTCTTCAAAAACATTCCCGTCTTCATCCAGTGCGACCAGTATGTCTTTCTTTTTTGAAAATGAAACAACAAAGTACAGCCACACGATTGACCAAAGCCCCATAGTAAGGACCGTAAGAAACAGATGAAAAGGATGATTGATTTCTTTTTTTTCTTTGGATAAAACAGCATAAGGTAATTTTTCGTTATGCTCGATAATGACAAAACCATTTCGTTTTTTAGCGGTAAGCATTTTGTGAAACTGATCCAGATTTTTTTCGTTTATAAGTTGATAACTTTCCATGTCACTTCATTTTTTGAATTGTTTAAAAAGATTCTTGTGCTGTTATATCAATTTGATTTTGTAATTGTTACCCCTGTTTTTGAAATTTATTTTAAGATTCTTTTTACATTAGCGAATTAAAAAGTTGTTTTATGGCCAAAACTAAAATTCATTCCGACCAAAAATATATTGAAGGACTTGCTGCTAATAATTCGACTATAATTCAGGAGATTTATAAAAAGTATGTTCCGAAAGTTGTTTTCTATATTAGGAACAATTCCGGTAATCAGGATCAGGCACAGGATATTGTTCAGGAAATAATGATACTGCTTTTTAATCAGGCCAAAGCCAATACACTACAGCTAACCTGTCCGTTTGATGCCTACTTTTTCTTGTTGTGTAAAAGAAAATGGCTAAACGAATTAAAAAAAACTGCCAATAAGGGGGTAACAATTAATGAAGATGCGGGATCTATAAGTGAATCTGCTCATGAATTGGTAGAGCAAACCAAAGAATTTGATGAAAAACAACAGCTTTTTGATACCATGTTCCAAAAATTAGGAGACAAATGTCAGGAAGTATTAAAGTTGAGTTTTACCCTAAAAACGATGGAAGAAGTTGCCGAAAAGCTTAATGTTACTTACGGGTATGTCCGTAAAAAGAAGTCATTATGCATTGGCCAGTTAACACAGTGGATTCAGGAAAATAAAAACTTTAAATCTCTAAAAAATAACTAGTCATGAACGAAGAACGCTACATATTATTCGATCAATACCTTCAAGGCGAACTGACTGTTGATGAAAAAGCGAATTTTGAAAAACAATTATCCGAAGATCAGGAATTTTCTGCGGAGTTTGAGGCTTTCCAAATAGCGCAGCAGCAATTAGAAAATAAATTCGGAATTGCAGCAGAAAGAGAGGCGTTTAAAGAAAATCTGATGAAGATTTCGGACAACCATTTCAATAAAAATAAATCAAAAGTGATTGCCCTGAAACCTTGGAATTATGCAGTTGCGGCCTCTGTAGTACTTTTGGTAGGATTGTTCTTTTTTAATTATACTCAAAAACCGATTTACGAAGAGTATAGCGAACACGAACAGGCTTATTTTACGGAAAGAGGAGATGTAAATACAGCTTTAAAACAAGCAGAAATAACTTTTAACGCTCATAACTATAAAGCTGCAATCCCGCATTTTGAAACGGCTCTAAAGGAATCAAAAACACCAGAAGTTCAATATTTTTATGGAATTTCTTTATTAGAAGACAATCAGTATAAAAAAGCAGAAACCACCTTCGAAGAGCTAAGATCCGGAACCTCGGCATACAAATACAAAGCAACTTGGAATCTCGCTTTGTCTAAATTGAAACAAAAAGACTATATCGGTTGTAAAGAGATCCTGCGCACCATTCCTCAGGATTATGAAGATTATGTTGAAGTCCAGATTCTACTGAGGGATTTGAGATAGTAGTTTTCAGTCTCAGTATTCAGTCTCAGTATTCAGTTATTCGGCATGTCGGGACTGGGACTGAGACTGAAAACTGCGACTCTTTATTTCGTCCTAAAATTCCTCGTTTTTAAAATTTATTATTTACATTCGGCCAACCAAAAAACAACCAAATTTTAAACCGAATGAAAAAGGTTATCCTGTTACTTCTTCTTGTGTCTTCACAAATTGTGTCGGCAAATTCAAAAATTACCGAAACCGAAAAACTTACCGCCACTTGCAAAGTCTGGGGATTTCTGAAATACTATCATCCAAAGGTAGCCAACGGAGATTTTAACTGGGACCAGCAGTTGTTGGAAATTTTGCCAAAAATAGATAAAGCAAAGACAAAAGAAGAGTTTTCATTGGTGTTGGAAAATTGGATTGATACTTTAGGCGAGGTAAAAGCAATTGCGCCAATTGTAGTATCAAAAGATACAGACTACTTTGATAAAAACTTTGATTTATCGTGGATTAGCAAAAATAAAAACTTCTCGAAAAGACTTTCGAAGAAATTAAAATTTATAGAAGAAAACAGATTTCAAGGAACGCTCTTTTATATAGAAGGTAAGGAGCATGTTGGAAATGTTGCTTTGAAAAATGAAAGTTATAAAAATCCGGACTTTAAGGATCAAAATTCAAAACTTCGACTGCTGTTTATGTACTGGAATTTAATTGAATATTTTTTCCCCGATAAATACCAAATGGATCAGAAGTGGGATACAACTTTAGAAAAAACAATCCCGCTTGTTATTAAATCTGAAAATGCTGATGCTTTTTATGGCGCAATGAAAAAATTAGTGTCTAAACTTGATGATAGTCATGTAGAGTTTTTCATATATCCTACTACGGCATCAACTACTAAGATAAAGAGATATTTTCCTGCTGATGGTAAGATAATTGAGGAGAAACTGGTGGTTACAGAAATTTTGGGCGACAGTCTGGCACAGGCATACGATATAAAAATCGGTGATGTAATTACTAAAATAAATGATAAGACAATAAAAGAACTTATTTTAGAAAATAAAGACATGATTTGCGCGTCAAATGAAGCTTCGTATCTGGATAAACTGGTCAAGATAATTTTGTTAAGTAATTCAGATACAGTCAAAGTAGAGTTTTTAAAAGACGGTCAGTACAGTACAAAAACAATGACCTGGTTTAATTATCATGATTCTCACCGAAACGAGTTTAAAAAAGGAGCCCAAAAAAAGAAAGAAAAGTTTAAGCTTTTAGAGAATAACATCGGTTATGTCAATATGGGAGTGCTAAAAGACAGAAATATTCCGGACATGATAGAGACTTTAAAAGCGACTAAGGCAATCGTTTTTGACATGAGAAACTATCCGAACGGCACTTACCAGGAAATAGGAAGGTTTATAAACCCTCAGGAAAAAGAATTTGCAATTTACACCCGTCCCGATTTAAGTTATCCGGGAAAGTTTGTATGGAGTGGAGGAACCTCAATCGGTTTTGAAAATAAGGATCATTATAAAGGAAAGGTAATTGTACTGCTCAACGAGAAGTCAGTAAGCCAATCGGAATGGACAGCGATGTGTTTTCAAACCACCGGAAATACGACCATCATCGGAAGCCAAACCGCCGGCGCAGATGGCAACGTCTCTGAATTTGATTTCGAAGGATTTCATACACTATTCTCCGGAATAGGAGTGTTTTATCCGGACAGACGCGAAACACAAAGAATCGGTATTGTTCCGGACATAGAAGTAAAACCAACCATAAAAGGAATCCAGGAAGGAAGAGATGAGGTTTTAGATCGTGCATTATTATTTGTAGAATCAGGTAAATAACAGTGCCTTTTTTCGATATTAATAACCCTTCCGAAAGCATAAGCAATAATCTTTGTAGTAGTCAGAGGATGTAAAAGTTACTCCAAAAGTTACACACAGAATAAAGTTCACGATAAAGAGATTAATTCAGTAAAAAGAAGAAAATCAGTTTTAATCCGCGTCTTCACGTCAGTGAACCCGTTTAATCCGCGTCCCATTTTTAACGTAATACTTGTGAGTACAATCAAATTGGGAAAGTGCACAATATTGTCGTAATTTTGGCTTTTTTAAATTGATACACTTGAATTCAACAGTAATTATTACCGATACGCACACCCACTTATATTCAGAAGAGTTTGATCAGGATCGTGATGAAATGATACAACGTGCCATAAACGCCGGAGTAACACGTTTTTTTATTCCTGCAATTGATGCTGCAGCAACACAATCGATGTATGACTTGGAGCAAAATTATCCTGAAAATGTATTTTTGATGATGGGGTTACATCCCACTTACGTGAAAGACAATTATCTGGACGAATTGAAACACGTAGAAACCGAATTGACAAAGAGACAGTTCTACGCCGTTGGTGAAATTGGAATCGATTTGTATTGGGATAAAACACATCTCAAAGAGCAGCAATTCGCCTTTAGAAAGCAAATTCAGTTAGCGAAACAATATAAATTACCGATCGTAATTCATTGCCGTGAAGCGTTCGATGAGATCTTTGAAATTCTCGAAGAAGAGAAATCAGCCGATTTATTTGGAATTTTTCACTGTTTTACCGGAACACAGGAACAGGCTTTACAAGCAATATCCTACAATATGAAGCTCGGAATCGGGGGTGTAGTAACTTTTAAAAACGGAAAAATTGATCAGTTTTTAAATCAAATCGATTTAAGACATATTGTTCTCGAAACCGATTCGCCCTATTTGGCGCCAATTCCGTACCGTGGAAAGAGAAATGAAAGTAGTTATGTTATTAATGTAGTAGCAAAATTAGCAGATATTTATAACGTTTCTGAAGCAGAAATAGCGGCAATTACAACACAAAATTCAAAAGACGTTTTTGGTATTTAACCCACAACTTACAATACTTTGAATTTTTTTTTGTTCTTTTGCGCATTAAAATAGATATTTATAATGCAGAGATTTGATGCCATTCGACCTTTTTATGATTCAGAAATAAATGAAGCACTTCATGGTGTTGCTAATCATCCGATGATGAAAGCCATGATGAATTTTACTTTTCCGGAGTTAGAAGACGAAGTTTGGAAAGATCAATTGAGAAAAACACATTCGATTCGTGATTTTCAGTGTAATTTTATTTATCATACGATTCAGAAAGTACTGGAAAGAAGTTCAGAAGGACTTACAACTTCAGGCTTTGAGAAATTAGAAAAAAATACTTCCTATTTATTTGTCTCCAATCACCGTGATATTTTGTTAGATACCACTTTGCTGAACGTTTGTTTATTCGAACACGGTTTGGTGATGACGGCATCTGCTATTGGAGATAATTTAGTTAAAAAAGCATTTTTAAGCACACTGGCAAAACTGAATAGAAACTTTTTAGTTCTGAGAGGTTTAACGCCAAGAGAAATGTTACAAAGTTCTAAGTTATTGTCTGAGTATATGGGACAATTACTGCTTCGCGAAAATCGTTCAGTTTGGATTGCGCAAAGAGAAGGACGTACCAAAGACGGAAATGACGAGACCAATCCGGGAGTACTTAAAATGATCGGAATGGGTTCTGATGAGGCTAATCTAATGGATTATTTTAAAAAGATAAAAATAGTTCCGGTTTCCATTTCATACGAGTACGATCCGACAGATGTTTTGAAAATGCCACAATTAATGGCAGAAGCAAACAACGAAGTTTATATTAAAGAGAAAAACGAAGATTTCATGACCATTTTAAGTGGTATCATGGGAACTAAGAAAAGAATACATATTTCTGTTGGAGATGTTTTAGATACAGAAATTGATCAGATTGCAGCGGAGAATGATAATGCCAACAAACAAATTCAGGCTTTGGCACAAGTAATTGATGATTCTGTTTTGAAAAACTATCAATTATGGCCGACCAATTTTATCGCTTACGATATTTTGAACGAGACAGATAAATTCTCACACAAGTACAAAGAGAGCGAGAAATCCCTTTTTGAACGTCGTTTAGAAATGAGAATTGGTAGCGATAATCCGGTTACAAGACAAGGATTTTTGGCTATGTACGCCAATCCGGTGGTTAGTAAATTAAAATATCAGGATGTCATCTAAAGCTAAAATACTTTTAATTTATACCGGAGGAACTATCGGTATGAGCAAAGATTTTGAGACAGGAGCGCTCAAAGCTTTCAACTTTAGTAAATTATTACAAAAAATTCCGGAGTTAAAACAATTGGATTGTGAAATCGAAACGGTTTCATTTGAGAATCCGATTGACTCTTCCAATATGAATCCCGAAATGTGGACCAAAATTGCCACAATTATCGAGGAGAACTATATCCCTTTTGATGGGTTTGTAGTGTTACATGGTTCAGATACAATGTCGTATTCTGCTTCAGCATTGAGTTTTATGCTTGAGAATTTAGCTAAACCTGTAGTGTTTACCGGATCGCAATTACCAATTGGAGATTTGCGCACCGATGCTAAAGAAAATCTGATTACTGCTATTCAGATTGCTTCACTTCAGGAAAATGGTAAACCTGTGATTCATGAGGTTTGTTTGTATTTTGAATATAAATTATACCGAGGCAATCGAACTTCAAAAGTAAATGCAGAACATTTTAAAGCCTTTACCGCACCTAATTATCCTGAATTAGTAGAGTCAGGTGTACATTTGAAATTAAACGAACATTTATTTCTGCCTATAAAATCGGCTGCAGACTTAATTGTCCATAAGAATCTGGACAATCATGTAGCAATTGTAAAAATGTTTCCCGGAATGAGCGAAGCTGTTTTGGGTTCGATTCTGGCAACTCCCGGCTTAAAGGGAATTGTTTTGGAAACATACGGTTCCGGAAATGCTCCAACCGAAGATTGGTTTTTAAGTTTGATAAAAAAAGCAATTCAATCCGGCTTGCATATTGTAAATGTTACACAATGTTCGGGAGGAAGTGTGAACATGGGGCAATACGAAACCAGTACAGCTCTGAAAGAATTAGGCGTAATTTCAGGAAAAGACATTACAACCGAAGCCGCAATTACAAAACTAATGTATCTACTAGGGCATAAAATCAAAGCAGAAAACTTCAAAACAATATTCGAAACCGCTTTGCGCGGAGAAACTTCGCTATAAATAATTAAATTCCAATATTTAAAATTCCAAATTCCAAAATTGAGAAAATTGATTTCTTAATTTTGGAATTTTGTTTTTAGCAGATAAACGTAAATTTTTCCGTTTTGATTTAGAGGCTTCATTGAAGACATACTTTTCCATATAATTATGCAATATGTTTTTGCACGAAAGAGAAGTAACTCTCAATATACTTCCAACTATATTTAAAAAATACCAGATACCAAGAAACCAAATCTAAAATGAACTTATATTACTTATATGGTTCAAAGCTCACAAGTCCACAAGTTTGGAATTTGGAATTTAATTATTGGATTTTAAATTATCAGTATTTCTGTATTGAACAGGGCAAGTCTCCAATTCCTCTGCAGTTTTGTGATTTTTGTAATACACATAAACAAGCACAGAGATAAGACAGATTACCCCCTGAATAGCCACTGTCGCTCGTACACCAAGTGAATGAGAAATGTACCCAATAATCAAACTGCCCACAGGAATCATTCCCTGATAAGCCATCATATAATAACTAATACTTCTCGAACGCATGTTTACAGCACTTTGTGTCTGAATATAAATATTTATCGATGAGGTTTGTCCCATCATTCCAATACCACTCAAGGTCATACAAATAAGAGCAACAGCCAGACTGCCCGAAATCGCTAGAATAATGACACTGAAACCGAGCAGTAAACTCGATGCAATCATTATTTTATTCATGTTTTTGGATGTTTTTAAGTTGGCAAGGTAGATGGCAGCTAAAACAGAGCCAATACCGGCGGCACTTTCAAACCAGCTAAAAGTCTGAGCATTTCCGTTAAAAATATCTTTAGCAAAAACAGGCATAAGCGTATTAAAAGAAATTACAAACAAACTACTGCACATAAGCATAAGTAACATTCGGGCCATTTCAGTTTCTTTTTTCACATAATCCATACCTTCCATGAAATCATCCAACATTTTGAGTTTGTTTTCTGCTTTGATATGGGGTGTGATTTTCATCAACATCAAAGAAATTAGAACCGGAATATAACTTAGAAAGTTTCCCATAAAACAAATGTCTTCACCGTATTGATGCAAAATAATTCCGGCAAGAGCGGGTCCTGCAATTCTCGCAAAGTTGTTTAGAGTTGAGTTTAGCGCTACTGCATTTGGTAAATCCTCTTTGTCGTTTACAATATCAATCATCATAGTTTGTCTACAAGTCATATCAAAAGCATTGATAATACCCTGTATAAGACTCAGCGCTAGTATAAAGTTAATGTTGTATATTTTTAGATAAATAAGGAGTGCCAATGCGCCTGCCTGTAGCATTGCCAAAGATTGTAATACCATCATACAGCGATGTCTGTCGTAACGGCCAATAATACTTCCGACCAGAGGTGCTAAAAATAAGGACGGAATCATACTTAAAAAAGTCGCCAGTCCAAGTAAAAATACAGATCCTGTTATGCTATAAACCATCCAGCTTACAGCAGTTTTTTGCATCCAGGTACCAATAACCGAAACCGACTGACCGTAAAAGAATAATTTGAAGTTTTTTGATTTTAACGCCTTAAACATGATGCCTTTTGTTTTTTTACAAAGTTCGGAATTATGATTTCATTAGAAAAATTAATAATTTTACTTATAATAAGTAGTAAAACTTATCAATATGGAAATCTATCAACTACACTATTTTATAAAAACAGCTGAGGTATTACATTTTACAAAAGCAGCGGAGCTTTGTTATGTAACACAATCCGGATTATCACAGCAAATAAAAAAACTCGAAGAAGAACTCGGGATGCCTTTATTCGTCAGAATTGGGAAAAAAGTACAACTTACCGAAGCCGGATCTGTTTTTTTGATTCATGCCAAACAGGTTATAGAAAAGGTGCAAAACGGTAAGCAGGCAATTGATGATTTAAACGATATGATTGGTGGGGAGTTGCGACTTGGTGTGACCTATATCTTTGGACTTTTGATTTTACCGGTGATCAATTCGTTTGCAAAAAGATATCAGAATTTGAAAATTGTGGTAGAATACGGAACAACTGAAGCTTTAGAGCAGAAACTAATGAAGAACGAATTAGATTTGGTTTTGGTTATTTCGTCTCACGAAATTGGACTTCCAATTAAGAAAGTGCCTTTGTTTACTTCTCAGATGGTGATGGTGGTTTCAAAATCACATCCTTTGGCGATTTTAGATAAGATTGCTTTCAAGAAAATAGAAGAGATTCCACTTATTTTGCCGGGAAAAGGTTCTAATTCGAGAGAATTTGTAGAAGGGTTGTTTCTCAAACACAATATGAAACCCAAAATTGCGATCGAATTAAATTCTATTCATGCTTTGTTGCAAATGGTAGAAAACAGCGATTGGGCGACTATAGTTGCTGAAAAAGCGCTGAAAGGCTGGGATAATCTGAAATCTATTGTTATTACCGGAGTTCCGACTAAAAGAGATTCCTTTATGTTGACGATGGGAGGATACCAGAAAAAGGCCGTAAAATTGTTTATGGAGGAGTTTAGAAAAAGTATTTAAAAGGAATGTTGGATTTTACTTTTGTAAGTCACTTTTTTTTATGTTATTTGCAAACCGAAAATAGAGAGGTGTCCGAGTGGTTGAAGGAGCTAGCCTGGAAAGCTAGTATATGGGTAACTGTATCGTGGGTTCGAATCCCATCCTCTCTGCAAAATTAAAACCGCAATTTCATGTTATGATGAGATTGCGGTTTTTTCGTTTATTCCACTTTTTCTTAAGGTAGAGAATAAATGATACTGCTTTGTTAATTAGTGTGTTTATGCTATCTTTTTTGGTGTTGTTGATTCCTTCTTATTATTGTAGTCAAGATTTCTCCGGTGAAATCCATTCGTTTCGATCAGTTTTCTTTATATAGTACACCCTCAACCCGACAGGTTTTCAAAACCTGTCGGGTTTGTTTGTTAAAGAGAGTAAGGTAAAGAATAACAGTTGTCCTTTATATATAGGTATAGTAAATAAGCTGATAAGTGAATGTTCTGGTAAAGCCAGAGTTTATTAGGGATCAACACTAAAACCTGTGGAGTAGTAAAAATTAAGCATAAATATTAGTGAGTCTAAAAAGGAAGTATTCTATATTTCTAACACCTCTGAATTTTGATTTAAACGCTTTTATTTTTGCATTGAAAGATTCTGCCGAAGCGTTGGTGCTTCTGTTGTCAAAATAGTTCAATATGGTTTGATAATGATTCATGATTGTGCGAGAGATTGTGCCAAAAGACTTAAACCC
>NZ_JBIPCV010000017.1:0-82373 GCF_044007495.1 Flavobacterium sp. FlaQc-52 | reverse complement strand
GCGCTCACTTATATATTGCAGACATCTCAAAATGTGTGTTTTTTAAACCATATAAGTGAGGTAAGTTCATTTAAACTAAACTTTATGATTGGGGCGCTCACTTATATATTGCAGACATCTCAAAATGCGTGTTTTTTCTAAACCATATAAGTGATGTAAGTTCATTTAAACTAAATTTTATGATTGGAGCGTTTACTTATATATCGCAGACATCTCAAAATGTGTGTGTGTGTTTTTAAACCATATAAGTGATGTCAGTTCATTTAAACTAAACTTTATGATTGGGGCGCTCACTTATATATCGTGGAGATGCAAAAATGCGTGTTTTTTTTAACCATATAAGTGAGGTAAGTTCATTTAAACTAAACTTTATGATTGGGGCGCTCGCTTACCTATCGGAGAGATGTAAAATGTAAAACAGTACTCCATTCTACTTTTAAAACAAAAACAATCCAAATAGATCTATAGATCTACGTGATAAAAATTTACATTAAACCAAGTCAAAAAAAAACCTCCGGGTTAAAACCGAAGGTTGTTCCAAATAAGCGCATTTTTTAAATGAACTTATATTACTTATATGGTTGAATCAATAATTACAATTCAGAAACTTCGAATTTTAATGCTTTTAAATCATTCCAGAAATCCGGATATGATTTTGAAACTACTTCGGCATCTTCGATAATAATTGGAACTTTAAGTGCTAAAGGAGCAAATGCCATTGCCATACGGTGATCGTTGTAAGTAGCAATTTTTATATTGTGATTGATATTTTCTGAAGCAACCAAAGTCAGGCTGTCGTTAGTAACCGAAATAGTGGCTCCTAATTTTGTTAGCTCGATTCGCAAAGCTTCCAATCGGTCTGTTTCTTTGATTTTTAAAGTATGAAGGCCTGTTAAATGACATCCAATTCCTAAACCTAAACAAGTCACTACAATGGTTTGTGCTATGTCGGGGGTATTGTTTAATTCCAGGTTTAATGTTTCATGTTTAAAGTTGGGTTGTTTTTTCAAAGTCATTTTATTTCCTTCGAAAGTCGTTTCCACTCCCATTTTCTCGTAAATACCAACCAAAGCGGAATCTCCTTGTAAACTGTCTTTTTTATAACTGCTTAATGTAATCGATGCCTGATCTGCCAATGCCACTAAACTGAAAAAGTAAGAAGCCGAACTCCAATCAGACTCTACCACCATTTCTTTTGAAGCAACGGTCTCTTTTGGATAAACTTTGATCACATTCCCTTCAAAACTAGTTTGAATCTCTAAATCTTTTAACAAAGCCAGCGTCATGTTAATGTATGGAATCGAAGTAATTTCTCCTTCTAAAGTAAGCTCTAAACCGTTTTCTAATTTTGAAGCTACTAATAAAAGTGCCGAAATATACTGACTGCTTACATTGGCAGCCAAAGTTACTTTTGAAGCGCTAACTTTTTTTCCTTTGATTCGTATTGGCGGATATCCAACTTCTTTTTCATATGAAATTTCAACTCCTAATTGTGCCAAAGCTTCAACTAAAATTTTTATCGGACGCTCCTGCATTCTGCTTGAACCCGTCATTACCACTTCGCGTCCTTCGTTTACAGCAAAGTAGGCTGTTAAAAAACGCATTGCAGTTCCGGCATGGTGAATGTCTACAATTTCATCCTTCCCAATCAAAGCTTTTTGCATTACTTCGCTGTCATCAGAGTTTGAGGTATTGGCTAAAGTAATATTCGGAAACAGTGCTTTTAGCAACAACAAACGATTGGTTTCGCTTTTTGATCCTGTAACTGCTATTTGACCTTCTAAATTTTTATGATTGGTGTGTAGTACTAAATTCATTTTAGGCGTGTTGTTTTATGCATTTCCGCAAATTTATTTTAAAAAAAGGACACACCAAAACTTTGCCGTGACTTATCACATTATTTTAATTTATCGTTGTTTTTGTGACGGTCTTTGTCTCTCACCGATTTTAAATCCATTTTATTATCAAAAGCGGCTTGTAAATCTATACCGGTTTGGTTCGCCAGACACAAAACCACAAATACAACATCGGCAAGTTCTTCGCCTAAATCTTTATTTTTATCGCTTTCCTTTTCAGATTGCTCTCCATAGCGACGGGCAATGATTCGGGCCACTTCACCTACTTCTTCTGTAAGTTGTGCCATGTTGGTCAATTCATTAAAATAACGAACTCCATGTTCTTTGATCCAGGTATCTACGTCTAATTGTGCGTTTTTCAAATCCATTTTTATACTTTTTTTAGAACAATTTTTTCATTTTGACTTCCGATCATCTTCTGGAAAAAATCTTTTAATCCGCTGTATTGATCTGCTGCAAAAATACTACTGTTAATCTCTTTTGTACAACTAATTTGAATTTTGTTATCAATATTGGCAATGCTTAAAACATAAACCATTTCTTTATTTTCTAACGAAATCCTAACAGGAGCAGGCAATGACTCTACTATATAACCCGCAGGAATCTCCAAGTTTACGTTTATTTTCTCTTGTGTCGGATAACCAAAATAAACCGGCATTTGTCTGTTTTCCTGATTAAAAGGATTTTTTGACGTTGTAAAAAACAAAAGCGGATCAATAAATATCTTTCCTCCTATTCTCTCGAATTGATTTTCGGACGTAAAGGAATACGTTTCTATAATAGGATCATTTAAGGTCGTTTTTTTGTTTTCAATTTTATAATCCGAAACTTTCAAATTTCCCAATTGTTCTTCCAATTTCTCAAGATAACTAGCTTCGCTTTTAGTCGCATTTTTAATTCTAAAACTATAAGCGTCGTAATCTGTTCTCTGAATCCTTATTTTTCCATCAATCGCTCCAGAAGCATCTATTTTAGCTAAAATATTCGAATATTCTTTAGACGCTACTTTCGGCATTAAATCGATTTCCAGTGAAGTGCCATCTTTCTTGATAAGTCTTCCTTTCCAGTTTAATACACTTAACGGCAAAATATTCGGAGAAGTAAATTTATGAGAAGCATCAAGCAGAATTTGTTTACCCTCAATTTCCGCAGCAGCAATAACATAGTTAAAACCTGTTCTTGTCGGATAAACCGGAACTCCATTTTCAATTGTACTTACCAAAACAGGATTTACTTCTATGCCTGCCAATTTTAGCATGTTTATCAAAATAAAATTAATTTCCGCAACATTACCCATTTGATCGGCGTATGCTTTGGCTACCCCTTTATCGGTGTAACAATCATTAGCTTCATTCCAATTCATTTTGTTTTGAACGAAATTAAAAATGATACTTAATCTCTCGTTTTGAGATTCAACGTTCGTCAACAATCGTTTGACATCTTCTAATAAAAAATTATTTACGTTAAGTTCTTTCCCAAAATTATCACTTTTAAAAATATTCTTTGCTACACCTTCCCAAGTAATTGTGTAATCTTTGTCAGGCATATCGGGAGAACGAATTCTTTCGAGCTCTTGCTGAATAGTGCCTCTATAATTATCGACATTATTAACATAGGGTTCTTTTACCAAAGCCGGTATGTCTTTTCCTTTATAAACAGCATTGATTTGCTGATAAGAAAGCGAACTTGTTTTATTGTATTGATCCTCGAAAGCCTGATATCCTTTAACCAATTTCGCTGCTGTTTCGATCGGAAAACCTCCTACCAATATCGGTTTATAGATGTATACTTCAGGAATCTCCATTTTGTATTCAAAATAATTCACAGGAATACTATATTGGATCTCAAAATCAGGAAATCGAACTAAATTTTCAGATTTCAAAATATACTTATACTCGATAATGGAACCTACTTTTACATTGGGTAATGTTATTGTTTTCTCGTTCCAATATTTGTTTATCTTTTTCTTAAAGGCTCCTTCGCTGTCGAGTTTTGTTTTTACGATCGCGCCTTTTTCGAGATTATACGTAACCGCATTAGAAAACTCCAAGTGATCTTCATTCAAATTTTCGTAACCAATGTAATAACGTGCGTTTTGATCTGCCCAACTAAGACCTTCCTTTTTATAGATTTTAATTTTAAATTCATAGACATGATTGGCTACAAATCCATTTTTTAAATTATAAGTAAAGAATGTTCTCCCTTTTTTAAACAAAATTGCTGCTGCTGCAGTCGTATCTTTTGGATTTACTTTTTCCTCGAGTTCCGAAATTGTCACTTTCCCTAACTCCTGATTTTGAGCATTTACTCCAAGCGAACTCCAAACCACAAAAAACAAAACACCGATAACCCTTAATAACATTTTATATTCTTTTTAAAACTACTTTTTCAGTTTCTTTAGCAATCATTGCTTTGTAATATTCTTTTAACATCTCATATTTTTCAGGCGTAACAACTGCCTCATTTATTTGATGCAGGATAGACAATTGAAGTACACCACTGTTCTCAGCGATGTTAAACTTAAAAGTCCCCAAATTATCCTCCATTGCTATCGCCGCAGGAGCCGGTAACGTCTCTACTGCAAATCCTTCAGGTAACTTAATCGTGATATTGAATTTATCTGCAAAAGGAAATCCAAAATCAACCGGGTATTCACGTGTTTCCTGTTTAAAAGAATTTTCTGTATTGGTGTAAAACAACATCGGATTAATGTAGATTTTACCTCCAATTACTTCGGCCAGATTGTCTCCTTTAAAAGAATAGGTTTCTATAGCCGGCAGTAAAATTTCTTTTTCGTTTGTTCTGCTGTAATCGTTGATTTCTATTTTGTTATTTTCATTCTCCAACTTTTCAAGATAGACATCCTCTTTTACTCCATCTATCTCATTTCTATAAGACATGGCATTATAATCGGTACATTGTCTTCTTACTTTTCCTGTAACTTTACCTTCGGCATCAATCTCATAATTCATAAAAACATTATCGCCTGATGGTTTTTTAGGCACTAAATCAACCGATTCAGAAGTTCCGTCTTTACGGATTAATCTACCTTGCCAGTTCAGCACTCTAAAAGGCAGAATGTTAGGTGATGCATATTTACTTGTTGCATCTAGTAAAATAGTCCCGTTTGGAGTTTCAACTGCAGCAATTACATAATTAAATGCGGTTCTGCTAGGAAATAAAGAAATTCCGTTCGAACGCGTACTTACCAAAACCGGATTAGCATTTAAACCTGAATGACGCAACATAGCGGTTAACATTAAATTGATATCTGCAATATTCCCTGTTTTTTCCTTGTACGCTTTTTTAACACCACTGTCGCAGCCATACCCCATGTAATCGTTCCATTTTACGGAAGATTTTACATAATTTAAAATCGCCATTATTCGATCTTCACTTGTAACTTTACCGTCCAATACTACTTTTAAATCATCCTCAAAGTACCCTGTCTTATTTAACTCCGGGCCAAAATCATCATAATTATAAATTGTTTTGGTCACAGAGTTCCAATCTGCAGAAAAGGATTCTACCGGTTCGTTAGGAAATTGAAGCATCGACAACTCAAATTGAACACTTGAAGTGTAATTATCGATATTATTTACATAAGCTTCCTCTCTCATAGCCGGAAGATTTTCTGCTATATAATTTGTTTTGGTTTCGAAATAATTATGCTGACTATTAGAATACCCCGAACCCCCTTTATTTAAAAAAGTGATACTTTTCGTATTTTTATCAGTTGTCACTTTAGGAAACACATATCCTTTTTGTCTTACATTATAAACATAGTACTCCGGAATATAAGTCGTAAACTCCGAATAATTCACCGGAATAGCCATTTGAAAATCCCATTCTCTAATTCCTCTGAAAGGACTTCTGATCGTATATTTAAATTCTATGACAGATCCTTCTTTAACATTAGACATTGTTATTTTTTTCCTGCTTCTGTTCTTATCAATAACCTCATCAAAAGATCCATCGCTTTTAAGCTTTGTTTTCTCTATTTTACCCGCTACTAAATTAAACGTAGCAGCGTCCGAAAATAGCACTTTTTCCCTACTACCATTCGCAGAACGATACCAGACCTCCTTATTGGCCAGATCATAACCCTCTTTTTTATAAATTTTAATTCTGGTTTCAACCTCAGTCAAAGTAACAAAACCATCTGTTTGATCGTATTCTATGCTTGTTTTCCCTTTTTTATACAAAACAGCTGCAGAAGCTGCAGTATCTTTAGGGTGTACTTTTTGTTCTAATTCAGCAATGGAAACTTTCCCTAATTTAAACTCCTGAGCCGTCAGCTTAAGAAGAGAAAAAAAGAAGGCGAATACAATAATGGGTAGTTGATTAATTTTCATTTGGATTAGTTCTTTATTAGTACAATTTTGGCGTTATCATTTTTTGCTACTTGCTCCATAAAAAGGCGGTATTCGTCGTATTCTTTATTAGAATATTTTCCTTTATTTAAAAACATAGAGCGTTTGTATGTTAGTTTGTTATTCTCTTTTTTAATAATTTCGGTTTTGTATTCTCCGAATTTCCCTTTCAACTCGTAAGGCGCAGGTAAAAATTCAATGCTAAAACCGGTCGGCAGGTTAATTTCGATTTCATCCGAATCCAGATATCCACGTTGAATTTGAAATGGATTTTTTCTATTTCTGATTCGTTTTACATTACCACCACTCTGATTGAAGGCATCCACAACAAAAATCATTTTGTTAGCTGAAATAGTAGCATAACTCTCCGCACTTACATGAATATTTTCTGTAAAACGGATATTCTCTTTGTCGTTTGTAAAGGTTATTTTCTCTAATTTTAAATTATTGATATTATCCCAATATTCTTTATAGTGTGCTTCTTTTTCATTTGGTGGCAGATGTTCTACTCTTGCCTTCGAATTATACTGAGACCCGTCTGACACAATTGAAACTGAACCTGTAAAACTTCCGTTTTCATCTAAAGTATAGGTTCCTTTATCGGTTTGTGCATTTCCTTTATCATCGTATATTTTAGTTCTCACAATGATCCCTCCTTCAGGCTTCACCACTAAAACGTCTCTGTCATCTGTAAATATTCCCTGATAACCAAAAGGATCATCCTGACTTGTGCATTCTAACCAGGTATAACTATCCCCTGTTGGAATTGCCAAAATCATATGGTTTCCCTGCATGGAAACAAAGTCAGATTGAATATTTCTTTTGTAAGTGTCTCCATACAAAATTGTATTATAGGAAGGAACATCAACCGTTTGCAGCAGTGCTTTGGTATAATTTGTCAATGCCTTGCAATCTCCATATCCCAAACGGTCTACGTCTGTTGCGTACATTGGCTTCCAACCTCCAATACCAATAGCGATGTTTACGTATCTTGATTTTTTCTGAACATAATCATAAATGATTCTTGCTTTCTTTACAGGATCTTTTTCGTTACCAACAAGTGCTTTTATTTTGGCAATAGTTTCTTCCGGCAGGACTGTAGTTCCTGTTAAAATCTTATCTCCATACCATTTACCAAAGGCTTCCCAAGTAGTAGCCGTTCCATCAACACCTTCTAAGTGAAATTTCTCCACTCCCATCATTACTCTCGGAAAAAGATCGCTGTAAGACGGACTAAGGTCTTCGGTTTTTTGCGCTAGAATCGTACCCGTCACATAAGACAATTGGGTATTGGTATCTGTGGTCTTTTTAATATCAAAACCCGAAAATGCGAATTCTTTCTTTTTAAATCCGAGATCATTGGGGTAGGTAACATTTAGAACACTTTTCTCAATGCTCAAATAATAACTAGCCAAAGGATACCATTGGGGTATAAAAGCCGTATTTGAAGTCTCCACTTCACTAGTATAAACAATCGTAAAAGGATAAGAAACGGGTGTATAATCTAAATAAACAATTCGATTATCTGAAAAAAGAGTGCTTCCGCTTACTGTGCTTAGATCTTTAAAATCTTTTCGTCTAATTTTCTTGATTTCAACACCAAAAGCATCGTAAACAATCGCTTCGATACTATTTACAGAACTTGTTTTATCATAGTGTTCAAATGCTTCAACTAATTTTAATCCTTTTTCATTCAAAACCGTTACCACTTTTTGTGTTTTAATCGTCATATCTCTTTGCGAAGCAATTTCAATATCAATTTGATTTAAACGAACAACAGCATTGGCATTTTCTTTGAGACTATCTGCAATAGAAGCTGAAGTGTAGAAGTTTTTCTGAGCAAAAGAGACAAGAGAAAACAGGAAAAAAAATAACGTGTAAAAAGAGCATTTCATTAGTAAAAAATTTCGTCAAATATATAGTATTTTCTGACGTTGTTAACAAATCCTTAAGACTTTTTTACTCCCTGTTTTTACTGTCCATCAAAATGGTAACCGGGCCATCATTTAACAAACTGACTTTCATATCTGCACCAAAAATACCCGCTTGCACTTTTTTGTTAAATTCTTTTTCTAAAGATGTTACAAAGGTCTCATACATAGGTATAGCAAATTCCGGTTTCGCCGCTTTTATATAAGAAGGACGATTCCCTTTTTTAGTAGAAGCATGAAGTGTAAACTGACTTACCACGATGATATCACCGTCAATATCCTGAACGGAGCAATTCATAACCTCATTTTCATCAGCAAAAATTCTCATCTTAAGTATTTTTCCGGTCAGCCATTCAATATCATCCTGTGTATCGGCCTCTTCAATTCCGACTAAAATCAACAATCCTTTTTGAATATCCGCAACCTTTTTCTGATCAACTGTTACTGATGCTTCTGAAACTCTTTGAATAACTACTTTCATAATATGATGGTGAATGATAAAATGTCATTTGCAATGATGCACAGCAGTAGAGATGCACACCCGTAGAGATGCACAGCAGTAAAGATGCACAGCAGTAGAGATGCACAGCAGTGCATCTCTACCGTTTTTATATATTTAAATTCACAAACCACCCCGTTTGGAATTTGGAATTTAAAAAATTTGGAATTTAAAACTCTTATTTCCTCAATTCATCACTTGCTTTTCGGTCTTCGTCATAAGAATCCGTACGATAATTTTCATCATCTCCTTCTAAAATCTTCAAATAACTGTTGTAACGCGACCAAGCAATTTCATCTTTTTCTAAAGCCGCTTTTATGGCGCAATGAGGTTCTTCTTTGTGCAGGCAATTGTTGAACTTACATTGGTCTTTTAATTTGAAAAATTCAGGAAAATAACCGCTGATTTCTTCCTTTTCCATGTCTACGATCCCAAAGCCTTTAATTCCGGGGGTGTCGATGATTTTTGCATTAAAAGACAAATCGTACATTTCTGCAAAAGTCGTTGTATGTTGCCCTTGTTTACTGGCTTCAGAAATGGTTTTGGTTTTAAGATGCAAAGAAGGTTCCATCGCATTTACCAAAGTTGATTTTCCAACGCCGGAATGTCCTGAAAACATACTTACCTTACCAATCATCATTTCTTTCAATTCGTCAACACCTTTCATTTCTGTTGACGAAACGCGAAGACATTTATAACCAATTTGCTGATAGACATGTTGCATATACAACTGATCGTCTAAAGTAGGCTCATCAAAAGTATCTATTTTATTAAAAACCAAAATCGTTTCGATATTGTAGGCTTCAGCCGTTACCAAAAAACGGTCGATAAAGTTGAATGTTGTCGGTGGATTATTAATGGTTATCAATAAAAAAACCCGATCAATATTCGAAGCGATAATATGCATTTGATGAGACAAATTCACCGATTTACGAACGATATAGTTTTTTCTTTCGTGAATGGTGTGAATCGTTCCTGTTAATGTATCAGAGGTTTCTTCTAGTTCATAATCCACAATATCTCCTACGGCTATAGGATTGGTACTTTTTATACCTTTCATCCTAAACTTCCCTTTCATACGGCATTCTATAAAATCTCCATTTTCAGATTTCACAGTGTACCAGCTCCCTGTAGATTTATAAACGAGTCCTGTCATTTTTTTATTTTAGATATCCGGTTTTAGATTTTAGATTGCTCTTAAATCTAAAAAATTAAAAGGCAAAATTACGTTTTTAGAATTGAACAACGCAACTTCGCCTTTTAAAATTAGAAAACACCTTCTAAATTTGACAGGCTTACCACACAATTTCTGCTAAAAGCTCATTTTCTTTTACTTTCCCTAATTGAATGGTTTTTAAAACTCGGGTCGTTTTTCCTTCTTTAGTGGTATAAATCTCAATCATTACGGTTGCAGGACCACTTTCTGTTAATTCACGTTCGCCAAAATAATTCGTCTTGATTTGGTATTTCCCTTTCACAGCATTTCTGATTAAATATTGCTCCGGCCCATAACCCTGTGTAAAATCTTTTGAAAATTTTGCTCCGGCTTCTGTTACCGTATGACCATAATAACATTCTTCACCTGTTGGTTCAATAATATGCAAGTCTAAATCAACATCCATCAGGTTCCAATTCATAACAACCCGAATGTCTATCGGCATTTTTTTAAGATACTTTTTATCTAATTTATCCGAATTCAAACCTTTATGTTCCAGCATCAAACGGTTAATATCCATCAGAATAATATCTTCAACTCCTTCATACTGTCCGCTCATTTCTCCATAATAATTTACTTCAAGTGCTTTTATCAATTGATCAAAAGCTTCCTGATATTTCCCTGCATCTTCCAGAGCCAAGGCATAATCACGCAAACTTTGTGGCTCGTGTGCTCTCCATTTTGCAATTTGTTTTGCTGTAAACAAAGCATCGTCGTACGATTTCCACTGACGTAAGGTATACGTCAGAGTTTTGTAAAGCTGATGGTTCTCTAATCCTAAATCAGCAATGTTACTAATTACCTGTAATGCTTTTTTCACATCACCTTGATTGTAGAAAAAGTGCGCCACATCAAAATAAAAACTCGGATTTCTCTCTTGTACCTTTCTTAATTCAAAATACAACTCGTATTGTTTTTCTTTTGGTGCAGCTGCTAATCCTTTTAGGTACAAACGATCCGGATTCCATGTTTTAGATTCCTTTTGGTTCTTGTCAAAATTTATATCCCCAGCTCTAAAATTCAAAGTATCACTAATGGTTTCTGCTTGCTCCCGCTTTTCCTTATTTGCATTTGCTTCTTCAGTGATCTCGTTTGCTCTTGCGACAACAGGGGAAACAAACTTCACCTGATCTACCTGCGGGGCTGGAGGAGGAGGCACATCGTTAGCTTCACCTTTTGAATATGCAGCTTCTGAAACGGGTTCTCTCGCATAAGAGACCGATCCTCCCTCGCTTCTCATACTTAATGCTGATGTGACTACAACTTCATTTAGTGCCCGTGAACTCTCTTGTAACCGTACCGTAACCTCATTGTTTCTGCCAATATTGAATGAATCGGTATCCAATCCGACATAAGAAACGACAATGGTACTGTTTTCAGAAGCTTTTACCCTAAATTTCCCATCAAAATCAGCAGCAACACTTTCCATATCTGATCTAACAGAAGCTCCCGGCAAAGGCTGATTTTGTTCATCTAAAACAATACCCGAAACATAGCCGTTTGTAATACTCGAATTTCTTCTGAAAGTCGTTTGCGAAACCGTATTTGATCTTCCTCCGGGTTTATTTTTTGGCTTCGGCAAAGGTTTTGTCCTTGTATATTTGATATTTTGTTTCCACCAGGAATCTAGCTCTGTAAAATAATCATCAATATTCTCCCAATTATTTTTCTGCTTGGCCAGGTTTGTATCCTGTTCCTGTTTTTTAATTCTGTCAAATTCGGCACGCAATTCTGCAGGAGGAACAATATCATACACCATATAATCACGAAGCTCTTCTAAAACAATCAGCGAAGTATTCTTGGTTATAATTCCGTACTTTTTTCCTAAAATCTCAATTTCTTCCGCATTCTTGTCGTACTGCAAATCAAGATTAGCAATTTTTTTCTGAGCCCATAACTTTTCGATACTAACGTCTGTAGTATTTTGAACAGCCACATCCAGTGTAATTTTTCGTTCTACAATTGCCTCACCGGAATACCCAAACAACAACGTGATTTCATTTTTCGGATTCAGTGAAATTCCAGCAAAACTAAAATTCCCCGAAACAGAAGCTCCTTTCATCGGATACAAATCTGTAACCGTAAGATTTTCTTTTATGCCCAGAAACTTCAACGTATTATTGGTCAATTTATCTAAAGCATTGATTGGATTTAATTGATTCAGATTAATAAAATTACCTCCTGTTTTCATCGAAGCATAATTCAAAAAAGTAAAATCAGCAGAAACAGAGGAGGTAATTGTATAAATTGGCTTATTCGTTTTTGGTAAAACATTCTCGCTCAAAGAAGATAATCCATCCGAAAAGAACAAGAACTCATCATGATTTAGGAAATTTATTTTAGAGAAACGAGTACCACCATCATACTTTGTGTTTTGCAATACGTTTTTTAACGCAGACCAATTCCCATTTGACACCACATAATCTTTATCCTTTTCAAAAGTATAATTCAGGAAATACAAACTTACAGTCGTATTTTTTATTTTTTGAAAATAAGCGTCGAGCAAATCCAATTCCTTTTTCAGATCACGATTCTGGCAACTCAAAGAATTATCCCAAACCAAGCCGATTGAAGCCGGCATTTTTTTAGCAATCTTATTTCCTTCAACAAAAGTACTTCCATAAAAATAATGCTGATCCTGTATCGTCTGCATTACCACACTCGGAATATTCTGCTGAATGGGAATCTTAAAAAGTAACTTCTCAGAAGGCTGATAATTTTCCTTTTTTAATGAAGTTTGAAACGATTGGTTCCATTTTGAAAAAGCAATTTCCTCGCCTGAATTTTCGGTAATTGTCGGAGATGCAGCAGCCCCTAAAACCGAAACATTCAACTCAAATTTATCCAGTTTCACCGGATAACGACTAACCAATTGATAGGCTAAATTATTCTTATCAAAAGCCGCAAGCTCTTCTTCGTAGCCAATAATTACGATTCGCTCTCCATTTGGCATCAAAGGATAAATTCTGGTTCTGAAGTTATTTCCGTCTACTTTCTCCAATAATCCCGGGTCAACACGACGGTGTTCGATAGCTTCGAAAACCTGTTTTCCTTTATTTTTATTTACCGGAACTGCTTCGCGCATTTTCCCGTTTATATCAATAGCATATCTCGAAACCGAAACATTTTCGGGTAACGGAAAAATAAGTTCTGCTTCCATCTGACGGTTGCCCGAATTGAAAAAATGCATTTCGGCAGTAGTGTAAGCAATATTCCCAACCACTTTTACATTGACGATGAGCTGACTCATTCTGACTTTTTGAGCTTCCTCTCCTTGGACTGTTAACTCAGGACTTTGCGCAAAAGTTTTCGCTCCTAAAAACAATAAAAAACAAAGCAATAAATTCAATTTTACTTGAATCTTTTCCGGCTTAAATGGGTACATTTTTGATTTCATGACACGAAAGTTAAGATTGTATATAACTATAGAGGCAAAAAAAATTAAAAAGGTTGGGAAGAAAAATAATTTATTTAAAAAAAGACGGTAAATAAATGCTCTAAACCATATAAGTGATGTAAGTTCATTTAAAAAAATTGGCGAGATAGCTATATCAAAAAATCTCCCATGCTTATCATAAGATGATGCAGATTAAACTTTAATTGTGAAGTGCTACAAATTCATCATAAACAAAACTTACATTTTCTTACATGAACTTATATGGTTAAAAAAAATTAGCAAAATAAAAAAAACTCCAACACTTTTATAAAGCAATAGAGATTTAATTTTAGTTGTGAAGCGCTACAAATTCATCGTAAACAAAACTTACATTTTCTTACATGAACTCATATGGTTAAAAAAAATTAGCAAAACAAAAAATCTCCAACACTTTTATAAAGCGATGGAGATTTAATTTTAGTTGTGAAGTGCTACAAATTCATCATAAACAAAACTTACATTTTCTTATATGAACTTATATGGTTTAAAAAAAATTAAGCATTGAAAACTTTTTCCTGGTGACCAATACTTTCCTGGTGAATCGCTTTAAACATTCTTAAAACGAACTCTTCTGTAAGTCCTTTTTTCTCTCCTTCCAGTATCATTTTCCCTAAAATTTCATTCCAACGATTGTTTTGAAGAATCGCAACGTTCGCTTCTTTTTTCACCTGACCAATTTCGTCTGCTACTTTCATACGTTTTCCTAATAACTCTAATAAGTTAGCATCTAAAACGTCGATGTTTGCTCTTAATTTAGTCATTTTTTGGCTGTACTCATCTGTAGTATCATCTGTTTTTCTGATCGTCAAATCTTTAATGATTTGTTTCAAAGCGTCCGGAGTAACTTGTTGCGCAGCATCAGACCAAGCGTTGTCCGGATCGTAGTGCGTTTCGATAATCATACCGTCGTAGTTCAAATCTAAAGCTTCCTGTGTTACTTCAAAAATCATTTTACGATCTCCAGTAATGTGAGATGGATCGATGATTAAAGGTAAATCAGGGAATTTATTTTGCAATTCGATTGCAATCTGCCATTCCGGAATGTTTCTGTATTTTGTTTTTTCATAAGTAGAGAAACCTCTGTGAATAACCCCTAATTTTTCAATTCCGGCCATATGCAAACGCTCAACACCACCTAACCATAAAGCTAAATCCGGGTTTACAGGGTTTTTCACCAAAACAATTTTATCAGTACCTTTTAAAGTGTCAGCAATTTCCTGAACCGCAAAAGGATTTGCAGTTGTACGGGCTCCAACCCATAAAACATCAATATCATGCTCTAAAGCCAATTTACAGTGTGCTGCAGTTGCTACCTCAGTTCCCATAAGTAAACCAGTCTCTGCTTTGGCTTTTTGTAACCATTTCAATCCAATTTCACCTACACCTTCAAATCCTCCCGGACGCGTTCTTGGTTTCCAAATTCCGGCTCTGAATACACTTACTTTAGAATCTTTTAATTCACGGGCAATTTTCAATACCTGATCTTCTGTTTCTGCACTACATGGTCCAGCTATCACAAGTGGGTGATTTAAATTGAAATCTTCTAACCACTTTCTCATTTCTTTTTTATTTTCCATCTTTTTTTTTAGTTTATTTTTTAATAGTAATTCCGTTTAATATCTCTTTAATTTTATTTACACTTTCCATTTCTTCAAAAATGGCATTATAATTATCGTCTGCTAATAAATCTTTAAACTGAGTCAGATTCGCAATATATCCTTCTAAGGTTTCAATCACATACTCTTTGTTTTGTTTAAAAATTGGTGTCCACATAGCCGGTGAACTTTTAGCCAGACGAACGGTACTTTCGAATCCACTTCCCGCCATATCAAAAATATCCTGTTCGTCTTTTTCTTTATTCATTACCGTTTTCCCTAGCATAAACGAACTAATGTGCGACAAATGCGAAACGTAAGCGATGTGTTTGTCGTGCGAAATCGGATCCATATATCGAATCCGCATTCCGATTTCTGCAAAAAGTTGCAATGCCTTTTCCTGCAATTTGAAAGTAGTTTTTTCTACTTCACAAATAATATTCGTTTTCCCCTGAAACAGTCCTTTTATTGCTGCCGAAGGTCCCGAAAATTCTGTTCCTGCAATCGGGTGAGTAGCAATAAAGTTCCTTCTTTTGGGATGATTTGTTACGGCATCGCAAATTGGTTTTTTGGTAGAACCTACTTCAAAAACAATCGTTTTCTCACCAACCAAATCCAACACTTTCGGCAAAATCGTCAGTGCAACATCTACTGGAACCGAAACGATTACAAAATCGGCTTCACCAAGATCTTCCAACTTCCCTACCTGATCAATAACCCCTAAATCAATTGCTTCCTGCAAGTGTTCTTCGTTATTGTCAATTCCAAAAATAGTCGCCTTCGAATGTTTCTCTTTGATGTCTAACACCATCGAGCCCCCTATTAACCCTATTCCTATTACGTATACTTTCATTTTTATTTTTATTTAAAGCTTATTCCTGCTATCCGCTGTATCTTTTATGGTGAACCCCACCATAAAAGGATGCCGCTTCTATCAGGGCTAGGGCTTTTTGTTTTTTCAAGACCTTTATATTTTCATCATTTTTTGTCATTCCGAGGAACGAGGAATCTTCGCAAGTAACTCCTTAATCAAAAAAACCAATCTTTGTCGACCTTACAACGGAGATTCCTCGTTCCTCGGAATGACAAACTCTGCCGAAAAATCTAAAATCTGAACTCTAAAATCTATCTATCGCTTCTTGTACTTTTTCTTCTTTCACACACAATGAGAATCTGATATATCCCTCACCATTACTTCCGAAAATCGTTCCGGGTGTGATGAAAATATGTTTCTCGTATAATATTTCGTCTATGAACTTTTCTGCAGATGCAATTCCTTCCGGCAATTTTGCCCATACAAAAAGTCCAACGCCCTCTGCATATACTTTACAGCCTAATTTTTCTGCCAGTTGATTTGTCAATTCACGACGGCGTTTGTAAATTTTATTTTGTTCTTCAAACCAGGATTTACCACAATTTAAAGCAGCAACCGCTCCTTTTTGAATTCCGTAAAACATACCGCTGTCCATGTTACTTTTGACTTTCAGCACTGCATCAATAACTTCTGCGTTTCCTAAAACCATTCCGACTCTCCAGCCTGCCATGTTGAAAGTTTTACTAAGTGAATTCAATTCCAAAGCCACTTCTTTTGCCCCTTCAACCTGCAATAAACTCATCGGATTATCATTCAAAACAAAACTATACGGATTGTCATTGACCAATAAAATGTTGTGTTTTTTAGCAAAAGCAACCAATTTTTCAAATAACGCTAAACTTCCTCTTGCTCCTGTTGGCATATGTGGATAACCCAACCACATGATTTTTACTTTAGAAAGGTCTAATTTTTCCAAAGCCTCAAAATCCGGTTCCCAAGCATTTGCTTCTTTCAAATCATAATATACCGGAACAGCTCCAACCAAATTGGTCACCGAAGTATAGGTCGGATAACCTGGATTCGGAATTAAAACATGATCGCCTTCATTCAAAAAAGCCAGCGAAATATGCATAATTCCTTCTTTTGATCCCATTAACGGCAAAATCTCCGTATTCGGATTCACGTCAACACCAAACTGATTCTGATAAAAATCTGCCATCCCTTTTCTCAATTCCGGCAATCCCTGATAACTTTGATAGCCATGCGCATGCTCTTCCTGAATGGCCAATTGCACCGCCTCAATAACTGCTTTCGACGGACTCAAATCCGGGCTTCCGATGCCCATATTGATGATAGACTTTCCTTCAGATTGCAGTTGTCTTACTTCTCTCAATTTGGAAGAGAAGTAGTATTCTTCAACTGTATCTAATCGTTTTGCTGTTGTAATCATGTTTTTTTTTTGCTTTATGCTTTAGGCCTTAGCCGTATTAATTAAGATTTGGAATTTGGAATTTCAAAAATTTGGAATTTCCTCCCCCCTATGGTTTCGTATTCTTATATTCTCCTAACACTTTAAAATACTCTGCCATTATATTCAGTAATGCTTTTGCTTTGGCAAAATCTTCGTATTTCTCGAAGGTTACGTCTACGAAAAACGAATATTTCCAAGGCGTTTCAATTTTCGGGAGCGATTGAATTTTTGTTAAATTCAATTGACAGTCACTCATTACATTTAAAACAGCTGCCAAACTTCCTCTTTTATGATCCAACTCAAATTTGATTGACGCTCTGTTGATTTCGTTCTCTGGCAAAAATGAATTCTGCTTTTTAATGATCACAAAACGGGTCATATTATTTTTGATCGTCTGAATTTCCGGCGCCAGTATAGCTAAATCATACATTTCAGAAGCCGTTTTACTCGCAATTGCTGCAATTCCGGTGAGTTGTTTCTCCTGAATTCTTCTGGCTGTTTCTGCTGTATCTTTATCTTCAACCAATTTAATATTGGGATATTTTTTCAAGAAATCCATGCATTGCAAAATGGCCATCGGGTGCGAATGAACTTCTTTTATGTCTTCCATTTTCTGCCCTTTCAAAGCCATTAAATTCTGATGAATGCTCAAATAATGCTCTCCAATAATGTGTAAATTATTCTTATCAATCAAAGCATAATTAGGAATAATTGGTCCTGCAATAGAGTTTTCAATCGCCATTACCGCCTGATCCGATTTTCCCGAAAGCAGACTGTCAATTAATTCCTCAAAAGACAAACATTCATCAATAGTCACATTTTCAGAGAAATACTCTTTCACTACCTGATGATGAAAGGAACCTTTTATACCTTGTATTGCAATTTTCGTTGTCATATATTCAAAAAAAAATCCTGATTTTCATCAGGATTGTATATTAGTTTTATTTGTCTTTTACTTTCTCAAATAACCATAGCACAATCCTCACTTCTACTAAAGAAGAAATAAAAAGAGTTGCTAAAATAAAAACGGTTATTAGTCATTTTGTTTGTGTTTTTCAATAAATACTCTGCGAATGTATAAATTATTTTTACTGCACCAAAAAAATTAATACATTTTATGAAACAAAAAGGGATTCCTTAACAAAATTACCCTCTTTTGTACGATAATGTAAAAAATAAGTCTTAAAATGAGATATAGTTAATTGGTTTTGAGGAAGATTCTGAGTTACTGAGTTGCTGAGACGCTAAGATTTTACCTAGATTCTGAAATTAAAAGTATCTAAGTCGGTACGTTTTCTACTTCTTGTGTCCTTTCTCGACTTCGCTCGAAACGACAAAAGGTGCTCCGTTTCTATTTTTCTCAATTTTGTCAAACTGAGGAACGAAGTATCTTCACGAGATAATCCGGAAAGTGAAGTTCAGCGGTATCGATTCTGCAAACGTAGATCCTTCGTTACTCAGGATGACAAACTGTATGGAGTTTCTTGTGTGATTTCTCGACTTCGCTCGAAATGAACAAAAGGTGCTCCGTTTCTATTTTTCACAATTTTGTCATACTGAGGAACGAAGTATCTTCACGAGATAATCCGCAAAGTGAAGTTCAACGGTACGGATTCAGCAAACGTAGATCCTTCGTTCCTCAGGATGACAAACTGTACGGAATATTGAATATGATTTCTCATGCCTCGAAAATGACACGATTGTACCTAAAAAACTTATGAGAGCAAAACACACTCCGCTTGTAATTTCGAAGAATGAGAAATCACACTCGCTGAGCGCGCACTGTATGGAATATTAGATGTGATTTCTCGTACCGAAAGGACACGAATGCTAAAAATTAAGACTTTTATGATTTTATCTTTTTACTAACTTGCTCTACTTCTTTTGGAGTAAGATTCAAAATAGCTGCGATTTGTTCTATTGTCATTTTCTGTTTTAATAGATTGATGATAGCCGTTTCAATTTTTTGTTCAAATTCAATCCTTAAAGACTTTTCTATTTTTGCGGTTTCCTTAAATTCTTTTGCCGATTCTTTTAATTGGTTTGTTGTTTCCTTTAATTGATTCGTCGTTTCTTTTAATTTATCCGCTTTTTCTTTCCCTAATCTGATTTCCATTTCCTGTTTGCGGATTATTTCTTCTATTTTATAAGGAACAACATATTTTAAACTTTTTTCTAATTGAGCCATCAATCCAATATTAACAAAACTCATATATTTTTCTGCACTAATAATAAAATGGTCTAAAAATTTTATATCTAAAATTTTCCCCACTTGTATTAATCGGTCTGTAGTATCCTTGTCGGCTTCAGAGGGAGTTAAATTACCACTCGGATGGTTATGCACAGCGATCACACTTGTAACACCTTTTAATACCGCAACTCTATAAACATTCATTGGTTCTGCTTGTGAAGCTTTTACGCTCCCCATACTCACTAATTCTATATACACGATTGTGTTTGCCATGTTTAGCCCTATCATCCAGAAATGTTCCTTCTCACGGTCTATTTTATTATCACGAAACAAAATCTGTCGCATGATTTCGTATAATTCATCCGGATTCGTTACACTAATTTTATCTTTATCTGTTAGCTTAACATTCATTTTTAATACATTTTAGATTCTGTAAGGTACGCAAACATAATCAATTTTGGCTGGTCAACATCTTTATTGCAGGAATAGATTTTATTACTGTTTCACTTAATAAATCAGATTTTTAATAATTGGATTAGGGTTACAAACAAAATTATTTTTAATCCATTAAATCTTTCCGACGAAGGAGAAATCACACTCGCTGAGCACGCACTGTATGGGATATTGAGTGTGATTTACTTCGTCAGTCGCTTTCGCTCGAGTGTCGTGCCGCGAAATGACACGATTGCGACTAAAAAACTAATGAGAACAACCCAACAACAGGCTGATTCTTTATTCCGATTTCCTTTAATTACGTTTCTTGAAGAAGAAGAGAAAAGTATTCTTAATCAAACATAAGAAACTCGTCTATAAATCCTTTTTCCTGATTAATGTATAAAAAATACTTTCCAGCCTCTTTCTCATCCAAGAGAAGATTTAATCTAATTTTGATACATGGAGTCGGTATAAAATCATGATCTATTAAAACCGAAATAGATTCTGGAACAATCGTATTAAACTCTCCTTGCTCATACTCTTTAATATCTATTCTCTTTAAATATTCAATTGCCAGATTATAATATTCGTTTTTATTTTCAATAATAAGCTTATTCAAGTCCATTTTATTTTGGTACAATGTTACAATTAACTCCAATTTTATTCGCTTCTTCCAAAAACGCTGTAGCCAGCTTTTCATCTTCGATCTCTAAAATCACACTACAATCATCCAAAAGCCGATCTGTATTTGCTTTTGAATTCATTAAAGAAATCCCAAGATTCTCATTCTGTAATTTTGTCAAAGAAACTTTTTCCAACCCATCTCTCCAACTTTCCACTATCACTTTTATCATAAAATTATTGATATCAAAAAAGCAGCTATCATTACAATAACTGCTTTTCATTTTGTCTGATGACACTATATTAAAAATCTAAAATCTCAGATCTAAAATCTAAAATTAAGACCCGCACATTTCGCAATCCTCAGGATCTGCTGCTTGTGCTTTAAGTAACATTGCTTTGTATTCTTCAACGCTAATAGGCTCTGTTTCCGAAGCTACAGTTACCGGTGCTGCTGTTGTAGACGCTGCTGGTGCTGTTTCTTCTTTTTTATCGTTGTTTAAGGTGAATTTAATCGCATCTACCGCAGATTTCGTTCTTAGATAATACATTCCTGTTTTTAAACCTGATTGCCATGCGTAAAAGTGCATAGAAGTCAGTTTAGAAAAATTAGCATCCTGCATGAACAAGTTTAACGATTGAGACTGGTCAATAAAGTACCCCCTCTGACGTGACATGTCTAAGATATCTTTCATAGACATTTCCCAAACTGTTTTATACAATTCTTTGATATCAGCCGGAATTCCGTCAATGTTTTGGATAGATCCATTATGACGCATGATTTCCTGTTTCAACGTTTCGTTCCAGATTCCCAGTTTTACTAAGTCTTCTAATAAATGTTTGTTTACCACGATAAACTCTCCTGAAAGTGTTCTTCTGGTGTAAATATTAGAAGTATAAGGCTCAAAAGCTTCGTTGTTTCCTAAGATTTGAGAAGTCGATGCTGTTGGCATTGGCGCTACTAATAAAGAGTTACGAACTCCATGTTCCATAACTTCTTTACGTAAAGAAGCCCAGTCCCAACGTCCTGACAATTCTTCGTCTTTCATTCCCCACAAATTGTATTGGAATTCTCCTTTAGAAATTGGAGATCCTTCAAATGTAGAGTACGGCCCTTCTACTTTAGCCAATTCCATAGAAGCGGTAACAGCAGCAAAGTATAAGGTTTCGAAAATTTCGTGATTCAACTGTTTTGCTTCGTCACTTGTAAAAGGCATTCTTAACATGATAAAAGCATCTGCCAATCCTTGAACTCCCAAACCAATTGGTCTGTGACGTACATTAGAATTTTCTGCTTCTTTTACCGGATAGTAATTTCTGTCAATTACTTTATTTAAATTCAAAGTTACACGCTTGGTAACATCAAATAATTTATCGTGATCAAATTTGCCATTTTCAACAAACATTGGCAATGAAATAGAAGCTAAGTTACAAACAGCAACTTCATCAGGAGAAGTGTACTCAATAATCTCTGTACATAAATTTGAAGAACGAATGGTTCCTAAATTCTTTTGATTCGATTTACGGTTAGCCGCATCTTTATACAACATGTACGGAAGTCCTGTTTCTACTTGAGACTCCAGGATTTTCTCCCAAATTTCTCTCGCTTTTACTGTTTTTCTTCCTTTTCCTTCTGCTTCATAACTTAAGTACAAAGCATCAAATTCTTCACTGTGTACTTCTGATAATCCAGGGCATTCGTTTGGACACATTAACGTCCATGTTGAATCTTCCTGAACTCTCTTCATGAATAAATCCGGAATCCACATTCCAAGAAATAAATCACGGGTTCTCATTTCTTCTTTACCGTGGTTTTTTCTTAAATCAAGGAAATCAAAAATGTCAGCATGCCAAGGTTCAATGTACATGGCAAAACTTCCTTTACGTTTTCCTCCACCTTGATCCACATAACGAGCCGTCATATCGTATACACGCAACATTGGAACAATTCCATTAGAAGTTCCGTTAGTTCCGCTGATATAAGAACCTGTTGCTCTAACATTGTGAATCGCTAAACCAATTCCTCCTGCAGATTGCGAAATCTTAGCTGTTTGTTTCAAAGTATCGTAAATACCATCAATACTATCGTCTTTCATTGTCAATAAGAAACAAGAAGACATTTGAGGTTTTGGCGTTCCTGAATTAAACAAAGTTGGTGTAGCGTGCGTAAAGAATTTCTTAGACATCAACTCATAAGTCTCAATCGCAGAAGCAATATCGTCTTTATGAATTCCGATAGAAACACGCATCAACATATGTTGTGGTCGCTCTACAATTTTACCGTTTATTTTTAATAGATAAGAACGCTCTAATGTTTTAAATCCAAAATAATCGTAATTAAAATCACGGTTATAAATTATAGTTGAATCCAAAACCTGAGAATTATTCTTAATTACTTCGAAAACATCGTCTGCCAATAAAGGAGCTTCTTTTCCTGTTCTTGGATTAACGTAATGATACATATCCGACATCGTTTCTGAAAACGATTTTGTCGTATTAGAATGTAAATTAGAAACTGCGATTCGAGCTGCTAATTGCGCATAATCGGGATGTGTAATCGTCATAGAAGCAGCTGTTTCAGCAGCAAGATTATCCAATTCCGAAGTAGAAACACCATCATACAATCCTTCAATAACACGCATGGCTACTTTTACAGGATCTACAAGTTCATTCAAACCGTAACACAATTTTTTGATTCTGTCTGTAATTTTATCAAACATTACCGGCTCTTTACGTCCATCTCTTTTTATTACATACATAAGCTTACTTTTTTATTGTTATTGAAAAAATGAAAGACATTGGAATAACGAATTCCAATACTTAAACATTGTGTGTTTTATTATTTTATTTTGAGAATTACAGGATTCTCAATAGTTAGCTGATTCCAATTTGAAAAACAAATTGAAATTGAGTTAAAATAATTGAATCCTCGATTTGGAAAAGGAGTTCAATCTTAAAAATACGTTATAAAAATTTCATCATTTTTAGTGTGTTGGGGTGCCACTAAAATTATTCTTGTTGTTTAAAAATCTGCATCAAAGCTAATTTTCTGAGAATCACTATCTCCGCCTGAACCACTATTCATAACTCCGGCTTTTTGATATTCTGAAACCCTTTTTTCGAAGAAATTGGTTTTACCTTGTAAAGAGATCATGTCCATGAAGTCAAATGGATTTGCAGATCCATACACTCTTTCACAACCTAACTCTACAAGTAGTCTGTCTGCAACAAATTCCAAATATTGTGTCATTAAAGTAGCGTTCATACCGATCAAACTTACCGGAAGAGATTCTGTAACAAACTCTCTTTCGATACTTAAGGCATCTACTATAATTTCTTTAATTCTGTCTTTTGGAACTTTGTTTATCAAATGGTGATTGTGCAAATGCACTGCAAAATCACAATGTACACCTTCGTCACGAGAGATTAGTTCGTTAGAAAATGTTAAACCTGGCATTAATCCACGTTTTTTCAACCAGAAAATAGAGCAAAAAGCACCTGAGAAAAATATTCCTTCAACAGCTGCAAAAGCAATAAGTCTTTCTGCAAACGAATCCGATTCGATCCATTTCAAAGCCCACTCTGCTTTTTTAGCAATAGCAGGAAAAACTTCTAAGGCATTAAACAACTCCGCTTTTTCTGCTTCGTCTTTTACATAAGTATCAATTAGAAGAGAATAGGTTTCGCTGTGAATGTTTTCCATCATGATTTGAAAACCATAAAAGAATTTAGCTTCAGCATATTGTACTTCGTTTACAAAATTCTCTGCAAGGTTTTCGTTTACAATTCCGTCAGAAGCAGCAAAAAAGGCTAAAATGTGTTTTACAAAATAACGTTCCTCATCTGACAATTTATTATTCCAGTCATTTAAATCCTGATGTAAATCGATTTCTTCTGCCGTCCAAAAACTAGCTTCCATCTTCTTATACCAATCCCAAATATCGTGGTGTTTGATAGGAAAAATTACGAAACGATTTTTATTTTCTTGCAATATTGGCTCGACTTGTGACATGGCTTTTATGTTTAATTTCTGCACTCTTTTTTTACTTATTCAGTAGAGTACAAAGATTGTCATTTGTAGCCAAAAATAAAAGCCAAACTTATTCACAATCGGGCGTAGTTTTTAACAACAGTCAAAAAGTAGGATATTTTTCATACAAGTGTTAAAATATTGTAAATGAGTATTTTAAAACCCATATCAAGACCCCGCACGCCCATAAAACATAGACTTTTAATTTAAAAAAACAAGGAAATTATGATTGTTTTTTAAACTTTTTTCAATCGTTACTTTTGCTTTTTTCGATCCTTTTAGAAGCATTTCTCAGCAATAGTAAAGGCTGCCGAATTTTTATGAATTTTTAAGTTCTTGTGCTACTTTTTCAAGTTCCATATACCAGTCTTCTCCAAAGCGACGAATCAAGGCTTCTTTGACAAATTTATAAACCGGAACTTCTAACTCTTTACCTAAAGAACAGGCATCGTCGCAAATTTCCCATTTATCATAATTAACTGCTGCAAACTCTGTAAAATCTTTTACACGAATTGGATATAAATGGCAAGAAACCGGTTTTTTCCAATCTACGATTCCTTGATTATAAGCTTGCTCGATTCCGCAAAGGGCGGTTTTTCCGTCAAAAATAACGTAAGCACAATCTTTATTGTCGATTAATGGTGTTTCAAGATCACCATCAGTTCCTTTTACCCAGGCTCCCTGCGCTTCAATGGCCGCAATCCCTTCTTTTCTCAAAAAAGGTTTTACCTTATCGTAAATATCTTCTAAGATTTTTGTCTCTGCTTCACTTAAAGGTGCCCCCGCATCTCCATCGACACAACATGCCCCTTTGCAAGCTGACAAGTTGCACACAAATTCTTTTTCAAGAATATCTTCTGAAATAATGGTTTTTCCTAATTGAAACATGATACTAAAAATACTGAATTTATAAAGTGCAAAGATAGTCAAACTATCTTGATGTCAGTGCGATAAATCCAAAGCAAAAATAATCCCTGCATTTCACCTACAAATCAACAAAACAAATCGTGAAATGTTACAAATATCACTTTTTTAATCCAAAAAACATGTTTTTATAACAAAAATGCAGGATTAGATTTTAAACAATAAAAGCCCTAACTTTATTATTTACATTTGCACCACATTTAACCTCTAAACAAATAAGGCATGTTAGAAATTGATTTTAAGGAAATTATCACTGTTGGAATGGTACTTTTTGCAGTAATTGATATCGTGGGATCTATTCCGATCATTGTAAATTTAAGAGCAAAGGTTGGCCACATCGAATCTGAAAAAGCTTCTCTTGTTGCCGGAATCATCATGATTGTTTTTCTTTTCGTCGGAGAAGGCTTCCTTAACATTATAGGTATTGATGTGCATTCTTTCGCCGTTGCAGGTTCGTTTGTCTTATTCTTTCTTGCCTTAGAGATGATTTTAGGAATCCGTATTTATCGTGACGAAGAACCGGGATCAGCTTCTATTGTTCCTTTGGCTTTTCCACTGATTGCAGGAGCCGGAACGATGACGACTTTACTTTCTTTACGCTCACAATTTCACACCATCAACATTATTATAGCCATTGTACTGAATATCATCTTAGTATATATTGTTTTGAAATCATCTAAAAAAATTGAAACTTTATTAGGAGAAAATGGACTTGGAGTGGTTCGCAAGACATTTGGAGTGATCCTTTTAGCTATTGCTGTTAAATTATTCGCTGCTAATGTTAAAGGTTTGTTCGTCTAACAGATATTTTTATAAATTTACCCCATAAAATTTAAAACAAGTGGTTTTACAGCATGCATTGCAGTAAAATTTCATTTTGTTATTTTAGACAAACAAACAGCCATATGAAAATTTTCACTTCAATCTTAGTGCTTTTAGCATTAGCTTTAATTGTTTTTAATATTACGTTATTGGACTTTAAGAATCCTTTTCAAGGAGACAGTGCGGTAGCTTTTATTGGAATCGCAGCTTCATTTTGCGCCGTTTTGATTCTTTTGATTTTTAGAATTTCCAAAAAAATCGAAGAGAAAACAAATGGCAGATAATAATATGTTTGACACTTTAATTATCGGCGGAGGCGTTTCAGGTATCTCTTGCGCTCTCGTTTTAGGATCAGCTAAAAACAAAGCTTTTGTTACCGATAAAAAAATAGGGATTTTCACACATCAAAAAAATTCTTCTTTACAGGAGGCTATCTTCTATAATGCTTACGGTATATCTCCCGGTAAACTAGGTTCAGAATTACTTTTTGAAAGCACACAGGACTTAGCTCAAAGCTACCCACACATTACACAGATTCCAAACGAAAAAGTAATCAAAGTTGAAGGAGCTTATCCTGAATTTACGGTTACAACAAATAAAAGCACGTACCAAACCAAAAGCATTGTTATTGGAATTGGCTCTGCCAATACTTTTGACATTGAAGGTTTACTGCAATACATTGAGCCTCACAAAAAAGCACTTCCCGAAAAACAACGCATTCAGCTTAAAAATGACGATCATAAAGTAACAGATGGTATTTATGTGATCGGAACTTTAGCAGGCTGGAGAAGTCAATTGGCAATAGCAGCCGGAAGTGGCGCTGCAGTTGCTACAGATATTCTTACTTTATGGAATAATGGTGTGCAGACTCATGCACATGATAGTATTCGATAGAGATACAACTTTCTTATGCTTAACCGCAAGGGTCGCGGGGATTTACGCAAGGTTCGCAAAGGTTTTTTATGCACGCTGATTCTACAGATTTAGCAGATTTACTTGTTTCAGAATAATCGAAACGCTGCCTTTTTTGCTTTCTTCTCTTAAAAAAATAATCCGCTAAATCTGCGAGAGAAAACTAATCACAAGTTTTTAAGATTTATTTCCCTAAGGATAAAGCCGCTACAAAAAAAATTATTCAGAACTTACTTTAGTTCTGTACAGCTACCGGCAATTACTTTTAAACCTTCTTCGAATTGTTTCCAAACACGAATGTATCGAAAAACACCATCGAAAGGCTGATTATCGTAGGCACCTTTAAGCAAAACGGAAACACTGACAACAGCTGTATCTTCAATAACATTAATAAGTTGATCTGACGCTTCAATAACCTCAATTTTCATTAAACCGGAACGATACGAATTCAAATCAAACTCTTTTGTGATCGTTTGTCCGCCAGGTAAATTAAAAAGCAAGTCATCATGCAACATTCTTTCTAAAGCAGACACATCTGCATTTTTAACCGCCAATAAAAGTTCAATCTCTGCATTTACAACATTGCTATCTTCCATAAAAAAAGAGTTTAAGTTACTTTTTTGAGTTCAAAACTGCTTTGACCATGGCATCGTCTTTTAGAATCACATTATAATAATACAATTCGCCGTACAATTGACGGGCAAACTCCGCCGTGATATATCGATTTACCAATGCCTTGGTTTTATCTAATTTTAGATCTAAACCTGTGGCCAGAATGTAATTTTTAAATTTTTTAAAATACACATCTGAGTCTTTCATTTTTACCAAAAACTCATTAAAATGAAGTCCTGCAAAAGTGTTTCTGTTTTTATCGAGTTCTTCAAAAACAAAATGTCCTACGATTCCGGTTTGAAGTAGATAGGCCACATTTTCATTTCCGTGCTCTGCTTCCATCGGCACAAAAACATCCGGAACGATTCCACCACCACCGTAGACAATTTTTCCTTTTGGTGTTTTAAATTTTAAGGTATCGGCTATTTTTATGCTGTCTTTCGCATAAAGTTCACCTGACTTAATACGATCTTCGGACTCTTTGTAATATTCTTCATTTCCTTTTTTATAAGGCTTCTGAATCGATCTTCCGGTTGGTGTATAATATCTCGCTACCGTCAACCTTACGGCCGATCCGTCGTTGAAATCCATTTCGCGTTGCACCAATCCTTTTCCGAAAGAACGACGACCTACAATAGTTCCACGATCATTGTCCTGAAGTGCTCCGGCCAGAATTTCACTTGCTGACGCACTGTTTTCGTTAATCAGAACGTATACTTTACCGTTTTCAAAACTTCCTCCTTTATTGGCGAATGTTTTTTCGGTAGATCCATTTTTGCTTTTGGTAAAAACAATCAGTTGTTTGTCTTTTAAAAACTCATCACCAATAGCCACGGCTTCTTCCATATAACCGCCTCCATTATCACGAAGGTCGATTATCAGGGATTGGATTCCTTTTTGCTGTAAACGGGTTAAACCTGTTTTGAATTCTTTATAGGTTGTTTCCGCAAAACGGTTAATTTTTATATAACCCGTACTTTTATCAAGCAGTATAGAGGCATCGACACTTTTTATTGGAATGATATCTCTTTTAATTTTAAACTTAAGTTTCTTTTGCTCCGATTTTCTAAAAACGGTCAATTCAATTTCAGAACCTTTTATTCCTTTTAGTTTTGAAAACAAACTATCAGAAGGTAGTCTTCTGCCAAATAATTTCGTTTTACCGGCAAATAAAATCCGGTCGCCCGATTTTAATCCGGCTTTTGCTGAAGGTCCATTCTCAACAGGTCTGATGATTGCAACGGAATCTTTGTACATATAAAAATTGATTCCGATACCCACAAAATCACCTTTCATACTTTCAGCCACTTCTGCTTGTTCTGTTGGCGGAATGTAAACGGAATGCGGGTCTAATTTTGAAAGAATATTATCGACCGTCAAGTTTACGATCGAGTCGGTATTCACACTGTCAACATACTCATTATTGATAAAATCAATAAGTTTGTTGAGTTTTGTTTTGGAGTAATTTCTAGCCAACAGCTGATCCTCTACGGGAGCATTCATCAGGCTTCCTAGAACTATGCCAAGAGCAAAAACAGCTCCTACAACAATGGGTAAGTATTTTGAATTAAATTTCATCTATTCTTCTAAAACGGGAATATGTAATACTTCTACACCTGCTTTTATTAAAAACTGAATTCCGGAATCGTCACGGTAACCATTCTGATAAACCACTCTTTTGATCCCCGACTGATGGATTAATTTACTGCATTCTTTACAAGGAGACAACGTGATATACAAGGTTGCTCCTTCGCAAGATTGTGTTGATCTGGCTACTTTCAGAATGGCATTGGCCTCAGCATGCAAAACATCCCAGCGCGTCAAACCTTCTTCATCTTCGCAGCAATTCTCAAATCCCGATGGCGTTCCGTTGTAACCATCAGAAATAATCATCCGGTCTTTTACGATAATAGCTCCTACCTGCTTGCGTTTACAATAGGAGAGCAAACTCCATTCTTTGGCAATTCGCAAATACGCTTTATCGTATTTATTTATTTTTTTTAATTCCATTTATTTTATCTGTTCCAAATAGGGCTTTCAATAATCATGGGAATGACAACTCCCACAATAAAAGCCGACATTACCAGTGCCCAATCGCGTTTTGAAAAACGAAAAACAGTCTGCACTATATAAGACAGTATCAAAACCACAAAAACGACAACTAACTGTGCTACTTCAATTCCTAAAGCAAACTCTCCCAAAGGTAGTAATTTTGAAGTTGCCGAACCACCTAATATAGTCTTGAAATAATTCGAAAATCCAAGTCCGTGTATAATTCCAAAAAACAAGGTCACAAAAAACAATAAATTCACACCATCATTCTTAGATGTCTTTCCTGCCGTGAACAAATGATACAAAGCGGTTATTAAAATCGTAATCGGAATCAAAAATTCAACAAGATCTACTTTTACCGTAATAATGCCAAAAACAGAAAGCACTAAAGCCACTGTATGACCAATTGTAAAAACAGAAACTAAAAGCAAAATACGTTTCCAATCCTTGAAGGCATAAGGAACTGTTAATGCGATTAAAAAAAGAACGTGATCATAGGCGTGTATATCTAAAACATGCTTTAATCCTATTTGAAAATAAATCCAAAACTGTGACATAAAAATTCTACTATTATTGATTAAGGGTCTGTAAACTTACGATTAATTTTGAAAACTAAAAGAGCGGCCGTAGTAAAACAACTTAGAAAAATTATGCTTAATTTTATGAGAAATTTAAAATTGTTAAATTAAAATAAGATTTATCTTTGTTTTATAAAAAACCGATTAATTATGCCATTTTCAGAATTATTTGATAACGAATTCAAACAAAGAAACAGAGGCCATTTCTCTGCAATTGTTCGTGTAGCTTTTGCTGACGGAAAAATTAATGACGAAGAGCAAGCCTTTTTGGACAAACTAGCTTCAAGATTAGAAATCTCGGAAGAAGAATACAAGGAAATCCTTAGTGAGCCTTGGAAACATCCAATAAACCCTCCTTACTTACACATACAACGTATAGAGCGTTTGTATGACTTAGCACGTATGGTACATATCGACCACCATTTGGGAGATCAACAAGAAATTATGTTAAGACGTATGGGGTTAGCTTTAGGTTTTACTCCGGGTAATGTAGATTATATTGTTTCTAAAGCACTAAGCCTGGTAGATAAAAAAGTAGATTTAGATACTTTTTCATTCGAAATGGAGAATATGAACAAATAGAAAGTTTGCAGTATTCAGTCGCAGTAATCAGTTACTGAAACTGGATACTGAAACAAAAAAACATAACCCGACAGGTTTCAAAAACCTGTCGGGTTTGTTTTTTTTATTATTGAGCTTCGGCCATAAATGCTTCAGCTTTCTCAACCATATTATAACTTCCGCAGAAGAACGGTACTCTTTGATGCAATTCAGTTGGTTGGATTTCCATGATTCTTCCAAAACCATCTGTTGCTTTTCCGCCTGCTTGCTCTGCAATAAAGGCCATTGGATTACATTCATACAGCAAACGCAATTTCCCTTTTGGTGCTTTTGAGCTTGTTGGATACAAATAAATTCCGCCTTTAATCATATTTCTATGAAAATCAGAAACTAAACTTCCAATATATCTTGAAGTATAAGGTCTGTCCTCTTCTTCTCTCTGGCAATATTTTATGTAGTTTTTTACTCCTTGTGGAAAATGCACATAATTCCCTTCGTTTACCGAATAAATATGCCCGTCAACCGGAAATTTCATATTAGGATGTGAAAGATAAAACGTTCCGATAGCCGGATTTAAAGTAAAACCATTTACACCATGACCTGTCGTATACACCAACATTGTCGATGTTCCGTAAATGACATAACCTGCCGCAACCTGATTAACTCCCGGCTGTAAAAAGTCCTCGCTGGTAACCGGAGTTCCAATTGGTGTAACTCTTCTGAAAACCGAAAAGATAGTTCCTACTGAAACATTCACATCGATATTTGAAGATCCGTCTAGAGGATCCATTAAAACCACATACTTATTATTATGGGCATTATCACTACCCTGAACAGTAATAAAATCGTCGTTTTCTTCAGAAGCAATACCACAGACAATCTCACGGTTAATTAACGTCTGGATAAATACTTCGTTTGCATAAACATCTAATTTCTGCTGATCTTCTCCCTGAACATTTTGCTCGCCGGCAGCGCCAACGATGTCCACTAATCCTGCTTTGTTTACTTTATAGTTCACGACTTTCGCCGCCAAACGTATAGAGTTGATAATCCGGGATAACTCCCCTGACGAGTATTGAAATGCTTTTTGATTCTCAATAATAAACTCTCCCAGTGTTTTATTGCGTTCTTCCATTACTAAATCGTTGTAGTTTTATTTTTAAGTCACAAATATCGTTTTTTTTGTGAGAATGATTTAAAAATTATTTTGTTAGTTTGCTACTATTGTATATTTGCTAAACAAAAGCAAAAAGCAACCGATAAAAACATAATATTTTAGCTAATAATCGCTTAATAATAAGAATATATGAATATTAGAAAAGGGAATCCTGAAGACATGAAATCGGTTTTAGGACTAATACAGGAGTTGGCTGTATTCGAAAAAGAACCTGAAGCGGTCACCATAACGGAAGATGATTTAATACGTGATGGTTTTGGCACAAATCCTTTGTTCCATGTTTTTGTGGCAGAGGTCGAAAACGAGATTGTTGGAATTGCATTGTATTATTATCGTTACTCTACGTGGAAAGGTAAAACTATCCATCTGGAAGATCTGATTGTAAAGGACAAAATGCGCGGATCCGGTTTGGGATTTGCCCTTTATTCTGAAATTATGAGACAGGGAAAAAGAGATCAGGTAAGAAGAGTGGAATGGAATGTGCTGGATTGGAATACACCGGCGGTTAAATTCTACGAAAATTCAGGAGCAAAAATCCTTGACGGATGGCAGGTTGTTCAAATGGACGAAGACGGAATTAATTCGTTTTTAGAAAAATTATAAAAATAAAAATTATTAAATACCGTAGAGGCGCGGCAGTGCGTCTCCACAATACAAAATTAATATAATGAGAGTATTTAAATTTGGTGGAGCATCGGTAAAAGATGCGGAAGGAATAAAAAACGTATACGACGTTTTACAAAAAGTAGGTTATGAAGATGTGATTTTAATAGTTTCGGCTATGGGAAAAACCACAAATGCGCTTGAGGTGGTGATCAAGAATTATTTTGATAAATCTCAGGAGTTAAATTCGTCTGTTCAGGAAATAAAGAAATACCATAATCAGATTTTGTTAGATTTATTTGAAGATGAAAAAAATGCCGTTTTTACAGCTGTAAAAGAGCATTTTTCTGAATTAGAATTTTTCTTAACGCATAACAAATCACCTAACTATAATTTTGTTTACGATCAGATTGTAAGTTTTGGTGAACTGATTTCAACGACGATTCTAAGTCATTTCATGAATTTCATGGGCATCAAAACACAATGGCTTGATGTTCGTAATTTCATCAAAACCAATGCAAACTACAGAGATGCAGAAGTAGATTGGGAGGTTACACAACAAAACATCAGCAAAAATGTTCCAAGAAAAACATTAAACATCACTCAGGGATTTTTGGGTGCTGATGAAAATAACTTCACTACCACTTTAGGGCGTGAAGGTTCTGATTATACTGCCGGAATTTTTGCTTATTGCTTAAATGCTGAAAGTGTAACAATCTGGAAAGATGTTCCGGGAGTTATGAATGCCGATCCGCGTTATTTTGAAAATGCGAGTTTATTAAACCAGATTTCGTATCGTGAAGCTATCGAATTGGCTTTTTACGGAGCAACGGTTATTCACCCGAAAACGCTGCAACCTTTACAGAAAAAAGAAATTCCGTTATACGTAAAATCGTTTATTAACCCCTTATTAAAAGGAACCTGTGTTTCTAAGGGCGTAGATTTAGAGCCACAATACCCTTGTTTTATCGTAAAAAGAGATCAACTTTTAATTTCGCTTTCTTCGATCGATTTCTCTTTTATTATGGAGGAAAATATCAGTGAAATTTTTGCTTTGTTTCATGAGTTTAAAATCAAAGTGAACTTAATTCAGAATTCAGCGATTAGTTTCTCGGTTTGTGTGGAAGATAAATTTGGGAATTTTAATGAATTGAACACGATACTGTCGAAAAAATTCAAAGTAGATTTTAGCGAAAATGTGACTTTATATACAATCCGTCACTTTACGGAACAAGCTGCGCAAACAGTTGAAGAAAACAAAGAAGTCTTACTGAAACAGGTAAGCCGTGAAACGATGCAAATCGTTACTAAAGAATCTAATTAGTTTTTTTTAGGTTAAAAAATAATTTGCGAAAGAGAAGCCGTCTCAATACTAATTAGTGTTAAGACGGCTTCTTTTTTGTTCTTTTTAAAAAGGCTCAAAATTAAGCTCTTTTTAAAGGGCTGTGATAATAAACTCACTTCGTCTGTTTTGTTGGTGCTCCTCTTCTGTACAAGGAACGCCGTCTGCACATTTGTTTACCAATTGTGTTTCTCCATAACCTTTACTTGTTAATCTGTCCGGATTTATTCCATTTTTTACAAGCCATTGCAGAGTAGATTTAGCTCTGTTGTCAGACAAAACCTCATTGTATTTAAAATTGGCGCGACTATCGGTATGAGAACGAATATCAATTTTCATTGTTGGATAATCATTTAATGTAGCCAGTATTTTTTCTAAATCCAAAGCAGCTTCAGGACGAATGTTATATTTGTCCAGGTCAAAATAGATCATTTTTATACCAAAACATTTTCCTAAATCATCTCCCACTGTTACATTACGGATAGACTTTTCAAGGGCAATAGATAAGGCTGTTTTTCCGGTTGTTTTTCCGGCTGTTTTTTCGATTGTAACGCTCACTTCTCTGGTGGTATAGTCTGTTTTTTCAGCTCTTACATTATAGGTTATACCACATTCGACAGGAAAACTATAAGATCCGGTAACGTCCGCAATTGTCGTAGCTTTTATCTCCATCTGATTGTTAAACAAAGTTACTTTTGCTCCGGGTAAAATGGCTCCTGTTTCAGCATCGGTAATGAGTCCGCTTAGTTCTTGGATGCATCTTAGCCTTTTGGTTTCCAAAAATTTATAAATATCATCAGAACCCTGTCCGCCGTCTTTATTGGAACTAAAATACCCTTTTCTCGAAACAGGATCAATTACATAAGCAAAGTCATCTTTTGGTGAATTAATGTCATTTCCGAGATTTTGAATGTTACGGATGGTTCCGTCTTTTGTAATTTCACCCACAAAAACATCCAGACCACCAAGTCCGGGATGTCCATCAGAGGCAAAATAGATTTCATTCTCGGCTGTTACATACGGGAAGGTTTCTTTACCCTCGGTATTGATACTGTTACCTAAGTTTTCGGGTGTTCCGAAATCACCGTTACTGTTTATAGCTACTTTGAAAATATCAGACTGTCCCAATGTTCCGGGCATATCAGAAGCAAAGTATAATGTTTTTTCGTCCGGACTTAGAGCAGGATGAGCAGTACTGTAATTGTCACTATCAAAAGATAATGGTGTTACATTGGCCCATTTACCATTTTCAAGAGTCGCTTTGTATATTTTTATTAAAGTAGTTTTATTGGCATCTTTTCCTTTTTTCCCTGTTAGATAACTGTTTCTTGTGAAATAAATCGTTTTGCCATCTTTAGTAAAGACCGGTGAAGATTCATGAAATTTTGTGTTTAACGCATTTTTTATTTTTGATACTTTAACAGAATCCACATCGGCCATGTAGATGTTGGTGAAATAATCATTTGTCCATTTGTGTTTGCGTTGCGAAAAATTTCCCGTGTCTCTTGCCGAAGCAAAATAGACTTTATTGTTGTGTACAAAAGTTCCATAATCGGAATACTTTGAATTAATACCTGCGTTTTCAATGGTATAACGACCGGAATTTTCTTTAATCTGATCCAGATAGTTTAAATTTTCTGCATAAAGTTTACCTCTGCTGTCATTTTTGAATTTTGTATCAAATTCATCCAAAATTCTATTTGCTTTATCCATCTGCCCGGTTGACTTTAAAGATTGAGCATATCTGTAATAATACTCCGATTCCACATTGGTATTCATGGCAAATAATTCGCTGTACCATTTTGCTGCACCTTCAAATTCAGAGTTAAAGTAATAGGAGTTACCTAGTTTTTTAAACATATCTTCAGACTTGTATCCTTTTTTGGCAACACGTTCATGAGTCTTTATGGCATCGTAGGCATAATAATCGTATTTTTTATCGTCGGAATTTGCTTTCGACTGCTGAGAATAACTGTCAAATGAAAAAACAATAATAACTGTCAGACAAAGTAGGATATAATTTTTCATGATTATCATTTTTAGAAGAAACGAGGAGTTATCATTTTACCTTTATTGGAGAAGAATTCGTATCGTAAAAATATTTCATGCGATCCTGAATTGTAGTTGTTTAACCTCGTAGTTTCACGATCGTAACCATATCCAATATACAAACCATCTGTGACTTGAAATCCGGCCATCGCACTCAGTGAAGCGTTCCATCTGTACGCTAAACCGGCAACAAATTTATCGTTGAACATAAAATTGGCTGAAACATCTACTTGTAAAGGAACACCTTGTATCATTTTAACGAGTGCAGCCGGTTTAAATTTGATGTATTGGTAATCATCTAAATTAAAAACGTAACCGGTCATGAAATAATAATTGATTTTATCTTTGTAGATCACAATATCATTGTCATCATAACGATTGGTTTCAATAAAGTTTGGTACCGATAGTCCAACATAAGCTTTATCAGAATGCCAGTAAACCCCGGCTCCGATATTTGGATTGAATTTATTGCTGAAATCTTGAAATTGCGGATCTCCCTGATCGGCTAGGTTCAATTTATTGATATCTAAATTGAATAAATTAGCAGATCCCTTGATTCCAAACGAAATCTTAGATTCGGCAGAGACCTGAATGCTATACGAGAGATCTGCAGAAAGCGTGTTTTCATTGGTCGGTCCGATTTTGTCGCTCACCAATGAAACTCCAACTCCCACATTACTACTATTTATAGGTGTGTTAACCGAAAGAGTACCCGTCTCAGGTGCGCCGTCAAGTCCAACCCATTGTGTACGATATAAACCGAAAGCACTTAATACTCCTCGGGATCCCGCATAAGCCGGATTGATGTTTATGGTGTTGTACATGTATTGCGTATACTGTGCATCTTGTTGCGCATGACTGGCAATCGCAGTAAACAGTATGACGAATAAAATTAATTTTCTTCTCATAGTAGTTATTTATTATACCAATTGTTTTTATCAATGTTTATGATTCGATCTCTTTTTTTCTATTTGTTCTTATTTCTTGTCTCTAAGCGCTCTGATTCGGCTTATATGGTTTCACTACAAGTCGAACCTTTTTTATTACTGTTATCCTCCTTTAAATCTCTAATTGATTGCTCCAATTCTAAGATTTGCGTTTCATATTTCTTTATTATTTTTTGATAAACACTGAGTAAAGCATTTTGGGTCATTTCATCGTGTCCGGTTTCCACGCTCTTTATTTCTTCTTCCCTTCTAAATAACACTTCTGGTTTTATCTCAAAGATTTTACATATGTTATCAATATGACCTGCCCACGATTGACTTTGACCATTTTCCATGCGAGCATATGCCGACTGCGAAATAAATAATTGATCAGACATCCGCTCTTGTGTCCATCCTATATTCTTTCTGAAAATCTTTAATTTATAACCTACAAATAAGTTCATTGTCTATAAAAAAATAAAATCTTACCAAGTTGTTACTTTATTTACGTTCAAACCTAAACTAAGATTATTCTTTACCATACAATTATTTTACAGATCAACACATCTACTTTATTTCTGTTACTGAATAAAAACTGACCGTACAAAAAAACAGTCAGAAATAACTATCTGTACTAGATACATTATTGTGTCCTTTCCATCGTGAATAAAATAGAAAAGCGAATCCTCTTTAAAAAAAATACTTAAAGGCGCTCCTTTGAAAAAGATTAAGTCACAAAATCAAAACAACCCAGCGTATTCCACTAAATCACAGTGGCATAAAAGCGCCCTGATTTCCCAATTATAAATACTACTTTTGACTTTTTAGAGTTAAAGTATTTATGTTGAAAAAATTACTGTTTTTTGCGGTGTTTCTTTGCTATTCCGGACTACAGGCCCAGAATACAGAATCAGCATACCAAACCAAAAAAGTAATTGTAACGCGGGATACCATTCACCTCGAAAAATTCAGTATCAATTCCAGTTTTTTTGAGCTTTTAAATACTAAAAAAGAACCAATTGATTCTACTTTCTATAAAATTGACTTTCAAAAGGGAACTTTACTTCTCAACGAAAAATTCACCTCAGCATCCGATACTTTAATTGTAAACTATTTAAAATACCCTGATTTTTTAACCAAAGAATATGGACTTTATAACGAAAGTCAGGTGGTTAGCAATGATATTGGTTCCGAAAAACTATACAAACTGGAGAATACCAATTCAAAAAAAGTCACTCCGTTTGATGGTTTAAATACTTCCGGGAGCATTACTCGCGGTGTGACCATTGGCAATAACCAGAATGCTGTTTTAAATTCAAATTTAGATCTTCAGATTACCGGAAAAATATCCGATAAAGTCAGTTTAAGAGCCTCACTTCAGGACAGTAATATTCCGTTACAGGATGGTGGTTATTCTCAAAAGCTGGATCAGTTTGATAATATTTTCATGGAACTTTTCAGCGATGATTGGAACATTCGTGCAGGTGATGTCTTTTTAGAAAACAGAAAAACGCAATTTTTGAGCTTTAACAAAAAGGTACAAGGACTCTCAACAAGTTTTAATTTTGATACCGAAAAAAGCAAAACCAATATTTTTGCCTCGGTTGCTTTTGTAAAAGGACAATACGCCAAAAGCACTTTTACCGGTCAGGAAGGCAATCAGGGTCCTTATAAATTAAAAGGTCAGAATGGTGAACTCTATGTTTTAGTTATTTCAGGTTCTGAGCGTGTTTATGTCAATGGTATACTACTCAAACGTGGCGAAAACAATGATTATGTGATTGATTATAATGCAGGCGAAATTGTTTTTACTTCACTCTTCCCGATTACTTCAGAAATGCGAATCACTATAGAATACCAATATTCAGATCGCAATTACAACCGACTGGTAACCTATGCCGGCGCCACGCATGAAAACAAAAGCTGGAGTTTTGGTGGTTATTTATATTCCGAGAATGACTTAAAAAATCAGCCTTTACAACAAAACCTTTCTACAGAACAGGTTCAGATTTTAAGCCAAGCCGGAGATGATCCGAATTTAATGACCGCACCATCGGCTTACGAAGACAAATATGCGGACAATAAAATTTTATACAAAAAAACAACTCTTAACGGTATTGAAATTTACGAGTATTCCAACATTCCTACTGATGTTTTATACAATGTAAAATTTAGTCTGGTTGGAAATAATCTGGGCAATTACATCATACAAAACAACAATTCGGTAGAACGCATCTACAAATACGTAGATCCGATAAACGGAATTTTACAAGGAAATTACGATCCAATCGTAAAACTGGTAGCTCCTATGAAAATTCAGGTGGCCACTTTCTTAGGAAAATACAATCCGGATGAAAAGACACTGGTTGATTTTGAAATCGCCATGAGCAATAACGATAAAAATTTATTCTCTCAAATTGATGACTCCAACAATACAGGAATTGCCCTAAAGACCACTATTAAAAAACGTCTTTTTTCCAGAGAATGGACCTTGGATGCTTTTGCCAATTATCAATTTGTACAAGACGATTTCAGATCTGTAGAACGTTTGTATACGATTGAATTTAATCGGGATTGGAATTTAAACGCGACACTTCTGGGCAATCAGAGTTTATTGGTAGCGGGATTAAATTTTGATTTATTCGCCAAGAAAAAAACTGCCAATACTGCTTTTATTACCTATCAGTTTGAGAAATTAGATTTCACAGCAAGCTATTCCGGATCACGGCATACGGTAAATGTTTTCTCTAAATTAAATAAATGGACGATTGAAAATCAGGGCAGTTTCCTGAATTCTGATGCTACTAGTTCGACTTCTAAATTTATTCGGAATTTAACTAAAACCAAGTATCATTTTGGTAAAAACTGGGTTGGCGGAAGTATTCAAATTGAAGACAACCAACAAAAAGACAAAGTTACCAATCAGTTTTCGGCCTTGAGCCAGCGGTTTTCAGAGTACGGTGTTTTTGTTGGCCGTGGCGACAGCACCAAAGTTTTTGTAGAACTGGGTTATTTGCAACGTCGCAATGACAGTTTGCAAAATGGTTTGTTACAGCACGTAAATGATTCGAAAATGTATGTTTTGAAATCAAAATTAATTCAGAACAAAAAAACAGATCTGGCGGTTTATGCCAGTTACCGAACACTGGACTTTACGGATCCTTCCCGAAAGAATGAACCTTCGTTAAATTCCAGAGTACTTTATAACGATCGTTTTTTTAATCAGCTCCTGCAAATCGGAACGGTCTACGAGACCAGTTCGGGAACTATTGCACAACAGGAATTTACTTATATTGAAGTTCCAACGGGGCAAGGAGTTTATACCTGGAATGATTATAACGGCAACGGCATACAGGAATTAGAAGAGTTTGAAGTTGCACTTTTTTCGGATCAGGCAAAGTTTATCCGTCTCTTTTTACCCAACCAGGTTTACATCAAAACCAACCAGAATAAATTCTCGCAATCGGTGACTTTGAATCCGTTGCAATGGCAAAACGAAACCGGTTTCAAAAAATTGGCTTCCTATTTTTACAACCAGACTTCGTTTATTATGGATCGAAAAGTAAAAAATAACGGCGGTCGTTTTGAACTCAATCCGTTTAATTCTTCGGATGAAAATTTACTGGGCCTCAATTCAAGTTTTAGAAACAGTCTTTTTTACAACCGTGGCAAGCAAAAACATTCGGTAACCTATTCGTACCTCATTAATAAAGGGAAAAATCTACTTTCGATTGGCTCGCAGGATGTCCGAAACAAATCGCATCAACTGCAATACACGCATTTGTATCAAAAAAGCTGGTTGTTTAATTTCTTTACCAAAACAATTAAAACCACCTTAGTTTCTGAAGATTTTACCGAAAAGAATTATGATTTGGAAGGCTATCAGATTGCCCCGAAAATCAGTTATTTGTTTTCTAAAAATACCAGTTTGGATTTCTTTTACGAATTACAAAATAAAAAAAATCAGATTGGAAACTTCGAGACTTTGGCACAAAACCGACTGGGAACCTCTTTTTCTTATGCAGGAGACAAAAAAGTAACGGTGAATGGAGAGTTTTCTTTTTATGAAAATAAATTTACCGGAAACGAATTCTCTTCAGTAGGATTCCAGATGTTAGAAGGACTGCAGGCCGGACAAAATTTGGTCTGGAAACTCCTTTTACAGAAGAATCTAACGCAGTTTTTAGATGTCAATTTAAATTATCAGGGACGAAAAAGTGAGACGGGTTCCACTATTCATACGGGCAACGTGCAGCTACGTGCTTATTTTTAACGTGTTGCGAAAAACCTGTCAATAAATTGTTTAACTTTAATTGAATTTTAAACGATACTCTTATGAAAAAATTATTATTACTTTGTCTTATAGTAGTTTTATCTACTAATTTCTACGCTCAGGACGTCACAAAAACAGCAAAAAAAACCGAGGCTTCGGCAAAGAAAACAAAAGCAAGCGCTGACAAAACGAAGGCCGATGCTAAAAAAACTACTGATAAAGCCACAAAAACAAAAGAAAAAGCAGACAAAACAGCTGCTGACGCTACAAAAACAAAGGCAGACAAAACAAAAGCAAGTGCCGATAAAGTAAATGCCAGCGCCAAAGACACTAAAGACAAAACCGCTGCAAAAACTAAAGCAAGTGCTGATAAAACTAAAGCAAGCGCAGACAAAACCAAAGCAAGTGCTGACAAAACTAAAGCAAGCGCTGATAAAGTAAACGCGAGTTCAAAAGCAACACTAGATAAAGCTACAAAAACCACAACGGCTGCCTCAAAAACGACTACTAAAAAAGTCAAAGAGACTAACGAAAAAGCACCAAAAGTGGCCGATAAAGTTACCGGAGAGTACAACGGAAAAAAAGTATATACAGGACCTAAAGGCGGTAGATACTATATCAACTCTAACGGAAACAAAACTTATATTCAGGATTAAATCATTTTTTTACTACGATACAAAGAAAGAACTGCTCAGACAGTTCTTTTTTTTGTTTAAAAAACAAATCTACTGTTAACATACGAGTAACTTTGTCAGCAAATCATGTCATTCCCACTTCTCTTTAAAGTAATTTTGCGGCCTTGACAGCTCTATAGAGTTAATAATTTAGTAATATGTACGAAATAACACAAAAAACATATTTCTTTATCTTCGTCTTAAAAAGCGCTACATTATGAGCATTGACTATTCTGCGAACAAAACTATTTTAGTAGCTCCGTTAAATTGGGGCTTAGGACATGCAACAAGATGTATTCCTATCATAAAAGCGCTTCAGGAAAACAATTACATCCCAATAATCGCTTCTGACGGAATTGCATTGGCTTTACTGCGAAAAGAATTCCCATACATAGAAACACTTGAATTGCCTTCTTATCATATAGAATATGCCAAAAACGGCAAAAACTTCAAATGGAAACTAATTAAAAACCTCCCTAAAATGATTACAGCCATTTTAGATGAGAAAAAAATGGTGAAGGGACTAATAAAAAAACACGGAATTGACGGTATTATATCCGATAACCGATTGGGCGTTTTCAGCAAAAAGATTCCATCGGTTTTTATGACACATCAGCTCAATGTGATGACGGGGAATACCACCTGGTTTACCAGTAAATGCCATCAACACATTATAAAAAAATACGCTGAATGTTGGGTTCCTGATACTAATGAAGTTGTAAACTTAACCGGTACTTTGGGACACCTCGAAACTAATGAGTTGAATTTAAAGTATATTGGTCCATTAAGCCGAATGCGTAAAAAAGAAACGCCTAAACTTTATGATCTTATGGTTATACTGTCGGGACCTGAACCTCAACGTACTTATTTGGACGAAAAACTACAGGAAGAGGTTAAAAATTATAAAGGCAAAGTTGTTTTTGTAAAAGGAGTAGTAGAAAAAACACAAACCAAACAGGAAATTGGAAATGTTACTTACTACAATTTCATGAATTCAAAACAATTGGAACAAACCTTTAACGAAAGTGATTTGGTTTTATGTCGTTCGGGATACACCACTGTTATGGATTTGGCGAAACTGGGTAAAAAAGCCTTTTTTATTCCAACCCCGGGGCAGTATGAGCAGGAATATCTGGCCATAAAACTTCAAGACGAGAATCTGGTACCTTATGCAACGCAAAACGACTTTACGATTGAAGATCTTTCAAAAGTAAAATCGTTTAAAGGTTTATCTCAATTTAAAAATAACATCGACTGGGATTCGTTATTTTCTATTTTTGAAGCGTAATTTTAGAAGTTGAATTGCGCTTGTAATCGCAATACATTTCCTTGTTGTCTGTTGATAGGCAGAACGCTGTCTTCAAAAGTCCTGTCAGCAATAACATATTCTGCGGTAAGTTCAAGCGCTTTGATTGGTTGCCATTCAACTCCTATTTCGAAGTCTCTTACAACATAACTTCTGGCATCTTTCTCGTATTTCTTTCCTCCGTCATAATATTGAAATTTTGCAAAAGGATATAAATGTTGTTTTTTGAAATCTAACTTATAATTTAATAATACATAACCACCGTTCAGACTTGTTTCATCAACCGTTTTGGTAAGGGTATTGTATCTTGGTCCTGTTCCAATATTATACTCTGCCTGGATTCCAAAAGGTTTTGGATATAAAACGAAGGTCGCTCCTAATCTTTGGTCTTTCACATATTGCGGATCATTAACGGTAACTCCTGAAGAAATTTCGCCTGTAAAAGCCCATTTTCCAGTATATGCCTGAATCCCCGGTTCTATAATCTGATTACCAATTACAAAAGGATAGGTAACTCTTGCTACAACATTCAAGTCTCTGTTTCCGTCCAATTTATTAGCTATCTGTCCGTTGTAAACTCCAAAAGCAAAAACACCATAATCACCTGAACCTTTATAACCATCCTCTACCAGCATAGCAAAACGTTTTCTGATTTCGCTTGGTGCCCAATAGAAGATAAGTCCCAAGTCACGTTCGTTCAATATTGCACTGTTGATTGCATCACTTCTGTCTAATGTTAACCTTTGAGAACTGGACTGCATGTTTTCGAACCCATAAGGAATCTTGCTTTGTCCTACACGAACACGGTATTCTCTTTTTTTATCGAAAGAAAGATCAAAATACAAATCTCTAATTTGTACAAAATTCTGAATTCCGGTAACCGGTGAGCTTGCAAAGTCAGGTTGAAAATAAAAATATACATTTGGATGTACTTGCCCTGAGAACACTAATCGTGCACGTCTGATAAAAAGTCCATTATTGGCTTTTGCATCGGGTGCTGTTGAAGTTGTTCCCCAGGATTTATCACACTGTTCGCAGGAAACTTTATCGTTTGTAGAAAGTAAACCGTTGTATCTTATTTGAGCGTAACCTCTTAGAGAAATTTTATCGTACCAATGTTCAGAAGTACCACTTTCTTCTTTTACCTCAGAAGCTTTTGCTTTGTTTATAGAATCCATAAGACGGATTACTTCTTTCTTTACGTCTTCTTTCTTTAAATCTTGGGCATTTACTGCACCTGTAATTAGCAATAAAACTGCGATTATTTTTGTTTTTATCATTTTCACGACTGCACTTAATTTTCAGGTGCAAAGATGTATCACCTATGTTAAGATATCATTAACAAGACGTTACTATAATAAGAAGATTTGTTTCGAAATAGTTATGCCATCATGAACCCCTTTCGCAAGCCCAGATTTTATAGTACTTCGTCTCAATAAAGCTTACATTTACTTAACTTCAGCTTTTTGATTTTTGTACGCTTTTTCTAACGTAAAAGAGAACTCAGAACCAATTCCGAACTCACTTTCTACGTATACTTTCTCTTTATGTGCTTCAATAATATGTTTTACAATGGCAAGTCCAAGTCCGGAACCACCTTCAGAACGGGTTCCGCTTTTGTCAACTCTGTAAAAACGCTCAAAAAGTCTTGGAATGTTTTGTTTTTCAACTCCTTCACCATTATCACTAATACGGATTAAGACTTTTTTCTTCGTCAGGTTTACCACACCCACTTCTGTCAAACCACCTTCTTTACCGTATTTAATAGAATTTACAATCAGATTTTCTAATACCTGTTGAATTCTGTCCTTATCTCCGCGTATGATAACAGAATGCACATTTTTACTTTCAAAAGCCAATTTGATTTTCTTTTTATCGGCTTTCATTTCCAATAAATCAAAAACATTCTGGATCAGTTCGACGATATCGAAATCTGTAATTAACAAATCTAAATCACCTGACTCCAATTTGGTAATCATATCCAGATCCTCTACAATATAGATGAGACGCTCTACTCCTTTCTCGGCACGTTTCAGATATTTTTTACGAATCGTTTTATCATCCATCGCCCCATCAAGCAAAGTCGACACATACCCTTGAACAGTAAACAAAGGTGTTTTAAGTTCGTGCGAAACATTACCCAGAAACTCTCTTCGGTATTGCTCCCGAATTTCGAGCATTTCGATTTCGAGTTTTTTATCTGTGGCAAACTTTTTCACTTCGCGTGAAAGCGTTTCCATGTCGGTTGTTATGGGCTGATTGATCAGTGTTGTTGATTCTAACAAGGAAACCTCATCGTATATTTTTTTTACTCTCCTGTATATAAACCGCTCTACTCGATATTGTAAAACCAGAAAGGAAAAAATATAAACCGAGATAATAAAGACTAATCCAAACGCAATCTGATGTTTTAACTGGTTCTTATAAAACAGAGACATCAGAATCAATACAAATCCTGTTGTAAAAAGACTGATATACAATGCTGACTTTACAGCAAATTTGTAGGTTTTTTTAAAATTAATTTTCATTGGATCATTTAAAATAATAAACTATAGGGATTACTTTTTTTATCAGATAAGCGATATAAGTTCATTACCTATAAAACCTTATTTCTAAGGATTAGATAACAACCTAAAAAAGTAAATCTTTGTCAAAATTAAAACTTTGACAAAGATAAATTTTCAATTACAAAAGTATGTACCCTATAATTTAAAATGAACTTATATTATTTATAAGATTCAAATTTATATAAGATGTTTAAACTTCAAATTTATAACCAACACCTTTAATTGTTTTAAAAAGATCTTCTCCAATCTTTTCACGTAACTTTCTGATGTGTACATCGATTGTTCTTCCTCCTACTACTACTTCATTACCCCAAACTTTATCAAGGATTTCATCTCTTTTAAAAACTTTTCCCGGTTTTGAAGCCAATAGATAGAACAATTCGAATTCTTTTCTTGGCAAAGCGATTTCTACATTTCCCTTGATGATTTTGTATTCTTCTCGGTTAATTTCGATTCCGCCCACGTTTAAGGTGTCACTAACAACTTCTTGTTCTTTTAACCTTCTTAACAAAGCCTTTACTTTGCTTACCAATAATTTTGGTTTTATTGGTTTGGTAATATAATCATCTGCACCTGCATCAAAACCGGCAACTTGAGAATAGTCCTCACTTCTTGCGGTTAAAAAGGTTATGATTACATTATTTAATTCTGGTATTTTTCTGATGTGTTCGCAAGCTTCCATTCCATCCATTTCGGCCATCATTACATCCATAATAATTAGGTCCGGTATTTCTTTCTGCGCTTTTGCGATTGCATCTTTTCCATTTGAAGCAGTTACAATCTGATAGCCTTCCTGAGCAAGGTTATAGCCAACAATTTCCAGGATATCCGGCTCATCATCAACTAATAAAATCTTGGTTTGTGTTTTTTTCATAAAATAGCAAAAATTGAGTTTTCTTATCAAATTTCATATCTTAAAATCCGATAGTTTTTTAATTGCGATGGTAAATATAACGATAAAACGACCGTTAAAAATTGCTGTTAACGGTAATTTAATCTGGTAACAATTTGATAATCTACAGCACACAAAAACATAACAAGTGCGTAACATGAACTTTACAGGGCGGTTCTTTCTTTGCAAAAAAATAAATTAAACACAACTCAAATGAAATTCAATTTTAAATTTCTATTAATCACATTATTTATCTGTTCGATTTCGATCGCTCAAAACAAAGGTACAATTTCTGGTGTATTAACCGATAAAGAATCGAATAATCAATCACTACCTTTTGCTAATGTCTTACTAAAAGGAACAAAAATTAGCGCAAACACTGACATTGACGGAAAATATTCCTTAAGTGTAAACCCTGGAAACTATACTATTATTTTCAGTTTTGTGGGTTATGAATCTGTTGAACAACCCGTAACAGTAACCGCAGGTCAAACCGTAACCGTAAATCAGATCCTTTCTTCGGGAGGTTATACATTGAAAGATGTTGTTGTAAAATCTACGGCAAACAAACAAAAAGAAACGGCTTTATTATTAGACCAAAAAAATGCAGTTGCCTTTAAATCTGCTATTGGTGCTGAAGAAATAACAAGAAAAGGAGTTAATGATGTTGCAACTGCTGTATCTAAAGTTAGTGGTGTATCAAAACAGGATGACTCCGGAAATGTTTTCGTAAGAGGACTTGGAGACCGTTACAATGTTACTACTCTAAATGGCCTTCCATTACCATCAAATAATCCTGCCAACAAAAACATACTTCTGGATATTTTCTCTACCAATATTGTAGATAATATCGGTATAAGCAAAACATTTGAGGCGCAAAATTATGCCGATTTTGGAGGGGCAAATATTGATATTAGTGCAAAAAAATTCAGCGGCAAACCTTTCCTTACTTTTTCAGTTGGTACAGGTGCCAATACTAATGTTTTAGGTCAGGATCATTTTTATTTACAAGACGGACCTTCTTACTCTGGATTTAAAACCGTTGGAGTTCCTGATGCTCCACTGAAACCTTATAATTACGCTACAAGCTGGGACAGACAAGAGAACAAAAATGTATTAAATGCTTTTTATGCCTTAACCGGAGGAAGAAAATTTATACTAAATGACGAAAGTTCAATAGGTACATTTGTTACTGCTTCTTTTAGTGCAAAAAATAAATACACAGAAGGTTACAGCAGAGGAGGTATCACTTCTGACGGAGATATCCTTTCTGATTTTTACAGAAAAGCTTACAAACACAGTACTACTACAACCGTTATGGGTACGGCCGATTATAAAATCAACAATAAAAACTCCATCTTTTTTACTTCGTTATTCTTAAACTCAAGCGATCAGGACTATAGTGAGTACGAAGGAACTAACGTAAACTTTGATGGTGGTGGTGCTACCGCTCTAGATCAAATTACAGGTTTTATCAAACGTGGAACTTTCGAAAGAACGCGATTGACTGTAAATCAACTTACAGGAAAAAACAAATTTAATGATCAATGGAATTTAAACTGGGGACTTGGATACAGTATTTCTAATAGTGCAATTCCAGATCGTATGCAAAACTCTTTTGTTTATGCTCCTAATGGAACAGATTACACTTTCTTTACCAATTCAAACATCAATAATCACCGATTTTTTCAAGATTTAAAAGAAAAGGAATTTGCTGCAAACATTGCTCTTTCTTATAACTTCAACAAAAAAAGTAACGATGACGGATACAGAGGGAAAGTAACTTTTGGTTACTCAGGAAAAATGAAAAAATTAGATTATACGATGCAGCAATTTTCATTCTTCCCGGACAGAACAACAATATCTTTCCCGAAAGAAGACATTCATCATGTTGACAATTATCTGGATGAGGCACACTTTGGGTCTTCCCAATCTAACAGAATACATCAATTGTACAATGGAAACTTAGATATCCATAGTGCATTCGCAAATGTTCAGTACTCACTTACCGAAAAACTAAGCGTGATTTTAGGAGCCCGATTCGAAAAATTAACTCAGGATGTCTTTTACGTGACTACAACAGTGCCTGACGGAGACAACTCAAACTATTCTAAATTCAACATTTTACCAAGTTTAATTTCGAAATATACTTTGAATGAGAAACAAAATTTAAAGTTCTCTGCCAGCAAAACCTATACGCTTCCTCAGTTTAAAGAAAAAGTGCCAATTCTTTACGAAGATGTAGCACAAGCTTATGAAGGAAACCCTAAGTTATATCCTTCTACAAATTACAATTTTGATTTAGGATGGGAGTATTTTCCGAAATCAGGTGAATTAGTTTCTGTAACTGCTTTTGGAAAAATTATTCAAAATCCAATTAACGAAATGTTCCTGAATTCTTCTTCTAATGATATTACTTATGCTAATACAGGTAAAAAAGCAACGGTAGCCGGAATTGAATTAGAAATTAGAAAAGACATTTTTGAAATCGAAAATGAGAATAGTCTAAAAACAAAACTTTCCTTTGATGCAAACGGGTCTTATCTTTATACTAATCAGGATCTAAGTAATGACAAAGTAAATGCTGAAAATCCTTTTGGAGCTAATTTCACTTTTACAGAAAGTAAATTAACAGGTGCTTCTAACTTCTTAGCCAATGCAAACATCTCGTTCTTAAATGAATTTTCACACGACAGAGACATCTCCGCAACAGTATCATATTCTTATTTTTCAGATAAGTTAGCTGTAATTGGAACTTCAAAAGTTGGAAACATAGTGGACAAAGCTGTAAATAAATTAGATTTCATTTTAAATACCAGTTTGACTAAAAGCTTAAAACTGGGACTAATTTACAATAACATATTAAATCCAACTTTTAAACGTGTACAAGAGCAAGGTGAAGTACCAGGAAAAAGTGCTGTAGGTGATGTATTAGTAACTTCATACAAAGCAGGCTCTGATCTTAGACTTACTTTAAACTATACATTTTAAGAACTTATTTTAAAAAAAACACAAAGGTGATTAGCTACTACTAATCACCTTTTTTTATGTATCAAAATCGAATGTAAATTTTACATTAAGTCGCTCTGCATTTGATAAGATATGCTTAATACATTAATAATATCCGCTTAACTCGGCAAAAAAATATCTTCCTTTACTTTGCCATAAATAAACAAAACAACAAAAAATTAATAAAATGAAAAAAACATTTTTAGCAATGACTGCACTATTCGGACTTGCTTTAACGAGCTGTAGTTCTGATGACAACAACAATAACAACAACAGTGGAGACAAAAGCACATTCGTGTTAAAAGTTGATGATTTAAAAGGAAACATTAATGACGGTACAGTAACTTTAGACCCAACTAAAACTTACACTTTAACTGGTGGCTTAGTAGTAAAAGGTGGAGCAACTTTAGTTATTCCTGCCGGAACAGTAATCAAAAGTTCTGCTACTGCAGAATCTACTTCTTTATTTATCGCTGTAGAAAGAAATGCTAAAATCAACATCAATGGTACCGCTGCTAAACCAGTAGTTATGACATCTGGAAAAGCTACTCCTGCACAAAGTGACTGGGGTGGATTAATTATCGCTGGTAATGGTATCGTAAACACTGGAGCAAACGGAACTTCTGAAGTAGGTGGTTTAAGCTACGGAGGAACTGACAATACGGATAACTCAGGAAACATTAACTACTTGAAAATTTCTTATACTGGTTCTAAATTCTCTGCAACTAAAGAATACAATGGAGTATCTTTCTTCGGAGTAGGTTCTGGAACAAAAGTATCTGACATCTATACTTACGAAAGTGGTGATGATGGTATTGAATTTTTCGGAGGAGCTGTAAACGCTACAAACCTTACAATAATCAACTCTTATGATGATTCATTAGATTTTGCTGACGGATGGCAAGGTACCGCAACTAACGTATATATTAAAGGTGTTTCAAAAGCAGGTGTTGAAGGTTCAAACAATGAGAAAGATCCTAGTGGAGCGCTTCCTGTAACAAATGCTAAAATCGTTAATGTTTCTATTATAAAAGGTGGAGCTACTTTCTTATCAGACGAAAAAGCAATCAACTATAAAGAAGGTGGTGGAAAACAAGCTTACACAAACTTATATGTTGCTGACGATATGCCTATCGCTCTTGCTAAACTAGCTACTGATGCTGGTGCTGTTGCAAACATGAATGCTGGTTTCTTTACGATCACAAACTATACTTTTGGTGCTCAAATCACTAATGTAACTGGTCCTAAATTATCTGGAGCAACTAGTGGTCAAACTGGTGCTGGTGCTGGTGCAAATTTACCTACTTGGGCTGATTGGACTAAGTAATTAAATAACAATCATATAGAAAAGCAGTCTGAAAATTATTTTCAGACTGCTTTTTTCTTTTGCAACAATTTGCCTTTTGTTGAAAACGGGTGCCGAAAACTATTTTCTTAAACTTCACTACTGGAATCACGCCTTCAGTTGAACTACGAGTAATAACTAACAAGAGATACATAACTGCTATGAGGCAACTCACTGATTTATTGACTTCTAATTTAGAAAAACCCATTTTGTTAAAAACATCCTAAATTTTCAGGATGTAATTTTTTGGTGTAATTTTTGTAATTTTTTTTTGTATATTTACTTATCTAAAAAAATGCGATGGCAAAAAATTACTTTTATATTATAATCTTACTGGCTTTTTTCTTTACTGTTAGCTCTTCTGCACAAGACAGTAAACAAACGTCAAAACCTCAAGATGGATCTGCCACTATTGAGGGGCTAAGTTTGTACCCTAATCCGGTCACAAATGGAAAGGTTTATATCACCTCTAAAAACGATTTAGAAAAGGAAATTATTGTCTTTGATCTCTTGGGTAAAAAAGTAATTCAGACACATTTAGTTTCCAAAGAATTAAACGTTGCTGATTTATCTCCCGGCGTTTACATTATAAAAATAAGCGAACAAAATGTTTCCGCTACGCGAAAGTTGATTATTCGATAAAAAACATAAAAATAAAAAAAAGGCTGTTCAAAATGAACAGCCTTTTTTTTATTTTTCAGTCTCGGTCTTCCGTTTTCAGTTTTTGGGGTCGATCTCAGGTTCGATTTTTGGGGTTGCTTAAATTTTCTTCGAAATCTGCTTTTCTAATTCTTCTAAAATGATTCACTCGTGCTCCCTTTTTGTCAATTGACGGAGGAGTACTCGCATTCAACTGAACGTGATCTGCGTGTGTGATCTCTCCTTCGTCGAGATGACAATACTGTGGAAAATAATATTCTCATGGATCAAATACAAAACCCTTCGACTTCGCTCAGGGCGACAATGAATGTAAAAACTAAAACTGAAAACGGAAGACTGAGACTGAATACTGAGACTGAATACTAAAAAACCCTAATGTCAGGCTGAGCGAAGTCGAAGCCCTGCTTAACACAAAACCCTTCGACTTCGCTCAGGGTGACAAATGAATGACAAGACTCAGACTGAAACTGAAAACTGAGACCGAAAACTGAGACTGAAAACTGAGACCGAAAACTAAAAACTATCTACAATAATACCTACCTTTGCGCAAAAAAAGTTTTGATTACAGCCAACGATATATTTACCATTTCGAGTCAGAAACAATTTGAAAAAATAGCCTTAAAGGTGTTTCGTTTTCAGCATGAGAACAATCAGGTATATCGTGATTTTTGTGATTTTTTGAAAGTAAATCCACAACAGGTAAAATCAATACAACAAATTCCTTTTTTACCCATTCAGTTTTTCAAAAGTCATAATGTTGTTTCGAATGCAGATCCTGCTCAGGTTACTTTTACCAGCAGCGGAACTACCGGAATGATTACCAGTAGGCATATCGTAACCGATGTTTCCTTATATGAAGAAAGTTACCGAAAAGGGTTTTCTGAATTTTACGGCAATATCGAGGATTACGTTGTTTTAGCCCTTTTACCGTCTTATCTCGAACGCGAAGGCTCTTCGTTAATCTACATGGTAGAAGATCTGATAAAACTATCCAATCAGCCTGAAAGCGGGTTTTATTTACACAACCACGAAGAACTTACCCAAAAACTAATCGAATTAGACCAATCCGGACAAAATACCATTCTGATTGGAGTGACTTATGCTTTATTGGATTTAATTGAAAAACATCAATTTCAACTTCAGAACACCATTATCATGGAAACCGGAGGAATGAAAGGCAAACGAAAAGAAATGATTCGCGAAGAACTGCACGAGCAACTTTGCGAAGGTTTTGGTGTTACGGCCATTCATTCCGAATATGGAATGACCGAACTTTTAGGTCAGGCCTATTCTTTAGGTGAAGGTATCTTTGAATGTCCGTCCTGGATGAACATTTTAGTTCGCGACCCTGAAGATGCTTTGACCTATGTAAAAGAAGGAAAAACGGGCGGAATAAATGTGATCGATTTGGCCAATATCAATTCCTGTTCTTTTATCGCAACGCAGGATTTGGGCAAAAAATATCCCAACAACTCTTTCGAGGTATTGGGACGTTTTGATAATTCTGATATTCGTGGCTGTAATTTGATGGTACTTTAATTTTCTTCCAGCAAACCAATACTATCTATTCCTTCTTTTCTAAGCAACTCTTTTTCTTTCTTGCCTTTGCTTTCAAGTGATTTATAGACTGCATAACAACCTAATCCTCCTAAAATTGAATAACATATATTATGAGCCGGGCTATCATAATTTCCATTTTCTATAGTCTCAAATCCATCAACAAGTCCCATCACAATCATAAAACTTACTGCGAATATAAAAGACAAACCAAAATAAGACCCTAGTCCTAAAAAGAAATATTTCCATTTATTTTTATTGTACAAAATCGCCAAATTGCTGAAAGCTTTCCAAATCCAATAAATAAAAATAAATCCGAACATATATTAATTTAGACAATAACCGTAGTTAAGTTAGTATTCTTATTTTACTCTAATCACAAAATAGTTTTTCTTTCCACTTTGCAACAACACAAATTGATTATTGATCAGATCATTTGCCGTTAAAACAAAATCTTCTTTTATTTTCTCTCTGTTTACCGAAATAGAATTTGCTGTTAGCGCACGTCTCGCTTCTCCGTTTGATTTAAAGAAACCTGTTTTTTCATTTAAAACAGTTACAATTTCCAATCCGTTTTCAAGATCTGCTTTTGCAATTTCTGCTTGTGGAACTCCGTCAAAAACTTCTAAGAAAGTAGCTTCATCTAATTGTTTCAAATCTTCTGCAGTCGAGTTTCCAAACAAGATATTCGAAGCTTGAATCGCTTTTTCCAACTCTTCTTTACTGTGCACAAAAATGGTAATTTCTTCAGCCAGTCTCTTTTGTAAAACTCTCAAGTGTGGTGCTGTTTTATGCTCTTCGATTAAGGCATCTATTTCTTCTTTCTCTAAAAAAGTAAAAATTTTAATATACTTTTCAGCATCAACATCAGTGGCATTTACCCAAAATTGGTAGAATTTGTATACTGAGGTTTTATCAGTATCCAACCATACATTTCCTCCTTCAGATTTTCCGAATTTAGATCCGTCTGCTTTTGTAATCAATGGTGTTGTTAAGGCAAAAGCTTTTGCACTTTCTCCTCCCATTCTGCGCACTAATTCTGTACCTGTGGTGATATTACCCCATTGGTCAGAACCTCCCATTTGCAAAAGACAGTTGTTGTTTTTATATAAATGATAAAAATCGTAACCTTGAATCAATTGATATGTAAACTCTGTAAAAGACATTCCTTCTCCTTCTCCACTCAATCTCTTTTTTACAGAATCTTTCGCCATCATATAGTTTACGGTGATTCGTTTTCCAACTTCACGCGCAAAATCAATAAACGAAAATTCTTTCATCCAATCGTAGTTATTCACCATTACCGGGGCATTTTTATCTGCCGAATTAAAATCTAAGAAACGAGACAGAACACTTTTAATACCGGCTACATTTTTAGCCAAAGTCTCTTCGTTTAATAAATTTCTTTCGTCCGATTTTCCAGATGGATCACCAATCATCCCGGTTGCACCTCCTACCAAAGCGATAGGCTGATGACCAAAATTCTTTAAATGAACCAATAAAATAATCTGAACCATACTTCCAATATGAAGTGAATCTGCTGTTGGATCAAAACCAATATACGCTGTTGTTACTTCTTTCAGTAATTGTTCTTCCGTTCCAGGCATACTGTCATGATATAACCCGCGCCATTTTAATTCTTCAACTAGATTTTTCATTTTTAAAATAATTTGTGCAAATATAATTAATTCCGCTAGTAGTGGGATACTATAAAATTTTATATCCGAAAAGATTTTTTAGTTACCACTTTATTTTAATTCTCAAACTGGCACCGCAAAAAACAAAGCATCAGACTCATACTGAAAGCATTACGACAAACCTTTCTAAATCGTAAAAAAATTCTTAAAAAATCAACATATTTTCAAATTTCATTGGCTACTTTTGGCGAAAAACCAAAAACCTTTTTATGAAAAAACTATTACTGATTGCCTTATTACTTTGTTACTCATTTACTAACGCACAAATTACCTTCGAAAAAGGATACTTTATATCCAATGACGGAAACAGAACGGAATGTTATATTAAAAATTTAGACTGGAAAAACACTCCAACAGATTTCAAATACAAAACACAACTTAGCGATTCCGAAATCAAGACAGAAAGCATTGCCACAACCCAGGAATTTGGTATTGATAATGAAACTACCTACAAAAGATTTAAAATAAAAATCGACCGCTCCAATGATGATCCAAGAAAAATGACAACAAACAGAAATCCGGATTGGAAAGAAGAAACTCTATTTTTAAAAACACTTGTAACCGGTGATGCAATTTTATACAGCTACACAGAAGACAATACAAACAGATACTTTTACGCTACCAAAACAGTTCCTACAGAACAACTAATCTACGTTAAATACCTTACGACGGATCAAAACGAAGGGGCTGAAAAAGTAACAGAAAATAATGAATACAAACAGCAGCTTTATAAAAATGTTGCCACTACAGCGACAACCGAAAAAAGCATCTTAAATCTTACCTACAAAAAAGCAGATCTTGTTGCTTATTTTTCGAAATACAATAACATCAGCCCTGACGCTATGAAAAAAGAAAATGCGAAATCGAGCAAAGGTCAACTTTTGATTAAGGTAACAGCAGGTTTAGGCATGGTTTCGTCATCACTAAGCAATGAGGGGAATTCGCAGCAAAATACTGAATTTGACAACAAAACGATTTTCAAATTTGGTGCCGAGGCTGAATACATACTTCCTTATAATAAAAACAAATGGAGTGTCTTCATCAATCCTGTCTATCAAAAATACCAGGGCGAAAATGATTATACTATCCCTAGTGGCTTTATGGCGTTTCCGGACATACAATACAATGTAAAAATAGACTATAACGCTGTACAAGTACCGATTGGTGTGAGACACTATATGTTCTTAAATGAAAAATCAAAAATATTCATTAGCGCAGCCTATTCATTTGACCTAGGCAGCAACACCAAAATAACGTACACGAATAAAACAGGAAATAACATAACCAGTTTCGAAGGTAATTCAAGTGGTAATTTAGCTTTTGGATTAGGCTATAATTTCAGCAACAAATTCACTGTAGAAGCAAGATTGAATACAAAAAAAGAGCTTGTAAACTACAACTCTTATTCGGCAAAATACAATGCAATAGATTTCATATTTGCCTATACTATTTTTTAGTAAGCAATAAAATCATTCGATCTCTAGGTGATGCAAATGAATTAAAATTCTTAATTCATTTGCATCACCTTTTTTTAACCATTTGCATAAAAACAAAGATTACCAATTTCAAAACAAACAAAAACTTCACACCTTCCCTACTTTGCACCTTTAAACCAAAATAGTATATTTACAAAATGGTATTAGTAACAGGAGGAACAGGTCTGGTAGGCTCACATTTAGCACTTCATTTAATTGAAAATGGAGAAACTGTACGAGCAATATATAGAAATCCAAACAAAATTGAGAAAACAAAAGCTGTTTTTGAATTATACAAAAAAGCCGATTTATTTGAGAAAATAGAATGGCTGGAGGCTGATATTCTTGACATTCCTTCATTAGAGATTGCTTTTATTGGCATTGAATATGTTTACCACTGTGCCGCATTTATTTCGCTTGATCCAAAAGACGAAGATTTACTGCGAAAAACCAATATTGAAGGAACTGCCAATATGGTTAATTTTTCTATTGCGAAACAAATAAAAAAATTCTGTTTTGTGAGTTCAATAGCCGCTTTAGGAGATCTGGCAGCTCATGAAACCACCATTACCGAAGAAACAGAATGGAATCCTGAGAAACCACACAGCGATTATGCAATTTCTAAATATGGTGCCGAAATGGAAGTCTGGAGAGGACTTCAGGAAGGCTTAGAAGTGATCATTATAAATCCGGGAGTAATCTTAGGACCAATTCCAACTACAAAAACAAGCGAGCAGGGAAGTGCTGAATTTTACACCAGAGTTGCCAAAGGCCTTCCTTTCTATACCCTTGGAAGTACAGGATTTATTACTGTAAATGATGTAGTAAAAATTGCTTTTGAATTAATGAAAAGCAATATCAAAAATGAGCGTTTTACGCTAATTACAGAAAATATCGTATTTCGAGACATCCTCAACACTATAGCCGACAGCTTAAAAGTAAAAAGGCCGAATATCCACGCGAAACCAATATTGTTAACTATAGCCTGGCTAGCAGACGGAATATTTTCAACTTTGTTTTTCCAAAAAAGAAGCATCACTAAAGCCACTTTGAAAGCTTCTTATTCCAAAAATCTGTATGGTAATGAAAAAATAAAAACCGCTCTGGGAACGGTTTTTCTGGATGTACACCAATATGTAAAAGACGTTTCTAAGTTATAAAACTATCTTGTTTGCCTTATTCTTCTTGCATGCATCGCCGTTTTTATCGAATCAATATTCGCTTTAGCTGGTATTGCTTCTTTAAGTTCAGGATTCAATTTTCTCAATTTTTCTTCCTGCTTTTTCTTCTTAATGGCTTTCTTCTCGTCTATTTTAGCCAATGAATCTGCTGCTCTTTGATTTTTCTCCAAGCGCTTGGCAATTGCATCAAACATATCTTTATACCCTTCGTAATCTGCTGCGTAATAAATATTACTTTGCGCAAACTGCAGACTATCTACTTTATATTTCTGCAAAACAAACCTTTTTTGATTTGCATCAATCGAGTCTAAGGATAACGGATGTTGGTATTTTACGGCTTCCAAAATAGACAAATCATACATAATATCAAGCATCTTCTCTTTCTCAATAAGCCCTTTGGGTTGTTTTACCAACTCTTTTTCGCAGCTCACCGAAAGAAACAAAACCAATGTTAGTATTATAAAATTCTTCATCTATACTTTTTTATCTGTCAAACAATAATCTTTTTCCATTGCGAAGGTCTTTCACCTTAAAGTTATTGTAAACCAGTTCTCCGTTTACAAAAGTATGTGTGATTCTTGATCTGAAAACAAAGCCTTCAAATGGAGACCAGCCGCATTTTGCTAAAATATTATCCGCATTCACACTCCATGGTAAGCTCGGATTCACGATAACTAAATCGGCAAAATAACCTTCTTTTATAAAACCTCTTTTCTCGATTTTGAAAATCTTAGCCGGATTATGACACATTTTTTCAACGATCTTTTCAATAGAGATTTTCCCTTGGTGATGTGCCTCAAACATAGCTACAACAGCATGTTGAACCAATGGCCCACCGGAAGGTGCATTTAGGTAAGGTTGTTTTTTCTCTTCTTTTGTATGTGGAGCGTGATCTGTAGCAATTACATCGATACGACCATCATTTAAAGCTTCCCAAAGTACTTTTCTGTCCGCTGCCGTTTTCACAGCCGGATTCCATTTTATGAAATTACCTTTTGTTTTATAATCTTCATCTGTAAACCACAGATGATGTATACAAACCTCAGCCGTTATTTTTTTATCTTCTAATGGAATTTTGTTCGTAAACAACTCCATTTCTTTAGCAGTCGAAAGATGGAAAATATGCAAACGAGCACCTGTCTTTTTGGCTAAAGCCACAGCTTTAGACGACGAAATATAACAGGCCTCAGCACTTCTGATTAAATGATGCGCCGTTACCGGAATATCATCACCATACTGCTCTTTGTACAAGGCCAAATTGTTTTGAATAGTTGTTTCATCTTCACAGTGTACCGCAATTAACATTGACGTACTTGAAAATATTTTCTCTAAAGTGGCTTCATTATCCACTAGCATATTTCCGGTTGAAGAACCTAAAAATATTTTTATTCCTGCAACATTTTTTGGATTCGTTTTTAAAACTTCTTCCAGGTTATCATTGGTTGCTCCCATCATGAACGAATAGTTCGCATATGATTTTACGGCAGCAATTTGATATTTATCTTCCAGTATTTCCTGAGTAACAGCATTTGGCACCGTATTCGGTTGCTCGATAAAAGAGGTAATTCCTCCCGCAACTGCGGCTCTGGATTCTGACTCAATATCTCCTTTGTGTGTTAACCCTGGTTCTCTAAAATGTACCTGATCATCGATCGCACCCGGAATCAAATAACTTCCTTCGGCATCAATCACTTTACAATCCGATGATTTTAAACTGATGCTGTCTGAAATTTCAACAATTAAGTCGTCTTCGATCAATACATCACCTTCAAAAATGGATCCTTCGTTTACAATTTTTGCGTTCTTTATTAAAATTCTGTTCATCACCGTGACTTTATAAAGTATTGAATAATTTTTTTAATCGAAGTGTTATTACACCCAGAATTGCTTCTTTTATAATGGCGTTGCTCATTTTCGAAACCCCTTTGGTACGATCCGTAAAAATGATCGGAACTTCGGTAATTTCAAATTTAGCACAATACGTTCGATATTTCATTTCGATTTGAAAAGCATAACCAACAAATTTAATTTTGTCAAGTTTTATCTTTTCTAAAACTACTCTTTTATAGCAGATAAAACCTGCTGTAGCATCATGAATTTTCATTCCGGTAATAAATTTGACATACACGGAAGCAAAGTAAGACATCAAAACACGGCTTAGTGGCCAGTTTACGACATTTACACCTTTTACATATCGTGATCCGATAGCTAAATCGGCACCACCAAAATGACAGGCGTCGTACAGCTTTTCGAGATCGTTTGGATTATGAGAAAAATCGGCATCCATCTCAAATATAAACTCATATTTGCGCTCTAAAGCCCATTTGAAACCATGAACATAAGCGGTTCCTAAACCTGATTTTTTGGCTCTTTTTTCTAAAAACAATCTATCGGGATATTCTTCCTGCAATGCAATTACTTTATTAGCAGTAAAATCCGGCGAATTATCGTCAATAATTAAAAGATGAAAAGGTTTATGTTGAGAAAGTACAGCTCTAACTATACTTTCTATGTTTTCAATTTCGTTATAAGTGGGAATTATGACAATACAATCATTCATTTTTCTGGGTAATTTCACCGCAAAAGTAAACTTTTTATGCCATTTGATTCACAATAAATTTATAATAAAAGTATTGATACAAAAAATTACTAATTTTGCAACGTTATGATTGAACAACTTCATCCCCGAATTATCGAAAACAAAGACTGGGCGACACTTTTATTTGTGTTGGCTTTTGCTCTTGTTGCCATTACTAAATCAGCATATGAATCCCGATTTAGCGAATTCAGCAAGCTTATTTTCTCTGATAAATATGCCAAAATCTATCGGGATTCAAGTAATCTGAAAGGCAGCTTTATTGTTGGTTTGTTTTTTGTGCAGATTATTTCATTTTCTTTTTTCATTCAGCTTACGATGCATACTTTTGGATATGCCTCAAAAACGGACTGGGTTTTATTCATTCAAATCGCCACTTTTTTATTATATTTTATTCTGGCAAAATATTTAATCGAAAAAATCGTTGCTACTTCATTCAATATTGAAGATTTTATAGACCTTCTTAACTTACAAAAAGCAACATACCGTACGTATATTGGTGTTTTAATCCTTCCTTTTAATGCGGTTTTGTTTTATTATGACAACATTCCGAAAAGTGTACCACTAGCAATCATCGGTGTTTCACTGTGTATAAGTCTATTCTCCTATTTTATTTCGATTAAAACGCATCAAAATATAATAATCAGCAAGTTATTTTATTTTATTTTATATCTTTGCGCTCTTGAAATAGCCCCTTATTATTTCATCTATTATTGGATTACAAAAGAGGCGGCTTAGTAAAAGTTTATAATATGAAAGTGAAAACAATTTTGGTGTCACAGCCTGAACCTAAAGTGGAGAATTCTCCGTACTTTGAGCTCCAACAAAAACACAAAATAAAAATTGATTTCAGACCATTTATTCATGTGGAAGGGGTTAGCGCAAAAGAGATTCGATTACAAAAAATCGATCTTAATCATTATACTGCGATTATTTTGACAAGCAGAAATGCCGTGGATCATTTTTTCAGAGTAGCCGATGAAATGCGTTATAAAGTACCTGAAGGACTGAAATATTTTTGCCAGTCTGAAGCAGTTGCGTTTTACTTACAAAAATATGTAGTGTACAGAAAACGTAAAATTTATGTAGGCGCAAAAGATTTTGCAGATTTATCTCCATTAATTAAAAAGTACAAAGACGAAAAGTTCTTACTTCCAGCTTCTGACCAATTAAATGCAGATGCACCCGTTACTTTAAACAATTTAAAAGTAGACTGGACTCAAGCCATTTTTTACAGAACCGTAATGAGCGACTTATCTGATTTAGCAGACGTTTATTATGATGTCTTAGCCTTTTTTAGCCCAACAGGAATCAAATCTTTGTTTAAAAACTTCCCTGATTTTAAACAAAACGAAACCCGAATTGCTGTTTTTGGAAGCACCACTCAAAAAGAAGCTTTAGATTATGGTTTAAGAATTGATATTCTTGCTCCAACTCCTGAAACTCCTTCTATGACAATGGCTTTAGAAAAATACATCAACGAAGCAAACAAAGGAAAATAACCTTTTAGAATATACAGCATAAAAATTCCAAATTCTAAATTCCAAATTCCAACTTAATCGTTGGGATTTGGAATTTTCTTTTTTACAGCATTTTAACTACATTTGGTTTCTATTCAAAACCCAAAACACTAATTATAGTTTCAAATTGTAAATTATGAAAATCAACTCCCTCTTAATTGAAATTGACGGTATCGATAAAGAAATCCTTCGTTATTTAATGGATGATGCGCGAAAACCCATTCTACAAATCGCCAATAAAATAGGCATTTCGGGAGCCGCGATCCATCAGCGTTTAAAAAAACTGGAACAATCGGGTGTCATTTCGGGATCAAAATTTATTGTAAATCCAAAAGTATTGGGCTACAACACTATGGCTTTTGTGGGCGTATATCTGGACAAAGCCTCCCGGAACTCTGAAGCTGTAAAAGATCTGAAAAAAATCCCCGAAGTTTTGGAATGCCACTACACAACCGGAAACTGGTCCGTATTAATAAAAATCATTTGTCGCGATAACGAACATTTAATGCAGCTTTTAAATACCAAAATTCAAGCCATTGAAGGCGTCTCCAGAACAGAAACCTTTATATCCTTAGACCAACAAATTGACCGACAAATACAACTTTGAGGTTAAATTCTAAAATCCAAAATTCCAAATTCCAGATTCCAAATTTGTTGGGATGAATTAAACCCGACAGGTTTTAAAAACCTGTCGGGTTGTTTTTTTAATTGGAATTTGGGATTTTAGAATTTGGAATTTATTTTTTAAAATTTAATCCCTTCTGTTACTTCCGGAATAAATAGAGATATAGTACAGCAACGTTGCAATTGAACCGAGCGCTGCTACTACATAAGTTCGTGCAGCCCATTTTAAGGCATCTTTTGCTCCCGCCTGCTCTTCTTGTGTCAGCATATGTTTATTCTCTAACCAAGCCAGCGCTCGATTGCTTGCGTCATATTCTACAGGCAAAGTAACGATCGCAAATAAAGTTGTTGATGCAAATACAATAATCCCGATAAGCAATAATTGTGGAAAAATATTAATCATCAATATCCCCGCCAGCAAAATCCATTGCATATAACTGGATGCTACATTAACAATAGGAACTAATGTCGAACGCATCGTCAACATTTGATAACCGATAGCGTGTTGTACTGCGTGACCGCATTCGTGCGCCGCGACCGCAGCTGCAGCAGCATTACGATGACTATATACTGCTTCACTTAAATTTACCGTTTTATCCGATGGATTATAATGATCGGTTAACTGTCCGGGTGTCGAAATAACACGTACGTCAGTTATACCGTTATCGGCGAGCATTTTTTCAGCAATTTCAGCGCCACTCATTCCATTTCTTAATTGTAGTCTTGAATAAAGTTCAAATTTACTTTTCAGCTTTGAGCTTACCATCCAGCTAAGTAACATTATGACTCCTGCAATTATAATATATCCGTACCCCATGTCTTTCGTTTTTTAGTTTGAATTTTAAAGTTACAAAACAAACTGCAAATTGCGAACCACTTTAACAAAATGCCAAGAGGTCATGGAAAGCGCCTTTAATCAAAAATCAGTAGTCAATTGCTTATTTATGGTTTCAAATTTTTCAATCAGCGCATTGATTTTCGCATTCTCTTTTTTGATTTGTTTTGGACGCAGATAAAGCCAAACAAAGCCAAACCACAGCAACAGCATTGCATAAGTAAAAACAGCCCAGAATGCAGTCATTCTTGACGTATATTCAAACATATACAAACACAACCCCACTCCCAGCATTACAAAGTACAAACTCAACATAGTGGATTGCAGGAATTTCTGCTTCGTTTTTATTTCAATTAATTTTTGCAAATATTCTGTATTGCTTTTTGTACCGTCAATTTTCTTATAAGCACCAAATAATCTATTGTAAACCGCCAAATAAACGACCATTGCAACAACACACAAAACAATTCCGATTTTGGTCGAAATAAATTCGGGTTTGAAGCGGTACCAGATAAAAACAATAAATATACAGGTAGCCAAAAGCAGCGCATTGGTTAGCATTAATTTCCTCAAACTCGACTGTTTGAAACGACTTAACTTAACCAACAAATCTTTTATATCGGGTGGACTTACGGACTGTTTGTTCCATAAATCTTTAAAATCTATCTTATTGTCCATTTTGTTTGAATTTTTGAGTCAGTTTTTCTTTTATTCTGTGAATTTTAACTCTTGTATTAGCTTCAGAAAGTCCGACGATTTTAGCGATTTCAGCTTGTTTGACGTCCTCCAATTCTAAAGAAATAATGATCCGCTCTGCTTCCGGTAATTCAGCAATACACTTATACAAAAACTGGATCCGTGGTTCTATGGAATACTGTTTTTCCTCTGTAAGATTAGAAGGCAATTCCGATTTAGGAAAACGCTTTTGCTTTTCGATCTGCCTTAAACAATTATTAGACGCAATTCTAAAAATCCAGGTCCCAATACCTGATTCATTCCTGAACGTATCCAATTTCTGCCAGACTATAATAAAAGTCTCCTGAGCCAAATCTTGTGCAGCATCATAATCATTGACAAAACCCATGCAAAGCCTGAAGATTCTGTCCCAATACATTTTATAAATGCTTTCAAACTCCATTATTTAACTTTTATAAAGTTGTTTAAATGTTTGAAATAAAATTCTTTGTCATCATACATAATAAAATGTAATCCTTTAGACGCATATTGAAGGTTAGCGGTTTTAAGATTTTTATACTGCGCTTCGATAGCCGGTTTTATATTTGCAAAATAAGACTCTAATAAAATCAATGCAGGACATTTTATAGTAGCAATCTTATCTCTTAAATCTGTATTAGAAAAATCACAATACATCTCAGCAAAAGTCTTTCTGTCCGATTTTGCACTCCAACCTAACAACAAGTCATGCTTAGAGGCATCTTCCGTCAGTCTTACCAAATATTTCTTTTGATTTTCCAAAAATTGTTCATCGGTCATGCCGGTCATTTGATCCACAATTGGCTTACAATCGTTATTTACTTTTGGCTTAAAAGAGGCATCCATCAAAGCCGCGAGGCAAGGAACGGCATCAACAACAACTATTCTGTCAGCCAGATCGGGATAATCTGCAGCAATTGCCAAAGCTAATCCTCCGCCCATACTATGACCAATTATAATCGGTTTCTCGATTTTATTGTCTTTTATATAACCCGCTATAGCATCTTCCCAATTTTTAAAAGAAGCATTGGACTGTGGTTGTACACCGGCGAATCCTGCCATGGTAAGCGTATAACATGTAAAATTCTTTTCGAAATTTGCTTTTGTATCGTTCCATACTTCTCCCGAAGAAGCAAAACCCGGAATAAATAAAATAGCCTGTTTTCCTTTTCCCGATTTAACAACCTCAAAAGGATATGATTTTGTTTGTGCAAACACATTTAAACATACTGCAGAAAATAATAATGCGATAACCAGGATGATATACTTTTTCATTTTTAATAGTTTTTTAAATTGTTAATGAATCAAATTCGCCTTTTGGATACGGGAAAAATCAAAATGTTACAAATTTTAGAAAATAAAATTAAAATTCAATTTTTTAAATTCCAAATTCCAATTTTTGACGACATTGTAGAGACGCACAGCAGTAGAGACGCACAGCAGTGCGTCTCTACTCTACCATTGTGCGTCTTTGCCATTGTGCGTCTCTGCAGTGCGGGTAAATTTTAACACGGATTGCACGGATTTGCACGGATTGTTTTTTTTGAAAATTTGTGATGAAAAAAAATTTCGCCACGAATTACACGGATTTCCACGAATTGATTTGTGATCATTCGTGAAATTTGTCGCATAAAAAAGTAGAGACGCACAGCAGTAGAGACGCACAGCAGTGCGTCTCTACGGAGGCATGTCAATACCGTATGATTAAATTTAAACACGAACTGCACGAATTTCCACGGATTGTTTTTTGAAAATTTGTGGTGAAAAAAAATTTCGCCACGAATTACACGAATCTCCACGAATTAATTTGTGATCATTCGTGAAATTTGTGGCAAAAAAAAAAATTCCAAATCCCAACAGAATTGGAATTTGGAATTTGGAATTTGGAATTTAAAATATTGGAATTCACTCCCTTTATCCAACCAAATTAATGATCTTCCCGGGAACAATAATCACTTTATTCGGAGTTCTTCCGTCTAATTGACGTTGTGTTCTTTCGTCTTTCATGATGATTTCTTCAATTTGCGCTGCCGTTAAATCTAACGGTAACTCGATCGTGAAACGCATTTTTCCATTAAATGAAACTGGATATTCTTTACTGCTTTCTACCAAATAGTTCGGTTCAAAAACAGGGAAAGCAACTGTTGAAATCGAAGTGGTGTGCCCTAACAAACTCCAAAGTTCTTCTGCAATATGCGGTGCATAAGAAGAAACTACAATTGCCAATGGCTCTAGAATGGCACGTGAATGGCAATTTTGAGTCGATAATTCATTCACACAAATCATAAACTGAGAAACAGAAGTATTAAAAGAGAAATTCTCGATATCCTCTGCTACTTTTTTGATTGTTTTGTGTAATGATTTTAGATTGTCTTTTGTTGGTTCCTCTTCGGTAATAATCAAACCATTGTCATCAAAATACAAACGGCATAATTTTTTAAGGAATCCGAAAACTCCTGAGATACCAGCGGTATTCCAAGGTTTTGCCTGCTCTAATGGACCTAAAAACATTTCATACAAACGCAATGTATCTGCTCCGTATTCATTACAAATATCATCCGGTGTTACTACATTGTATTTCGATTTTGACATTTTTTCAACCTCGCGGCCTACAATGTATTTTCCGTTATCATCTAAAATAAACTCAGCATCAGCATAATCCTCTCTCCAGGCTTTGAATCTTTCAATATCTAGTTCATCAGATGAATTTACCATTGAAACATCAGCATGAATTGGTTGCACGCTCTGATCTCCAATTTTATTCTTAGACACAAAGCTATTTGTTCCTTCAACTCTATAAACAAAAGCACTAGTCCCCAAAATCATTCCCTGATTGATCAGTTTTTTGAATGGTTCTTCGGTTGGAGCGAATCCTTTGTCTTTTAAGAATTTATTCCAGAAACGAGAATACAGTAAATGTCCGGTTGCGTGTTCGCTTCCACCAATATACAAATCAACACTTTCCCAGTATGCTAAAGCATCTTTGCTTGCAAATTCGGTTTCGTTGTGTGCATCCATATAACGCATCCAATACCATGAACTTCCAGCCCAACCCGGCATCGTGTTTAATTCTAAAGGAAAAATCGTTGCATGGTCTACTAAATCAGTATCTACAACTTTATTCTCTTTGGTATCCCAAGCCCAAACTGCTGCGTTACCTAAAGGTGGCAAACCGTCTTCGGTTGGTAAATATTTCTCTACTTCCGGCAAAATAATTGGCAAATGTTGTGCGTCAATCATTTTCGGAAGACCGTTTACATAATATACCGGAAAAGGCTCTCCCCAATAACGCTGACGCGAAAATACGGCATCACGCAAACGGTAATTGGTCTTTCCTGTTCCTTGTTCAATTTTCTCTAATTCAGCAATTGCTTTTTGAGTAGCTGTTTTATAATTTAATCCGTTTAAGAAATCAGAATTAGCGATTTCAACATTATCTTTTGAACCGTAAGCCGCCTCAGAAATATCGACATTCGCGAAAATATTTTTGATTTCCGGCATTCCGTTTTGACCTTTAAAGAAATTTGCAAAAGCATAATCTCTTTCATCTCCACAAGGAACCGCCATTACAGCACCGGTACCATAACCCGCCAAAACATAATCCCCAATCCAAACCGGAATTGGCTCTTTTGTAAACGGATGTTCTGCATAAGCTCCGGTAAATACTCCCGAAATAGTCTTAACATCAGCCATACGTTCACGCTCCGAACGTTTTGCCGTTTTCTCGATATACCCCTCAATAGCCGCTTTTTGTTCCGGAGTTGTAATTTCGGCTACCAAAGGATGCTCCGGAGCCAAAGTCATAAACGTAACTCCAAAAATAGTATCAGGACGCGTGGTAAATACTTCGATAAATTTTGCTTCAGGTTTCACGTTTAAAGTTTCCTCACTTTGAGACTTGAAACTTGAAACTTGAAACTTAACCATAGCACCAACAGATTTTCCAATCCAGTTGCGTTGGCTTTCTTTGATGCTTTCGCTCCAGTCAATATCATTTAGGCCTTGCAACAAACGCTCTGCATAAGCAGAAATACGCATGCTCCATTGGGTCATTTTTTTACGGATAACAGGGTAACCACCACGTTCCGAAACCCCGTTTATAATTTCGTCATTTGCCAAAACCGTTCCTAAACCGGGACACCAGTTCACTTCCGTTTCTGCCAAATATGTCAATCTGTATTGTAATATTATTTTTTCTTTTTGATCTTCTGAATACGAATTCCATTCGCTTGACGAAAAAGGAGCAATATTATCATCTGAAACGGCATTTACGTTTGTATTTCCTTCTTTTTCAAAAACAGAAACTAAGGTCGAAATATCCTCAGCTTTATCAGCCTCTTTATTGTACCACGAATTAAACAACTGAATGAAAATCCACTGTGTATGTTTGTAATAATCCGGATTTGATGTACGAACTTCTCTCGCCCAGTCAAATGAAAATCCAATTTTATCCAATTGTTTTCTGTATCCCGCAATTTCTTTTCCTTCTTTATCTACTCCACCGTCAATATTTACACGGGTCGTATCTTCCGGACGTTGCCCGGTTTGAATGGCATATTGTTCTGCCGGCAATCCGAAACTGTCGTAACCCATCGGATGCAAAACATTAAAGCCCTGATGTCTTTTGAAACGCGAATACACGTCTGAAGCAATATATCCGAGTGGATGTCCGACATGTAATCCAGCACCGGATGGATATGGAAACATATCTAATACGTAGTGTTTTGGTTTGTCAGAATTATTTACGGCTGCAAAAGTTTGATTATCGGCCCAATATTTTTGCCACTTGGCTTCTATTTCGTTCGGATTGTATTTCATTTTGTGAGTTGCTGAGTTACTGAGTAACTGAGTTGCTAAGTTTTAATGCATTATGTAATAAGATCGCAAATTTACATTTATTACAGATTGTAACAAAAAGTATTTTAACACATAAAACAATTAACTCAATACGTGCAATTAATTTTAACACATAGAAGCATAGCTAACAAAGCTTAAAAAAGACGTTTCACTCCAAATAAATCACATCAGAGCCTGTTTAAATTTCTAATTCCAAAAAGAAAAAACCACACTATCTTAATCGATCACTATTGCTTTTCAATATAAAAAAATCCGTTTTCGTCAGCGTTTTTGCCCTTGCAAATCCGCATAATCCGCGTCCAATTCTACGTACTCTTTACATACAGACCTTGCAACTTAATTTCAGACACGGATTAAACAGATTCGTTATCACGAAGACGCGGATTAAAACGGATTTGAAATTCTTTCCGATGAAATCTAAACAAGCATTTAAGAGTACATGAAAAAATTGTGATTTCCTTGAAACATCTCAAATAGTAAATCCTAAATCTATGTCTTTATGTGTTAAATAAATTTAGCGAAATAACCCCAAATGCGTTAAATTTTAATTTCTTCATTCTTATTCCGATAAAATGCAACACTAAAATTGCTTATATTGTACAAAAGTTAAAACTTTGATCGTTATTAACTTTAAATAAAGAAATTGTTTATTATTTTTACCACATAATTTAAGCAAACTATGAGTTCTAACTTTGATAAATTTCAAAAGCGCAGGTTAATTTCCTCTTATTTTTCGGTTGTATTAAGTGTCTTTCTGGTACTATTCCTTTTGGGAGTATTGGGATTGTTCATCGTTAATTCTAAAAAACTGGCAGACGATTTTAAAGAAAAAATCGCCATGACTGTTTTCTTTAAAAACGAAGCGAATGACAGTGTTATAAAAGCCTTTAATACCGAACTAAAAAGAGCTCCTTTTGCAAAATCATACGTTTATGTAACTAAAGAAAAAGCGGCTAAAGAACATACTGATATTATTGGTGAAGACTTCCTGACCTTTTTGGGAGAAAATCCATTATTGAATTCTTACGACATTCACTTCAAAGCGGATTATGTTGAAAGAGACAGCATTCAGAGAATTGAAAGTCATCTGCGTAAAAATACCATGATTTCCGATATCGTTTATGACAAACAATTGGTCAATCTGGTTAATGACAACATCAAAAAAGTGAGTATGTGGATTTTGATTATCAGCGGATTTCTGACTGTAATTGCGGTTTTACTAATCAATAGTTCCCTTCGTTTATCGATACATTCTAATCGTTTTATCATTAAAACCATGCAAATGGTTGGTGCAACAAAATCGTTTATTCGTAAACCGTTTGTAATGCGCAGTGTAAAACTGGGCATGTTGGGCGCTGGTCTGGCGATTATTGCCTTGATTGCGCTTTTAGTTTATGTAGAAACCAATTTCCCGGGACTAGGAATTTTAGACGACAAACTGGTAACCGGTTTGATCTTACTTATTGTTTTCGGATTGGGAGTTTTAATCACCTGGGTAAGCACACACTTTGCCACACAACGTTTTCTGAATTTAAGAACTGACGACCTTTATTAACTAATAAAAACAGTCACAGTCGCAGTTTTCAGTCACTTTATAATCGAACTTAACAGCAATGAAAAATAATACAACAGAACAAAAACAAGAATTCCTTTTTGAAGGCATCAACTACAAAATCCTTTTGATCGGAATTGCGGTAATTGCATTGGGTTTTATCTTAATGTCCGGTGGTGGTAGTGATAATCCGAATGTTTTTAACGAAGATATTTTTAACTTCAGACGCATCCGATTAGCTCCAACAACTGTTTTAATAGGGTTTGGAATCACGATTTACTCGATTTTTAAAAAATCAAAACAATAGCATTTTATAGATTTTCATTCCGCTTCCTTGCATTTAGTAAAGGCAACCGATCTAAAATCTAAAATCTAAAATCTAAACTTTTAATGAACACATTACAAGCTATTATCCTTGCCATTATTGAAGGAATTACAGAATTTTTACCTGTTTCTTCAACTGGTCATATGATTATTGCCTCTTCTTTTTTTGGAATTGCCCATGACGATTTCACTAAACTCTTTACAATAGTTATTCAATTAGGCGCCATCCTTTCGGTTGTCGTTTTATATTTCAAACGTTTCTTTCAGACACTTGACTTTTACTTTAAACTTTTAGTGGCTTTTATTCCAGCAGTCGTTTTAGGATTATTGTTAAGTGATTTTATAGACGGATTGCTAGAAAACCCGGTTACAGTTGCCATATCTCTTTTGATTGGGGGACTTATTTTACTAAAAGTTGACCAATGGTTCAATCAGCCAAATGCAACTGAAGCTTCTCAGGAAATTACCTATTTACAGGCTTTCAAAATAGGCCTTTTTCAATGTATTGCCATGATCCCCGGAGTTTCCAGAAGTGGTGCCAGTATTGTGGGTGGAATGTCGCAAAAACTAAGTCGTACTACCGCAGCCGAATTTTCTTTTTTCCTTGCTGTGCCAACGATGTTAGGCGCAACGGTAAAGAAATGTTACGACTATTACAAAGACGGTTTTGTATTATCTCACGATCAAATCAATCTGTTAATTATTGGAAACATTGTAGCTTTCATTGTAGCACTTTTAGCCATTAAAACTTTCATTGGTTTCCTTACTAAAAACGGTTTCAAAGTATTTGGTATTTATCGAATAATTGCCGGAATCATTTTATTGGCCATTCACTTTTTCATTCACCCGCTTACCATTATATAATGACTCCTGAAGAATATTTAAACGGACAGGTTTTATTGATCGACAAACCTTTAAAATGGAGTTCGTTTCAAGCAGTCAATAAATTAAAATACCTTTTAATCAACAAAGTCGGACTTCCAAAAAAGTTCAAGATCGGTCATGCGGGAACGTTAGATCCTTTAGCGACCGGATTATTATTAATCTGTACTGGAAAATTCACCAAAAGCATTTCTGAATTGCAAGGTCAGGCCAAAGAATATACGGGAACTTTTCATATTGGAGCCACTACTCCATCTTACGATTTAGAAACCGAAATCGATCAGACCTTTCCAACCGAGCATATCGATGAAGCTCTGATTCATGAAACGGTAAAACAATTTTTAGGTGAAATTGATCAAAAACCGCCTATTTTTTCTGCCATTAAAAAAGACGGCGTTCGTTTGTACGAACATGCACGTGCGGGAGAAACTGTTGAAATCGCAAGTAGAAAAACAACTATTCACGAATTTGAAATCACGCGAATTGCATTGCCGGAAATTGATTTTAGAGTAGTTTGCAGTAAAGGAACTTACATTCGCTCTCTGGCTTTTGATTTTGGGAAAGCGATGAATTCGGGTTCACACCTAACTGTTTTACGCCGAACTAAAATTGGTGACTACGATGTAAAAAACGCCATCGACATCACTTTGTTTGAAGAAACTCTGGAACAAAAATAAGACATCAAGCACATTACAAAAGACAATAGTAATGTGCCTACCCTCAAATTAGAATAGTGCTATTTTTATCCCTGCTGTTGTTTTGGACTAGTAGTGAGTCGCTTTTTCACTTCCAAACAAAAAACCTGAAATAAAATCATAAAACCTTTCGAATAACTTTTTCATAATGGTGGTATTTTTTAGTTGTTAAATAATAAAAACACCAATAAAAAGAGCAAATAAAAAGTAAATAATAGAATTGGGATTCCTCAAGCAAGATACAAAATGTATTAAAATAAAAAAAACATTTTAATACATTTTAAACATTTAGCCTATTTAATATCAACCAATTAGCAGCAAATTAAGGGCATCACAACCCAAAATTACAGGCGATCGTATTTGATATTCTCCATAATCTCCAGTAATTCTTCCTGAACAGAAAGTCCTTTGTCTGCCAGATACCATAACTGCAAATCGGTTTTGATTTTTTCATCAATTACACCAAACTCTTTTTTATAGTTTGCCATTAATTCTGTGGCTCCTTTGGGTCTTGGTCCCCAATCGGTACGGACAATTCCGGCTTCTTTACAAATCACAATGACTTTGGGTATTGCCCTTCCTCCGTTTGTTAAATAATTACTCATTAATTCATCATTTTCATCGCGCAAAACAATTCGCAGATCAACTTTTTTATCTGATGATGAGGCCATCTTATTTAGTATAGGAAGTATTTGAGCTGCATCACCACACCAGCCTTCCGAAATTACGAGCCAGATATAATGATTCTCCAGTTTTTGAAGTTTTTCGATTGTTTCTTCCGAAATTTTTATTGTTTTCTCCAATCGGTTCATTCGGGCTTCATTGAGACTTGTGTAATGCGTTAAACTTTCAGATTGTTCATCGCCTGTTGATTTCTCGTCGGATAATAAATCGGTGACTAGTTTTCGATATTCAGAATAAGAGTGACTATTGAATAATGCTTTGGCTACAATACTTTTCATACTTAATTTGTTTAGAATACCATAAAAATACGATTTTTAAAAAGACCTTGAATTGATTTTTATCACATTCAAAAGAAATAAAACCGGACTCCTCTGAAAAGAGCAAAGTATACAATCCGAAATTATTTTTAAAACACTATTTCTAAAAATCAGAATATGTCTATATTTGCACAAATTAACGCAAGACACACATGAAATATAAAAGGATTCTTCTAAAACTAAGCGGTGAAGCCTTAATGGGTGATTTACAATACGGAATTGACCCAAAAAGACTAGCCGAGTATGCTGAGGAAATTAAGCAAATTCACACTAAAGGAGTAGAAATTGCTATTGTTATTGGAGGAGGAAATATTTTTAGAGGCGTTGCAGGAGCAAGTGCCGGTATGGATCGCGTACAAGGCGATTATATGGGAATGCTTGCAACCGTAATTAACGGAATGGCATTACAAGGTGCTCTTGAAGATAAAGGAATGAAAACGCGCTTACAGACTGCTTTGAAAATGGAATCTATTGCAGAGCCTTACATCAAAAGAAGAGCAGATCGTCACCTTGAAAAAGGAAGAATTGTAATTTTTGGTGCTGGAACCGGTAATCCTTATTTCACTACTGATACAGCTGCTGTTTTAAGAGGAATCGAAATCAATGCTGACGTGATCCTAAAAGGTACCCGTGTTGATGGTGTTTACGATTCTGATCCTGAAAAAAATGCATCGGCAGTAAAATTTGATTACATCTCTTTTGATGATGTATTGAAAAAAGGTTTAAATGTAATGGACACAACTGCTTTTACATTAAGCCAGGAAAACAAATTGCCAATCGTTGTTTTTGATATGAACAAAATTGGAAATTTATTAAAAATCTGCGAAGGCGAAAACATAGGAACTGTAGTTAATATATAAGTCTTCAGCGACAGTTTACAGTCACAGACTGCTTAAACTGAAAATGAGGATTGAAAACTGAAAACTAAAAAAACAATGACTGAAGAAATAGAATTTATATTAGATAGTACTGAAGAATCAATGAATGGTTCGATAGCGCATTTAGAGAAAGAATTTCTTAACATTCGCGCAGGAAAAGCTTCACCGGCAATGCTTGGAAGTGTTTTTGTAGACTATTACGGATCTGCAACACCACTTTCGCAAGTGTCAAAGATTAGTGTTCCTGATGCGAGAACAATTACCTTACAACCTTTTGAAAAAAACATGTTGTCTGTAATTGAAAAAGCAATTATGGTTGCTAATATTGGTTTCAACCCAATGAACAACGGAGACGTAATCATTATCAGTGTACCACCTTTAACAGAAGAGCGTCGTAAAGACCTTGCTAAACAAGCAAAATCTGAAGCAGAAGATGCAAAAATTGGTGTTCGTAACGTACGTAAAGACTCCAATACTGATATTAAAAAACTAGAAAAAGAAGGAACTTCTGAAGATGTTTGTAAATCTGCTGAAGAAGAAGTTCAGAATTTAACGAATACTTATATTAAAAAAATTGATGAATTATTGGCTGCGAAAGAAGCTGAGATCATGAAAGTTTAATTTTATTCGATACAAAACAAAATCCGTCTGGTATATTTAACCAGACGGATTTTTTTATTCTTATTTTTACCTATTGAAAATTAAATATTTTCGTTTCTGAAACCATAATCCTCTGTATGAAGCTATTTTGTTTATTGACTTTGTTTTTTACGCTTACCATTCAGGCGCAATTTCAAATAAACGGAATTGTTACGGACTCCGGCAACAAACCGCTTCCCTTTGCCAGCATTAAAACAGCAGACCACAATAACACCATTACAGATGTTGATGGCAAATTTTCTTTTACGGTTTCCTCTGAAACCGGATTTTTTACGGTTTCCTATATTGGTTTCGAGACCAAAAACATTACCCTAACAAACAACAAAAAATTCTACTCCGTTTCACTTTCTCAAAAAACGGATGATTTAAAAGAGGTTGTTATTTCAAATGAAAACCCGGCGCTGAGCATTTTAAGAAAGGTCATTTCTAATAAAAACAGCAACAATCCACAGAAAAAGCTGAGTAGTTTTGAGTACAAAACTTACAACAAACTTATCGTCACTGCCAATCCTGATTCTATCGACGGACGCATCGACTCTTCGGCAACTTATAAAGATTTAAAGAAAAAGAAAATCAATATTGATTCTTCCGATTATAAATTCAAAGAAATAATAAGTAAACAACATTTATTTCAAACAGAAAAAATATCTCAATATCAATTTGGGAGTAAAAGACTTAAAGAAACCGTATTGGGTACAAAAATGGCGGGTTTCAAACAGCCTGTGTACGAAATTATCGCTTTCAGTCTGCAATCTATTTCTATTTATGATCCGAAATACGAATTGCTGGAAACGAAATATGAGAGCCCGATTTCAAACAATGCACTTAAAGATTACACGTACAAGCTGCTTGACACGGTAAAAATACAAGGTCGCGAAACCTACATGATCCATTACAAAAACAAGCAAAAGAGAAATGCATCGGGTCTGGAAGGTGTTTTATACATAGACGCAGAAAATTTTGCAATTGCCAAAGCTGTAATGCGTATAAAAGGTGTTCTGGACATTAGCGGAATCCATGAGTTTGAATATGTTCCAAGTGAAAAAATATGGTTTCAAAGCCGTACCACATTCAAAATCGTAAAAGGTAAAAACGACGAGGATATTAAAATTCTGGGAGGAACCATTCAATTTGATGCAGACACCGGAGAAAACTTTGAACCGAGAAAAAAAGCAGCGTCTGACTTCACCTATTTGCTTTCTGAGAGCAACAATTTTGATATTCACTACAACACTAATCCGGTCATAAAAAACCCGGCACTTTATATCGAAATTAAAGAGGATGCCAGCAAAAAACCGGAAGCTTTCTGGAACGAATATCGCAAAGAAACACTTGATCTGAAAAGTCAAAAAACCTATTTATTGCTGGACAGCATTTCTATAAAAAAGAGAATTGAAAAACGTTTGGGCCTTGGTCGAAAAATCATCAACGGTTACATTCCGATGGGGCCAATTGATTTTGACTTAAAAAAACTAATCAGCTACAATAATTACGAAGGCTTTCGTCTGGGTCTTGGCGGAATTACGAATGACCGTTTTTCTAAAAATTTCCGAATTGAAGGATATGCCGCTTACGGAACAAAAGACGGCACAACGAAATACAGCATCGGCTCCGGCTTTTTACTCGATAAAAACACCAATACATGGTTAAATGGGTATTACTCGGATGATGTTCGGGAAATTGCGAGTACCGTTTTTGCTGTCGACAAACGCGTTTTTAAAATTTATGATCCACGTCCGATAAACATTAGTACTTTCTATCAGTATGTAGGCTGGAGGGGTAATATTCAGACTAAGATCATTCCGAAAACGGAGGCTGTTCTGGAATTATCACGAAATCACATCGAACCTAAATTTGATTATCTTTTTAATCTACACGGAAAACTGTATTCAAGCTATATCATGACTACAGCAATGCTTTCTATTGCCTGGTCGCCGTTTAGTGATTTCATGCAAACCCCAACCGGAAGAACCGAAGCGGATAAAAGGTTTCCAAAGTTTACTTTTCAATACACCCAATCGCTACCCGATGTATTTGAAAATGATTTTAAATTTGGCAAAATCGATTTCAAAGCTGAATATGAAAAAAAATATTTAAACGGTCAGAAAACTGGTGTACTACTACAAGGTGGATATGCTTTTGGCGATGTGCCCATTACCCACCTATACAATACGGCTCCGAATAACCTGACCAAAGAAACGATTGTTCAACGTATTACTTTTGCCGGCAGAAACAGTTTTGAGACTATGTATTTTAATGAGTTTTTCTCCAGTCAATATGTAATGTTCCAAATTAAACATGGTTTTGACCGAATCCGAATCCTCAGAAAAGTTCGCCCTTCTTTGGTATTGGTTACCCGAATGGCGTGGGGAAATATGGAAAATCCGCAGCAACATGTTGGCCCTGCTTATAAAACACTTGACAAAGGTTTCTTTGAATCCGGAATCGAATTAAACAAAATCTATAAAGGCATCGGTTTAGGAGGTTTCTATAGATATGGACCAAATCAACTGCCAAGATTTGAGAATAATATTGCGGTTAAAATCTCTTATGTATTGGATTTGGGGATCTAAAAAATTTTAAAATTCCAATCCTTTAAAATTCCAAATTCCAATGGAATGCTTTTTATGATTCTGAAATTTGTGAAATGTGAATACATCTGTGTTTACTGAGCTTATCTTTACGGAGTTGCTTGCGGAGATTTCTCCTTCGTCGAAAGGACAAATGGGGTGTCTTTTTTAGATAAACTAAATTGCCACTTTTAATCTTTTACTAGCACTTGATCCCTAAATCTGCGGCTTTTGTTTTTTGCCACAGATTTCACAGATTAAAATGATTTCTCTATTTGCTTCCTTGTATCTTCTGGATTTGATCTTGTACCGTCGCAATGCTTCTTTACACCCAAAAAAACCAACAAATTTGGAATTTGGAATTTAAAAAGATTGGAATTTAACTCCTGTATTTTATAAAATTAAATATAGGTCCTTGAGTTAGATGCACTGCTGTGCATCTCTACGGGAGGGAAAAACAAAAAAATCCCAAACCCCAACAAGATTGGAATTTGGAATTTAAAAAGATTGGAATTTAACCCCTGTATTTTATAAAATTAAATATAGATCCATTGAGTTAGATGCACTGCTGTGCATCTCTACGGAAGGGAAAAACAAAAAAACCAAACCCCAACAAAATTGGAATTTGGAATTTAAAAAGATTGGAATTTAACCCCCTCTACGGTTTCAAAATCAGAACTGAGGGCGTATTATTCAACCATATGCTTTGTGATTCAATCAGTTTTTTCCAACTATCTAGACTGATGATCATCAGATTCTGACTTTCTAAAAACTCTTTTTTGATTGTTCGGTCGTGCATGATCATGATGTGATTTGGAGCGATTTGCTCTATTGAACGAATGGTTTCCTGAATATCACGGGTACTTTTCATTTCACCACTTGCATCTAAAACCGTGATCTGAGAACCATTATTATTGATTAACTTTTTAGCATATTCAATTAGAAAAGCATCTTCTTTATTGAAAATCGGCATAAAAATCTGGTTGACGTCTTCTAAGTCTTTATCGATAAAAATACCGACCGGCATTTTACTTTTAGCAATAATATGACGTGTTCTTTCATCAAAAGGAGAATTTTCAAACAGCCCTTCTTTTCCTGTGAATTTATCAATTAAGCGATCCGGGTTTACAATTCTGGAGGTAAAGCCAAGTATTTTTCCAAGCAAAGTCCCTTCAAAAATAGATTGCCCCAAACCTACCAATAACAAATCATAGTCCCCTTGATTGGCGGTATCGATGATGTCGGTATCAATATCGTTTGTTACTTTAAAAACACTAACCATATTTTGATTCAGACGTTCTGACTCTTCGATAACCGGAACCAGCATTTTACGTTCCTGATCTTTCACATCAAACGAATGCACTTCTGTACTTAAAGACAAATGCATCGCTGTAACAATAGAATTATCAGATTGTTTTTTAACGAGGCTGTTCGCAATTCGCAACAGTTTTTTACCTTTTTCGGGAGTTGCAAAGGACAGCAGAATCTTAAATTTACTTTTGTTCCCAATCTCTTGTGGAATGGCCGTTATTTTATCTTTAAAAATAAAGCCTATAAAATCCAACGCCGGGCCTGTCATAAAAGTGGTCACTAACGCCATAATTACCATCATAGTAAAAATCTCAGTAGACAAAACACCTAAATCATATCCGATATTCAGTACTACCAGCTCCATTAAACCCCTCGTATTCATTAAAGCGCCAATCGCCAGACTGTCTTTCCAGCTTTGTCCCATAAATTTGGCAGCGAAAGCACTTCCAAAAAACTTCCCTACTACGGCAACGGCAATAATTAAACCTGTGATTTTCCATAAATAAGGATCATTCAATAAACCAATTTGTGTACGTAATCCAGTAAATACAAAAAACAACGGCAATAATACGATGATGGCAACATCTTCGACTTTTTCAATAAAAATATTTCTGAACGTATTGTTTTCCGGCATAATGGCTCCGGCTAAAAAGGCTCCAAATAAAGCATGAATTCCAATTAGCTCAGCCGCATAAGCAGAAAATAATAAGGTTATAAAGAAAATCGCAACAACCGGTTTATTCAGACTTTCGCGGGTTGAGTTTAAGTCTCCCACTCGTTTTAGAAACGGACGAACTATTTTGAGCATGATAATAACATACAAAACCGCCAAACCGATTACATACAAAGAACTTGTAAAAGAACCCGCTTTTACAATTGCAATTACAACAGCCAAAATACACCAAGCTGTAATATCATCAGCTGCAGCACAGGTTATCGCAATCGTACCCAATTTTGTTTTTTGCATACCTCGCTCCTGCACAATTCTCGCCAAAACAGGAAATGCGGTAATACTCATGGCAATTCCCATAAACAATCCGAAAGAAGAGAACTCTACGCCAATTGGAGCAAAAGTGTGGTAAATAAAATAGGCTAAACTTAACCCTAGCGCAAACGGAATTACGATACTGGCGTGACTTATTACGACTGCATCATGGGCTTTATTCTTCAGTACTTTTAAGTCCAGCTCCATTCCAATAACGAACATAAAAAGGATTAAACCAATCTGACTTAAAAACTGCAGATTCCCTAAAGATTCTTTTGGAAATAGTGTAGCGGAGAATTCCGGGAAATACATTCCGACCAAAGACGGCCCTAACACAATTCCGGCAATCATCTCGCCAATAACGGAAGGTTGCCCAATTTTTCTAAAAATCCACCCGAATAAACGAGCCACTAAAATAATCGTAACAATCTGCGCTAACAAAATTGCCAAAGGATGTTGCAGGTTCTCGACCATAGAATGCAGAAAATCATTCCAATGATTGCTTTCTATTTTTTTGCGAACAATTCCACGGCCTACTTCCAGCGAAGCGCCCTTAACAATCACCCAATATATCAAAGCAGTAAAACCTCCAATAATGGTAACGTAAAACGCTGAGTTTTTTATGCTGTTCATAACTTCTCTTTTAGTTTTTATGGGGCAAATATCAGAAGTGATTTCTTATCCAAGAAGTAAATTTAAACCTAATTTTCAATCCATGTAACAAGTCCGAAAAACTTTGTAATAAGTTGGAATAGTTGATAAAAAAGAGCTTCGACTTTGCTCAGTCTGGGCTTCGGCTTCGCTCAGCCTGACAATTGGAAAGTTATATTTTTGTTTTTTTCAGGAAGTCTGAACGATAGGTTTCGCTAAGTAATAGTGTGCTGTTTTTTTCATTCTTTTCTAAATGATGCAAAACAATTTCGTTGTGATTGAAAAACTTAATGGCTTTTACGGCGACAATCTCTTTTTTGTTTACGCGACAAAAGTCGGTTTCGGGTAATTCTTTTAAGAGGGTATCAAATTTAACATTTTTCAAATTCAGAAAACTGCCATCGGTCAGCAGTACCGTTTTATCACGGCTGTCGCTGATTGCGGTTTTTATGTATTGAATCTGATCAAAATACAATAAAGTTTTTCCTTTATCGGTATTGAGCTGTATGAATTTTTTGGCTGCGTCGGGTTTATGGAATCGTTCTGCTGCTTTTGAGATCGCTTTCTGCAAACGTTCCAATTTTACCGGTTTCGTGATATAATCTACTGCCTCGATTGTAAAAGCATCTGCAGCATATTCTTTATAAGCGGTACAAAAAATAACCAGCTTATTTTGCAACATTTCCGCCAAATGCAAACCGTTAATTCCCGGCATTTCGATGTCAGAAATTAATAAATCAAAATCGAGTTGGTCCATTTCGGCCAATAGTTTCTCGGGATTATTAAACGTTTTTACGATTTCGACTTCGGAAATTTGTTCGCAAAGCATTTTCAAATACGTCAATCCGGGTAACTCATCGTCCAGAAGCAAGCATTTCAGTTTTGTATTCAAGTAGATCAATTTTTAGGTGAGCAATGTAAACATCATTTTCTACAAATCTCTCGAGTTTGAAATTATTTCTGTAAATAATCCGCAGACGATGTTCTAAAGTCGAGTGGCCAATACCGCTTCGCTCTTTTTTCAGTACTTTTTTATCTGAGATTTTATTGGAAACGGTCATAGAAAATGCGTTGTCCTTAAACTCAAAAATCACAGAAATAAAAGCATCGGCACTTTGCAAATCGGCATGTTTGAAAGCATTTTCGATTAAATCAATAGAAATTAGTGGTGCCAGCAAAGGCTGCTCGTACAATTTGTCCTCTTTATTGATATTGGTTTTGATTTTCAATTCAAAAAGCGGACTGATCTTAATTTTATTGATTTCGATTAAATTCAAAGCAAAATCAATTTCTTCTTTTGCAGTGACAAATTTCTTTTTGCTTTCGTATAAAATATAATCCAAAACATTCGCCAGTTTATCTAAAGCAAAATAGGTTTGATAGGCATGCGATTGAATCGAATTTAGAATATTCTTAAAAAGATGGGGATTCAGTTTTGCTTCCAGTGTTTCCAGCTGCAAGTCATTGACTTTCATCTCGAGCGCATAAAAACTTTTTTCTGCATCGTCTTTTGCTTTTTTTGAATGCATTAATTGATACACCATAAAACCAATGATGACAACCAATAATAAAATAATGGCTAAAAAAATAAAAGTAATGGTATCGTTTTCCTGCATAGTACTATTTTTTTTCAACACGAATTTCACGAATTTTCATAAATTGAGCTCTCTTTTGACGCTAAAAAAATCATTTAATTCATGTCATTCGTTACGTTGTTCTGCCACAGATTAAACGGATTAAACGGATTCTCGCGGATTCTTTTTTAGCTTGGTGCTAAAACTTTAAACCTGTAACCAGTTTTCTTGCCACGAATTACGCAAATTTCACAAACTAAAATATACGATCTGTGCAAATCTGTTTAATCAGATAAATCTCTGGTGGTGTTTTTTTGCCACAGATTAAACGGATTAAACGGATTCTCGCGGATTCTTTTTTAGCTTGGCGCTAAAACTTTAAACCTGTAACCAGTTTTCTTGCCACGAATTACGCAAATTTCACAAACTAAAATATACGATCTGTGTAAATCCGTTTAATCCGTTTAATCTGCGACCTTTTT
>NZ_JBIPCV010000016.1:0-84730 GCF_044007495.1 Flavobacterium sp. FlaQc-52 | reverse complement strand
GAGATTTCTCCTTCGTCGAAAGGACAAACCGTGTGTGTGTCTTTTTTAGATAAACTAAATCTGCGTGCAAAAAATTAGTCATAAAATTAAAAGGATTCATATTGCTACAATTAAACTTTGCGAACCTTGCGGTTAAAATTTCGACACAATTTTGGAATTTGGGATTTCAAAAGATTGGAATTTACAAAAAACACCAATTGGTATAAATCAAAAAAGCCATCCACAAAAGTGGAAAGCTTTTCATTGGTCTAACTACTAAACCAGCTACGAGTTACAAATTCGTAGCAAAACAACACAACTAATCTTAGATACCGTATTTGGGCAAAAAAGCCTTTCCGTTAAGAAAGGCTTTCCCCAATATTGCGGTCTGGACGGGACTCGAACCCGCGACCCCATGCGTGACAGGCATGTATTCTAACCAACTGAACTACCAAACCTCTGCGTTATTGCGGTTGCAAAGATAGTATAGAATTTCGTTTCTGCAAGTGTTTTTGTAAAAAAAATAAAATAAATTTTCAAAATATTAGCCAAAGTTTTGTTTTTCAACTAAATATGTCGTGAGTATTTTTTCAAAATTATCGCCAAAATTTACCGGAACGTACTTAATTTGGTTCTTTGCACAGGTCAAAGACAATTTTTTAAAGTACTCTTCTGCTCTTTTTTCATATTCTTCTTTTACATTATCGGCAAAAATCGACACTTCTTCCCCTGTCTCTACATCTATAAACTTGCGAGGGGTGTTGTCAAAGTCAAATTTAAGTTCTGTTTTATCATCGATAACATGAAACAAAACCACTTTGTGTTTATTGTGCTTCAAATGCTGCAGTGCATTAAACAATTTTTCATCTTCTTCTGTCTGCAACATATCTGTAAACAGGATAATCATCGAGCGGCGGTGTATTTTTTCAGCGATCTGATGTAAATAAGTAATCGTATCGGTGCTTTTTTTGATTTTTGGTTGCTCTAACAATTGCTCTAATTTGTTGAGCAGCATTCTATGATGGCGGTCACTTCCTTTTTCAGGAGCGTAATATTCGTAGGTATCAGAGAAAACACTCAAACCAACGGCATCACGCTGTTTCTTAAGGATGTTCATCAAAACCGCTGAGGCCAGAACCGAAAAACCAATCTTCTTTTCATAAAAAGGCTGATTTGATTTTAGTTCGGGATAATGCATCGACGAAGAATTATCGACAATAATATGACAACGCAAATTGGTTTCTTCTTCAAAACGTTTGGTATACAAACGGTCTGTTTTGGCAAATAATTTCCAATCGATGTGTTTGGTACTTTCTCCCGCATTATACACCTTATGTTCAGCAAATTCAGCCGAAAATCCATGAAACGGACTTTTATGCATTCCGGATATAAAACCTTCTACCACCTGATTGGCCAGCATTTCGAGATGCTGAAAACTTGAAACTTTCTCTATTTCCGATTCGATTTTCATTCGGTTTCTTTTTTAATTTTTTGAGCACGATATAAACCGTCTGTTGCCTGCAATACTTTTCTTTTAAGAATTGGACTAAACTCCGGATTCTCTTTTAAAAATCGCTGTATTTCGTCAAAAGCATACTTTGAAGAATATTTACCAATGGTATTATTCAACCAGTCCTTTGGAAAGAAAATATCTCCTGTACGTTGAATTTCGTCTGTCAAATCTAATGAAAATCTAATATACTTTTGCGCACTTTCCTGACGTAACGGATGATGTATATTAGCCAAACCAACAGAAACCCACGATTCTTTCTCTCTGTTTTCATCGTCTTTTAAAGACTCTACAAAAGCATTTCGTACGGATTCTTCTTCAGACAAAGAGGGAAGCAGAAACTCAAAACGTTTTTGCTTGTCCGGGTTTGAAATTGTTGTTCTGGTTTTCTCTAAAATCTCAGCTGCTTTTTCATGCTTAAATATAGCCAAATTCATAGCGATATTGGTATAATCGTCTTCGTTTAATTTCAAACCTGAAACAACCGTTTCTTTAGTCCAGATCTTATATAACTTTTCTTTCCCTGAATCTGAATAGGCAATTGAACTAAACAAATTAAACAACGTCTTTTTGATATTTCCCGGTAAATTAGCCTGCAAACGTTCGTAAACGATATCTTCTAATTGTTTTTGCTTTGCATTTTGTTGTTTTTCGGTAAGGAATTTCCAAAAAACCGAACTGGTCTGATTGGTGATTATTTTTAGAACCAATTCATTTTGTTCGCTTTGAATTCCTTTCACAAAACAATCAAACGCTTTAACGGGCAAAACAGTTCCTGTCAAGGTATTTTCATACATATTGCTGTAGGTTGAAGCTCTTGCAACCTCATCTTTTAAAGTCAAAACAGTTTCCAGATTCTTCCCGTCAAGCGGAAAAACACCATATCCAAAACCGTTGTAATTGTAAACCACACTAATCGGTTTTGGGAGTCCGGTTAACTCTTTTAAAAGAAGGCTTTTACCTTTTAGATTAACAGTTACCACTTGCACTTTATCGGCATAAACCAAACCAATTTCAAAAATCTGAGGCCATACATTTGCCGATTTATCTTCTGCCTCTTGTAAAATTTCAAACTTCGAGATTCGGTTTTGGGCATCGTATTCTATTTTGTCTTTCAATAAGGGTCTTCCTGATTTATTCACCCATACCGTACTCCATTTTTGCATATCGAGTGGTGTTTCTGCATCTAGAATTTCAACCAGATTATTCCAATCCGCATTATCATTGGCGTATTTTTTAATGTATTTTTCAATTCCTTTCTGAAAAGCTGCTTTCCCCATCGAAGCTTCTAATTGACGCATCATTATAGGTGCTTTGTTGTAAATAATACTTCCGTAAAGAGAACCTGCATCTTTTAGATTTGCTAAGTTTTGCCTTATCGGATGTGTTCCTAATGATCGGTCTTCGGCGTAAGCATTAGCATAGTGAGCAGTAAAAAACTGCAGATTGTGATTGACTTTCGGAAAAATCGGATTCATAATTTTATCTGCCATAAAATTTGCAAATACCTCTTTCATCCAGACATCATTGAACCATTTCATCGTAACCAAATCTCCAAACCACATGTGCGATGTTTCGTGAGCGATTAATTTAGCACGGTCCAGTTTCTCACTATCGGTTGCTGTATTGTCTAAAAACAAAGTCGATTCTTTGTATTGAATGGCGCCAACATGCTCCATTCCGCCATATTGAAAAACGGGAATCGAAGCGTAATCCAGCTTTTGAAATGGAAATTTACAATTCGTATATTTTTCTAAGAAATCCAACGATTGTTGGTGCAATTTAAAAATAGTATCGGTACTGGTTTGCAGTTTTTCGGGATTGTTTTCCCGATACAACATCGTCATCTGCCTATTGCCCGGTTTTTGAGTAACACTTTTAAATTTTCCGGCAACAAATGAAAACAAGTAGGTACTCATCTTATCCGATTCCCCAAAAGTATATTTCACAAAATCACCTTGTTCTTGTTTGTCCTTTACAAAACCACCTGCCAAAACCGACCATTCTTTTGGAACCGTAAGACTCAATTTATAAGTTGCTTTAATATCAGGCTGATCAAAACACGGAAATAAGGTACTCGCTCGATCCGGGACTAATAAAGTATACAGAAAATCATCGTTGCGGTTTAAGGATAAATTCCCGGCAATAAAGGAAATTACAACTGTATTTTTACCTAAAATTAAATTTTCAGTCGGAATAACGACATGCCCTTTCTCCTGCAAAATGACACTGCTTTTTCCGTTTATTTCGATTGTTTTTAGGTTCTGCGCTTTCTCTTTAAAGTCTAAATACAAAGGCTCTTTTAAAGTAGATAAGGTAAGATTCAAAACCAGATTGGAGTTGATATCCTGCTCTTTTTGATTTGGAATCTCAAATGACAATCCGTAAGACACCTCTGAAATTTGTTGTTTTCGAAAACGTGCCAATTGCTCCGAGACACCGTTGTCTAAAATAAGAGTTCCTTTTTGTTTCGTTTGTGAGCACCCAATTGCTGCGATTGTAAAACAGAGAAGAAAGCTGTAGAAAATTTTCATTTTTAAGAATATTAAGATTTGCTAAAATTAAAGAAGACTTCCTTAGCTTTTACTATAGATCCTGACTTTTTATTCGATTTAACCAAATAGAAATAGGTTGCTGTTAAAATATAACAACAACCTATTGGCAAACTTAATTTCTTATTGGAATTAAATTATTCCTTAATATTCAAAGACTCACACACTTCCGAATAGGACATTTTTGAATAATTCGGCAGCACTTTTTTTGCTGCTTTTACGCCTCCCGGAATAATAATATAACGATATTCTAAACTCTGAGGCAAAGTTAACATTACAGGCTGACCCGGAAAAGCCTCCGCAACGGCTGATGTAAATCGACAAGAATCAAACGTATGTCTGTATATCAAGATCTTGTTTAAATTGTAAATAGAACTTATTTGATTGGTAGCTCCTCCTGCATCACTGATATAGGGAAGATTGTAAGGACCAAGAGAACCAATACGAAAATACGTCAGGATTACACCACTTTTTAAAATGTCAGCACTAAGCTCCGGTACATTTAAATGTCTTACTCTCAAACAAGTTCCGTCAACCGTTGTATCACGGCTTACATAAGGAGAGGTTTTCCAATCGCTATAAATAACATTTGCAGAACCAGTTGCTCCGTTGGTACCATTGGTTCCGTTAGTTCCATCCTTTCCATCTGCTCCATCCGCTCCGTCATCTGGTTTAGAACAAGAAGACAACATGGTTAAGATCATAATTCCCAGCATTAAAAAATTCTTTTTCATTTTTTCTGTTTTTTAAATTATTAATAATCAAACTTGTGATGTCTTTTTCAAATAAAAACAACACCAATAGGCCAGCGACTTCCTTAATAGACGTCCTTGCATTCTAAAATATTCTGAATCAAAATCCCAAATCGTTACCCGCAGCCCCGGACTTGCGCCAGGCAATTTTACCGTAATTACTTTGATGTTTCCTTTTACAGTAGGGGGTAAAAACCAATCCCAACTCTTCTGATGGGTTATTCATATAATCGTATCTCTTTAATCCGACTTGAGCAACAACTGAGTTTAACGGGTTCTCCACTTCATAATTTGTGACAGTCTCTTTATCATTGTCGCTGCTGCAGGAGACACTAAAAAGAGCAGCTAATAAAACGGTGAAAAATATTTTTATAGTTTTCATAGGGATTTTAGTTTTAAATTTTAGTAAATAGCTCTTATTTAATTCAATAGCCTTAATTTTGTAAAAGTCAAAACGGGACAAACAACAGTTCCTTTTTCTAATGAATTAATTCCAAAACAAATTTGCACGATTAAAACCGACGCAAAAACAGCTAATAGACGAACAACATTTTAAATAGACAGACGACTGTTTTTTTAGTTGTTCTTATCATTTTTTGCATTTACTAAATTCTGTTTTATGATAAAAAAATACACCTGCATTATTATCGACGATGACGAAATAGACAGACTAACAGTTCTTTCTTATGCAAAGAAGTTCCCTGTGCTGGATATTTTAGGTGTTTTTGAATCGGCGGAAAAGGCGCTTCCTTTTATAGAAAAAGAAAAAGTTGACATCTTATTTCTGGACATCGATATGCCGGGGTTAAACGGAATCGATTTTAGAAAACAAGCTTTGGCTATTCCGGTTTGTATTTTTATAACGGCACATCCCGAGCATGCTGTAGAGAGTTTTCAGATCGAAACATTAGATTTCATCGTAAAACCTTTAAAACAGGAACGTTTCACGCAAACGATAAATCGTATCGAAGAGTTTATGGAAATCAAACTCAAAGCCTCGCTTTTTGAAGCAAGTATTGGCGGCGACACCATTTATATCAAAGAAGGTCATGAACAAACCAAGGTTAAACTCCATGAAATCCTATACCTCGAAGCTCTTAAAGATTACACACTGCTGATCACAAACAAAAAGAGGCATTGTGTTTTATCGAGTATCGGAAATTTATTAAAAGAAGATCATTTTCAATCTTTTATCCGAATCCACAGAAGTTTTGCCGTTCAGAAACAATTTATTCAAAAAATAAATGCGACCGAAATTGTACTAAACAACAACATCGCTATTCCTGTTGGAAGAAGTTACAAAGAAAATCTAAATCTGTTCTCATGAGAAAAATAGGTTTTTTGTTTTTTCTCTTATTTGCGATTGCTGCTTATCCGCAACAAGAACCCGATTTAACCCCATACAAGACTACAGAACAAAAACTTAAAGTCTGGCTAAAATATGCCGATACTGCTTTAGATTCAGAAAATTATCCCAAACTGTTATTAATTACAGAAAAAGGAATTGATCTCGCCAAAAACCATCCTGCTTATCTTGGTCGCTTTTACCTTTATCGGGGGATTAGTTATGAATTCAGCAACAATCAATACCAAAAAGCTTTAGCAAATTACGAACTCGCCTTGCAGTATGCCAAAAGCAGCAAACAAATTAAAACCGAAACATCGGCTTTAATGCGCCTCAATTATACGTATTATGCGCTTAATGAAACAGCCAAAAACAAAGAGCTGATTCTTTACATCAAAAAAGTACTGGATACCACAAAAAGCAATTATATGAAGGCCGTTCTCTACGGAAGTCTTGGAGAATATTATCTGAATTATTCAGAATACGAGCCTTTCATTCAGTATCAGTTAAAAGCAATCAATTATAAAAAACTTCTTGAAAAAAGCGTTGCTAATACCGAGAACATTGGGGTTTCTTATAGCCAGATTGCCAGTGCGTATGTAAAAATGAAACAGTACCATAAAGCCATTGAATACTTAAACGATGCCAAACCTTATATCAAAACTTCTCCCTATATAAGTGCTTTCTCGTGCAACTACTATATGCAATCTTTTGTTGCATTAAACAACCTTGATAGCATTAAGAAATACTACAATTTAATCCATACCTACCCATCGGTAAACGATTCCTTATTTCTTAATCTAAGTTTTGCCAACCGAAGCATGTCTGAATATTACATCGGAAATCATCAGTCAAACACCGCTTATAAATACGCTCAAAAAGCAGTTTTATACGGACAAAAATCAAATGACGATGAAATTCTCATGGAAGCCAACACCATAATGGGAAAAGTATGGTATGAAAAAGGCAATTATAAAAAAGCAATCGAAACGCTGACCCTGGCTTCTAAAAGCGCCCTTACTTACGACAAAGAGTCCTTTGTAACCATCAATAAAAAACTTTCTGAAAGTTATGCTACTCTGGGGAATTGGGAAGAAGCCTACCGATACAATAAAATCTACAGCAAATACAATGACGAAATGCTACAGGAATCAGCCAAACAAAGTATTGCCAACGCCGAAGCACATTATCAAAACAAAACGAAAGGACAGAAAATAAAGAATCTTTCGATTGAAAATACCATAAAAAATATTCAGATTAAAGAGTCGGAAAAACAACGTCTGTTTTTAATTGGCGGACTTAGTCTGGTTGCCATTATTGGATTGTTGTTGTTTAATCAGAGTCGGAATCGCAAAAAAACGAATCAAAAACTACAGCTTTTAAACAAAGAACTCGACGAAGCCAATAAAATAAAGGCCCGCTTTTTTGGCATTCTAAACCATGACTTAAGAAGTCCGATTTCGAATTTAATCCACTTTTTACACCTACAAAAAGAGAGTCCGGAGCTACTCGATGAGGCCACAGCTTTGCGCATGCAAAACAAAATTATTACCGGAGCTGAGAATTTATTATCGTCTATGGAGGATATATTATTGTGGAGTAAGGGACAAATGGAAAACTTTAAACCGCTACAAAAGAAGGTTACGGTAGCGCTTTTATTCGAAGAAACGCAGAAACATTTTTCGAGTGTAGAAAATGTAACATTTGTATTTGAAAATCCCGAAAATATCATCCTTGAAACCGATGAAAATTACCTCAAAACAATCATTCGTAATCTGACCGGAAATGCTATTCAGGCGCTTAATAAAACTTCGGACGGGGTAATAACCTGGAAAGCCCACCAAGAAAACAACAGCTATTTTCTTTCTATAACTGACAATGGTTCAGGCGGAACTCGAGAAGAATTTAAAGCCTTATACGATCATTCTGAAGTAATCGGAATTAAAAATGGTTTAGGATTGCATTTGATCCGGGATCTGGCAAATGCCATTAATTGCAAGATCGAAGTGGTGACAGCTCTTGGTTCCGGAACAACTTTCACTATTCTATTTCAATAAAAAAAGGTTTGACTTTCGCCAAACCTTTGAGTATAAATTATAATCTTACGATTACAACAAAGCGTCTAAACTATCTGCATAGGTTTGTTTCGGAGCAACTCCTACTTGTTTCCCTACTACTTCACCGTTATGAAAAACCAAAACAGTTGGTATGTTACGCACACCATATTTTGCAGCAAATTCCTGGTTTGCATCTACATCTACTTTCCCAACAACTACTTTTCCTGCGTATTCGTCACTTAATTGGTCAATGATTGGACCAACCATACGACAAGGACCGCACCATGCTGCCCAAAAATCTACCATTACCGGTTTATCTGATTTCAAAACTACTTCATCAAAAGTAGCATCTGTGATTGCTAATGCCATAATAATTTCATTTAAAGTTCATCCCTTTGATAATTCTCCGGGAACATTTTCTAATTAGTTCTTTAACTTGGGTACAAATTTAGAAATTTAAAACCAATCAAGCGCCATTCGTAAATTAGTTTTCATTATAAATGCATTGTCATTAATTATACCAATAGTAAATTCTTTATTCCCACACCCTGAATTACAAGTCATTAAAAGACATCTTTTTAAAAATACTTTCCTTTTTTAATGTATCTTTAATAATTCGGAAAATTCGTTCAGATGAAAGCAACTTTACTTCAAATAAAAGATTTTTTGCAATCAGTGCATTTTAAAAAATACGCGAAACGCTTTGGCCTTTTTGTCTTAGGATGTATAACGCTCCTTCTTATTACTTCGGGCGCTTTGTCTTTTTATTTCAATCGGAATAAACCGGAAATTATAGCCAAAATCAATGCTAAAATCAACGAAAACATCAATGGAGAATTTCATATTGGCGATTTTCAATACAAGTTTTTAACTGGTTTTCCAAACTTTACGCTGGCCTTAAAAGAAGTCGAACTCAAAGACAAACAATGGAAAACACATCATCATACCCTATTAAAAGCAAAAGAAATTGAAGTCCGTTTGAATGTCTGGAGTTTGCTGCAACACGAAATCAACATTCGTAAAATCCTAATCAACGAAGCCGACATTTATCTCTACAAAGCCGCAAACGGTTATTCGAATTCTGATATTTTTAAATCTAAAAAGAAAAAATCACCGGAAAACAAATCTGAAACAGAAACCACAATTGGTCAAATCAACCTTAACAATGTTCATTTTATTCTGGACAATCGTGTTGGTCATAAACTTTTTGATTTTGATGTTGCGAGTTTAAAATCAAAGGTAGATTACGATGGTGACGACTGGCAAACGGATTTGTTTTTAAAAACTACTGTTAAAAGTTTAGCGTTTAATACCGTTCATGGGAGTTTTGCCAAGCAAAAAATACTTCAAGGTACTTTTGACATTTCGTACTCGTCTAAAAATCAAAAAATAAACGTAGACACCAAAGGCTTAAAAATCGGAACGGATTCTTTTGACATCATTGCTTTTTTTACGGTCGGCAAAACAAATTCGCCTTTCGGAATCAATATCGGAACTACCATTTTATGGCAAAATGCATCGAACTTATTATCGGATAATATCAGCTCTAAGCTTAACCGATTTAATCTAAAAAAAGAAATTAAGGTCAATTGTGACATCAAAGGGGATTTTAATGATCAGGGCGACCCCAGAATTGTCGTTCAGGCCGAAATCGCCAACAATGAACTCACTATTCCTGACGGACTTTTTACCGATTGTAATTTCAAAGGGATTTTCACCAACAATTTCAAGCCAAAAGAGGGTTTTAATGATGCCAATTCGGCTATTGTTCTGAGTCATTTCTTTGGAAACTATCAAAAAATGCCCATTAAAATTCCGCAAGTTGTCATCAATAATTTAGAAAATCCCATTGCTACAGGAAACATGAGTTCCGATTTTGACATTCAGAATATCAACGAAATGTGCAGTGACAAATGGATTAATTTTACAAGCGGTCATGCGCATGCGGGTTTGAAATTTCAATTTAATATTGTCGATTTGTACATCACCAAACCCCGATTTACCGGTGATGTCAATATCAGCAACGCTTCTTTTGATTATATTCCTAAAAAGATTCATGCTAAAGAAACCAACATTCAGCTCAACTTTACTCAGGAAGCACTGCTCATCAAACAAATTACCTACAAACATAAAAACAACAGTTTTCGCATAGACGGAAAAATCGATAATTTCCTCAATCTCTATTACGATGCTCCCGAAAAAATGGTGATCAACTGGAATATCTATTGCCCGAATATCGACGTCAAGCAATTTCTGGGAATTCTAAAAAACTCTCAAGCCAAAAAAGTAGCGCAAAAACCGGTTAAAAACGTCAACTTTTCGAATCAAATGCGCTCCGTAATCGAGAAATGTGCCGTTGTTATCAACCTCAAAGCCGACAAAATCAATTACGGAAAACTGACCGCCACCAACACCTCAGCTATAATCCAAATGATTAATTCGAAACTGTCTTTAAAAAATGGCTCCTTACAAACCTCCGGCGGATCGATTGCTTTTAGCGGGTCGATTGAGCCCAGAGGAAACAATTACACCTTTCAATCTAATGCGCAGGTTAACCGGGTTGATATTGCGAATTTTCTGCGTTCGTTCAACAATTTCGGAATCCGTTCTTTTAGTCCAAAAGACATCAAAGGAAAACTCAGTTCCCATGCCAATGTTACCGGTTTAATCAACGACAAAGGCGAACTCATCACCAATTCTATGACCGGAAATCTGGGCTTTACTGTCAATCAGGGTGCCTTATTGAACTTTGAACCTATTGTAAGGATTGGCAAGTTTGCGTTTCCGTTTCGCGATGTCAAAAACATTACTTTCAGCGATTTGTCGGGCAATGTAAATCTACGCGGAGAGCGAATCGACGTTCATAATTTAACCATCAGTTCGAGTGTTTTAAACTTCGACGTCGAGGGGATTTATTCCTTTGGCCGTGGCACCAATCTGGCTCTCACCATCCCTTTACGAAATTCCAAAAACGATGTAAAACTAGCCAGCAAAGCTGAGCGTGATGCGGTTCGAGAACGTGGGATTGTGTTGCATTTGATTGCACTGGATGATGAGGGGAAGATGAAGATTAAGTGGGGAAAGAGGGGGAAGTAACCTTATAATAGATAAAACATTCTGAGAATAAAAGTTTTACAGTTTGAAAAGCGAAACAATTTTACTCAAGTTCTTAACAAAGTTAACCCATATCAAAAAATACAAAACCTAAAATCATATATGGAAAAAAATTATAGAAGACTGATAAAGGAGTATAAAATTAATACTGAAACTAAAAAATGCATTGCGTTAGTTATTATTGTATTTAAATGATCTTTAGTAAATTAAAAAAATGTTCCAATTTATAACAAAAAACACTCTTGAATATGAAAATTTTTCCTCTAAATTTGTAACCATTGTATAACGTTAAACAACTTGGTTATGAGTGATTATATTTCATTATCTGAAGCATCAGAATTACTTGGAAAAAGTAAAGAGACTTTGAGACGATGGGACAATGAGGGAAAATTGAATGCTGTACGTGAACCTATGAGCAATTATAGAATGTACAGAAAATCAGAAATAGATACTCTTTTTTTAAGCTTTATAGATGGTGACATTCCCGAAACTATTTCAAATCATATAGAACCAGAGAATAATTATACGGTTTTAGAACTTTTTGCTGGAGCAGGCGGACTGGCCATTGGTATGGAAAAAGCAGGACTTAAATGTGTCGCTTTAAATGAAATAGATAAATGGGCATGTCAAACACTAAGAGCAAACAGACCAAATTGGAATGTATTAGAAGGGGATATTAAACAATTCAATTTTTCAGAATATTATAACAAAGTAGATGTTGTGACTGGTGGTTTTCCATGTCAGGCATTTAGTTACGCAGGCAAAAAACTTGGTTTAGCTGATGCTAGAGGAACATTATTTTATGAATTTGCTAGAGCTGTTAAAGAGGTAAACCCACCAATTTGTATCGGAGAAAATGTTCGTGGTTTACTAAATCATGACAAAGGAAACACATTACAGGGTATGATTTCTATTTTAGATGAAATCGGATATAATGTTGTACCCGTACAGATCTTAAAAGCAATTAATTTTAACGTTCCTCAAAAAAGAGAAAGGCTAATTTTAGTTGGTATCAGAAAGGACATTAATGTAAAATATGAGTATCCTAAACCATATAACAAAATTTTTCACCTAAAAGACGCTTTAAAAAAAGGCGATTTATTTGATTGCGATGTCCCCCTCTCGACAGGTTCAAAATATCCTCAAACTAAAATAGATGTTTTAAAATTAGTTCCACAAAAAGGATATTGGAGAGATTTACCTTTAGATATTCAAAAAGATTTTATGGGTGGAAGTTTTTATCTTGGTGGAGGTAAAACTGGAATCGCTAGAAGGATCGGTTGGGACGAGCCTTGTCTTACTTTAACTTGTAGTCCGGCACAAAAACAAACTGAAAGATGCCATCCAGAAGAAACTCGACCATTTACAGTTCGCGAATATGCCAGAATTCAAACATTTCCAGATGATTGGCAATTTGAAGGGTCTGTTGCTCAACAATATAAACAAATTGGGAATGCAGTTCCAGTTAATTTAGGTAAGGAAGTTGGATATTCTATTATTAAGTTTTTAAATAAATATTATGCAAACTTAAAAATTAAAGAGAATAGACTTTCTAATATCATCAGCTAATTCTTCACATCCTTTAGTTATAAATTCTTTAGTATCTAAATGATTTATAATTTCGTGTAAAGCGACAACTAAGCCATCATAAAAATTTGGGAAGCCAGTTATTCTATGCCAAAATTCACGGCCAATAATAACTGGATATACTTCATCTATTTTTTTATAATGCATACTTAATTGTAACTGTTCTCCATATAGAACCCCAACAATAAAATCATTATTATTACTCCCTAATAAAGCATCATTAGTTCTTGCCAATCTTATAGTATTGGTAAACTTCGCAATTAACGGGTTTACATCTTCTGAATTTATAGTATTTGGACCTGATTTTAATTGACACCATTTTTTCCTACCATCAATCTTGTCAAGAAACTCTATATCAATTCCCTTAATTGCAGATCCATCTGCCAAATCAAGCTTAATAAACATTTTTTGAATATTTGTCCCAAATGAAGTGTTTATTGAAGTTCCTAAAACCCTGGGATAGTATAATGCCTTAGCAACACCTTCTGGATTATAATTGTTTTCCAAAACTTTTGATAAATACTTTACAACAATTGGATTTATATTATAATTTTTAAGTTTTGAATGTATTTTTAATGATGCATTAATATGATTTTCAAAAATATTAATTTCAAAATATTTAACAATTTTAATCAATAATTCTTCTTCCGTTATTTGCTGCATCTCTATTTTTTATGAATTTTAGATTGCTAAAATAAGAATTTTAATTCAATTCTTAGAAAATTAAAATTGCACATACATCGGACCCGAGATAACATTTATTCAACTACGGCTGTAGCTCTTCTTTATAAAATAACTTAATTTCTGTCCAAAACTTTTTGAACATTTTTCCATAATCTTTTATCAAGTTACTCTTTTTTATATTAAAAAATTTACTTGATTCCTTTTACATCAAAGTGATTTAATCTCCATAAATAAATTATAACTGCACTTTCTGCTATTAAATTGATTATAGTTTATATATCTTATCTTTGATACTAGCAATCCAAAAACAAACAAATGCCACCATCAAAACTATGGGCGAAAGAAGAATTAATTCTTGCTTTTAATTTATACTTAAAAATTCCGTTTGGAAAAACACATAGCACAAATAAAGATATTATTCATTTATCTAATTTGATTAATAGAACTCCTAGTTCAGTTGCATTGCGCTTAGCCAACTTTGCAAGCGTTGATCCTGTATTAAAAGCAAGAGGAATTAAAGGAATGGATGGTGGCAAAAAGATTGTACAACCTATTTGGGATGAGTTTTTCAACAATCAAGAAGAATTGATTTTCTTAAGTGAACAAATTCTAGCTCAGAAAGAGAACACATCAATTGAAAAGAAATTTGAAGATATACTTTTTGATACAAAAGACTTGAAAGGACAAGATGTTATTAGAGCAGTAAAAACTAGAGTAAATCAATCTGTTTTTAGACAAATGGTTTTATCAAATTACAATACGAAATGCTCCATTTCAGGTATTGACATCCCAGAGTTGTTATTAGCCAGTCATATTATGCCTTGGTCTAAAAACGAAGAACATCGTCTAAATCCTGAAAATGGAATTTGTTTTTCTGCACTTTATGACAAAGCTTTCGACAGTGGACTAATTGGAATAAACCTAAATCATGAAATAATCTTTTCTGATTCAATCAAAAAGAAAAAGGGAACAGAATTCTTCAACAAATATTTTTATTCAATTGAAAATCAAAAAATCAATGTAGCTCTGAAATACTCTCCACGGAAAGAGTTTCTCGAATATCATTTAGACATGATTTTTAATAAAAATAGTGAACCTTTGTTTAAATAACTTATAATAGTAATAACAAAAAAAGCCACTTTCTCAGTGGCTTTTTTACATGAATCATTCAACATCCAGATAAGGATCCAGAACCTCAGCTAATTTATTCAGCCAGTAGAAACTGTCGTCGAGATTTATTTGATCCGACTCTAAGGATTCATTTTCTCGCATAACATTTAAGGCTAGCAGATAATTTACTTGACGAATTGTTTTAGCCATACTCTTAAGATCAATTGATTCATTAAAGAAATCAATTAATCTTAATTCTGTTTCTTTTGAAAGGGTGTTTGTACTCATAATCTTTGTGTTTAGGAAAAATAAAACCCGCATAGCTTAGGTGTCCTACGCCACAAAGAGCGTTACAGTTGTTTCCAATACCGCCACCATACCACACGGGTAAAAGTTTTTTTGGGTTCATAATCTTTGTGTTTAGGACTATAAACATACAAAAACCAAAAAACCGTCTGTAATTTCCTTAATTTCTGACTTCGACTATTTTATAACTGTCCATGACGATTCTTCGTTTCCTTTTCTGACTGCAAAAATCAAATTAACAAACAAGTCAAACCACAAAATATAAAACCCGCATAGCTTAGCTGTCCGACGCCTTTCAGAGCGTTGCAGTTGTTTCCAATACCACCAGCATACTATACAGGTAAAAGTTTTTCGAATTCAGATCCTTAAAATTTAAGATTGCTAATATACCCAAAAAAATTACGCTACTTACACGGGGTTCTTACAATTTAGTCTGATTACGGCAGCGGAACTTCGCATGTGATTCCTCCTGCGTTGGAATTGACAAACGAGGCGTAAAATCTCAAAAAAAATTCTTAATGTTTTATTAACTCGATTGTTTTTTAATTGATAAAATAATAGCTTTGAGAAACAAGATTTAAACCAATCAAGTATTAAACATATAAACAATAAGTAATATGAAAATTCAAATTAACACCGACAAAAACATTGAGGGACACGAAAGATTAGAGGCTTATTTTTCTGGTGAATTAGAAAAAACACTGGCTCGTTTTGAAGACAAAATTACACGCATAGAAGTACATTTCGGAGACGAAAATGGTGAGAAATTCAGCCTGCACGACAAGAAATGTGTTATTGAAGTTCGTACCGCAAAATTGCAACCGGTTACAGTTACAGAACATGCTGAGAGTATCGAAAAAGCCTTTCAGGGTGCCTCTGCCAAAATTAAAAAATCACTTACTACTACTTTCGAAAAAATGAAAGCGTATTAATCCATATACTAACAACTAAAAAATGGCATTGTCTTACGGGATAATGCCATTTTTTAGTTTTCAGCTGTTTTTCCTGCTCTCAAAATTTATCAATCAATTAAGATAATAATAACGGTTTTCGATATTGCATGAAGTAAATTTGCAGCCCCTAAAGAGCGTCTTTTTTACCTTACATGAATTGATTTCTGTTTTAGGTTTTTCAATAACAAATCATTTAAAATACATCCATGAAAAAGCAACTACTCGTATTACTAACAGCAATTTTTATTGGCTTTGGTGTAAATGCGCAAGTAAAAACAACCGAAACAACGGTACTGGTTCTGATTCATTCTCAAAACGGAGGAACCTATAAAATGGCAAAAGCAATCGCCGAAGGAATTCAGGATTATCCGAACTCAAAAGCAATACTTAAAAGAGTTCCCTCGATAAATTCAAAAGAAAAATTAAACGCTGATGTAGAAAAACTACCTGTTGCAACGATTGAAGAATTAGTCAATTATGATGGAATCGCTTTCGGAAGCCCTGTTCATTTTGCTAACATCAGTGCAGAGATGAATTCTTTTTTCAGTCAGAGCATCCCACTTTGGACTTCAAGAGCTTTAGAAGGAAAACCGGCAACCGTATTTATGTCCGCAGGATCGGGAGCAGGAAAAGAAGCTGCCATCTTATCTTTTTGGAATATCCTGGCCTCACACGGGATGATTATTGTGCCAACAGGGATTATGGGAACTGCAACTTTAGACAAAACCGTTCCACAGGGAAATACGCCTTTCGGCGCTACTTCATTGGCAGGATCAACGGGAACAAGACCTTCTCCAAGTGAATTGAATCTAGCGAAGGAACAAGGAAAAGCTTTGGCCAGAGCTGCTTCAGGATTGAAAAATACCGAAAGCGCTAAAATTCTAAAAACAACTTCGGTAGAATCTAAAGTTGGTTTTGACATCAATAAAACATTAAAAGACAACAACATCACACTTCCGGAAGCTCCAAAACCGGTTGGGAATTATGTACCGTTTACCATTTCAGATCATAAAGTTTACATCAATCAAGTGGCTTTAAAAGACGGTAAAATTCTAAATCCTGGTAAAATTGGCGCAACCGTTACAGATGAACAAGCCAAGGAAGCCACTTATCAAACGATGCTAAATGTAATTGCAGTGCTAAAAGAAGCTTGCGGTGGTGATTTAAACAAAGTAAAACAATGTGTGCAACTAACGGGTTACTTTAACACTACTCCTGAATATACGCAACATGCGGCTATCATGAATTCGGCTTCGAATCTTACCGCTTTGGTTTTTGGAGAGAAAGGTAAACATGCCAGAGCTACAATTGGTGCTTTTTCTTTACCGATCAATTCGGCTGTGGAGATTCAGGCGGTTTTTGAAATCGAGTAAGGGGTTGGAAATTCCAATTTTTTTAAATTCCAAATTCCAAACTTTTAGAGGTTAAAAGGGGCTTCGACTTCGCTCAGCCTGACACCTGGAGGGGAGAGAGAAAACTTTGCGATTTTGCTACTTTGCGAGAACCCAAAAGCAAGAAGACTTAAAAACCTATGACAAAATAAAAAACCCGAATACAACTTCTGTATTCGGGTTTCTATTTATATGAAATAATGTTTTACGATTTTGGTAAAGGTGCACCAACGGCAACATCACAACGATGTCCGGGTTGACCATGTGCGGGATTCATTCCTTCGGCTACTTTTGTTTCGGTTTCAGTACTTAATAAGGCTGGAACTGCATTGTTTGCAGCTGGTGGTGTTACTGTAAATTTCTGCGTAGAAGTTCCGCTTTGTGAAGGGGTTCCTGCTTGTGAAGTCGCCACTGGTTTAGTGCCTGCCGGAGAATTCAACGGTGATCCGACCGGAATATCACATCTGTGTCCGGGTTGCCCGTGTGATGGATTCATTCCTTTTGCTACTTTTACTGGAGCTGCCGCCGTTGTTGTCGTTGTAACTACAGACTGATTCGGTTTTACCTGTACGGTTTGTACCGGTTGCCCCGCAGTTGTTTGCTGCGTTTGCTGTGCTTGTGTCGGAGCTGAATTTAAAGGTGCTCCAACGGCAATATCGCAACGATGTCCGGGTTTTCCGTGTGCCGGATTTATCCCTCCTGTTGCATTCATAACCGTATTTTGATTGGCAACGGGTGCCTGAACTACCGGATTGACTTTCGTCGTATCTTTCATCAATCCTAATTTTATCAATTCTGATGTTGGAGTATTCTCCTGTGGTTCCAGTTCTTTTTTACAAGACACTAAAACTAGAGAAGAGATAAACAGGGAACTTATAAAGATTTTCGGGTTCATAACAGTGGTATTTTAAAGTAATCAAATATACTGGTTTTTGATTGATTTCTAATTTGTATTTTATTAAAAAAAATTGAAACCATATAAGTGATGTAAGTTCATATTAATAGTATGCTAAACTTTAATGGGTGCGAAATCTTTGTCTTGATTTAACCGCAAGGTGCGCAAAGGTCTACGCAAGGTGCGCAAAGTTTTTTTCACAAAGCTTTGCGGACTTAGCGTTTAAATAAACACAGCAATAAAAATTCTTTGCGCACCTTGCGGTTAACCCTCACACAGAACCACAAAGTTTATATGAACTTATATCACTTATAGGATTTAAAAAACTTTTACTATATTTCTTAGCTCTAAAACCAAATAATCTCACTTATGAAAAAAGCACTGTTACTCCTACTCTTCATCACCACTTTTGCGAATGCCCAAAATGCCGAAAAAAACAAAATCAATCAAATACTGGACACTTGGCACAAAGCAGCTGCCGATGTAAAGTTCGATGCTTATTTTGATTTAATGGCCGAAGATGCCATTTTCATTGGTACAGACGCCACCGAAAATTGGGTAAAACCGGACTTTAAAACATGGGCAAAACCTTTCTTCGACAAAGGAACAACTTGGAATTTCACCACCTTAGAACGCCATATCTTTTTTGACAAATCCGGAAAAACAGCTTGGTTTGATGAATTACTGAATACTCAAATGAAAATTTGCCGCGGATCTGGTGTTTTGATAAAAGTTGGGAAAGAATGGAAAATTCAACATTATGTTTTATCCATGACTGTTCCGAATGACGAAGTTGATGCTGCTATTAAAATAAAAGCTCCAATTGAAGACGTATTAATCGCAAAACTTCAGAAAAAATAAACATTTCTCCGTTTTCTTATTACAATTATAACTTTTCGGACCTGTTACAGAAGTAATCTCCCATTTACTTGCAACACATTTATCAATTAGGGCTCTTTTTTTGATAGTCAAAATAGAATACTATCAAAAAAATGAGCCTTGTTTTGAAAAATTAACTAAAATTAGACAATTACCCCTGTTTTTCAAGACATTAAATCCTGAATATTTATTTTTTCATAACTTTAACCCTAAAAAAAATAGGGTTCACACAAAGTATTTGAAAAATGAAAATAGAAAAACGCTGGATCATTTCCTTTATTATTATCAGTATTGTTTGTATTACGGGAGCCTTTTGGCCAACTGTTACAGAAAACAATTATGTATTGTCTGAATTTGGCACCACCGATCATATCGTTCCTGCCGATGTTGCCTGGATGTTGACATCCTGTTGCCTGGTTTTGATTATGACTCCGGGATTGTCTTTCTTTTATGGCGGAATGGTTGGCAAGAAAAACGTTATTTCGACTATGTTACAGAGTTTTATCTGTTTGGGTGTTGTAACACTTTTATGGGTAACAGTAGGTTTCAGTCTGGCTTTTGGTGATCCTGTTGGTTTTGGCTCAGGAGACCATTTTTACAGTTTCTTTGGCAATCCGACCACTTTCGCTTTTATGGATTATGTGGGCGTTCTTCCGCATAAAAAACTGGCCAGTACGATTCCGTTTATGTTATTTGCTTTGTTTCAAATGAAGTTTGCCATAATTGCTCCGGCGATTATTACGGGTTCATTTGCAGAACGCGTTCGTTTTATTTCCTATTTAATTTTTATCAGCTTATTTACCATTTTCATCTACGCCCCATTATGCCACGTGGTTTGGTATCCGACCGGTATTTTGGGAAGTTATTTTGGCGTGAAAGATTTCGCCGGAGGGACTGTGGTACACATGAGTTCGGGTTTTGCAGCACTGGCCGGAGTTTTGGTTTTGGGAAAAAGAAAAAACAGTCTGCACATCCCCACTAATATTCCTTTCGTATTATTAGGAACGGGTATGTTGTGGTTTGGCTGGTTCGGATTCAATGCCGGTTCTGCTCTTGCTGCCAACGGAACGGCCGCAATGGCATTCGCGACCACCACTACAGCATCGGCAGCAGCAATGTTAACCTGGGTTTTCTTTGACAGAATGAACGGCAGGAAAGTTTCGGCTTTGGGAGCTTGTATCGGAGCGGTTGTCGGATTGGTTTCTATAACGCCCGCTGCGGGTTATGTTTCGGTTCCTGAGAGTATATTTTTTGGATTTATTACGGCTTTGGTTTCCAATTCTGTAGTTAATTGTAGTCTTTCCAGAAGATTTGATGATACGCTTGATGTTTTTGCCTGCCATGGTGTTGGCGGAATTATGGGAATGATTCTGACTGCTATCTTTGCTCATGGCGAAAATGCCAGTTTATTACATGGTGGTTGGAATGTCTTTGGGCATCACATGATGGCATTGGTTTTGGTTTCGATCTTTACTTTCTTCGGGGCGTATTTCCTGTTCAAAGTAACCAATTTCATTATTCCGTTGCGTGTTTCTGAAGAAAACGAACATATTGGTTTGGACTTATCACAACATGACGAAACACTCGATCCAAAATTATTAGCGGTCGCGGAAGTAGAATATCATTAAAAAAACTAACACGAATTACACTGATTTTCACTAATTTCTTTGCCCTTAAACTTTATGCGATAAAATTAATTCTTGTAATTAATTTAAGTTGCGAGTTGTTTTATGTTTGAAATTAGACCGCCTATACCTCATTTTTGAATTATAACAACGTAAATTTCTAGTAAAAATTAAAATATTTTCAAAAGTATCATTTTTAATAGCCTCCTGCTTCAGCTGGAGGATTTTAAGTAGTTCAAGATTTAATGGCTTTAGCCGAATTATACCACGGTTCTTTCGGCTAAAGCCAATTATTCACCTCTCAATCATATACCTCCAGCTGAAGCAGGAGGCAAATCAATCTTTTTGTGTTTTCGTCAAATAGGATTAACTAGCTACTTGAATTAATTAGTGCCTAAAAAACTAAAAACTGATTAAAAACAGGCCACAGATTAAGGGATTAAACTGATTTTTCATTTCGAATACTTTATTAAAACAAGAAAATCACTTTAATCTTCTAATCTGTGGCAAAAAAATCAATCCTACTAATCGTTTTTAAACCGTTACAGGTAATTCATTCGTTTATATTCCTTAATTTTGCTGAAAATTTTTGTAAAAGTGGGAAGTAAAAATAAACTAAAAAGATTCAGAGAAAACGAAACATTTCAAAACGTTTTTCAACCAACCAGAGAAGAAGTTGTAGGCAATTTAATGCCCTTAAGAGGAAAATGGAATTCTGATTTCTTTAAAAATGACAATCCATTAGTTTTAGAATTAGGATGTGGAAAGGGTGAATATTCTGTTGGATTAGCAGAAAAATATCCCAACAAAAATTTTGTCGGAATTGATATCAAAGGCGCTCGTTTCTGGAGAGGTGCTAAAACTGCTGTAGAGAACGGTTTACATAACGTTGCTTTTGTCCGAACGCAAATCGAATTGATCAATCATATTTTTGCTGATAATGAGGTAGATGAAATCTGGATTACTTTTCCGGATCCGCAAATCAAATACAAAAGAACGAAACACAGAATGACAAACTCTGAGTTTTTGCAATTGTATAAAAAAATCCTTAAAAAAGACGGTGTTGTAAACCTTAAAACCGACAGCGAATTTATGCACGGGTATACCCTTGGATTATTACACGGTGAAGGACACGAGGTTCTATATGCGAATCACAATGTATACAAAAACGAAGGAAGTCCGGAAGAAGTTACTGCTTTTCAAACTTTCTATGAAAAACAATATTTAGAAATTAATAAGGCAATTACGTATATTCGTTTTAAAATTAAAGACTAATTTAATTTTAAAATCAACTTTTTATAACCCATCAATCAACTGAATGGCATTACTTACTCCTTTAATTTCTGGTTTCATAGCTGCTTTCATTGGAATTATTCCGCCCGGATTAATCAACATGACAGCCGCTAAAATAAACCTAAAAGAAGGAAAAAAGAATGCTTTATGGTTTACTGTCGGGGCCGTTCTGGTTATTTTATTTCAGGTTTCGCTGGCTGTTTTGTTTGCGCGTGTAATTGATAACCGTCCGGATGTTGTGACTTTATTACGTGAAGTTGGTTTTGGTATTTTTTCTATACTAACGATTTATTTTCTGTTTATAGCAAAAGAACCTAAAGCCAAAAAATCAAAAATTAAAAAGAGCAGCAAAAGAAGTCGCTTCTTTTTAGGCATGCTTCTTTCGGGTTTAAATTTCTTTCCGATTCCTTATTATGTGGTTGTGAGCGTCACTTTGGCCTCTTACCACCTTTTTGCCTTTGAAAACAACATTATCTTTACGTTTGTTTTAGGTTCTGTTTTGGGTTCCTTTATGGCTTTATACAGCTATATTGCTTTCTTCGGAAGGATCGAAAAGAAAACAGATTATATGATGCGAAACATGAATACCATCATTGGGAGTATCACCGGACTGATCTCTATTGCCACGCTTTTTAATATTCTAAATTACTATTTTAGTTAAAAAATACAGGTCACAGATTAAAGGATTAAAATGATTAATGATCTGTAGTGCAAAAAAAGTTGCCACGAATTGCACTAATTAATTCGTATAATTCACGGCGAAAAAATAAGAATGATTAATATCTGTAGTGCAAAAAAAGCTAACACTAATTAATTCGTTTAATTCGTTTAATTCGCGGCGAAAAGATAAGAATAATCAAAACTTAATTAAGCTAACTTTTTATTTATCAGTCCTGTAAATTTATTTGTGTAGAATTAAAAAAAAATCACACCTACTAAAATCATTGAAATCTTTTTAATCTGTGGCAAAAAAATAATTCGCGCTAATTCGTGGAATTAGTGGTAAAAAGATCATGACAATCAAAACACATTTAATTAATCTGCAACAAAAAATCAACTTATGGCTGAAGAGAATTTTTTCGAAAGAGTTTATACTATTGCCAGACAAATTCCTTACGGAAAAGTAACTTCTTATGGCGCTATTGCAAAAGCTTTAGGAACTGCTCGTTCTGCGCGAATGGTGGGTTGGGCAATGAATGCCTGTCATGATATGGATGATATTCCCGCACATCGCGTTGTTAACCGAAAAGGGCTTCTGACCGGAAAACATCATTTTGACGGAACCAATCTAATGCAACAACTACTCGAGAGCGAAGGGATTAAAGTCGTCAACCATCAGATTATAGATTTTGAGAAGCATTTTTGGCAACCTGAAATAGACTTATAGTGTGTATTTTTTTCACCATATAAGTGATGTAAGTTCATATTAACTTTGCGAACTCTTTGCGTTAAGTTTAAGGCAAAGCTTAGTTTTAGCGCAACGTTAATATGAACTTACATCACTTATATGGTTTAAACCTTTTTTAAATAAGACAAATAACAAAGTTGGTTTTATCTTCGTCTGTCTGATAACTTAAATAACCGCCATGTGCTTCTATAATGTTTTTAGAAAGCGTTAAACCAATTCCGGCACCGTCTTTTCTGGTGGTGAAAAACGGCAGAAAAACTTTGTCTTTTATAGCTGGATCAATCCCTTTTCCGTTATCTGAAATAATGATAAAAAATCGATTGTTCTCAGAATAACTGGACAAAAACATTTTCTTTTCACTTTTATCTTTCAACGCATAAACACTGTTGGTAATTAGATTAATAATCACTTGCTCCATTTGATTTTTATCAATCAGAATAGAACGTGAACTACTAATTTCATTGATCAATTCGATATTTTCAGCCTTCAGAATGGGGGTCATAATTCTCATACAATCCTCAAAAAGCGCATTTATAGGGGTCATTACTTTATTTGGCGTTGGCAACATCGCCAGTTTTCGATAATTTTCGACAAAAACCTGCAAATGATCACTTCTGTTTATGATCGTTGAAATACTGCTTTTGATATCATCAAAATCTTCTTCTTCGAGTGCTTCCTGATCGACAATGTGGAGTAAATTCTGTGAAAGCGCCCGAATTGGCGTTAAGGAATTCATTAATTCATGCGAAATAATTTTCATTAAATTAATCCACGCCTCCTTCTCTTTCTTCTCTATTACACGCTGAATACTATCCAATAAAATAATAAAATACTCTTTGTTGTAGGTTTTGGTATGGGAGGTTTGCAGCATAAAAGTCTGCAAGTCCTGTGCTTCTATTTTAATTGAAATCGCCGCTTTTAACTCAGCAAACTCTACTTTTTCAATTTCATCACAAAGTGACGGCAGATAATTTTTAAGGTATTTCCAATGACTGACTTTTGGAACTTTAAAGAGATTAGAGAAACAATCGTTCATCAAAAAAATATCCCATTCTTCATTCTCTTTTTCCAAAATCAAAGTGGCCGTGTCTATACTATTTAAAATCGAACGGTAAACAAGTTCTTTGGAGGTCTGCTCCTGCTTCTGCACTTTTAAAGTATCGTACAACAGGTACAGGTTTTTGAAATTGCCTTTTTTATTCTCTTCCGGGAAATTGGTCGAAAAATCATTTTGCAAGATCGAAAGCAATGTTTTGTCATAAAACAACGATTCATTTTTGATATAGAAATACATCTCAAATAATGCTATGACCATAAAAGCACCAACTAAAATTGCATTGTAGTAAAACGTCTTATAAATTAAAAAAACGCAAAGAAAAAAGAGCGTCATGACCAACAAAACTCTTATAAACAAAGCATTATAGAACTTCCAATTTTTCATTATTTTATTTTTTTTATGCCACAGATTAAAAGGATTAAACTGATTTTCTTGCCACGAATTTCACGAATTGGCGCGAATTATTTTTTTTGCCACGAACGAATTAGTGTAATTTGTGTAATTCGTGGCTATTTTTTACGTCACAAATTTTGAATCCTTTTAATCCTCTAATCTGTGGCCAAACTACTCTCACCGCAACTTTCAATTTACAAATTCTTTAAATCGTATTTTTCAATTCTTCTGTATAAAGCAGCTCTGGATAAACCCAATTCTTCAGCTGTTTTACTAATGTTTCCGTTATGTTTAAACAATGCTTTTTCGATTGCATTTTTTTCCATTTCAAACAATGGATTGTCGTCAGTTTCATCTGGTTCATCAAAGTCAAGAATATCCAAATCAGTTACAGAAATGGTATTGTTTTCGGCTAAAATCAAAGCACGTTCAATCTTGTTTTCCATTTCACGGATGTTTCCTTTCCATGGGTATTTTTCTAAATATGGTGCCACATTGTCTTCAAAACGCCAATTCTCCTGTTGGTACTTCTCAGCAATCTTATCTAAAATAAAATCAGCCATCGGAACAATATCATCTTTTCGTTCCCGGAGCGATGGTAAATGAATTTCCATCGTATTGATTCGATACAATAAATCTTCTCTAAAGGTTTTGTTTTTTACCTCGGCCTTAATATCACTGTTTGTGGCTGCAATAATCCTCACATTTAAAGGCCTCGCTTTACTTTCACCCAAACGGGTTACGGTTTTGGTTTGTAAAACATGTAATAATTTAGCCTGAAGATGTAATGGAATATTCCCGATTTCGTCCAAAAAAATAGTGCCTTCCGAAGCCATTTCAAATCTTCCGGGTGTATCAGTCTTTGCATCGGTAAAAGCTCCTTTGGCGTATCCGAAAAGTTCACTTTCGAACAAACTATCGCTTAGGGAACCTAAATCAACATGCACAAAAGGTTCTTTTTTTCGTTCTGAATTCTGATGAATAAAATCGGCGAAGACATATTTCCCGGTTCCATTTTCTCCCAGAATTAAAACGTTGGCATCTGTTCTGGCTACTTTTTCAGCAATAGAATACGCTTGTTTTATTTTTACCGAAGTCCCTACAAAGTATCTTTTCTCTATTGTTTCATTGGGCGTTTTCTTATTGTTTTTTCTGCTTTCAACAACTGCATTGTCAATAATTTCGAGTAATTTATCATTGTGCCAGGGCTTTAAAACATAATCGAAAGCACCGATTTTTATCCCTTCAACAGCAGTATCAATTTTACCAAAGGCCGTCATTAAAATAACAACGGTTTGTGGCGAAAGTGTTTTAATTTCTTTGAGCCAGTGAATTCCTTCGCGTCCGTCCTCAAAACCAATTCGGTAGTTCATGTCCAATAAAACCACATTAATTTCATTTTCACTTAAAATTGAAATGATTTTTTTAGGGCTGTTTGTCGTAAAAATGGTTTCAAAATGTTTTTTGAGAATCATTTTTGCCGAAAAAAGAATTTCTTCCTGATCGTCAACGATTAATATTTGAGCTAATTTTTTTCGCATGGTATTTATTTTTGTTCGATTTCGAACGGTCAACTGTCCATTTTCGAACAGTCCTTTTTTTGATTGCTTTTAAAGTCTCTTTAAAATCAAGGCTTTACAAATAATACTTTTTGTGGCACAATATTTACCTATTGACTATCAGTAAATTATTTAAAGAAATGGACACAGTAATCCCTCGTAAAAATAGAAAATTTAGAAACCTCACAATACTAATTGGTGTTTTTTTAGTTTTGGCAGCACTCTTCTTTTATTCGTTTAGCACTAAAAGAAGTCTAAACGTAAAAGCAAATGAACTGACTGTGCAACAAGTTGAAAAAGCTTTTTTTGAAGACTTCGTTGTTTTTCAGGCCAAAGTAGAACCTTTGAATGTGATGCTTGTAAATGTAACCGAGGGAGGATCGGTAAAAGAAATTTTTGTAGAAAATGGCGCTATGGTTACCAAAGGACAATCTTTGGCCCGCTTGTACAATCCAAATACAGAACTGAACTATCTGACTCAGGAAACAGCCATTATTGAGCAAATCAACAATCTGAATACAGGTAAACTGAATATTAGAAATCAGGAATTGAACTTAACCAAGGATTTGGTTTTAATTGAACATGATTATAATGACGCCAAAAGATTGTATGATATGAACTCGAAATTGTTTGCCAAAGATGTGATTTCGAAAAATGACTGGAATACCTTTAAAGAGGGCTTGCGTTTTCAGGAAGAACGAAAAAAGACGATTCAGCAAAGTATTCAAAAAGAAAAGGCAAGCAATCAGGTTCAGATTTCACAAATCAATCTTTCGATACAAACTATGGAAAGAAGTCTGGATATTTTGCGAAACAACAAAAAGAACTTTTTGATCACAGCTCCTGAGTCCGGAAGACTGACTTCATTCGAACCTGTTCTGGGAAAAACATTCCAAGCTGGTGCCAGCATCGGAAAAATAGATTCTAAAAAAGGATACAAACTCATTGCTGATGTGGATGAATTTTATCTGGAAAAAGTTCGTGAAGGTTTAAAAGGTCAAGTCGAATTTAAAGGAAAAAATCTCGAAGTTTTGGTAACCAAAGTTATTCCGGAAGTAAAAAACGGTCATTTTACAGTAGAATTAGCTTTCACTTCTAAAGAAAAAATTACATTACAAGACGGCTTAAGCTTTGGAGTAAAACTAATTTTATCCGAGAAAAATAAAACTCTGGTCATTTCAAAAGGAAGCTTTAATCAGGAAACTGCCGGAAAATGGATTTTTGTAGTCAAAGGCAATAAAGCCGAAAGAAGAAATATTAAACTAGGACGCGAAAACCCTTCTTATTATGAAGTTTTGGAAGGTTTAAAAGAAGGCGAATCTGTGATTACTTCTTCTTATACGGATTATAAAGATGTTGAAGAATTATCGATTAGCACTGAGTAGTTAGTTTTCAGTCACATTTTACAGCTAACATTTTACAGCTAACATTTCACAAATAACAAATAACCACCAATCATCAATCATCAATCAAAAAACGTTTTTTAACAACAACTTACACCTTAAAAATATGATAACTATTGAAAATTTAACCAAAGTTTTTAGAACCGAAGAAGTAGAAACCTCTGCTTTAAGCGGCATTAGCTTAACCATTAAAAAAGGCGATTTTTTAACTATTATGGGGCCTTCAGGTTGTGGTAAATCGACTTTACTAAATATAATAGGATTACTGGACAGCGCCTCTGAAGGAAGTTATAAATTACTGGATCAGGAAATGATCGGCTTAAAAGAAAAAGGAAGAGCGCAGGTTCGCAAAGAAAATATTGGTTTTATTTTTCAAAATTTCAATTTAATTGATGAGCTTTCAGTTTACGACAATATCGAATTGCCTTTGCTTTACAACAATGTAAAAGCTGCTGACAGAAAACCAAAGATCGAAGCCATTGCAGAAAAACTAAATATCTCACACCGTTTAAAACACTTTCCGCAACAGCTTTCAGGAGGTCAACAACAAAGGGTTGCCGTAGCAAGAGCCTTGGTAAACGACCCTAAAATTATTCTTGCCGATGAGCCAACGGGAAATCTGGACAGTAAAAACGGTAATGAAGTAATGGAACTTTTAACAGATTTGCACGCTAAAGGCGCTACAATTCTGATGGTTACCCACTCTGATTATGATGCTTCTTTTTCGCAAAAAACAATTCACATGAAGGATGGGGTTATCTTCTCTGAAAAATTAAATCAGAGAAATGTTGATGTTTTTATGGACGCTAAATAAAAATCAAAATGATCAAATTTATTGTAACTGCAATTTTAATCCTGGTAGGATTTATCTGCAAAGTGATGACTATAGAAAATAAAAATACAGTTTCGGTTTCGGCTTTAACTGAGCTAATTATAAAAGGATAAACAATGATTTCTAACTGGTTCAAAATATTTATTTATCATTTAAAGCAAAACAAATTGTTTTCGTTTTTGAATGTTTTAGGGTTAAGCATTGGAATTGCGAGCATTATTTTCGCCATTTTATATTGGAATAATGAACATTCTTATGATCAATGGAATCCCGAAAAAGAAAACACTTACATGGTACTGAACAAGATTGGCAGAACAGGCGATACCTGGGGTTCAAACTCCATTCCGTTTGGAGAAACTTGTAAAGCCACAATTCCCGAAATTGAAAAAGTATGTTTTTTTAATACTTGGTACGATGAGGATATTATTAAGTACAAGAGTCAAAAATTATTGGTTAAAAAAATTACTGCCAGTGATGAGAATTTTTTTGATTTTTTTCCTTTCGAAATCTTAAAAGGTGCTAAACAAAATATTCTAAAAGAGAAAAATAGTGTTGCTGTTTCAGAGGATCAGGCCAAACTGCTTTTTAAGGATGAAGATCCTATCGGTAAATCTATCACATATGGAGGCGCAAATTATACTGTAAAATCTATATACCGCATTACCAGACCCTCTTCAATGGAACCAAATTATGTGTTTAGCGGTGTAAAAAGAGAAGGTGATCAAAACAGCTGGGGTAATTTTAATTATGGTTTACTGATCAAAATTAAAAAAACCGCGGACGCATCTCTTGTTTTGAAGAAAATGCAAAATGTAAATTATGTAAACCGAACTTTAAAAGATGCTAAGGAAAATGGACAAACTCCTGAGCAGTATCTAAAAGAAAATGGTGAAATAAAAGTAATAATCGATCAGTTAAAAACGTCTCGATTATATGGCACAAAAAGCGCAGCAGGCCAAAACTATCCTGAAGGTGTCGGTAATCTGAAATTACTTTATATCATGGGAGGTTTGTCTCTTTTGATTCTGGTTTTATCATTGGTAAATTATATCAATTTAGCAACCGCATCAGCAATCAAACGTGCTAAGGAAGTAGGTGTACGTAAAATTGTCGGGGCTTCAAAAAGTCAGATCATGAGGCAATTTATATTTGAAACGGCAATCATTGTTCTTTTAGCCATTTTGTTTGCCTTGGCCATTGTAGAACTTTCACTACCTTACTATAATACCTTCTTAAACAAAAATTTGACTATGAATGGTAGCGAATTTTATCTGCAACTCATTTTTATTTTTGGATTAGTAATTGTCTGTGCAGGTATTTTTCCCGCCATTTATATTTCAAATTTTGAAACCCTAAAAGTTTTAAAAGGGAATTTTTCAAGAAGCAAAAGTGGAATTTGGGTTCGAAATTCGATGCTTATTTTTCAATTCGGAATTGCAACATTTTTCATCATTGGTGCCTTAATTGTCAATGCACAGGTTGATTATATGACAAACAAAGATCTTGGATTTAGTGGTGATCAGATAATTTCCATTCCGTTTAACAAACCGGATCGCTTGAGAAGAACAGAGCAGTATTTGACAGCAAAGCAGGAAATCAAAAAAATACCCGGCGTTATAGATGTTTCCACATTTGCCGGTTCTTTTGGGGGAAGCACAAGCTCCAGTTCGGGATTTAAACACAATGGTATTTTTGTACAGCCACGAAATGTCGAAATGGATTTTGGCTTCCTGGATATGATGAAAATTAAAATCGTAAAAGGACGTGATTTATCTCCTCAATTTGCCTCTGACACGGTAAGCAATATGCTTATGAATGAAACATTGGTTAAAGCTTTAAATATAAAAGATCCTATAAATACAATTATAACATCGGGTTGGGGAAATGAAAAAGGCAATTTGAAGTTTAAAATTGTTGGAGTTGTAAAAGATTTTAATGTTAGCGGCTTACAAAATAAAATTCCACCAATGGTTTTCATCAACCTTAAAACTTTAAAATGGAATAATTTTAATAATATTCTGGTAAGAGTTTCTCCAAATAATATGACCGAAACATTAGACCAATTAAGAACGTATTGGAATAAAAATGTAAACCCGGATTATCCTTTTGATTATGAATTTGTAAACAAAGGATTTGCTAAAACATTTGAGGAACATGTAAAACAAAAAAATCTCTTCTTTATTCTAAATATGGTTGTAATTATAATTGCGATCTTCGGATTGTTCGCTTTGGCATCCTTTTCGATGGAGAGAAGATTAAAAGAAATTGCCATCAGAAAAACATTAGGAGCTGAAACTGACATTTTACTGAAAGAATTATCCAAACAATATATTTTTTACTGCTTACTAGGTTTTGCAATTGGAATTGTTCCCGCCTATGTTTTATTGCAAAAATGGCTGGAAGATTTCGCTTTCCGAATCGGAATTTCATTTGTTCCCTTTAGTATTGCCTTACTTTCTTTGTTGGTTTTAACACTCCTGATTGTTTTAACCAAAGCCTATCAAGTCACCAAAATAGATATATTGAAGTATTTAAAATACGAATAGACTTCCTGTTTTTTTTTAAAGTTTTCAGTCCCAGTCTCAGTCTTCAGTTCAAAACTGAGACTGAGACTGAGACTGGGACTGAGACTGACACTTGTAGACCATTACCATTTTTTTTATCTAAATCCGACAGGTTTCAAAAACCTGTCGGGTTTGTTTTTTTAACGTCGTAAAAAATTATTTCATCGTAACTGAATCTGAATACAGTAATTTATCTAAACTTTCGTCTCTTCCGTAAACGTCAGGAAAGAAACTGATTTCACCATTATCATTTACCCACGAGGTAAAATAACCAATGTAAATCGGGATTTTTCTTTTAAGCATACAAGTCGTTTCTTTCTCCCCGCTCATCGCAGTATCAATTTTATCGACAGGCCAGTCCGGATCGTCTTTTAAAATAGCAAGCGCCAGATTTTTTGCTTCTTTTACATTGATACAACCATGACTGAACGTACGTTTTTCGAACTCAAATAAACTTTTTGCAGGTGTATCATGCAGGTAAATATCATTTGGATTTGGAAACATAAATTTAACCAGTCCCAACGAATTTTTAGGTCCCGGTTTTTGTCTTACACGACCACCGTTCCACTCCATATTATGATCTGCCAAATAGTTTTTATCACTGGCCATCTGAAGTTTTAATTCGTTTTTAATAATACTGGTTGGCACATACCAATACGGACTGAAAACAATTCGATCCATATTGCCGCTAAAAATTACCGTTTCGGTCATTCGGGTACCCACAAAAATATCCGATACCAGATCATATTTTCCATCCTTCACATAAATCAGTCTAAAAGAAGGAATGTTTACCATAATATATTCGCTGGCCTTAGAAAGTTTAGTAGGGATCCATCTGCAACGTTCCATATTAAGCATAATGGTTTTTATACGTTTAGAGATCGGTTCATTCAGCTGATCAATATGCTCTTTCGTTAAAGCATAGTTTAACTTCAGACCGTATCTTTTTTTGTAGTTCAACACTCCCGCCATAAGCTCTTCGTCATAAACATCACTTTTAGAATCCTGAGCAAGATCTCCAACCACAAAAAGACGTTGTCTTACATCCTTTATCGTATTGGAAATGTCAAAAGGTTTTAAATCTTTATAAGTCGCCGCATTAATCGAAATGGGCTGCCACAAATTATCAGTCTCAATTTTTCGGTATTTTTTTAATGCTTCTTGAAGTTTGTAATACTGACCGAATAACAGATTATCATCTTTATTTAAACGATTGGAATCTACAATAAGCGAGTCCAGAATTTTGGGATACGAAATAGTTTTGGCCGGAAGATACCACCCAATTTTCTTGAGCGTTGCCGGATCTACACCCGAATAAACGTTACTGGCGTAAAAAACGTACATATTGGTAAGCAGTAATTCGGTGTCGAGCTCCGTTGGTTTTTCTTCCGAGCTTTCATTAAAAGCCTCATCAATCTCGTCTTTATAAGGCATTTTATTTTCTATACCCTGATCTTGTAATACGTTTACTTTCTGATAGAGCAAATTCCCAAATTCAGTGATGTTTTTCTCATCATACCAAATCGATTTGTAATTTCTTTTGGTATAAATATCCAAAACATCCTTCTTGTATTTCTTTAGTTTGGAATATTTTTTAAAAAACTGCTCTATAGAAGCGTCGTCAAGAGAAACTGACTGAAGACTCTTTTTAGGAACAATCCCATTTTCAATATTGACCGATGTATTCTTCGCTTTTATTTCATCAACATCCAATGATGTAAAAGAAAACACTAAAAAACTCATCGCAATAATTACAGTGAAAGAAGTAAAATTTCGCATACTTTTACGGATTAAATTTTTAGAACTTTGTTTAATTACAAAAACATTAAAAAGCTATAAAAACTTCTGAAAAACAAGTTTTTAACATTTTCGGAATTACTTGGAAATCATCAATTTGGGGTACTCAAATATAGCCAAGATTATTGACAATTAACGCATAAAATCTTCTAAATTAGTGTGCGGTTTTTTCTGCTTAATTAAAAAAAACAGTCCCTAAAACAATCTGTAAAAAAACAACTGTTTTTTTTGAGTTCTTAAAGACGAGAACTTCAAGTTACCTAGAATCATTTTGAACAATCTCGCTATCAACAAATCCAATCTAAAAAAAGTTAAAATTCGAACATAATCCGTTATCTTTGCACTCTGAAATCAGTTTAAATAAAAACAGTTTTTAAATTAATTTCGCTCAATAGAAAAACACGACGTTAAAAATGAAATTAGACAGAAAAGAAATTCTTAAAGCTCTAGAAACAATTACTATAGCGGGAGAAGGAAAAAATATGGTTGAAAGCGGAGCTGTAGCCAATGTAATTACTTTTGGCGATGAAGTTGTAGTCGATTTAGTGATTCATACGCCTGCTATGCACATCAAAAAAAGAGCTGAAGATGATATTAAAAAAACAATTCATGAATTAATATCACCTGAAGCAAAAATTAAAGTAAATATTAAAGTGGAAACTCCTGAGAAAAACGAAATTAAAGGTCGTGCTATTCCGGGAATTAAAAATATAATCGCCGTTGCATCCGGTAAAGGTGGTGTTGGAAAATCTACTGTTACTGCAAATTTAGCTGTAACATTAGCAAAAATGGGCTTTGCAGTTGGTATTTTGGATGCCGATATTTATGGACCATCAATGCCAATTATGTTTGATGTAGAGAATGAGAAACCAGTTTCGACTACTGTTGACGGGAAATCGAAAATGAAACCGGTTGAAAGCTATGAGATCAAAATACTTTCTATCGGCTTTTTCACCGCTCCAAGTCAGGCGGTAATCTGGAGAGGTCCAATGGCTTCAAAAGCATTAAATCAAATGATATTTGATGCAGACTGGGGAGAATTAGATTTTATGTTAATCGACTTACCTCCGGGAACAGGTGACATTCACCTTTCAATCATGCAATCGTTACCAATTACAGGAGCTGTAGTGGTAAGTACACCACAAGCTGTAGCTCTTGCTGATGCAAAAAAAGGAGTAGCGATGTTTATGCAGGATAATATAAATGTCCCTGTTTTGGGAATTATAGAAAATATGGCGTACTTTACACCAGAAGAATTACCTGACAATAAATATTATATCTTTGGACAAGAAGGGGCTAAAAACCTGGCTGAAGATCTAAATGTTCCTTTCTTAGGTGAAGTGCCAATTGTACAATCTATTCGTGAAGCAGGAGATTATGGTCGCCCGGCAGCTTTGCAAACAGCTTCAGTAATCGAGACTGTTTTTGAAGAGATTACTCGAAATGTTGTACAAGAAACAGTAAACAGAAACGATAGTTTACCTGCTACAGAAGCCATCAAAATTACAACTATGGCAGGTTGTTCAGCAGTAAAGAAAAATTAGATAATTTAGACTATGCTATTATTGGACAATGAAATAATTCGATAATGAGACAATTCGGCAATGAGATAATTCGATAATGAAATAATTGGTATCATCACTAATTCACACATTTTCTAATAGGCACATTTTCTAATTGACACCTCTTCTAATTAACACATTCTCTAATTGACACATTTTCTAATTGACACATTAAATTATGACAACAGAAGAATTAACAAGCAACGTATTATTGGCTCTTGACGAGATCAGACCATTTTTAAATTCTGATGGAGGAGACATTACACTTATCTCTATTGACGATGACAAACATGTCAAAGTTCGTCTTGAAGGAGCATGCATTAGCTGTAGCGTGAATCAGATGACTTTAAAAGCTGGAGTTGAAACGACAATAAAAAAATACGCACCACAGATTGAAACTGTAGTAAACATCATGTAATCAAAACATTGTTTTTGCAAGTTTTTCAGTTTCAACAAATTAACAAGAATAATAGGCCTTAAGCTGTTTTTATTTGAATAAACCAAAAAAACATTCAGAAAAACGCTTGTTTTTGCGGTTTTATCAAAAAACAACACAAAGATTTAAGAGATTTCATTGCGTTATTGTTACATAATTAACTTAAATTTGTGACATAACCCTTAAATCACAAATCTTATGAGAAATTATTACGCTCTAATTTTATTGTTATTTTTTGTTTCAGTAAGCCATGCACAACAAAGCCAAAAAACCTTAGTAGTTGACAAAGCCTGGGTAAATGACTCTGAAGAATGGTCGGATTTTAAATATGCAGGACAAATTGTATTCTCAACCAATGCAAGCAACGAAGAAGGAACATTAAGAATTGGCAATTATGATTTTTTATATGATATCTGCGAAGGAAAAGCTAAATTTGCCAACAAAGCAACATATAGCGCAGCAGAATTTGCTCATCCAAGAAAAGTTTCTGTAACGACAGACAAACAAGGAGTTGTAAATTCAACTTACGAAGGAACTTTAATCTTTCAAGCTGATAAAGATTATTATTCCGTAATTGCTGTAGTTACTCTATTGGAGAAAGAAGGAAATATGCTGGGAGTAAAAATGCATTTAAAAGACAACAACGCAAGAGAATATGCTTTTAGTTTAAAACCTAACAGTTAATAGTAAACATCAGGATCTGTTCACGTTTTCAAATCCGAAGTAAGAAAAATTCCAACAATTAAAATGGATGTATTAATAAAGATTAAAGATCGAGAAGGAGTTATACACGAATTACAGGCTCCAACTGATATGGCAATGAATATAATGGAGTTATGCAAAGCATACGAACTTCCTGTTGAAGGAACCTGTGGGGGAATGGCAATGTGTGCTTCCTGCCAGTGTTATGTACTGAATGATGTTGCATTACCGGAAATGGGAGATGAGGAAGAAGCCATGCTTTCGGAAGCATTTTATGTTAAGTCAAATAGTCGTTTAGGCTGTCAGATACCAATCACTACAGATCTTGAAGGATTAGAACTAGAATTAGCACCAGAATATTAAAGTATAAAAAAGCGGGAATCTAATAAGAATTCCCGCTTTTTTTATGTCAAATAAAAGTACACCTTATTCTGGATCAAGTTCGAAAATTATGGGAAGTAAAAATATCGCAGAGTCGCAAAATCGCAAAGTTTTAATGAAAAAGCAGAAAAACTTTGAGACTCCATGACATTTTAAAAAACCCAAAGTAAGAAAGAAGAAAACAGAAAGGCGAAACTTAAAAATAAAAAAACTTTGCGTCTTTGCGTCTTTGCGAGATCGTCAAAGCGAGAAGTTGGGAAATAGGTACTTAAAAAAAGCATAAGATCTACTACTTCTAACAAAAGGAAATTTCTAAAAATTATCCCACAATTTTTGAACTTGATCCCTTATTTTTACCAATTAACTATTATTCAAATCTTCCGGATTAAAAGGCTCAAATTCTCTTTCAGAAAATGCCTCTGTCAAAATTCCGGATGAACATAACCAATTTATTGTCTCTTCAAGCGTATCCCCGGCTTTATAAATCATTTCTTGATGTCGTGGCAAAATATAGTATTCCTTTTTAAATAAGATGATTTCATCTCCATCAAAGGTATCTCCAACTCTGATTGAGCTTAAAACTTCTTCTTTAGTCAAAACATTTTTCCCTTCATCCCAAAACCAATATTCTGTTATACGATCTCTCCAAGCTGCAATGGTTACTATTATTGTTTCGGGAAGAAAAATTCGCACATAGGTCCCTCCAAGGATTCCACTGCCATATTTTAAGACATACTCCTTATAGCTCTCATCAAAAACAAGGTCCAAAGTTTTTTCGCAAGCCAGAATTTCTTCATGCAAAGCAAGAAACAGATCCGTTTTATTCGTCTTATAGTTCGGGATTATTTTATACGCTTCTAAGTTCATTCCATTTGTATTTCTAATCGTTAAATATAGTTTTTTTCCACAAAACCAAGTTGAATCTCATAAAAAAACCGCAATCACATAGCTGTAATTACGGTTTCTTTTTTATAACATTCTTCTTTAACCTCTGATCCCTAAACCAAACCAGCTGCGATTAAGTACTCAGCAATCTGAATGGTATTTGTAGCTGCCCCTTTTCTCAAGTTATCGGCAACAATCCACATGTTTAAGGTGTTCTCCTGGCTTTCATCACGACGGATTCTTCCAACAAAAACATCATTTTTACCTTCAGCATATAAAGGCATTGGATAGGTAAAGGTGTCTATATTATCCTGAACCGTTACTCCGTCTGTATGGTGTAAAATTTCACGTACTTCATTTACATCAAAATCATTTGTAAACTCGACATTTACAGCCTCACTGTGACCTCCAACAACCGGTACACGAACTGCAGTAGCCGTAACACGAATCGTTTTATCTCCAATGATTTTTTGAGTCTCGCGAACTAACTTCATTTCTTCTTTAGTATACCCGTTCTCTTCAAAACTATCGCAATGTGGGATTGCATTTCTGTGAATTGGGTATTTGTAAGCCATTTCTCCCTGCGTTCCTGCATACTCGTTTTCAAGCTGTCTAACCGCTTTTACACCTGTTCCGGTAATAGATTGGTACGTAGAAACAATAATTCTTTTAATATTGTATTTTTTATGCAAAGGAGCCAATACCAATACCATTTGTATAGTAGAGCAGTTTGGATTTGCAATAATTTTATCTTCTTTTGTTAATGTCGATGCATTGATCTCAGGAACCACTAATTTTTTTGTAGGGTCCATTCTCCATGCCGAAGAATTATCAATAACAGTAGTCCCGGCAGCAGCAAATTTTGGTGCCCATTCTAACGAAGTATCTCCTCCGGCAGAAAAAACAGCAATATCCGCTTTCATATCGACAGCCGTTTGCATGCCTACAACTTTATATTTTTTTCCTTTAAATTCAATTTCTTTCCCTATTGATCGCTCAGAAGCAACAGGAATTAATTCGGTAACAGGGAAATTTCTTTCCGCTAAAACTTTAAGCATTACTTCGCCAACCATACCAGTGGCGCCTACAATCGCTATTCTCATTTTTATATTTTTAGTATGAATTAATGTAAATCTTTACACAAAAGTAGGTATAATAAAAAACAAAACAAGAGGTTCACAAAAAATAACAAAATGTTACAAATGAAACAAACGTAAAAAAACCGCCTCAGTTAAGAAGCGGTTAAATTAGACTTAGTGTAGCGGTATTTATTTTTTTAACAAATCTCTAATTTGCGTAAGTAACTCTTCCTGAGTTGGTCCTGCAGGCGGAGCAGTAGCAGCAACTTCTTTCTTTTTTGAAGCATTAATTCCTTTTATAATCAGAAATAATACAAAAGCAACAATGATAAAATTGATCAATGCCGACAGAAACAAACCATACTTAACACCTCCAAAAGCCGTCAATTCTTCGATTTTAGACAAATGTGCAGCTTCTAAAGCCGGCTTCAATAGCAATGGCGTAATTACATCGTCAATAAATGAGCTGATGATTTTACTAAAAGCAGCTCCAATGATTACACCGACAGCCAGATCAACCACGTTGCCTTTCATTGCAAATTCCTTAAATTCAGAAAAAAATCCCATAATTGATTTGTTTTAATTTATACTTAATTGAATCTCGAAAATACGTAATTTTCTCCAAAGTTCATCAAAATTACCTGAAAAATACTCTTTTTACACGTTGTGAGATACTCGTCAGAATTTCATATGGTATTGTTTTTAAAGCATTTGCAATCTCAGTTACCGTTGGATTTTCTCCAAAAATGATCACAGAATCTCCTTCTTTACAATCAATTTCGCTGACATCAATCATTAACATATCCATACAAACACTTCCTACTATTGCTGCTTTTTGATTTTTAACGATCACATAACCAACTTCATTGCCCCATAATCTTGAAATCCCATCCGCATAACCAATCGGAATAGTTGCAATTTTAGTTTCCTTAGTCGCCATGAATCGTCGACCATAACCAACGCTATCACCAGACGGAATTGTACGAACCTGAGAAATAATTGATTTCAACGTACCTACATTCTCTAAAAACTTTTGCTCAGCAGCATCATTTGAAACGCCATAAAGGCCAATTCCCAAACGCACCATATTAAACTGCGCATCCGGAAAATTACTAATCCCCGATGTATTCAGAATATGACGAATAGGATTCACCCCCAATTCAGTCATTAATTTTGACGACAGTTTTTCGAATAAACGAATTTGAGAACGTACAAATTCAAAATGATCCTTATCATCACTGGTTGCCAAATGGGATAAAATACTTTGTATCCGAATTGTCGAATTTCCTTTTAAAGTTGCAATCAATTCATCGATCGTATTTTCTTCAAAACCCAAACGATGCATTCCGGTATCTAATTTAATGTGAACCGGAAAATCTTTAAGATTCTTTTCACGGGCAATTTTCAAAAAAGCATTCAATCCTTTTATGCTGTAAATCTCAGGCTCTAACTGGTATTGAATAATCGACGGAAAACTGGTAGACTCCGGATTCAAAACCATAATAGGCAATTTGATTCCGCCACTTTTAAGCGAAATTCCTTCATCAGCGAAAGCCACGCCTAAATAATCAACTTTATGATGTTCCAGCAACTTTGCAATTTCCAAACCTCCGTTTCCATATCCAAAGGCCTTCACCATCACCATCATTTTTACATTGCCGGCCAACTTAGATTTAAAGAAATTCAGATTATGACTGATTGAATTCAGATTAATCTCCAGTATCGTTTCGTGGGTTTTCTCCTCCAGCAGCGTAACAATTTCTTCAAACTGAAAAGATCTTGCTCCTTTTATCAGAATGGTTTCATTGGCAAAATTCAGGCTTTCAAAATTGGCAATAAAATCAGCCGTACTGGCAAAAACTACCGCGTTTGAAAATTTATCCGAGAAAGAGGAAATTGTATTTCCAATTCCAATGACACGATTTATTTTGTTATCGGCAATTAGTTGGGCTACTTTAGAATACAACTCTTCGTTTGAAAATCCGCTCTGAAAAATATCCGATAAGATTACCGTTTTAGAAGCATTTTTTTTCTGACTCTCCAGAAAGTCCAAAGCGATTTTGAGCGATTGAAAATCGGAACTGTAACTATCGTCAATAATACTGCAATTATTAATTCCGTTTTTTACTTCAAGACGCATTTGTACAGGATACAACATTTGCATTCGATTCTGGATCGTTGCAAAATCATATTTAAAATAAAGCAAAACCAACAAACAGGAAATCGCATTTTCTATGGAAGCAGAGTCCTGAAAAGGAATTTCTAAATTGAAAAATTCATTTTTATACTGATATTCAATTTGCGTTTTATCATTTTTACTTTCTTTTTTCAAGATAAAAACCGTTGCCGTTTTATCTGTAAAACTCCACGAAAAAAGAACCTGCTCTTTTAATTGGTTTTCTTTTACAAAAGCTGCCAGACACAAATCAACAATTTCATTCTTCTGGTAAACAACAAGTGCCGAATCTTTAAACAGTTGCAGTTTTTCGTTTATTTTCTGCTCTAAATTCAGAAATCCTTCGTCATGTGCCGATCCAATATTCGTTAGAACACCAATGGTAGGTTTAATGATTTTCTCCAGATTAATCATTTCATTAACCGTGGAAATTCCGGCCTCAAAAATGCCTAAATTATGCTTTTCGTTTATCGCAATAACTGAAAGCGGAACACCCACTTGAGAATTATAACTTTTAGGACTTCTTATCACATTAAAATCAGGGCTCAGTAAAAAATTAAGCCACTCTTTTACAATGGTTTTTCCGTTACTTCCGGTTAGTCCGATTACAGGAAAATCAAAAAGATTACGATAATAAGCTGCAAATTCCTGCAAAGCTTTTAAAGTGTCTTTTACGATTAAAAAATTAGCCCTCCCTTTACAGTTATCAGGCACATATTGCACCACAAAACTTTGAACACCTTTGTCTATAAGCTCAGAAATATACAAATGAGCATCATTATTAACACCTGATAAGGCAAAAAACAAGGTTTGAGATCCGTTTTGCAACGAACGACTGTCAATCGAAACATGATCAACAAAAATAGCTGTATGTAAACCAATCCATTCGGCTTCAAGAACCGGAATAAGGTTTCTTAGGTTTATGCTCATTTAAAATTCTTTTTGTCAAATTTAAAACATTACAAACAGAAAAGAGTTGTGATTTTCTTAAAATAAAGGAGTACTTAACGGTAATTATTGGTTTTAAAAATCGGAATAGAGTTCGCCAAGAATTGCACTAATTTTCGCAAATTGTCACTGTTCTTAAATTTATTAGAAGAAATATACTCTTTGAAATTAGCGAATAAATAATCCGTGAAAATTAGCGCAATTCGTGGCAAAAAACATTAATTCATTTATATTTGTTGAACACCTTATAAATAATGCGCTTTGAAAAAAATACTTCCATTATTCTCCTATATCCTTCATCCTATTTTTATATCGATGTATGCCACTTTGTTTTATCTGTATTGCAAAGAAGATATTTTTACGGATAGAGAAAAATACTATGTTTTATTTCAAATTCTGATTATTACCATTTTGGTTCCGGTGTTGTTTTTTATGTTGCTTCGCTCTACCGGACACGTAAAATCGGTTATGGTTCACGAAGCTTCTCAGCGTAAAATCCCCTTAATTTTACAATGTTTTTTATATATCCTATTAGTAAAGAGAAGTATTGTTATCACCCGTTATCCGGAACTTCATTTCTTTTTTCTCGGGGCTTTGTTCAGTACCATTTTAGCGCTGGTGCTTATTCTTTTTAAAACAAAAGCGAGCTTACACATGATGGCCATTAGCGGACTCACCATTTTTATACTTGGATTAAACATTCATTTTCAGATGCAAAACCCGTATTGGACTGCTTTATTAGTTTTATTGACGGGAATAGTAGCCTCATCACGTTTGGAAATGCAGGCACATACCAACAAAGAATTAATTATTGGTCTTGCAATCGGAACACTTCCGCAGTTGTTATTCTTGTATTTGTGGTTATAAAATATAGAAAATCAAACCGGCATTAATCGTTTTAACACCAACCGTTTCACCTTCGTTCGTCTTGACTGCCTGAAACAAAGGATTCAATCCATAATACACATAAATGTTCCAGGTATTATATCCTGTGGCAAGGTAGACTCCATATTGAAATTTAGCGATGTACGGATTGTTTGTGATTTTATAGGTCGTCTCTCCGTTATCCAAAACCGATTTATTAGAGAACATATAACTAAATTTAACCCCTCCGTAAATCCTCCAAAATTTATAGCTTTCATACGTTGAATTTCTCCAGCGAAACTCCAACGGAACATCCACTAAATATTGTCTGAATCTATTGGTAACAAATTCATTGTAATCTGTTACCCCATGCACTAGTGCTCCCGAAGCATCTTTGGAAATAGTCAGATTCTGATAGAAATTCTGATAGCTTAACCCTATCCCGGTTGCAATTGCAATAGTCCTTTTTTTATTGATTGGCATGTCACGCAAAAAACCACCAGAAAGTCCCACAGAGAATTTATCCTGCTTAAGACCAGTCGGAGCATTCGTAAAAAGATTATAGGTAACCGAAAAATAAAACTGATCTTCCCGATATAACGAATCGATTTTAACAACCGGTTCTATTTTAGGCGTCGTTTCTTCCTGCGAAAAAACAGAAAAAAAAGACACTAAAAACAAACAACTGAAAAGTAATCGCATATCGTATTTTGGTTTTAAAGAGTTTTTCAAGCAAACGTTTTTTGAAGTTGATTTATTTCACTTACAAATATAATATAATGACAGCTTAGGTGACAATTAGAACGCAATTATTCTCTTTTTCATTAAAAATAAAACGTTTTACAGTGCTATTATTAAGAAATTCAAAACAGAAGTAAAAAAATAAATTCATTTTTGATTGTTCTTTTATACCTTTGTACGGCATGAAGAAAAAGCAACTCATATTAAGTGTCTCTTTCGCTCTAACAGTATTGTTCTCAATATTGTTTCAGTCGATACACAGTTATGAGCATATTGTAAAACAGCTCTCGGAAAAACAATGTCATCACGACTACAATGATCCAAGCGGCGAAATTACACACCAACATCATAATTATGACGTTTGTTTTGTATGCCACTTTTCTTTTGAAAGTTCAATACTTCCGGAACAATTTTCATTTCAATTTCATACCGCAACCGAAGGAATTCCTTATTTCTTTACCCATTCAGAAAAGATATTCTCCTTTCCTGAAAGCGCCTATTTGTTACGTGGACCACCTGTTGGTATAGTTGCCTGAGTTTCGAAACACTCGAAACATAAATTATAACTTTCTTACTTAAACTTAAAAAGAAAACTACATCTCCCCGTTCTGACTGGATCAGAATAGGCAGACGTTATTGTTGTTCTCCTTTTTTATTTAAAGAAGAAAAATCCATTTAACTATAGCATCATTTTCCAATGAAAAAAATAATCGTAATCCTTATTTTAGGATTTTCAGGGCTGCTTTCAGCTCAAAACTCTGTTTCCGGAATCGTATCCAACCTTCAAAATCAACCCATACCGGGCGTTTCAGTTTATGCACCGGAATTACACAAAGGCACCACTACTGATGCAAACGGAAAATACGAATTCACTAATCTGCCAAACGGAAGCTTACGTCTTTCCTTTACTTTTGTCGGTTTTACTGCCGAGAACAAAACAATTGCCAAACTTGTAAAAGAAAACACTTTAGATGTTACACTTCAGGAATCCATTTTTGAAATGGATGAAGTAATCGTCTCTACTCCTTTTAATAAATTGCAATCACAGAACGTAATGAAAATTGAGCATGAAAGTATCAAAACATTACAGCAAAAAGGAACTTCGACTTTAATTGAAGGCTTAGCCACAATTCCGGGGGTTTCTCAAATTTCAACGGGAACTTCAATCGGAAAACCCGTAATCAGAGGACTTAGCGGTAATCGTGTTTTGGTATACTCGCAAGGAGTCCGTATCGAAAATCAACAGTTTGGCGACGAACATGGTTTAGGTTTAAATGATGCCGGAATCGAAAGCGTTGAAGTAATCAAAGGTCCTGCTTCTTTATTATACGGATCGGATGCTTTGGGTGGTGTTTTGTACTTTAATCCAGAGAAATTTGCTGATGCGAATACATTCAAAGCCAATTTCAGTCAAAAATATTTCACCAATACAGAAGGAAGTAATTCCTCTATTGGATTAAAAACGTCTACAGACAACTGGAAATTTTTAGCTCGTGGAAGTTTCAACACCCATTCAGACTATAAAATTCCTGATGGAGATCGCGTAACCAATACCCGTTACAACGAAACCGATTTTAAAACCGGAATCGGATACAGCAACTCTAGTTTCTCGAGTGTTTTACGATACAATTACAACAAATTAGACATCGGAATTCCGGAAGAAGGAATCGCAGAGCAATCTTCAAGCAAAGACACCCAGTTCCCGAGACAAGGGATTTTTAATCATTTGTTCAGCTTGAACAACGTTATCTTTTTTCAGAACTCCAAATTAGATGTTGATTTGGGCTATATTTCTAATGACAGAAGCGAATTTGAAGACAGTAACAATGCTGCTTTACGAATGAAATTGAACACCTTCAATTACAATGCAAAATACCATTTTCCAAAATTTGGTAAAATCGAAGCGATACTTGGTGTACAGGGAATGCATCAAACCAATAAAAATTCAGGCGAAGAATTCTTAATTCCGGATGCCACTACCAATGATTTTGGTGTTTTTGGAACAGCAAATTACGAATGGGACAATAGTGTTATCCAGGCCGGACTGCGTTTTGACAATCGAAACATCACTTCGCAAGCACACGGAGTTGCAGATGAAGAAGGTTATTTCCAAGCCTTAGACCGCTCTTTTGACAGCTTTAACGCTTCATTAGGTTACAAAACCAAATTAGCAGAACCTCTGACGTTACGTTTAAATGTAGCTACCGGATTCAGAGCACCAAACTTAGCCGAATTAACTTCAAACGGAGTTCACGAAGGAACCAACCGATACGAGATTGGAAATGCTAATTTAAAAACAGAGCAAAACGTTCAGACTGACCTGAATTTAGAATACAAGAACACCCATTTTGAGTTTTTTATTAATGGATTTTACAACCATATAAATAACTACATCTACACTTCCCCAACAGGAGAAATCTTAGACGAAAATGATGTTTTTGCTTATGTACAGGACAATGCAAAATTATATGGTGGTGAAGTTGGTTTCCACTTTCACCCGCATCCACTGGATTGGTTGCATTTTGAAACCAGTTTTGAAACGGTAACAGGTAAAAAAGACAACAAGGATTATTTACCTTTAATTCCGGCTAACAATTGGAACAACACGCTTAGAACTGAATTTAATATTAAAAACTGGTTAAAAGAAGGATTTGCTTCTTTTAACGTTTCATCGACATTCAGTCAGGATAATGTAAGCGGTTTTGAAACGGCTTCTAAAGGATACACTTTAGTAAATTTAGGTTTTGGAGGAACTGTAAAATTAGGTAAAACCGCTTTTGATGTAAACTTGAACGGAAACAATTTATTTGACCAAAAATACATTGCACACCTTTCCAGATTAAAAACAGACGGGATTCCTAATATTGGAAGAAATATAGTTTTAGGGATTAACTTCAACTTATAATTTTTTACTTAATCACAAGAACCTCAAAAAGTAGACTTTAACGCTTTTTTTTAGCCACGAATTTCACGAATTTTCCCGAATTATTTTTGGGGATATTTTTTAAAGTTCGTGGCTATTCTTTTTGTCTTTTTTGCCACAGATTAGAAGGATTAAAATGATTAAAAAGAATCTGTGAAAATCTTTGCAATCTGTGGCAATATTTTTCCACACCAAGCTTTTCAAAAAAAAAATTCGAGCAAATTCGTGTAATTCGTGGCAACCCTTTTTTTAAACAATCCTTTTCTCCTAAATTTGAAATACCTAAAAAAACTAAAAAAATGAAAATTGTAAAATGGGGAATCATTGGTTGCGGAAATGTAACCGAAGTTAAAAGCGGACCTGCTTTTCAAAAAACACCAAACTCTGCTTTAGTTGCCGTGATGCGCAGAGATCCTGTACTTGCGGAAGATTATGCAAAACGTCATAATGTCCCAAAATGGTATTCCAATGCCGTTGACTTAATCAACGATCCCGAAGTCGACGCGGTTTATATTGCGACGCCTCCTTCTTCTCACAAAGAATACACTATTTTGTGTGCTAAAGCCGGAAAACCGGTTTATGTAGAAAAACCTATGGCGCTCACATTTGAAGAATGCAACGAAATGATAAACACCTGTAAAGCCCATAATGTGCCCTTGTTTGTGGCTTACTACAGAAGACGCTTACCCCGATTTCTTAAAATAAAAGAACTAATTGACCAAGGAAAGATAGGAACTGTAAGACATGTAAATTGTGTTTTGTACCACCCTTTCGAGCAACGTTACGATGATGAAATTAATTTACCCTGGACGGTTTTACCGCATCTCTCTGGTGGAGGAATTTTTGTGGATTTAGCCTGTCATACGCTCGATTTTCTGGATTACTTATTTGGACCAATCCAATCTGTTCGAGGTCACGCGAGTTCCCAACTTTTGGCTTATCCGGCAGAGGATACAGTTTCGATGTCCTTTTTGTTTGAAAATGGGATTCACGGTTCCGGTTTATGGAACTTTGCCAGTTTTGAACGTTATGACAATACCGAAATTGTGGGGGATAAAGGAAAAATCTCCTTCTCTACTTTTGGCAATGATCCCATTCACATTCAACTTGCAAATGGTGAGAAAGAAAGCATTACCATCGAAAACCCGCTTCACATACAACAACCTCTTATAGAAACCATAGTTGCTGAACTTTTAGGAGACGAAAATGCTTCGCCCTCTAATGGAGTCTCTGCATCAAGAACCACTTGGGTGATCGATGAAGTTTTGAAGGAATTTAGAAACTTGAAGTAGAAACACATCTTATCTTGGTTCAACTATAAAAGCAAACACCTCAACTTTAGTATCACATTGTCATTTCGACGAAGGAGAAATCACATCAGAAATTCCACATAGAAAATCGCCAATCTTTGTCGAGTTACGAGTGTGATTTCTCCTTCGTCGAAAGGACAAAAAAGCGCCAAAAATTGAAATTTCACCCCTAACAAACAAAAAGAGGATACTCAAAATTGAATATCCTCTTTTTTCTAAAAACTAAAATTGCTATAAAATTATAGGCTGTATTTAAACCCTAAAGTCATACCTAAACCACTAATTCCAACGTAAGAACTTAGTTCATCCATTGCATCATTAGGTCTGGTTGTATCCTTAGTATCCATTGTTGCCGTATTAGGATTAAATAAAGGATTGTTAGAATTAACATCTAATCTATCTCTGTAGTTTGTATGAATTTGAGCTTTGGTTCTGGTCGCCATAGCATCTTGTCCATTAATTGTAAATTCAGTTGTTTCTTTTGTTTTTCCGTGTACTGTAAAGTTACGGTACTCTAATTCTGCAAAAACAGAAAGGTTTTTTCCAATTTTATATGAAGTACCCAAAGCTGCCGTAAATCCTAAAGTAGGATTTGGCTTTACTTTATCAACACTATGAATCTCTCCAAAAGCAGTTGGAGCTCCTGATGGAGCAAAAGCAATTGGTGCATAAGCATCACTAGTGATTTCTAAATCTCCGTGAATAGGAACTAAAACTCCAACTTTTGTATAAGGCTCAAAACCTTTGTGCTCTCCTAAAAATAACACTAAAGCCGGGGCAAGATCAAAAGCAGTAATTTGACCTACTGATTTGAAGCTATACACACCTGCTGGAGTGATAGGCAAATCTGATCTGGTTTGTGCCATTGTCTTATCATTACTAGTGTAATAATTAACACCTAACTCAACCCCTAAACGAGCATTGAATCTATATCCTGCAGTTATACCTGTTCTAAAACCTTCTCCAAAAGAACCTGTAACACTTTCTTCAGAAACTAATTTACCTCCTACATAGGTTTTATCTAAAGGAAGATTTCCTCCTACAGTTGGAAATTCAGTAGCAGCAGTTTGAATGAAGTAAGATCCACCCAATTTAAAATACCAGCTTTCCGGTTTGTCTGCTTTTTCTGTCTGCGCCATTGTGGCCATAGAGCAAACTAATAATCCTAATAGAAATAGGTTCTTTTTCATAATTTTGTTTTAATTAATTTATACAAACTTAAATTATTTTAACATAATTCACGAGTTTGCATGGTTAGACTTGGAACGAAATCGTTGTAATTTTGGGCAATATTACTAAAAAACTATTATGCATGCATAATTTTAACTAAAAAAAAATGCATTCTTTTAAATTTTAACTGTTAAAATTTAGTTCAGCTTAAAATTAATCTGCATTTTTTCTAATTCCTCTAATAGTTCTGTCGAAATCTTAACCTTTAGTCTACGGCTTGGCATGGTTAATTTGGTCACCACTTTTATTTCTTCGACCTCATTTACTTCCTGAATTTTGGTTGCTTCAATTGCATTTTCCTCACCATCGTTCTCCTCTTCAAAAACAGCGTCTTCTGTTTCTTCAAAATCTGTTGGTGTTTCTACCTCAACCAATCGCTTCACCTTTTCTAATTCCATGATTTCAAAAGTCACCGAGTTATCGCCTTTATTTTCATTAAATAAATGACTCAATTTATGAATGAACTCGGTTTGCAAGTCTTTAATATTTAATAACAAAATCAATTTTTTGGCAAATGTCTCCAAAATATCCTGCAGCTGTCTCACCTCAACAAACTGCATCCTTGGATCCGTTTTTTTACCGGTATCTCTGTTTACCCAACCGTCTTTAATTAAGATTTTCAAATAAACGAATTGGTTGTTGTATAAGAAATGGTAGAACTTCAGGTATTCCTCTCCAAAAATTTTAAACTCAAAACTTTCATCATATCCCTCTAAGGTGAAAATCGCCCAATCCTTACCATTTTTAGCCGTCCTCCTTTGAAAATTGCTAACAATACCGGCAAAGTTTAGACTCTTACCTACATAAAGTTCCATGCTTTTTAAAGCTTCTAATCGGGCATTACAGAAATATTTCATTTCAAATCTAAAATCATCCAGTGGATGACCCGAAATATAAATTCCAACGACTTCTTTTTCTCTTGAAAGTTTCTCCATTGTACTCCAGTCTTCACAAGGAGGTACAATAGGCTCTGCGATTTGCACTTCACTCGTTTCTCCAAACAAACTCACTTGCGATGAGTTTTCGTTCTCCTGAAACTTCGATCCGTAGCGTATCGCTTTTTCATAAAACGTAATTCCATCTCCGTCATCATGAAAATACTGCGCTCTTGTAGTCCCTTCAAACGAATCAAAACCACCGGCAAGAGCCAGATTTTCGATCGCTTTTTTATTGGCAGCACGCAAATCAATTCGTTTGGCCAAATCAAAAATGGACTTATACTTCCCGTCTTTTCTGGTTTCAACAATCGTTTCTACTGCTCCCGAACCTACTCCTTTGATCGCACCCATTCCAAAACGAACAGCATAATCATCATTTACCGTAAACTTATAGTACGATTCGTTTACATCTGGACCTAATACTGCCAATCCCATACGTTTACATTCTTCCATAAAAAAGGATACCTGTTTGATATCATTCATATTATTCGAAAGAACCGCAGCCATGTATTCTGCCGGATAATGTGCTTTTAAGTAAGCCGTTTGATACGCAATCCAGGCATAACAAGTCGAGTGAGATTTGTTGAAGGCGTAACTCGCAAAAGCCTCCCAGTCTTTCCAGATTTTCTCCAAAACCTTTGCATCATGTCCTTTTTTTGCAGCTTGTTCTACAAATTTAGGTTTCATTTTATCCAGTACGTCCTTTTGTTTCTTACCCATCGCTTTACGCAAAACGTCGGCCTCACCTTTTGTAAAATCAGCCAATGATTGCGACAAAAGCATTACCTGCTCCTGATAAACTGTAATTCCGTAAGTCTCTCCTAAATATTCTTCACAGGCATCTAAATCGTATTTAATTTCTTCTTCCCCGTTTTTTCTTCGAACGAAAGAAGGAATATACTCTAACGGTCCCGGACGATATAAAGCATTCATGGCAATTAAATCTCCAAACACCGTCGGTTTCAGCTCTTTCATATATTTCTGCATCCCAGGCGACTCGTATTGGAAGATTCCAACGGTTTCTCCTCTTTGGAAAAGCTCATAAGTCGGAGCGTCATCAATAGGAAATTCATCGGGATTCAGATCGATTCCGTTTCTGTATTTTACCAGTTTAACAGTATCTTTTATCAGGGTAAGGGTCTTCAGACCCAAGAAGTCCATTTTAAGCAATCCGGCACTTTCTGCGACCGAGTTGTCAAACTGAGTTACATATAAATCCGAATCTTTTGCGGTTGTAACCGGAACGAAATTGGTAATATCCGACGGCGTAATGATTACACCACAGGCATGGATACCTGTATTTCGCATCGACCCTTCCAGAATTTTCGCCTGCTGAATGGTTTCACCTGCCAAATCATCTTCATTGGCAATAGCGATTAATTCCTTTACATTATCAAATTCATCCGAACGAAGTGCTTTTTTAATATCGTCTTCACTTTCAGAAATAAAACGCGCCAAATTCCATTTTGACGGCATCATTCCCGGAATCAATTTTGCAATTCTATCGGCTTCAAATAGTGGTAAATCCAGTACACGAGCCGTATCACGAATCGCAGATTTAGTCGCCATTTTACCATAAGTAATAATTTGCGCTACCTGATTCTTACCGTATTTATTGATTACATAATCCATAACACGACCACGACCCTCATCATCAAAATCGATATCAATATCGGGCATGGATACACGATCCGGATTCAGGAAACGCTCAAAAAGCAAATCGTACTTAATCGGGTCAATGTTGGTAATTCCTAAACAATAAGCTACTGCAGAACCCGCCGCAGATCCACGACCGGGACCTACCGAAACATCCATGTTTCTGGCTTCGGCGATGAAATCCTGACAAATCAAAAAGTAACCCGGATATCCGGAATTCGAAATCGTCAACAACTCAAAGTCCAGACGTTCCTGAATCGATTCGGTAATTTCACCGTATCGCCTTTTTGCCCCCGTCATGGTAAGATGACGCAAATATTTATTTTCACCGCGAACACCACCGTCAGCCTCGTCTTCTACCACTAAAAATTCCTCGGGAATATCAAATTTCGGAAGCAATACATCGCGATAAAGCGAGTAAATCTCCACCTTGTCGACAATTTCCTGAATGTTGATAATCGCATCAGGCAAATCAGAAAAGAGCTTTTTCATCTCTTCTTGCGACTTGTAATAGTATTCCTGATTCGGTAATCCGTAACGGTAACCTCGGCCACGACCAATTGGTGTTGCTTGTTTTTCACCGTCTTTTACACACAACAAAATATCGTGTGCATTGGCATCTTCCTTATTTAAATAGTAGGTATTGTTTGTCGCAATTAACTTGACATTGTGTTTCTGTGAAAATTCAATCAGGGTTTTGTTCACACGATTTTCATCTTCCTGATTGTGGCGCATGACTTCAAGATAAAAATCATCTCCAAATTGCTCTTTCCACCAAATTAAAGCTTCTTCGGCCTGATTTTCACCAACGTTTAGAATTTTACTCTGAATCTCTCCGTATAAATTCCCGGACAACACCATAATGTCTTCCTTATAGTACTCGATAATTTTTCGATCGACTCTGGGAACATAATAGAATCCGTCGGTAAACGCAATCGAAGACATTTTAGCCAGATTGTGATAACCTTTTTTGTTTTTGGCTAATAATACAATCTGATTACCGTTGTCTTTTTTACTTTTATCTAAATGATTGTCGCAGACATTAAATTCACATCCGACAATTGGCTTAATTTCCATTTCTGTTGGCTCTTCACCAGCATCAACCAAAGCTTTATTTTTACCGGAAGCCGCTTTATTATGATTCATCACCGCACTCACAAAGTGGAAGGCTCCCATCATGTTTCCGGTATCTGTCATCGCAACCGCCGGCATACCATTTTTGGCCGTAGCCGCAACAATATTACCAATACCTATAGTAGATTGTAAAACCGAAAACTGTGTATGATTGTGTAAATGCGAATATTTCGCTGCTATAAAATCTTGTTGATCAGACTCCGAAACAACCGTTTCTTTTCCATCAGATTCTAAGGCTCGCAACTGTTCTCTGATTTTATCAGAAGCTGCTTTTAGATTGATGTGTTTTAGACCGATAAGTTTGATCGGTTGCGGGTTTTTATTTTGAAATTCTCCAAAATAATCCTTTGGTACATCTAACTCTTCTTTGGTAAAAACTTCTCTTCTGATTAACTCCAGGAAACAACGCGTAGTTGCCTCAACATCGGCTGTTGCGTTGTGCGCTTCCGCGAAAGGCTTATCGAAAAGATAACTGTGTAATTCTGTAAGAGTTGGTAATTTGAATTTTCCACCTCTACCTCCCGGAAGTTGTAATAAGGAGGCCGTAACTTCGGTACAAGTATCTAAAACAGGCATAGAACTCATCGGAGAGTCCACGCCCATTCTATGAAATTCAGCACCCATGATATTAACGTCAAAGCCCAGATTCTGACCTACAATATACTTGGTTTTACTTAAAGCGATATTGAATTTCTCCAAAACTTCGGCAAGCGTAATTCCATCGGCTTCTGCTAATTCTGTAGAAATTCCATGAATACGTTCCGCGTCATACGGAATATTAAATCCGTCAGGTTTTACCAGATAGTCCTGATGTTCTATCAGTTTCCCCATATCGTCATGCAACTGCCAGGCAATTTGTATACAGCGAGGCCAGTTATCAGAATCGGTTATTGGAGCATCCCAACGTTTTGGTAATCCAGTAGTTTCAGTATCGAATATTAAATACATAGGTTTAAAAGACAAAAATTAAACCCCCAAATTCAAAACTTCATCATTCATAAAACACTGATTTCATGAATCATAAAGAAGTTCAAATTAAAAAATGGAGGAAGTTCAAATTTAGTCTTTTTTAGGCTATTGACGAAATACATTTTATCAACATCAGGATTTTTCCCGACATTCTCTTTTTTGAGCAAAATCCTATCGGGATTGCTATTTTTTTCCAAAATAAAACCTGTTAATTTTTCATTAATTTCAATCCTTTTCTGCGAATCAGCTGCGTTTTATGCTGTTACCCCCTATTAATTAAACTGAAAAAACCAGAAAACGATGAAAACAATATTCACATTAGTCCTCACAGTTCTTACGTCTGTTGGCGCTTTCGCAAACAACGACTCAAAAAACATTATTAAACCTTTCGCAATCAAAAAATAATGCACTAGAAACAATTTTAGAATCAAATTCCATAATTGCAGATGAAGCAACTTTAATCGCTATTGATTGCAGAGATGGCAACCTTTATTACATACATTGTCATTATTATTCCCCTGAAACAATAGCAGAAATACTTAAGGAGGCTTGCCGATAAAGCCACATAAGTTTTTTGTTAATTGTACTACTATTCCTCCGTAATTATACGTGATTAAAAAAAAACCTGTTAAATTTTTAATTTTTATATGGTTTTATTCTATAAATTAGCCTGCTTTATGCTGTTAAAATTTTATTAATTTAACCAAAAACCTAAAAATTATGAAAACAATATTCACATTAGCCATTACAGTTCTTATGTCTGTTGGAGTTTTCGCAAATAGCAGCTCAAAAAACATAAATCCAGAAGTAAATAAGGAAATCAACAAATCCTTTGTAATCGAAAATAAAATTGTTGAACCCGCTTTAGAATCAAACCCATTAATCCAAGTATACGATGTAACTGTTGATTGTGGTGACGGAACCGGCTGGGCATTTACTTGTGACGGATGTTCCATTGGACAAATAGTAGATTTAGCTTTAGAACTTTGTAGCTAAAATCTAAAAACAACAGCATAAAGCATTATAAAATGATACTTATGAAAAAACTACTACTCCTCACAGTATTTACAATTTACACCTACTCTTATGCTCAAAACAAAGGAATTGTGTACTATGGGCACATCGAAAGTCCGGGCAAGGGAGGTCCTAATGGCTTAGATTTTAACTCTTACCTTATTTTTGACCAAAACCAGTCCTATTATGTTAGCGCCAAAGATTCTCTGGAAAATGAATCTAATATTGAAAGTCAAAAGAAAAAAAAGGCAGAAGGGGAAATCAAACAGATTTACCTCGGGAAACATACCTTAGAACAAGGAAAACAGGTATATTACGACAGAGCCAAAGATAGTTTGTGGTGGAATAAAAAATATTCTAATGAGATTTACGGAAAAGAAAAGCGTGTAGCAATAGAATGGAAAATTGACCCTGAAACGAAAAAAATTGGAAATCTTCTTTGCAATAAAGCAACCGGGCATTTTAGAGGACGGGATTACACCGTCTGGTTTACCAAAGAGATTCCCGTTCCGTTTGGGCCTTGGAAACTGCAGGGATTACCCGGATTAATACTCGAAGCTTATGACACCAAGAAGGAATTATACATCTATTTCAAATCACTAGAATACCCGTCTAAAAATGTATCTGTTCCGAAAATTAAGCCCATCAATCAAGGCACTCCTACCAATTGGGTCTCAATTGACGAGTATAAAATGATTTTAGAAAAGTTGATAGAAAAAAACAAAAACAAGGCTATTTTATTAGGGAAAGAACATGGTGTTACGATAAAAGCAGCTGGAATGAATGATATTAGCACCGAAATATTCTGAAATTAAATGCTAAAACTATTCTCTTTTATTTTTTTCATCCCTTTTATTGCATTTTCCCAAAATATTAAAATATCGGGAACTATAAAAGACAAACAGAACAGAAGCGTCGAAAGGGCTTCTGTTGTTATTTTAGACAACTCTGGAAATATTCTATTCTATACTTTTGCTAATGAAGATGGAAACTATACTCTTCAATTAAAAAAACCAGCTAGCGGAATTGTAAGTATAGAAATTTCTTGCTTAGGCTTTGCTAAAAACACAAACGTAATTGATCTCAGCACAAAGACTGAAATAAATCACTCTGTTTCTCTGGAATCCCAACAAGAAAGTTTGAAGGAAGTCGTAATAGAATCGCACAAAAAAGTAAGAATCAATCAGGATACGACCACTATAAAGGCGAGCGCTTTTTCTAACCAAACAGAGCAAACAATAGAGGACATTTTAAAAAAATTACCCGGTATCGAAGTTCAGAAAGACGGCTCTATAAAAGCCCATGGAAAACCTATTGATAAATTACTTGTTGAAGGAGAAGATTTGTTTGATAAGAACTACACCTTACTGTCCAAAAATCTGGATGCAAAAACACTTGATGAAGTGCAAATAATAGAAGCATTTGAAGATAATCCCATTTTCAAAAAAATGAATAATTCGGATAAAGTTGCGTTGAATCTGAAGTTAAAAAAAGACAAGCAAAATATCTGGTTCGGCAACATAACGGCCGGAGCAGGCATAATTTCTGAAAACCGATGGAAAGAAGGTATTAATCTCGGACTATTAAAAAAGAAGATCAAAATCTTTTACTTGGCGGACTACAACAATTCAGGCGAAAAAGCAACTTCACTTATAAAAGAATCCAGTATAAATCTTGATTTTTTTGGGGCAGACCGAATCGAAAAAAAGGCAAGAAAACAATACGTTATCAACAGTAATGAAAACAATTCTTTCAGTAAATCTCAAAGCGTCTTTAACAAAGCACTATTTAATTCTTTAAGTTTTACCACAAAACTTAAACCTTCCTTAACCCTTCGTGGGGTTGGCTATTTTACTAATGACCATCAAATTCAGCATTCTTTTTCAGAAACAATTTACAACATAGACCCACAACCTATAATCAACTCCGAAGCCAATCACTATTCCGGCAAAAAAACACTTTCATCAGGAGAAATTGAACTTAAATATTCAGGGAATGAAGACAATTATCTCACCAACTTATTTATTTACAAGAACAATCCTGATATCATAAATTCAAATCTCTTATTTAATAGTGAGCAAATCAATCAGAATTCTAAAAACAGCAATTATACTTTTTACAATCATCTTAACCACAGTTACAGCTTATCGAATCAAACAATATTAAACAATTATTTTTATTTGGGAAGCGATTATTTGAATGAGAAAAACAGATTAAAATCTCCCTTTTTAAATGAATTTTTTAAAATAGATCCGGAAGCTCAGATTGACCAAAAGGGGGATACTAAAAACCAGTATTTTGGAATCAAAAGTAAACTGATTTCGAAGTACAAAAAACTAGAATCTGTTCTTGCTTTTCAATACGAAAAAAGCAAGGAATCAATCGTTTCAGATTTTCTTATCGACCAAAAACAAAAGACAGACTACCAGGTAGACACAAACACAAATCAAACCATATTTTCTTTCGATGCGGGAATCCGGTACAATTTTACTTCTGAAACAGATTTTACAGCTAATCTGAAATATGTTCAAAATAATTTTGCACGCAATATTTCTCAGCAACATTTTCATTTTTTTAATCCTGTATTTTCATTTAATCTAAAAAAAACACGCTTAGGGACATTCCGGTTAAACTATTCCGAAAACAGTTCTCTGCCTGAAATCAATTATCTAAAAACAAACTATTTACTGGCAGACTACCGAACTTTCGAAAAGGGAGTTTCTGATGTTGCACTTTTAAAAAACAAAACCATTTCTTTTTTACACACCTTGTACAAAGATGAAAAGGGATTTTCTGTTAAGACCAATTTAATCTATACAAAATTGAAGAAAACGCTTAATATCGATAACCTGATTACTCAGAATTTCAACTTCAAAAACTATATCGTTACAAACGGAGGAGAAAATTATAACGCCTCTTTTAGCTTCATTAATTACCTGAAAAAACTAAAATGGGCCACCAAGATAGCCACACAACAAACCTGGAGTAATACTCCGACAAAAGTAAACAACCAAGATTTTACAAACCTAAAAAGTTACAATAGCCAGTATTCCTTTTCAGCAACAAGTTATTATAGCTTAGTCGTAAACTTTGATTTTGGTTTCAATTACAACTACTATCAGACAAATTTCAATAATACACTTACTACCAATACAACCAAAGATGCTTTCATTAACTGTAACTATAAAATTTCAAAAGTATGGTTAGCCGAAGTCAATACGACCTATTATAAAATTAATACTCAAAATTACAGTTTTGTAAACATTATTGCCAACTACACTCCTGAAAACAGTCGCTTTTCTTATCGACTCCTGTTCAATAATGTAACCAACGAGAACGAATTTACATTGGTTACATTAGATAATTACACCTCTTATAAAGCTACTATAGATTTAGTTCCCCGGTATTTACTTGCAACAGTAAAATACCGATTTTAACCCAAATGAGAAACCATTTTTTATTCTTTGCTTTTCGCATAAACCATCAGCGAAATAGCCAAATAAGGAATATCTTTAAGAATAAAAAAGTCCGTAACAGGAAAATTCTCAACCATTTTAAAAACACCCGGCGTTGTAAAAAGAAAACTCAATGTAGTAACAAAAATAACCGCCGATGCCAAACCCGAGTACATCGCTATTTTTTTATTAAAAAAAGACAATGCCAAACCTATTCCCGTAACCACTTCAAATATTCCTATTACATTCGAAACCTGTTGCACTGACATTACTTTGTACATCCAGCCCATTGCAAAATGATTTTCGACTAAACCCTTTATAGCTCCTGCTTCTACGGCAGTAAACTTAAAAAGCCCAACCCAAAGCAAAATAATAACAGTTCCGAAAACACCAATTCTGTAAGCAATCTGATTTAAATTCATGATTTTATTTATTTTTATTAGAAATATCAAAATTAAGAGCCTTTTCGCGAGGCAAATGTCAGATAGTTGTCATTACACCTAAATTCGTCCTAAACAACCTTAATATCTTTTATTTCCATTCTAAAAAACAAAAATTCACTTTCTTGGATGTCGTAGTATTGGAATCAAAAAAAAACAAATAAAGTCTTTCAAAAATCTTCGTTTTATACCTCAAAAAAGAGCTTTTATCCACGGTTTCAGAAATTCAAAAACAAAATCAAAACTATCAATAATCACTATTTTACGGCATTAAAACCTATAAAATCAGTCATTTTACATTGAATCTAAGGTAAAATTGCTAATTACAAAAAACTGCAGCAACTGTAAAACAACTCCTCATTAAAAGAAATACAAAATCAATTTCCACTTCAATTTTGGAACTCAGTTTTACGGAATAAAAGCGAATCTTAATTTGTATTTTAGTTTGGGTATCGTATATAATGCAATATTGAAATTGACTACTTTATATCTTTATTTAATTTTGTTTTCCTATTATAATTACCAAAGAATTGCGGTAGTTATAAAATTACAAATAAAAAAAATAAAAAATGAGTAAGACATTATTTGACAAAGTATGGGATTCACATGTAGTACGTAAAATTGAAGATGGACCGGATGTGTTTTTTATTGACCGTCATTTCATTCACGAAGTTACGAGTCCTGTTGCTTTTTTAGGATTAAAAGCCAGAGGCGTTAAAGTTTTATATCCGGAACGTACTTTTGCAACTGCCGATCACAATACACCTACTATAAACCAACATTTACCGGTTGAAGATGCTTTATCAGCCAATCAGCTTAAAGCGCTTGAAGATAATGCCGCCGAATACGGTATTTCGCACTGGGGATTAGGACATAAAAAAAATGGAATTGTACACGTAGTAGGTCCTGAAAACGGAATTACTTTGCCAGGTGCCACTATTGTTTGCGGAGATTCACACACCTCTACTCATGGTGCTTTTGGAGCAATTGCTTTCGGTATCGGAACTTCTGAGGTTGAAATGGTGCTTTCTACACAATGTATTATGCAGCCTAAGCCAAAGAAAATGCGTATCAACGTAAACGGTGAATTAAGCAAAGGTGTTGGTCCAAAAGATGTTGCTCTTTATATTATTGCACAATTAACTACTTCAGGTGGTACCGGATATTTTGTTGAATATGCCGGTGATGTTTTTGAAAACATGACCATGGAAGGCCGTATGACCGTTTGTAACCTAAGTATCGAAATGGGTGCTCGTGGCGGTATGATTGCTCCCGATCAAAAAACATTTGATTTCCTTGAAGGCAAGCTATACGCTCCAAAAGGCGAAACTTGGGACAATGCAGTTGCTTACTGGAAAACCCTAAAAACGGATGCTGATGCTGTTTTTGATGCTGAACTAAACATCAAAGCTTCAGACATAGAACCTATGATTACTTATGGTACTAACCCGGGAATGGGAATTGGTATCTCTAAACATATTCCGAACGCAAACCAAGTGGAAGGCGGTGAGGAAACATATAAAAAATCTCTTGCCTACATGGGCTTTCAGGAAGACGATGTTATGATTGGAAAACCAATTGACTACGTTTTCTTAGGAAGTTGCACCAATGGACGTATTGAAGATTTCAGAGCTTTTGCTGAAATTGTAAAAGGAAGAAAAAAAGCAGAAAACGTAACTGCTTGGTTAGTTCCAGGCTCTCACGTTGTAGAAGCTCAAATTAAAGAAGAAGGTATATTGGATATTTTGACAGAAGCCGGTTTCGTATTACGTCAACCGGGATGTTCTGCTTGTCTGGCAATGAATGATGACAAAGTTCCGGCCGGAAAATACGCAGTGAGTACTTCAAATAGAAATTTCGAAGGCCGTCAAGGTCCGGGTTCAAGAACACTTTTAGCAAGTCCAATTATGGCTGCCGCTGCTGCCGTTACCGGAAAACTAACAGATCCGAGAGAGTTATTTTAGATTAAAGATTTTAGATTTCACTTTGCAAATGGCATTGCTGCTTTAAAATCTAAAACCTTCAAAAAAAAAAATTCACTTACATTATTTAACAGAAAATCATTTTAGCGTTTACGATTTCCTCCTACTTAAGGAAAATCTAAAATCTAAAATCCTAAAATCTAAAATCAAAATGGCATACGATAAATTTAATATCCTTACCAGCAGTGCTGTGCCGCTGCCAATTGAAAACGTAGACACCGATCAAATCATACCGGCCCGTTTCTTAAAAGCTACAAAACGAGAAGGCTTTGGAGACAACCTTTTTAGAGATTGGAGATACAATGGAGACGATACTCCGAAAGCTGATTTCGTTTTAAACAATGCTACCTACTCGGGGCAAATTTTGGTTGGGGGAAAAAACTTCGGTTCAGGATCTTCCAGAGAGCACGCTGCCTGGGCGGTTTATGACTATGGATTCCGTGCTGTAGTTTCCAGTTTCTTCGCTGATATCTTCAAAGGAAACTGTCTTAATATTGGTGTTTTACCGGTACAAGTAAGTCCGGAATTTGCTGAAATTATTTTCAACGCCATTGAAGCCGACCCTAAAACAGAATTGGAAATCAATTTACCGGAACAAACGATTACTTTATTAGCAACAGGTCAAAAAGAATCTTTTGCCATTAACGGATACAAAAAGAACAACATGATCAATGGCTTTGACGACATTGATTACCTGCAAAACATTAGTGAAGATATTGTCGCTTTTGCCGATAAACTTCCATACTAAAAAAATCCAACTCACGCTATTGGGCCCGACTGGTTTTTTGAAATCAGTCGGGTCTTTATAAGTTAGACCAATCAAAACAACACAACTAAATTTTACTTTTAAAAAAGGAATTCCGAAACTGGCTATGAAAAAAAGAAAAATTGAAATAATGGATACGACACTCCGTGATGGCGAACAAACCTCAGGAGTTTCTTTTTCTGCTGCAGAAAAACTAACCATTGCACAATTGTTGTTGGAAGAACTAAATATTGACCGAATCGAAATTGCTTCTGCCCGTGTAAGCGAAGGCGAATTTCAAGGCGTAAAAGGCATTATGTCCTGGGCCGAAGAACGAGGTTATACCAAACGAATAGAAGTTTTGACTTTTGTTGACGGCGGTCTTTCGATTGAATGGATGAAAAAAACAGGAGCCAAAGTTCAAAATCTACTAACCAAAGGCTCTCTGAATCATCTGACCCATCAATTAAAAAAAACACCGGAACAACATTTTTCTGAAATTGCCCAAACCATTACACTTGCTCAAGAAAACAACATAGACACCAACGTTTATTTGGAAGACTGGAGCAACGGTATGCGTAATTCTCCCGAATATGTATTTCAATACTTAGATTTTTTAACACAACAGCCTGTAAAAAGAATTTTACTCCCGGACACTCTTGGTGTATTAATTCCATCACAAGCTTTTGAATTTATTTCAAAAATCACAGCCCGATATCCCAATATCCATTTTGATTTTCACGCTCATAACGATTACGATTTAAGTGTAGCAAATGTTATGGAAGCTATAAAAGGAGGCATTCACGGCCTACATGTTACCGTAAACGGAATGGGAGAACGAGCAGGAAACGCCCCTCTGGAAAGTACCGTCGCAGTAATAAACGATTATATGCCCGAAGTTAGCATTAGTATAAAAGAGACCTCTCTTTATACTGTAAGCAAATTGGTGGAGACTTTTACCGGTTACCGAATTCCTGCCAACAAACCAATTGTCGGCGATAATGTTTTTACACAAACCGCTGGTATTCATGCCGATGGTGACAACAAAAACAACTTATATTTTAATGATTTGCTTCCGGAGCGCTTTGGACGAAAAAGAAAATACGCACTCGGAAAAACTTCAGGAAAAGCCAATATCGAAAAAAATCTGCAGGAATTAGGTTTAAAACTAAACCAGGAAGATTTAAAATTGGTAACCCAAAGAATCATCGAATTAGGCGACAAAAAAGAAACCGTTACCAAAGAAGACCTTCCTTATATTATTTCTGATGTTTTAGACAGTCATACTTACGAAGAAAAAATAAAAATCGAGTCCTATATATTAGTACACTCAAAAGGAATGCGCCCATCAACCACTTTATGCCTGATATTTGACGGAGAAATAATTGAAGAAAATGCACAAGGAGACGGTCAGTTTGATGCTTTTATGAATGCTTTGTCTAAAATTTACAAGCAAAAGAAATTAACGCTGCCAAAATTAATCGACTATGCGGTCAGAATTCCCCCGGGAAGTAGTTCTGACGCTTTATGCGAAACCATCATCACCTGGGTAAACAACGGAAAAGAATTCAAAACCAGAGGTCTGGATTCTGATCAAACCGTTGCCGCTATTATTGCCACTCAGAAAATGCTGAATGTGGTTACCTAAGTTGCTAAGGTTCTAAGGCTCTAAGATTCTAAGTTTTAAAATCTTTGAATTTAGATGCTAAGTTCCTCAAAACCCTAAAACTTAGAAACTCAGTCACTCAGAAACTTAGAAACTTAGAAACTAAAAAAACAAACAATAAAATAATGAAATTTAACATAGCCCTATTAGCAGGAGACGGAATTGGTCCTGAGGTAATTAATGAAGCCGTAAAAGTATCTGATGCTATTGCAAAAAAATTCAATCACGAAATAACCTGGACACCTGCACTTACAGGCGCCTGTGCCATTGATGCCGTTGGTGTTCCTTATCCTGATGAAACACACGAAATCTGCATGAAAGCAGATGCCGTTTTATTTGGAGCAATCGGACACCCGAAATACGATAACGATCCAAGCGCACCCGTTCGTCCGGAACAAGGTTTATTATTGATGCGTAAAAAACTAGGTTTGTTCGCCAATGTACGTCCAACCTTTACTTTTCCTTCTCTAATTGACAATTCTCCTCTAAAAAGAGAAAGAATCGAAGGAACAGATTTAGTTTTCTTAAGAGAACTTACCGGAGGAATTTACTTTGGCGAAAAAGGAAGAAAAGATGGTGGAGAAACTGCTTTTGACAATTGCGTCTACACCAGAGTTGAAGTACAACGTTTGGCCAAAAAAGGTTTCGAACTAGCCATGACCCGCAGCAAAAAACTGTGTTGTGTGGACAAAGCAAACGTATTAGAAACTTCTCGCTTATGGAGAGAAACCGTACAAGCAATGGAAAAAGACTATCCGGAAGTAACCGTTTCGTACGAGTTTGTTGATGCGGTTGCCATGCGTTTAGTACAATGGCCAAATTCTTATGATGTTTTAATCACCGAAAATTTATTTGGAGATATCTTAACAGACGAGGCTTCTGTAATTTCCGGATCAATGGGATTAATGCCTTCAGCTTCTGTTGGTACACACACTTCACTTTACGAACCCATCCACGGATCTTATCCACAAGCAACTGGCTTAAATATTGCGAACCCTCTGGCAACGATTTTATCTGCTGCTATGATGTTCGAAGATGCTTTTGGACTAAAAGAAGAAGCGGAAGCGATTAGAGCTGTTGTCAATAAATCGTTGGAACAAGGATTTGTTACAGAAGATTTAGCCCCAAAAGGCGCAAAAACTTATAAAACCAGCGAAGTTGGAGATTGGTTGGTTGCGAATTTGTCTTAAAAATAACCGTAGAGACGCACAGTAGAGACGCACAGCAGTGCGTCTCTACGGAAGGCACAATACGGCACAAAAAAAAGGCGTCAATAAAAATTGACGCCTTTTGTATATTTAGAAAAAAATATTAATATCCTCCTCTGTTACCACCACGGTCATTTCCACCACCACGGTTGTTTCCGTAACCTCCGCGAGAATCACCTCCACGGTTGTTATTGAAGCTTCTTCTTTCACCTTCAGGTTTCGGTTCAGATTTATTAACAACAATTGCACGTCCTTGAACAGTAGCTCCGTTCAATTCATCAATTGCTTTTTGAGCTTCGCTATCGTTTGGCATCTCAACGAAACCAAATCCTTTGCTTCTTCCAGTGAATTTATCAGTAATGATTTTAACTGAATCAACTGCTCCGTAAGCCTCGAAAGACTCTCTTAAATCTGCTTCCTCAATACTGAATGGAAGGCTTCCAACAAAAATGTTCATATGTACTTATTTATAATAATGTAGCAAATGTAATCTTATTTTTCTCTAATCCACTATATATTAGTTTATTTATGCTTTTATTTTGATTTAAAAAAGTAAAAATCAACCAGAATCAAGCAATGAGAAATCAAATTACAAGCAATGTCTTATTGGACAGGTTCTAGTGGCACTTTGTAAAACACTCCTTCTGTAAAATGGACTTCTGATTTTTCGGTATTATTTTCTTCCGGATTCACCGCACTAAATTTAAAAGTTCCTGAAATCGTGTTGGTTTCCGTATTATATTCCGTAATCACAATCAGCCCGTCCCCAATATTGGTTCCTGTAGAGAATCCTTCTACTTCAGCCGGAAGCGTATTTAAATAGGATGCTTTTGAAATTGCATCAACACCAAGAACATAGGTTTTTTCACCTGAAGAAGCCGTTTGCAGACTCACTTTTTCAAAACCCAATGTTCCTTCAATGACTACTCTCCCATCTGTTCCGATGTGTGCGCTATAACTCTGAGCTCTCCAAAAATCATTGTCTTTTAAAGCTTGAAATGCAGGGTTATTGAACTTTATCTCTTCTGTACAAGAGGTGAGTACAAGAAGTAATGAAAGAAAATAAAAATATTTTTTCATACAGAATAATTTAATGCAAAAGTATTTGATTTAAAAGAAATAGCTAAAAAGCAAGCTCAAAAACAACAAAATTTTAAGAATAATACACCTTAAAGACATTTAATATAGTTTTGAACGCACAATTCAGAAAAAAATTATATCTTTGCGCCCTTAATTAATAGGGGTCGAGTACCTCAAAATTTAATCAAACGATTATGTCAGTAAAAATTAGATTACAAAGACACGGTAAAAAAGGAAAACCTTTTTACTGGGTTGTAGCTGCAGATGCACGCTCAAAAAGAGATGGTAAATACTTAGAGAAAATCGGTACTTACAATCCAAACACAAACCCAGCAACTATCGACTTAAACCTTGATAGTGCAGTTAAATGGTTACACAATGGTGCACAACCAACTGATACTGCTAGAGCTATCCTTTCTTATAAAGGTGCTTTATTGAAACACCACCTTGATGGAGGTATTCGTAAAGGTGCTTTAACTCAAGAGCAAGCTGACGTAAAATTAGCTGCTTGGTTAGATGCTAAATCTGGAAAAGTTGATGCTAAAAAAGACGGTTTAACAAAAGCACAAGCTGATGTTAAAGCTAAAGCTTTCAAAGCAGAACAAGAAGTTAACGCTAAGCGTTTAGCTGCTGCAGCTCAGGCTGAAGCTGATGCTATTGCTGCTGCAACTCCTGCAGCTGAAGAAGTTACTGAAGTTGAAGTATCAACTGAAGAAGCTCCTGCTGCTGAAGAAAATAACGAAACAACTGAAGCATAAATATTAGTTAGCGAGAATGCGTAAAGAAGAATGTTTTTATTTAGGTAAGATCGCTAAAAAATTTAGTTTCAAGGGGGAAGTCTTGGCTTATTTAGACACAGATGAACCCGAGTTATACGAAAACTTGGAATCAGTGTTTGTTGAATGCAACAAACACTTGGTTCCTTTTTTTATTGAAAAAAGCTCTTTGCACAAAAACGATTTTCTTAGAATTCGTTTTGAAGACATGAATACCGAAGAAGATGCAGATGCCATCATGGGTAATGCAATTTATCTTCCTTTAAATATGTTACCAAAACTTAGCGGTAACAAATTTTATTTTCACGAAGTTATTGGTTTCGAAATTGAAGACCAACGTTTAGGCGTTTTCGGAAAAATAGTTGCCGTAAACGATACTACTGCACAACCTCTTTTTGAAGTTTTAAATGGCGAAGTCGAAATGCTGATTCCGATGATCGACCATTTCTTAGTCAAAGTCGATCGTGAAAACAAAAAAGTCATCATGAACCTTCCGGAAGGACTGGTTGAAATGTACCTTTAAATTAAATTCCAAAATTTTTAAAATTCCAAATTCCAAATTTTACAACCTTGCGGTTGTTTTTTGTTTTGACGGAAAAATCTTATTTTATTGATGTAAAATTGTTATATTTGGTTTGTAATAATTTGTTTTATGAACAAACCTTATGATTTGGAGGAACGCACATTTTTGTTTGCTCGGGAATGTCGACTTTATATTAAAACTTTACCCAAAACTGCATCTAATATTGAGGATGGGAAACAATTGATACGATCGTCTGGTTCGGTTGGTGCTAATTACATTGAAGCCAATGAAAAATTAGGGGATAAGGATTTAACTTTTCGACTTAAAATAGCCCGAAAAGAAGCAAAGGAATCTAAATATTGGCTACGTTTACTCCACGATCTAAACACCGACCAAAATGCATACTCCGGATTTCTTTTGCTTGAAGTAGAAGAATTGCGAAAAATTTTATCTGCAATAATTACCAAAACCACTCCCCGATAAATTAAGATTTTAACCTTACTTTTGCACCACAAAATTAAATCATAAAATTTCAATCCATCCAGACCATCCGTATCAATTGGAATTTGGAATTTTAAAAAATTTGGAATTTACAACCCTATGTTTACATTCAAACAATTCTCTATTCAACAGGACAAAACCGCTATGAAAGTCGGAACAGATGGTGTCTTATTAGGCGCTTGGGCTCCCATAAATCATAATCCGTTTAGCGTTTTAGACGTTGGTGCGGGAACGGGAGTTATTGCTCTTATGCTTGCGCAACGTACAGCTGCGGAGCAAATAGACGCTTTGGAGATTGACGAAGATGCTTACGAACAAGCTGTAGAGAATTTTGAAAATTCTCCATGGGGAGATCGTTTGTTTTGCTTTCACGCAGGGCTGGATGAATTTATAGAAGAACCTGAAGATGAATATGACTTAATTGTTTCCAATCCTCCTTTTTATTCTGAAGATTATAAAACCGAAAGTGAACAACGCGATTTAGCCCGTTTTCAGGACGCTATGCCTTTTGAAGAATTAATTGAGGCTGCCGATTTATTGCTTTCTGAAAATGGAATATTTGCAGTTATCCTTCCTTATAAAGAAGAAGATAGTTTTATTGCCCTGGCAAAAGAATCAGAGCTATACCCTACCAAAATAACTCGTGTAAAAGGAACTCCAACTTCGAGTATTAAACGCAGTTTAATGGCTTTTAGCCGAAACGAAAATGCCGAAATTGAAATCGACGAACTAACAATCGAAATCGAAAGACATGTTTATACTCCCGAATATATTGCGTTAACACAGGATTTCTATCTGAAGATGTAGCGAGAAACTTTACAAATCATTGTTTTTAATCTCCGGAATAAAATTGTTATTATTCCAATATTCCGGGTCTTCTACTACTTTTACATCTAACTTTAGTCGATCTATAGGGCGTACTATTGGCAGTACTTTATCTGTATTGACATCTTCAGACATTAAATCGTAATTTGAATTTGCCTCTCCTATTTGTTTTTTCTCTACTGTTGAAAAATAACGGCTTTCTTTTTTTTCATTGCAATAATTTACAAAATATTTACCGTTTACGCATTTATAAGTCTGCGTCATTTTTACGGATGATTGAATCCATACATCATCACTATCATTTGACCGGTCTGCATTTAAAATTACATATTGCTCAAACTTTACCACAGCGAAAGAAACGGTATCGATATAGATAAACCCACTTACCGATTTAGGTGAAGGATTACCAAAACCTGTTGAATACACATCCGGCGCTAAATTCTGAAAACTGATTACGTACACTTTCTTTCCGGCATACTCAATTGTTTTTTCTTTTTTCAACTCAAATGAAGCAGCTTCATAGAGTACATTTTGGCTACTCAACACTATATTTCGAAAGACAACAACTCCAAAATATCCAATTCCTTCCCAATTTTCTTTTGAAGTTTCTTCCGCCTTACCTTTAAACTGAAGAATCTCCCCGAAATAATTCGCCGCTGCATCTTTTGAAACCCTAATTCCATTTGGACTATAGGTCATAATAGAAGCTGCTTCATTAACAGAAAACACGCCATCCTTTTTACATTGTGCTCTAAAAAAGAATTTCTGATTAAATGGCTCCTGATAATAATTATCCTTTATATGCTGTCTTGCTTTTTTTAAAATTGTTTCCGGAGAATCCGATTTTGCTTTATTTTTTGAAGACAAAACCACCATATCATTCAAAACGATTTCAGCTTCCGTTTCTTTATTTAATACAATATGAAAGGATTCTTGCTTTAGTTTTTCAAGCTGAGAAACCAAAATAGTATCGGAATAATAACCCACAGCCGAAATAATCAACTGATCATTAAAACTGCTTTTTGGAATATTGAATTGGAAATTTCCATCCTCATTTGCAACACTACTTTTATTACAATTAACCAGATACAAATCGGCATTTGGAATTACCTCTTTTGTTTTTGAGTCTTTAATGTCTCCTGAAATGCTAAAAGTGAGCACTACATTTGAGTTTTTAGCGAATCTCTCCTGAGCCCCTGCCAATTGAAACCACGCAACAAAAACAATAAAACAGATTTTTTTCATTCTTTACTTTATACGAAGAAACTTTTTGATTACTTCGAAATTAAACCTGTTCAAAAATACTTTTAAACTGATATAAAATTCTTTCCAGCAATCGCAAATCTTCCGTCACGATTTCGGCACTTCCTTTCATCTCTTGCTGAAACAGGATTTTCTTTTTATAAGACGTTACCAATCCGTTTGGCAAGGCAACATCCAGTAATAAATTTCCATCTTTATCGGGAACCAACGAAATATTCTGAATTGTACCATATAAAACTCCAAATTCTCTGTCGGGAAAATTGGACAGTCTTATATTCACTCTTTGTCCCACTTTTATTTTCCCGGAATTTAAAGCGGGCGCTTTAACTTTTCCGACAAAACCATTTCTTGCATCCGGAATGATCGAAAAAACATTATCTCCGGCATTAATCGTTTGATTTTCTGTCCAAACCTGTAAAAAAGTAACAACACCACTAACAGATGATTTCAATGTATAATTAAGCTCCCAGTCTTTTATCACTTTTTTAAGCTGATAAAAAGATTGCGCCATATTGCGCCCCAGGTTAACTTCTTCTTTAGTGCTGTTTATATGCGAACTTTGACTTGATTTTGTATTATCAATAAGGGAAGACCTTAATTGCGAAATCGACGATAATAAGCTCCTGTAATTCTTTTGTGCCTGAAGATAATTCAGTTTTTTAGCCTCCATTTCCTGAGTCGAAACTATTCCTTTATTAAACAAAGTTTCAAAACGAGCCACTTCGTTCTTCTGAAGTTGCAATTCGCTTTCATTGATTGCTTTTTGCTGCTGCAAAATATCCAATCGTTCTTTTATTTGAATGTTTTCTGATGTTTGCGCTCTGCTTTCTACTTCAAAAGGTTGCAAATCTTTGTTTAATTCCTGCGCCTGATAGTCTTTTTGAAAAACAGCATAAGCACTTTCAATTTCTCCTAATTGGGTATTTTTCAACAATGCAAAAGGAAAATCTTTTTTGGATTCATTGATATTGTAATGATCAACAATATCCTTCAATAAAAAAACATCTTCATAATTGGCGGTATTTTCAATAACTGCCAAAGTGGTGTTTTTTTGTATGACGGCTTTATCTTTAACCAATATCGCTTCTATTCGTCCGGAAGTTTTAGAAACTATCTTTTCGGGTGGAATATTCGTTGTGATCACAATTTCGGTATTGACAACATCCGGATATTTGATAAACCAGGACACAAAAAACAGCATCACAATTATGGTAAATATCAGTACTGTTCCCCAACGTATCATCCAATGAGGTACTTTGGTGAGTATATCCTGAACTTCTTCACTTCTTAATTCGAATGTACTATTATCTTCTGCCATGATTAGTTTCCTAATTGTAATTGATTTCTAACCAATTCAAAATAATTCCCTTTTTGTTCTACTAAAGCCGAATGACTTCCTATTTCAATAATGCGTCCTTTGTCTAAAACCACGATCTGATCTGCATTCATTACCGTACTCAGACGATGCGCAATTACCACTACAGTTTTATCTTTGAAGAAAATATCCAATTTTCGCATAATTTCCTTTTCATTATTAGCATCTAAAGCCGAAGTGGCTTCATCAAAAAACAAGATTTCCGGGTTTTTGTATACTGCTCTGGCAATAAGTAATCGTTGTTTCTGACCTGTACTCATACCTAAACCTTCAGAGCCAATTTTAGTATTAAAACCCAGCGGCAATCCACTAACATACTCTTTTATATTGGCAACATCGGCGGCATAAACCAATCGCTCTTTGTTTACCTTGTCAACACCAATGGCAATATTGTTGGCGATGGTATCACTAAAAATAAAACCTTCCTGCATAACCGCACCAATATTGGCCCTCCATGCTTTTTGCGACACATTTTTTAACTGTGCAGAACCAATATGAATCTCCCCTTTTTCCGGCTCATAAAATTTAAGCAGTAATTTCATCAGAGTCGTTTTCCCGCTTCCGCTAACGCCCACTATTGCTGTAACCTTATTTGCGGGAATTATCAGGCTTAAATCATCTAAAACAGGGATATCAGAGCCTAAATAACGATAGGATAGGTTTTTTATCTCTATATCAGCGTCAAATGGAACTTCACTCGTTTGGTGTACTTCTTGTTGTGTTTCATCTTCTTTTTCATGAATTTCAGATAGTCTTGCCAATGAAATCTTAGCATCCTGAAGCTCTCGAACAAACTCTATAAGCTGTGTAATTGGTCCATTTAAACTCCCTACAATGGAGCTAATCGCCAACATCATACCGAGTGTAATGGAACCATCAATAACTAATTTGGCCGACAAAAAGATGATAAAAATATTTTTTAATTCATTGATCACTGAGGAACCGATCGTTTGTGTTTGCTCCAGGACCAGTCCTTTTATTGAAACTCTAAACAATCTCGCCTGCACATATTCCCAGCCCCAACGCTTCTGTTTTTCGGCATTGTGAAGCTTAATCTCCTGCATACCGTTGATAAGCTCCATCACTTTACTTTGCTCTTGGGAAACCTCTGCAAAACGCTTATAATCTAAAACTTCTCTTCGTTTTAAAAACAACGTGATCCACACAAAGTAAAGAACACTTCCCGCAAAGAACACAAAAAAGATCTTGAGATTAAAATAAGCCAAAACGCCTCCCATCACAAACATATTGATTATAGAGAATAAAACGTTTAAAGAGGATGTAGTCAGGATACGCTCAATTCTTCTATGATCGTTTATACGCTGCATGATATCTCCCGTCATTCGCACATCAAAAAACGAAATAGGCAGATTCATTAATTTAATAAAGAAATCAGAGATGAGCGAAATGTTTATCCGCGTTGAAAGATGAAGTAATATCCAACTCCGAATGAGTTCTAAACCTGTTCTTCCGGCAAAAAGAAACAATTGCGCAAACAGTATCAGATATATAAAATTAATATTCTGGTTTTGAATCCCGATATCAACGATACTCTGAGTTAAAAAAGGAAAAATCAACTGCAGCAAACTACTGGCTAATAACCCTATACTTAATTGAACTAGAAAGGTTTTGTATCTTAAAACATATTGGGACAACAATCCAAATCCGATACCTTTATGATCTTCCTTGTCAAAATCGGTCTGAAAGAATTTTGGAGTAGCTTCGATCAACAAGGCAATTCCTTCCTGAGTTGATTCATCAGCATTGTTCCCGATCCAAAATTTAATAAAATCTTCTTTAGTGTATTCGATTAAACCAAAAGCCGGATCTGAGATATAGTAAGTGCCTCTTTTAATTTTATAAAGGACAACATAATGATTCTGATTCCAGTGTAAAACACAAGGTAATGGAGCTTCTTCTAAGCGCTCCGGACTTAACTTAACTCCTAAAGTCCTGAAACCAATTTTCTCTGCTGCATCGCTCAAAAAAAGCAAATTACTTCCTTCACGAGTTGTTTCACTATGCTCCCTCAACTCCTGAATATGGATTGTCTTGCCGTAGTGCTTTGCGATAATCTTTAAACATGTGGGGCCACAATCCTTAAAATCAGCTTGTTTATAATTGGTGAATTTTTTCAATTTACTTTTGATTTATACAAATCTACATTATTTAAAAAAAACAGAGAGGAAAAAATTTCCTCTCTGTTAAAATTATTCAAAACTGTTATATTTATATTACAATAAATGATTATTCTACAATTGTCATTTCGTAACATATTTGTCCCATATTTCTATTAAAGTAAAGCTCCGCACTTGTATCGTTTGTTACTTTCTTTTTTCAATATTTGAACTTCTTTCAGACCTTTTGGGTCCTATATTTTTTCCATCTTTAAAATAATGTTGTCCATAACAAAAAGTGCTTACACTTCAATTTAGAATCAACATCAATTTCTCTAGGAGATGGCACCGGTTAGCTCTAACCAAATAAAACCAACTCAGTGACCAATTTTCCTGAGAATCCCAACACCAATCATCAATGTGGGGATGTTTGCCCAATGTTCCACGATCGGGCGCCTACAAATTCAAAAAAAACATGACTAAATTTTAAATAAGGCTTTATATTCGATATTTTTAAAAACTTAGAAAACTTGCAACATAAACGTAACAATCAAGAGTATCTCACTGCTTGTTTTTAGTCTGCTATTCTAATTCTCCAAGTAACTTTATAACTTTAAAATTTTCTTTATCACTAAAGAGGTAATCGTATTCTATAATTCCGGTTTTGGATTAAGTGGAAACTTGCAGTTTCCTGTACTTCCTTCCGATATTCCGGGAATTGAACCGTTTGGACAATATGAAAAACAATAGGCATTTACCTGTTGTCCTCCAACATAACAAAAACATTTGCAATTTGCCGGTTGAACCGGTTGTCCACCCATAATATTTTTCAACTCATTAACTTGCAGTTTTTCTGCACCTTCAAGATTTAAAATTGCTTTTAACATAATTAAGTTTTATTGGGTTAGTACTTTGTGGTTATTTATTAAAAGATTTTTCTTTTAACAACTAGATACGTTTGCAAAGAGACGAATCATAGTCACAATAAGATCCTTTTGGACACTTACCGTTCTGATCACAAGCTAATCCTCCTTTAATACCTTTTTTCTCATTTTTAGTAAGCTCTTGAGCTCCTTCTAATTGTAGAATGTTTTTTAACATGATTATTTGGTTTTTTTGTTATTGTTTCAATTCATTTAGAAATTTGTATCTCTCTTTCTTCAAATGATTTTTGTCTTAGGCTATTTTTTCTAAAACTTCAATCTCTTTCTCTTCCACAAAATCATTTAAAAAGTATTTCAGTTCATTTAATTCATACTCATTTGGGAATATTTTCTCATTGACAATCTTAACTGGTGTATAATTAAAATTATTTTTAGAACACCAATCGTACTGTTTTTGTATCTCCTGATTTATTATTAATCCTACGGGCTCTGCATTCCATTTTTTCAACCACTTTTTGAGACCCATTTTTTTAATATGCCAATCTGAAATGGCTTCTACCGTTTTCCCGGGTGTTGATCTGTTTATAGTCAGCAATCTTTCTACAACAATCTTATACGGGTTATCTACATTATCAGGGTTAACATTAAATAATACATTTAAAAATATTTTCTCCGGAAATCTTAAAACCAGATCAAATGCATCCTGAAATGATTTATGGCAATGTCCACAACTTGGACTAATTATAATCGCTAATTTTATTGCTGCATTTCTATTTCCAAAATTCAATCCTCTTAAATCTTCAAAATCTGACGTGTAAGGCACTTTTTGCGATAAGAAATTTAATAATGAAAAATTTCTCTTAAATTTCTTCAACTCTTTTAAGTCCGAATTAACATTCAACATGTTTTTAATGATCGGTTTTAAAGCCAACCAAAAGGCTCCTAAGAACCCCAATGAGAACACAAAAGGAAAAACACTGTCAATACTAAAACTTAGAGTGAAAAAATCTGACGCAAACCAAATAATACTTTGCACTAAAATCAGAAATGAAACTGACAGACACATTACACACCACTTTTGAATCTCAAATTTCTGTATCCAAACTGATGTTACCACCACCGGAATAGCCAATAAGCTTAAAAATCCGATAAAGATTGACGAATCTGAAGGCTCTATCAAAATCGCTAAAAAGCTTGCACCAAAAAACATCAAAGGCAAATCTGAGAAACTAACCCATTTTCTACCTGAACCGTCAAAATTAAGAACAGAGTTACAAGACGTATTTGGAGTCAGGTTACAAAACTTTGAAATGATACTGCTTTTCAAACCTAATTTTTCCTGTACTATAAAAACACTAACTATTAATCCTAAAAGCGATGTAATTAAAAATAGGCTACTGAATAAATTATAGGCGTTGTAAAAAAATGACAATCCAACTAAAAGAAATAATGGAACATAATACTTTAAAGTTTTATACTCATCTCTGAAACTATCCCTTCCAACTACATTATTTGGCTCAATTGCTACAATAACTCCATTCCAATCTAAAAGAAAGCTATCATACGATATTTTTTGACTTCCTTTTTTAATTGTGTTGATGCGAACAAAGTCTTTTGCTCTTTCAACCAAAATAAGTTCCTCTTTAAAATAAGCTAAAAAATTAGAAGGCAAATTTTCAATCTGCTCTTTCGAAACTCTTACGGCAGCATTCTCTACTGACAACAAATCCAACGAATCTGTTATCGCAAACAAGCTTGGATAATTTGGATGAGAAAGAAACAAATCTTTGAACTCATTTTTCACTTCCGAGTACTTGTTAATTAGAAGAAATTTCTGAACCAGTTTTAACATCTTTTTGTGTCGTTTAAATCATAACTACGATGCAAATATTGTGGTTTTTATTTTAAAAAAACGCCTTTATGTATACTTTTTATTAATAATAGCACATACAATTTATAAATTATACCAGTACGAATGCACTATTCAATACACTGACAAACAAATAGTTACACAAAAACAAGTCTCTCAAAAACCTCAAAAAGGCTATTCTCGATTAAGGGTTTTGCTTTTTGCCTAGTTTTGAAAAAGTTAAACGCTAACACAATAAAACATGACAAAAAAAAAGGCAACAATCAAAGATTTTCAAGTAGAAAAATTACCTGAAAATCATCAAAAAAAAGTACTTGGAGGAGCATCTCTGGAGGAAGACAAAGACCCAATTCGGGGTGGTGGAGGTAACGCCGGAAACGGCTAAAAAATTCTTAAAAATAAAATTATACAAATTCTAAATACTCAAGTTATGAAAACTAAAATAGTAAAATTAGAAGATTTTGAAACAGCAAAATTATCCAAAAAACAACAAAAAATGATTCATGGCGGAGATGCGCCGATAGATGGAAAAGATCCGATAAAAGGTGGTGGTAATACAGGAGGAAATGGATAAAAAACTACAAAAAAAATTGACACTAAAAATATAAATCATTAATTTACAACATCATGAAAACTAAAAAGATAAAATTCGAAGATTTTAAAGCAGATAAATTATCTAAAAAACAACAAAAAGCGGTCCGTGGCGGGGATGATCCAATAGATGTAAAAGATCCTATAAAAGGCGGTGGAAATACAGGTGGAAACGGATAACTAACTATAAAAAATTAACTCAAACAAACCAATAATTTAGAAAACCATGAAAATTAGAACATTTAACATTGAAGACTTTGGAACAGAAAAATTACCTAAAAATCAACTAAAAACAGTTCGAGGCGGAGACGAGTGGGTCGACGGAAAAGATCCTATAAGAGGTACTGGTCACACCGGTAGCACAGGCGGTAACGGGTAACTCCCTAAAACTGTATTACTTTATACAAATTCTTCATTAAATATTATTCGCAAACTGAGCTGGAGACACTCCAGTTCTTTTGCGAAATGATTTCGCAAAAGATACTGCATTCTTAAATCCGACGCTTTCAGCAATGGCCTGAGTAGAATATTTCCGATACATGTGATTGGTAATCATTTGATTGATTACATAATTGATTTTTAACTCGTTAGAATATTCTCCAAAAGATTTACCAAATCGCTTGTTTACGATATAGGACAGATAAGTAGTATTTGTTTTTATCTTTTTTGCTACATAAGACAGCGTAAAATCGGCATTCAGATACTCTAATTTATTTTCTAAAGCCAGCAGTTTTTCGACAATTTTATTCTCTTTATCCTCGTCGATACTCAGATTGACGTTTTCTTTCTTAATAAGCGGATCCTCTTCCTGGTCGATTAGTATGGTCTCGGTTTCGGAATTCTCTTTTTTCTCCAGATTGGCTTTAAATTCTTCAATCAGGGCATTCATTTTCTTATGGGCCTTATTTTTATCTCTTATGTTTTTTATCAGTAAGAAAACAATTCCAACGACAAGTAAAACATAGAACACCTTTAATGCTTTATTAAAGAAAACTTCAAATTCGTATTTTTTCTGAATGGTAACCATCTCCTCGCTCAAATCTCCGACTCCCAGTTTGTAATTAACTTCCAGGGCTTCATTATTTAGTTTGGCTTCCGTTTTTTCATAATTATCCAGATAGTTTTTTGAATATTTAAAGGCCAATTCGGGTTCCTTAAATATATTGTAGATTTTTGCCTGATAATAATTTGACTTTAAAAAACTTTCATCTTTTGAATTGTCTATTAAGGAGACTGAATCTACTTTTTTAAAGAAAACTAAGGCTTTGTCGTACTTCTTTACTTCATAATATAAATTACCCAAATTATAGTTGGCTACTTTAAATTCTGATTTGTAATTGTTCTGTTTCGCAAAAAATATAATATCATAGTAAGCTTTTTCTGCATTCTTAAAATCATTCTTCATGTAATAAACATTTCCCAGACTGATCTTAGCCCCAATATTATTAATTGGAAAGTCATGAGAAAAAGACACTGTTTTTTTGTAAAAGTATGCGGCAGAATCCAGCAGAAACAACTTTGTACGATTTTTCATGTACCAGCCTTCATAAGATCCTGCTAAATGAAGATTGTTATTACTCTTTATAATATTGTATTGCTCTTTGGAATAATAACTTTCATTTTTGTCTATAAAGTCATTAAGATACCTTAAGTTTTTTATGGCCAACTGATAGTTACCAACTTCCTCATTTATAATAGCAATATTACTTTTAAACTTTATTATCTGTATAATATCACCTAATTGTATCGAAAGTTTTATTCCGGTCTGATAGTTTTCAAGAGCCTCTCCAAAATTACCTCTTTTCCATTCGATTAGTCCGCCGTAATTATAGAGGTACGATTTAAGTTGCGTTTTATCTCTTGAATCCGGCATTTTATTCAAATAATTAAATGCTAGTACATACTTTTCTTTTGATTTTACCGTTTCAGATTTTAATTGAAACAAATATGCCAATGCACCATTTGCAAAAGCCAAATGTTTGTCATTATTAGATTTGAGCATCTCATAGGCGTACGTAATAGCCAGGTCTCTATCTGTATTCCCGCTTATTCGTATTTTATCCTGTAAAAGTAAATATTCCTGCTCCGTTAATTCTTTCTTTTGCAGGGCAAAAGTAATATTCAGAACAAAAAGAAGTAAAAAAGAGATGATCAGCCTCATTTAAATTGAATTTGAAACTCAAAATTAGTTTATAAATAACCAATAAACTAGTATTAGTTTCTCTTATTCTTATTTTTTTTTATTCAACGATATAAAAATATAACAAATTAACTGTATTTTGTTATATTTTTATTACGTAAATTTGTTTTGTAAAACTAACAAAAAATGAAACCAGACTTATTTCAGGCCCCGGATTATTACAATCTTGACGATTTATTGACAGACGAACACAAATTGGTTCGCGACTCAGCACGAGCATGGGTAAAAAGAGAAGTTTCTCCTATTATAGAAGAATACGCTCAAAAAGCAGAATTTCCAAAACAGATTATCAAAGGTCTTGGAGAAATTGGTGGTTTTGGTCCTTACATTCCGGTAGAATATGGCGGAGCAGGATTAGACCAGATTTCTTATGGTTTGATCATGCAAGAAATCGAACGCGGTGACTCCGGTGTACGATCGACTTCTTCTGTTCAGTCCTCTTTGGTAATGTACCCAATCTGGAAATATGGTAATGAAGAGCAAAGAGTGAAATACCTTCCAAAATTAGCAACCGGTGAATTCATAGGTTGTTTTGGTCTAACAGAACCTGATCATGGTTCGGATCCGGGAAGTATGATTACCAATTTTAAGGATATGGGAGATCATTATCTTTTAAATGGTGCCAAAATGTGGATTTCAAACGCCCCTTTTGCAGATATTGCTGTAGTTTGGGCTAAAAATGAAGAGGGAAGAATTCACGGTTTAATTGTAGAACGTGGAATGGAAGGTTTTTCTACTCCTGAAACCCATAATAAATGGTCCCTTCGTGCGTCATCAACCGGAGAATTAATCTTTGATAATGTAAAAGTTCCAAAAGAAAACCTTCTACCAAATAAATCAGGTTTAGGTGCACCTCTAGGATGTTTAGATTCAGCCAGATACGGAATTGCCTGGGGAGCTATCGGAGCTGCGATGGATTGTTACGATACAGCTTTACGTTATGCCAAAGAAAGAATTCAATTTGGAAAACCAATTGCAGGAACTCAATTACAGCAAAAGAAATTAGCCGAAATGATTACCGAAATCACAAAAGCGCAATTGTTAACCTGGCGTTTAGGTGTTTTGAGAAATGAAGGAAAGGCAACAACCTCTCAAATTTCGATGGCAAAAAGAAATAATGTCGACATGGCCATTCATATTGCACGTGAAGCCAGACAAATGTTAGGTGGAATGGGAATCACCGGCGAATATTCGATTATGCGCCATATGATGAACCTGGAAAGTGTCATTACTTACGAAGGAACGCATGATATTCATTTACTGATTACAGGAATGGATGTCACTGGAATTCCAGCGTTTAAATCGTAAATAACTATTAAAATATACACAAAATCAATATTAAAAGCTTCTTCTTACCAAGAAGCTTTTTATCTTTGTACCAAAATTTACAGAAATGAATATTGAAACTATAAACAATAGCATTCAACCTCAAAAAGACAAGCTTTTACAACATTCTTTGTACAATAAAATCCAGAATATTGATGATCTTCATAGCTTTCTGGAAAACCATGTTTTTGCTGTTTGGGATTTTATGTCATTGCTGAAAGCACTACAAACGAAACTTACCTGCACTACAACACCATGGTTTGCAACAAAAAACCCTGAGACAAGATATTTAATCAACGAAATTGTTCTGGCGGAAGAAACTGATTTAACTCTTGACGGAAGAAGACAAAGCCATTACGAAATGTATCTGGAAGCTATGGAAGACTGTGGCGCTGATACAACCGGAATTAATGCTTTTTTATCTGAAGTACATTCACTTCATAACATCTTTGTTGCTATCAAACAAAGTTCTTTACCTATTGAAGTAAAAGCGTTTCTAGATTTTACTTTCAGGGTAATTGAACAAGGAAAACCACATGAAATTGCTGCTGCCTTTACCTTTGGAAGAGAAGATTTAATTCCGGGTATGTTTACCGAAATTCTGAAAAACTTCCAAAAGAACTTGCCTGAAATCAATTTAAGCAAACTGCTTTATTATTTTGAAAGACATATCGAACTTGATGCTGATGAACATGGTCCAATGGCCATGCAAATGATTACTGATTTATGCGGTGATGATGCACAAAAATGGAAAGAAGTTGAAGAAGTTTCTATTTTAGCACTAGAAAAAAGAATCGGTCTTTGGAATGCAATCGAAGAAGAAATTGTCATGAAAGCAGAAATGGTGTAAAAACCAAAGCTCCCTATTTAACGTAACTATTTGTTTAGAATGACCTAAATTTAATTTAGCTAAATTATGACAACAGCGTTCAAACAAATAGTTATTGTTTTTCTTTCCATTTTCCTTATTAGTTGCAGTTCTGATGAAGGCACTACAGAGAATACTATTGTGCCTCCCACAAAGCCTGTTCCAAATGCAATAAAGTATTTAGCTTTAGGAGATAGCTATACAATAGGTCAGAGTGTCTGTGAAACCTGCAATTTTCCCACGCAACTTCAGGCAACCTTGCGAGCCATTTATCCACAAAGCAGTACCGCATTAAAAATAATTGCCACAACAGGCTGGACAACCTCAAATTTACTTTCGGCAATAAACGTAGAGAAGCCAGAGCCTAACTATGATTTTGTCACTTTACTAATTGGTGTAAACAACCAATATCAAGGAAAAAGTTTTTCGATCTATGAAAAAGAATTCCCCGAATTAGTTACTAAAGCAATCACTCTGGCGAAAGGTGATAAAAAAAATGTTATTGTAATTTCGATTCCCGATTATGCCTATACTCGTTTTGGGCAAATTCAAATGGGGGGTCAGGGTGAAATAATAAGCTCAGAAATAGACCAATACAATAGTTTTGCAGAGAATTATTGCAAAAATAACGATATTGTCTTCGTATCCATAACAGATATTACAAGACAGGGACTCAAGAATACCTCCTTAGTAGCCTCAGACGGTCTACATCCATCGGAGAGCGCTTATAAGTTATTCAATGAAAGAATACTGCCTAAAATAATAATAACGCTTCAGGATTGATATTTTAGCATAACTATCTCTTTATCATCGCCATAACATGCTCATCAGAAAAGAAGAAATGGCACCAAGCAAAAACCATAGTAATTTCGAAACCCGATTGTCGCGTATAATTTCGATTTTATTCACATCTTTCATAATACAATTTTAATTGACAAAGCTAAAATGCAACCAAAAAACAGAAAGTCTATAAAGGCCATTAATATACCAAATTAAGACAAATATCAATTCATAAAGAGAAACCCTCAAAAGAATATATTTTCTTCAAGAACTACTCCAAAATCAGAAAAAACTCGAAAAATATATTTAATTTTACTTCATTCTGCTACCGACAACACAGGTTAAAAGAACAATAAACGATGCAAGTTGTACCTCCAAAAGAATTATCACCTTATATAAAACATTATCTTTTTTTAGAAAGAAAAGGCAATGACATTCAAAAACTTCGCTTATTTTCTGATGGTAATACCGGTATCGTATTCTCGTTGAAAAGCAAACTTATATCGGGATTTGATAATTACAAAACACAAAGTTATCTACCCACTTCTTTTTTATATGGACAGCTAAACAATTTTAAAGATGTTTATTCCGGCAGTGAAATGTCGATTGTAATTGTAGTTTTTCAACCAAACGGCTTACATCAGCTTCTGGGAGTTGACAGCGGCGAATTTCGCGATTCCATTATCACGGTTGATGCTATATTTGGTCAAATGGGCAGGGATCTCGAGGAAAAATTAGCCGCATTACTAACAATTCCGGATCGCTTACAACTCCTGAATCATTTTTTTAAAACGCTTGAAGCGAAAAAACCACGGACAAACCAATTAATAGCGGATGCCTCCTTAGCTTTTATCATCGAAAATAAAGGACAGTTTTCTCTAAAACAATTAGTTGCTTACACCGGTTACACGGAAAGACATATTGAAAGAAAATTTACGGAGGGTGTTGGATTAAATCCAAAAAAGTTTGGCAATATTATAAAATTGCATCATTTTCTCAAACTTCTTAAAAACAAAACGGAAAACACCTCCCTTACATCAATTTCTTATGAAACAGGATTTTCCGATCAATCACATCTCATAAAAGAATTTAAGAAGCATACGGGTATGACACCCAGTGAGTATCTGCTTAATACGGGGAAACTGACGAACAATTTTATCGAAACTTTTCCAAAGAATGCGCTTTAAATGTCGGTTTTATACAATTTATCGATTCACGCTACTCTTACTTTTGGGCTATTCTTAAATAGTCCATCAAATGAAAAATCTAAAAATAGCCACTGTACAGTTTGAAAACAAGAGCGGTGACAAAAACTACAATTTAACTGTAATTGAACAACTTACAAAAAAAGCTTCAGGAGAAGGTTGCGATGTGATTGCATTTCACGAATGTTCCATTACCGGATATACTTTCGCCAGACATTTATCGAAAGAACAAATGCTGGAAATCGCAGAAATAATTCCAACCGGGGGTAGTATTTTAAAACTTATCGAAATAGCCAAAACATATAACATTGTTATACTGGCAGGCCTTTTTGAAAAAGACGAGAATGACGCTTTATTTAAAGCTTATGTCTGTGTCGATAAAAATGGTTTAGTCGCTAAATACCGTAAACTTCACCCTTTTATAAACCCGTATCTCACTCCCGGAAACGAATATTGCATCTTTGAAATCAAGGGATGGAAATGTGGCATCTTAATTTGTTATGACAATAACATTATCGAAAATGTACGGGCAACAACGCTTTTGGGGGCTCAAATTATTTTTATGCCTCATGTCACTATGTGCACCCCCTCGACCCGACCTGGCGCCGGTTTTGTCGCTCCCGAGCTCTGGAAAAATCGCGAAACCGACCCTACTTCTTTACGAATAGAATTTGACGGGATGAAAGGCCGAGACTGGTTAATGAAATGGCTGCCCGCAAGAGCCTACGACAATGCCATATACGCAGTTTTCTCCAACCCAATTGGTATGGATGATGATCAATTGAAGAATGGTTGTTCCATGATCATTGATCCTTTTGGGGATATCATCTCCGAATGCCGTTCTTTTGAAGACTCCTTTGCAACTGCACTCATTACCCCTGAAAAATGCATTCAGGCAGGAGGGAATCGCTACCTAAAAGCCCGAAGACCTGATTTATATCGAGATATTATTGGCCAGGACCACCAATCCGAACAAAATGTAGCATGGCTAACTACAGCAAATAAGAAAAGTTAAAACTAAAAATTTCAAAGTCTTTCACCTCCCAAAAATCTATCTTTGATAGAGATTAATTTACAGCATAAACACAATAATGGAATTTCTTAAAACTACAAACAAAGATATCGATGCCGTTTTCGATATATATAATGAGGCAACCTCTTACCAAAAAACGGTCAACATAAAAAGCTGGAGAGGCTTTGAAAAATCACTAATAGAAACTGAAATTAAAGAAGACCGGCATTTTATAATAAAAGAAGACGATGAAATAGCCTGCACTTTTGTTCTTACTTTTAATGACTTAATCATCTGGAAAGAAGCCGCTGCAGATCCTGCGGTATACATTCATCGTATTGCTACGAATCCAAAATTCCGAGGTCGTTCTTATGTTAAAAAAATCATAGAATGGGTAAAAGTATATGCCGCACAAAATGATAAAACCTATATCAGACTTGACACGCACAGCGGAAATGAAAGAATAAATAAGTATTACACAAGTTGTGGTTTTGACTACAAAGGCATCAGTACTATCGAATGGACATCAGAACTACCGGAACATTATAAAGAAGGATCTTTTAGTTTGTTTGAAATTAAACTTTAAGAAAATGGTTTAAAGTGTTTTCTTAAATCAAAATAATTAAGAATACACTTTAAACTATTCAATTATTAAAGCGTCAAAGCGCAAGCATAAAACTCGCATTAAGTAGGATCTTAGTATTTATAAATCTAGGAGTACCTAAGGTACAATCATTCAATTTCTTTTGAATACGTTTTTTTGTACCCAACAAGTTGATCGCATAAAAAAAACTTGATTTTCAAATCATCCTTACTGTTTATAATTTCCTGAACCTCTTTTTGATCCACAAGGAAATAACAAAACTTAGACAATTCCTCTTCCGGAATTTTTAAAGTTCTTAAAATATACTCTCGATGATTATCGTTAAAAAATTTAATGTTTGTTTCCTTACTCTCAATCAAAATCAAATTTTTCAATTTCTTAGTTCTACCATTAATTGCATTAAGTATAGGATCCACTTCCATTGACCCTGCTAAAAGCCCCAATAAGTGTATGGGTTTAAAATCACCGGCAGTATACAGTTGTCGTTCAACTTGAGTTTTTCTTTTTATCGCTTTGGGTATGATCCCTAACGAAACAGCATTGATTTCGCTACTTTTATTTATTGTAACCTCTTTTAGTTGATATGTTTTTTTGTTCATTTGAACCTCAATTTCCGACCTTTGAATATTTTCAGCTTTAATTGAAAGACTCAAAGTATCCAAATCAACTGAAGAGAATAAAAGTACATCTCCTTCTTTTACTTCCATTAAAAAGCCCCCTAATTTATTTGTAGTACTTGAATACATATCAAACTTATCCAAGGACTTATTTCTAATGTTTACATCACCATATGGAACACCATCTACAACAACAATCCCTTTTAATACTGTTCTCTGCTGAGAAAAACCATATGATGAAAGCAATAAAAAAGCGATTACCAGTATTCTCATACGTATTTGTTATCTAAATTTTGGGAACCTAATTTAAAAGAGGCCGATTTGAGTACCCAAAACTAAAAATAAATCTTCACCCAAACTTAAATTTAACTTATTATTCTGACAAGAAGCTTCCCTCTCCTTTATTTTGGATCAAAAGTTAGTGGTATTCTATTGTTTTTGTAGTTCTATTTACGAAAACAGTTTTTTTTGAAGCAAAAATCTCATTTTAAAAACCTCTTTGGTTCACTAAACAAAAGTTAGGTTCAAAACTTCTAAAATTTTTATCTCTAGAATTTTTTAAACCGTAAAGATACCGCAAGGGATGCGAAGATAAGTTTAAAATGAACTTAGATCACTTATATGGTTTAAAAAAGCAACAACCAAAAAGTTATATAAAACAAAAAACCCTATCCGATTTGGATAGGGTTCTTAAAAGAAAGGCGACGACATACTCTCCCACATAACTGCAGTACCATCTGCGCAGGCGGGCTTAACTACTCTGTTCGGGATGGGAAGAGGTGAGCCCCGCCGCAATAACCACCTTAAGGTCGTTGTTACTTGAG
>NZ_JBIPCV010000015.1:0-128127 GCF_044007495.1 Flavobacterium sp. FlaQc-52 | reverse complement strand
GCGGGGTGCAAAGGTAAGCAGCGTTTTCAAATCTCACAAGCTTTTTTGAATCTTTTTTTTATTTTGTTTTCTCAAACTTTTCTAAAAAATTAATCCTCTTTTCTTGTCAGTCTATCAGGGAACGTCTGCGTCGTTGCGGGTGCAAAAGTAGTCCCTTTATTCGCTTCTACAAGCTTTTTGAAGAGGTTATTTTGCCTTTTTTCGAATCTTTTTCTTAACTTACTGGTAATGGTGTTTTTACAAAACTTAGACTTTTGTTGTTTTTAGGAATTTTCTTTCATGTTGTGGTTTTACACTGTTGCTGTTCTTTTGGAAGGGCTGATTTTACTGGGGTTTTGTTCTTTTGAAGGTTTAGATCCTCGGAGTTATTCTTGCTTCTCGGGCTCTCTCTTTATCCTGAATAGTCTCGCAAAGACGCAAAGGCGCCAAGTTTCTTCTTTTTTTGATGTTGGGGCTTGTGGACTTAGAATAATAAACCCGACAGGTTTTCAAAACCTGTCGGGTTGAGGACGTATAATTAAGGATATGATTGCTCCTAGTATATTATAGTATCTGATTTAGGGAATCTATAACTTCTTTTGTACGCTGGGTGCTTTTAATTTTGGAATCTTTAAACAACAAACCCGACAGGTTTTGAAAACCTGTCGGGTTGAGGACGTATAATTAAGGATGTAATTACACCTATATATTATAGTATCTGATTTAGGGAACCTATAACTTCTTTTGTACGCTGGGTGCTTCTTAATTTTGGAATCTTTAAACAACAAACCCGACAGGTTTTAAAAACCTGTCGGGTTGAGGACGTATAATTAAGGATCTAATTACACCTATTATATTATAGTATCTGATTTAGGGAATCTATAACCTCTTTTGTAAGCTGGATGCTTTTTAATTTAGCTTGGTGATTATATATAGGACTCGTCACCATAAGTTCATCAACTCTTGAATAGTCTATGAACTTTTTTAAATCAACCGCTAGTTGTTTTGGGCTTCCGGCAAATGTACAGGCGGTCATCTGATTGACATGGAAACGTTCTTCTTCACTCATGATATCGTCTAAAGACGGAACCGGTGGCTGTAACCCTTTACGGTCGTTGCGAATCAGATTCAAAAACATTTGATACAAACTGGTTGACAGTAATTCAGCTTCTTCATCTGTATCGGCTGCAATGATATTTACGCAGGCCATTGTTTTAGGCTTATCCAAAACAGCAGAGGCTTGGAAATTCTCCCGATAGAATTCGAAAGCTTGTATCATTTGACGTGGTGCAAAATGTCCTGCAAACGCATATGGCAATCCATAGGCAGCGGCAAGGGCGGCACTTTCCATGCTTGAACCTAAAATCCAGATGGGCACATTTGTACCTTCGGCTGGAAATGCTCTCACTTTTGCAGTGCTATTTTCTTTAGAAAAATAATCCTGAAGCTTGCTTACGTTCTGCGGAAATCGTTGCGCTTGTTCAAAAAAATCTTTTCGAATCGCTTCGGCAGTTGGCTGATCTGTTCCTGGCGCTCTTCCCAAACCTAAATCAATTCTGTCCGGATAAAGAGTTTCTAAGGTTCCGAACTGTTCGGCTACTATTAAAGGAGAATGATTCGGCAACATGATTCCGCCCGAACCGACACGGATATTCTTTGTCTGACTCGCTATATACCCTATTAAAACAACAGTTGCCGAACTGGCTACGTGAGCCATATTGTGGTGTTCAGCGAGCCAAAATCGTTTATATCCTAAACTATCAGCCAGTTGTGCGATGTCTTTTGTTTTTTGAAATGTTTCCGGAGCGTTACTATCCTGAGTAATTATAGCGAGTTCTAATATGGAGACTGAAATTGGGTTTTTCATTTAATAAATTGCTTTTTTACAAAATTACTTCATTTCTGCGAAGCCGTTTATTTTCTAATGTTAATAGAATTATAATCTTTTCACAAACAAACACAAAGCAACAACTAAATGATTTTTTAATAATTAATTATTGTTTTACGATAATTAATTATACATTTGCAATAACAAATCAAACTTCAAGTCTAATGAAAACCACACACCTAGTTTCAAAAATACTCTTTTATATTACCCGCTTTTTAGCTGTTCTTTATTTCGCATTAGCGGCTTATTCTGCGTTGGCGTTAACAACCGGATGGTTTCTAAACTTCAGAGAAGGTGGTAAATATTTTCAAATTTGTTATCCTTTTACGAATCATCCGCTTATGCTGGGTGACTATAATACACCCTATATCATTTTTGAGTTTTTATCGCCATTGAGTCTTTATGGACTTTTCTTTTTATTAATCAGTAATGTCTTTAAGGTGTTTTTTCAACCCAAATTATTCACTCAAAATGGCATTACACATTTAAGGCAGTTTTACTTGGCAAATCTTTTCATTCCCGGTATTGTTATACTTCTGTCTTCTATTTTTGTATCATTGGATAATGAAGTTGCAATTTTTATCGTATTGCACTTTATGCTAGGCATTTTCGCCTATTTTTTAGCTGCCATTTTCAAACAGGGATTAAACCTTCAAAACGAACAAGACTTATTTATATAATCATGCCAATAATTGTAAACGTTGATGTTATGCTTGCCAAACGCAAGATGCAAAGTAAAGAGTTGGCTGAAAAATTAGGAATCACTCCAGCCAATTTATCCATTCTTAAAACCGGAAAGGCTAAAGGAATCAGATTTGACACTTTAGAATCCATTTGTAAAATATTAGAATGCCAACCTGGTGACATTTTAGAGTACATAAGCGAATAACATTTTTTAATCTCCATTTAAAAAATCGACTCCCCGAAGTCGACAGGAATACTATTGCCTATTTCTTTCGAAATAAATTATTACAATCAATCATCTAAATCAATCAAAAAATGAACAGTTTATCAATCAAAAACCTCAACAAAACGTATGAGAACGGCACAGCAGCTCTAACGAATGTAACGCTGGAAATTAAAAACGGAATGTTTGGTTTATTAGGACCAAACGGAGCCGGAAAATCAACCTTAATGCGAACTATTGCTACTTTGCAAGAACCAAGCTCCGGTACGGTACTTTTTAATGGTATCGATATTCTTGAGGATCCCTTGTTTATAAGAGAAAATTTAGGGTATCTGCCACAAGAATTTGGTGTTTATCCTAAAATCTCAGCCTATAGATTGCTGGATCATCTGGCTATTTTAAAAGGAATTGTTTCTAAAAAAGAACGACACGAACAGATTTTATATCTATTACAGCAAACCAATTTGTTGCAATACAAGGATCAAGCTGTTCACTCCTTCTCTGGTGGAATGCGCCAAAGGTTTGGCATAACTCAGGCTTTACTTGGAGATCCGAAAATTATTATTGTTGATGAACCAACTGCCGGTCTGGATCCTGAGGAACGAAATCGGTTCAACAACTTGCTAAGCGAAATTGGCGAAAATATCATTGTGATTTTATCTACTCATATTGTGGAAGACGTTCGCGATTTATGCACCAGAATGGCTATTATCTCGAATGGAACTTTAATTCTGGAAGGAAATCCTGAAAAAGAAATTGATTCCTTGAAAGGCAAAATCTGGATGAAAGCCATATCTAAAACTGAATTACAGGAATACAAAGATAATTTCAATATCATTTCTTCGAATTTGAATTCCGGAAAACTTCATATTCATGTTTTTTCAGAGCAACAGCCAAATAGCGGTTTCAATTTAATATCCCCTGATTTGAGTGCTGTTTACTTTACTCTTTTATCTCAAAATCAACTTAAAAAATAACGTTATGCTATCCCAATTAATCCCCTTCGAATGGCATACTTATACCCGAAGCCGAAGCTTTTATGCCACCTTTTTAATTTATTTGGTTTTAGGCTTTTTTACCGGTGCTTTTGCCAATTTCTCGTTCTCAGGTGCCTATAAAAACAGCCCTTTTGTTCTCACGTACGCCATTGGTTTATTTTCTCTAAGCGTTATATTTTCGATTACACTACAAGTTGCACAACACTTTCTTAAAGAATATGAAACCAAATTCGATACGATCCTTTTTACAACTCCTGTATCCAAATTTGATTATCTGGGAAGTAAATTTATTGTTGCTTTTGGAGTTGCCACTGTTTCGTTTGGAACTTTTATCATCGGGATGTTAATCGGTCATCAAATGCCGTGGTTATCAAAAGAGCAAATTGGGCCTTTTTCAATTTTAAATTATAGTTGGCCGTATTTGGTTTTAGTACTTCCTAACATTCTTTTGTGCCTTTCACTCCTAACTTCTTTGGCTTGGTTAACCCGCAACAAACTACTGGTTTATGTTGGTGGCTTTATGGTGTACATTCTATATATCGCAGGATCTTTGTTTTCTAACTCCCCTATTTTTGCCAATGCTTCTCCTTCATCAGCAGCCGCAATGTCGTTTGCCGCAAAAATAGATCCTTTTGGTTTGGCTGCTTTTTTAGAACAAACGCGTTATTGGACAGCCATTCAAAAAAACAACAACCTGATCGATTTGTCGGGGAATCTGTTCTACAATCGAATCCTTTGGACTAGTTTCTCCATTCTATTGTCGTTTATTGCTTATCGCTTCTTTTCCTTTCGAAAAGCAAAAACTAAAAAAGTAAAACCGAATAGAATATTAAAAAACGAAACCCTTACTTTTTCATCTGAAACTCCAAAAAACATGGAGTATCGCACTTTAAAACATAATTTACTGGTTCTTAAAAGTTATATCAAAATGGATGTTTCTTTGATTTTAAAAGGAATTCCATTTCTGTTAGTTTTACTTTTATTTTCGGGATTGCTTTTAATTGAACTGTCAGACGAAATTGACGGCGGTATTCGCTTGGCGCAAAACATAACCAATACCGCTCTCATGGTCAGTACCATCATGGATCGTCTGCCTTTCATTTTAATTCTGATTCTGCTTTTTTACAGTAACGAATTAGTAACCCGCGGCGAAACGGTACGCTTCGAAATACTTGAAAACACCACACCTTACCAGCAAACTATAGCTTTACTCTCTAAAATAATTTCACTTTTCACAATTCCGTTTATTCTTATCACCTGGAGTATTTTTATAGGTTGTGGCTTTCAAATCATTCATGCCAATGCGCCAATAGAATTTAGTCTTTATGCCTCTTTGTATTATTTTCTTGGCTTTCCTGTTTTATTGATTTCGGTCTTAGTTCTTTTTATTCAGACTGTTATTTCAAATAAATATTTAGGACTTTCGATTGCGATAATTGTAACGCTATTAATTAGTTCGGGAATTGGTGAGCAATTAGGAATTTCACATCCTTTATTTAGATTTGGAGATGCTTTTAAAAGAGAGTACTTTGACCTGAACGGTTTCGGAAGATACACCATTCCGTTTCATGTTTCGATGGTTTACAATCTTGGACTAGCCCTCATTATGATTGTGGTAACTGGCATTTTATGGAAAAGAAATTCTACCCTCCTAAAATCATTTCAAAGACATTCCTTTACTCGTATTCAAAAAGGTATCCTTTCTTTAGGAATTTTACTTTTTACAGGCTTTGGAACTTATCTTTTTTATAAAACCAATATCGAATATCCTTATCTTACAGCGGACGATCAAAACAATTGGAGCGAACGATATGAATTAAACTTAAAAAAGTTCTCGCATCAGCCACAACCGACCATTTTTTCCGTAAAAAGCGATGTAGCCTTATTTCCGGAAGAGAACAGATACGAGATAAACGGTACGTATCAGTTAATCAATAATACAAAACAACCGATTGACAGTTTGCTGCTTTATTTAGATCGGAATTCAAAATTGAAATCTGTTACAATTCCAAATGCTAAACCAATTGGAGAGACCTCTGAATTCAATCATTATTGGTATCTTTTAAAGAAACCACTACAATCGGGGCAGAAAATGACAATTTCTTTTTCATTTGAATCTTCATGGTCTCCGTTTAAAGGTCATAATTCTTTCAATTCGATAATCGAAAATGGCTCTTTTATGAGGATCAGTCGTTATTATCCTGTTTTTGGATATCAGGATTCTAATGAAATCAGCAGCAAAAAGGAACGTGCAAAAAGACACTTAAAGCCTCAGACTCCACTTAAAAAATTAGAAGACAAATCGAAAATCGATTCTGATTTTATTGATTATGAAACAACTGTTTCTACTTCAAAAGACCAAACAGCCATTGGTGTTGGTGATTTGATTGCAAAGTGGAAAAAAGACGATCGCAATTATTTCCATTATAAATCAAATGGAAAAATTCCGTTTCGATTTGCTTTTTCGTCAGCAGAGTATCAAATTCAAAAAGTAAATTATAAAGGAATTTTGATTGAAGTTTATTACGACAAAAGGCATTCCCGAAATATAGTCAAACTCATTAAAGATGTAAAAAACACGTTGGATTACTGCCAGAAAAACTTTGGAAAATATCCTTATAAAACGATCCGATATGCCGAAGTCTCTGCTTTTGCCAATGGTTTTGCTGCAACCTCCTATCCTTCAACGGTATTTATGAAAGAGAATTTTGGTTTTTACAGTGATCTTTCGCAGCATGACAAGGAAGACGTTATCAATCAATTGACGGCTCATGAATTGTCGCATGAATGGTGGGGAAATGCCCAGATTAATCCTGAGCAAAAAGAAGGCAGTTGGATTTTGACCGAAACCTTGGCGCAATACACCGAATTAATGCTTTATGAAAAAGAACATGGTTTAGAAAAAGCTTTAGAAACACTAAAAATTCATTTGGATTTGTATTTGAGCAGTCGAAGTTATGAACCTGAAACGCCACTTTACAAAACCAATTACGAAACGCCCCATTTGCCTTACGACAAAGGAATGTTGGTTATGCATCAGTTGAGATTGTTAATTGGTGAGAAAAAAGTAAATCTGGCATTGAAGAATTTCTTACATCACTACCGCTACCCCAATCAGATTCCGGATTCTGAAAATCTATTGGATGAAATTTATGCTGTAACTGATCCAAAACTTCATCCGAAATTAGACGAAATGTTCAAACAAATCATCACTTATTCTTCGAATATTACAAGTGTTGAAAGCCAGAAAAAGGATGGATTTTATGAAGTTGCTTTCCGTGCAAATTCAAAGAAATATACTGAAAATGCAACCGGAAAACAAACCTTACTTTCTAATGATGCTCTGATGGACGTTGGCATTTATGATGAAAATGGAAAATTATTCTGTTATCCTTTTTTGATACAAAACAATGTGATCAAAGGTAAAATCAAACTTAAAAGCAAACCGCAACTTCTTGTTATTGATCCTTATCTGAAAAACATCGACACTTTTATAAAGGACAATCAAAAGGAAATCAATTAAGCCAAAAGCACTCTGAGTCTATTTTCAGCGTGCTTTTTTTGCGAAATTGTAGGAGGAATCCAAAAGTCAAATGATTTAAAACCTAAATTTGTATTTCGAAATTATCGATTCGATTTAGCACTACTCTCAAATGACACATAAAATTTTAATCATAGACGACGAAGAAAAACTTAGAAGTCTGCTTGCCCGTATTGTAAAATCAGAAGGATTTGAAGTTCTCGAAGCTAAAGATTTGAAATCGGGATTTAAAAAACTGGAACAAACCGATATTGATGTCGTTTTATGTGATGTAAAATTACCCGATGGCAATGGGGTTGACTTTCTTCAAAACATAAAAGGAAGCTTCCCGCTTACGGAAGTTATTTTGTTGACGGCATTCGGAAACATTGCGGACGGTGTTCAGGCCATGAAAAATGGTGCTTTTGATTACATCGTTAAAGGTGACGACAACGACAAAATTATTCCGCTTCTCTATAAAGCGGTCGAAAAAGTGCATTTACAGAAAAAGGTGCAACAACTTGAGAAACGTATTGGCGATAAATATTCTTTTGCTACTATTATAGGAAAATCAAAAGGCATCGAACAGGTTATTGATCTGGCTAAAAAAGTTGCCAAAACAGATTCGACAGTTTTGCTTACCGGTGAAACGGGAACCGGAAAAGAGGTTTTTGCTCAGGCGATTCACGAAAATAGTACTCGTGCCGGGAAATCTTTTGTGGCGCTAAATTGCAGTACTTTTAGTAAGGAAATTTTAGAAAGTGAACTTTTTGGTCATAAACAGGGCGCTTTTACCGGAGCTTTAAAAGATAAAAAAGGTTTTATTGAAGAAGCCAATGGCGGTACTTTGTTTTTGGATGAGATTGGTGAAATGCCCATTGAATTGCAGGCTAAGTTATTGCGCGTTTTAGAAACCAGCGAATACATTCCGGTTGGTGATACGACTTCAAAAAAATCAAATTTCAGGTTAATTGCAGCGACAAACCGCGATTTGAAAACCGAAAGCGACGCACATCGTTTTCGTTCTGATTTGTATTTCAGATTGAATATCTTCGAAATTAAGCTTCCTCCTTTACGAGAAAGAGTCAAAGATATTGCAGCACTTACGCTTTCATTTGTCAAACAATTTTCTGAAAAGACAAACAAGAAAACTTTAGCAATTTCAGATGATTTTCTTCAGAAATTAGAAAGTTATTCCTGGCCCGGAAACATTCGGGAGCTCAAAAATATTATTGAACGTTCTGTTATTTTAAGCGATATCCTTTTAACTGCTGATGTCCTGCCTTATGAAATGCAGCATCAACCTGAAAAAGCTTCTAAAACCATGTCGGCTTTCTCCATGCAGAGTATCGAAAAACTACACATCCAGAAAGTTTTAAATTATACCAAAGGCAACAAAGCAGAAACTGCTCGTTTACTCGAAATCGGAATCGCTACTTTGTACCGAAAATTAGAAGAATACGGGATTCAATAACCCTATCATTTCAATAAAAGCTTATCATTTTGATAGGCTTTTTTTATGCCTGATTTCTGGCACAGAACCTCAACACTTTTATTGACAAGCTTTTAGCACCTCTGTTACTTTTTCGGAACAGCTTTTGGCATAAGAGGAGAGAACATTAAAATTCTTTCTAATGAAAAATCAAGTCAATTCTATTTACAAACAAGCTGAGCGTTTTGCTGAGATTACCAAAAAAGCTATTATCTCCGGTAATATTGTCCGTGCAAAAAAATGCTTAGCCCTTGCCGAGCGCCTGTTTGTTACCGGAAGTATCGAAACTAAAAACGCCATTTCAAATGTGTATGTTTTCTCTGTTTCTTCTTTTATGGAAGTGCGTCACTGCAATATTTCACATCTTTTTCCTCAAACCCTTAAAGCAGAATATGTCAAACAAATTAATACCTCGGGAGTGTAAAAAGCTGTTTGTGGAGTCTGTGAAATGCGAAATGTAAAACGATTCCCCAAATTCATTTTACAAATCACATTTCACATTTCGCAAATCACAAATCACAATTAAATCAATATGATATGTTACTAACTATTCTTTTACTCGCATTGGCCGTTTTGCTCTTTGCCATTTGCTTTAAATCAGTCGAATTCTTCGAAAAAATCTAGATCATGATCGCACTATTTATTGTCTCCATCGTCGTTTTCGCCTATTTGGTTTACGTCTTAATCAAACCCGAAAAATTTTAATAAAGTAAAATGTGAAATAAGGGTTGTGAAATGTGATCTGCAGACAAAAAACAGTTCTCTTTTTACAGACAACCTTCCACATAAAAAATAAAAATTATGAATACAGAATTAGTTGGCATCATCAGTATTTTTATCGTTACGATAGTTTTAGCAATTCCGATCGGAAGATATATTGCTAAAGTATATTCAAACGATAAAACATTCCTTGATCCTATTTTCAATCCAATTGAAAAATTTATTTTTAAAATTAGTGGCATCAATTCCACTGAAGAAATGAACTGGAAACAACATCTCAAAGCACTTTTGAGTGTAAATATGGTTTGGTTCTTTCTTTGCTTTTTTATCTTATTGTTTCAGGGCTCTTTGTTTTTAAATCCCGACAACAATCCGTCGATGTCACCCGATTTAGCTTTTAATACCGCTATTTCATTTGTTGTCAATTGCAATTTACAGCATTATTCAGGCGAAACCGGGGTTTCTTATTTGTCTCAAATGTTCCTAATGTTTTTGCAATTTGTTTCTGCCGGTGTCGGAATGGCTGCCGCAGCAATGATTTTTAATGCAATGAGAGAAAGAGCTACCGATAAACTGGGGAATTTCTATAACTATTTCATCAAAAGCTGTACACGTGTTTTATTACCCCTTTCGGCTATCGTTGCTGTAGCGTTATTGTTTAACGGTACACCAATGACTTTTGAAGGAAAAGATACGATTACTACTTTACAAGGTGATCAGGTTGAAGTTTCCCGTGGACCGGCTGCTGCTTTTATTGCCATTAAACATATTGGTACAAACGGTGGAGGTTTCTTTGGAACCAACTCGGCACACCCGTTAGAGAATCCTTCTTATTTTTCAAATGCTGTAGAATTATGGGCGCAATTAATTATTCCGTTTTCTATGATTTTTGCTTTGGGTTTTTATCTAAAGAAAAGAAAATTTGCCTTGGTTGTTTTTGGTGTAATGACTGTTGGTTTTTTACTACTGGTAATTCCAACTGTTATAAGTGAAATCAATGGAAATCCGGCCATCGAAAAAATGGGGATTGCTCAGACAACCGGAGCAATGGAGGGTAAAGAAGTTCGGTTCGGCCCTGCCATTTCAGGATTTTGGAGTATTGCAACTACTGTAATTTCCACCGGTTCTGTAAACAGTATGCACGATAGTTCAATGCCGGTTTCCGGTGCGATGGAATTGCTTGCTATGATGGTAAATGCCTTTTATGGTGGTTGTGGTGTGGGGATCTTAAACTTTTATATTTTCATTATACTGGCAGTATTTATTTCCGGATTAATGGTTGGGCGAACACCCGAATTTTTAGGAAAGAAAATTGAGGCTCGTGAAGTTAAAATCGCTGCTTTTATTGCTATTCTTCATCCTTTATTGATTTTATCAGGAACTGCTTTAGCTTCTTATTTTGCTGCAAATGATACGGCAATGGGATTCTGGTTTGACGGAAATGCTACAGGTTGGTTGAACAACCCGGGACATCATGGATTTTCAGAAATGTTATATGAATATACTTCCAGTGCAGCCAATAACGGTTCGGGTTTTGAAGGACTGGGTGATAACAATCCGTTTTGGAATATTACAACGGGAATTGTTTTGTTGTTAAGTCGTTTCATTCCAATTGTAGGACCGCTGGCAATAGCAGGATTATTAGCCAATAAGAAATACATCCCGGAAAGTGCCGGAACATTAAAAACAGATACTACCATTTTTGGCGTAATGGTGTTTGCTGTAATTGCGATTATTGCCGCTTTATCTTTCTTTCCAGCGTTGGCACTTGGTCCTTTAGCGGAATATTTCACCTTAAAATAACAACTCGTTTTTCAATGCTGAACCCTGTATTTTAACACATAGAAACATAGATTAATACCATAAAACAGAGTATTAAAGAAAATTCTTTTTTTCACATAGCTATATGCTGTTATATAAATTGAAACATCTTAATCTTAATCTTAATCTCAAAATAAAGAATCTATGTGTCTATGTGTTAAAAAAAAATGTTTAGCCAAACAAAATAATATACTAAAATGACAACTAATAAATCCAATTCATTGTTTGAAAGTAAGCAGGTAAAAGATGCTTTAATACAGTCTTTTGTGAAGCTTAACCCGAAAACAATGTTCAAAAATCCGGTAATGTTTACCGTAGAAATAGGGACTGCGATCATGTTTGTTGTTTGTGCAGCCATCTTATTTGGCGCTCAGGATCAAGGCAGTTTTATCTATAATTTTATAGTGTTTTTGATTTTAATCGCTACGCTTTTGTTTGCCAATTTTGCGGAAGCTATTGCCGAAGCCAGAGGAAAAGCACAAGCTGATAGTTTAAGAAAAACACGTGAAGAAACACCTGCAAGACAACTTTTGCCAAATGGTGAAATCAAAAACATCAGTTCTTCTGAATTAAAAAAAGGCGATGTTTTCATTTGTGAGTCAGGTGATTTAATTGCTACTGATGGTGAAATCATCGAAGGTCTGGCTACAATCGACGAAAGTGCCATCACGGGAGAAAGTGCCCCTGTAATTCGCGAAGCGGGTGGTGACAAATCATCTGTAACCGGAGGGACAAAAGTATTATCCGATAAGATAAAAGTAATCGTAACATCAGAACCGGGAGAGAGTTTCCTTGATAAAATGATTGCTTTGGTCGAAGGAGCAAGCCGTCAGAAAACACCAAACGAAATTGCCTTAACCATTTTATTGGCTGCTTTTACTTTAATCTTTGTGATTGTTTGCGTTACGCTAAAACCATTTGCTGATTATGCCAATGCACCCATAACAATTGCCGCTTTTATTGCCTTGTTTGTGTGTCTGATTCCAACAACCATCGGTGGATTACTTTCGGCAATTGGAATTGCAGGAATGGACAGAGCTTTGCGTGCCAACGTCATTACAAAATCAGGAAAAGCGGTTGAAACTGCCGGAGATATCGATGTTTTACTTTTGGATAAAACCGGAACGATTACGATTGGAAACCGAAAAGCAACTAATTTTTATCCTGCAAAAGGCATTATTGCAGAAGACTTTATTAAGTCGGCTGTATTAAGTTCACTTGCAGATGATACTCCGGAAGGAAAAAGTATTATTGAACTTAGCAAAACGTTGGATGTAAATGGCAAAATACAATCGGAGATTTCTTTGCTTACAGATAACATTTCACAAACAATCAAATTTACCGCAGAAACCAGAACGTCAGGAGTGATCTTAAAAGACGGTACTAATATTAGAAAAGGTGCTCAGGATGCTGCTAAAAATATTACGCTTCAAGCAGGTCATAATTTCCCGGAAGATATTGACCAAAGAGTAATTGCTATTTCTTCTAAAGGAGGAACTCCATTGGTGGTGATCAAGAACAGTCAGGTTCAAGGGGTTATCGAATTACAAGATATCATTAAAACAGGAATGAAAGAACGTTTCGAACGTTTACGCAAAATGGGGGTAAAAACGGTAATGGTTACGGGAGATAATCCTCTAACAGCCAAATTTATTGCTGAAGCTGCCGGTGTAGATGATTTTATTGCTGAGGCGAAACCGGAGGATAAAATGAACTACATTAAAAACGAACAAAATCAAGGGAAACTTGTTGCCATGATGGGTGATGGTACCAATGATGCACCGGCACTTGCTCAGGCTAATGTTGGTGTGGCAATGAACAGTGGAACACAAGCCGCCAAAGAAGCAGGAAACATGGTCGATCTGGACAATGATCCAACCAAATTAATTGAGATCATCGAAATCGGAAAACAGTTATTAATGACCCGAGGAACGCTTACCACCTTCTCTATCGCAAATGACGTTGCTAAATATTTCGCTATTGTCCCTGCCCTTTTTATTACTGCGATTCCTGCTCTTGAAGGTTTGAATATTATGCGACTGCACAGTCCAGAAAGCGCCATTTTATCGGCGGTGATTTTTAATGCGGTTATTATTCCAATATTAATTCCGCTTGCTTTAAGGGGTGTTGACTACAAACCAATTGGTGCAAGTGCAATCCTAAAAAGAAACTTGTTGATTTATGGTTTAGGTGGTCTGATTGTCCCTTTTATCGGAATTAAATTAATTGATTTATTGGTAGCACTGTTTATGTAACTGAAAAAGATTCTGAGACTCTGAGTTGCTAAGTCACTGAGAACCCAAATCTGCATGTCCCCCGAAAAATTTCAGCTGTTTAGACACTTAGTCTCTTAGAATCTTAAAAAATAAAAAAAACTCAAAATGAAAAATATATTCTCAATACTAAAATTCACTCTTTTAATAGTGATTTTATTCGCCGTTGTCTATCCTCTAGCAGTTTACGGAATTGCCCAATTTGCCCCAAATCAAGGAAAAGGAGAAACTATTTCGGTTAACGGAAAAGTGGTTGGTTACCAAAAAATAGGTCAGAAATTCGATAAGTCCAATTATTTCTGGGGAAGGCCTTCGGCTGTAGATTATAATGCTGCAGGAAGTGGCGGAAGCAACAAAGCAGCTGATAACAAAGAGTACTTGGCTTTGGTTCAAAAAAGAATTGATACTTTCTTGATTGTACACCCGTACTTAAGAAAATCTGAAATTCCCGCTGATATGGTTACAGCATCCGGAAGCGGACTGGATCCGAATATTTCTCCACAAGGCGCTTTAATTCAGGTAAAACGTATCGCCAAAGAAAGAAAATTGCCTGAAGAAAAAGTAAAGGCCTTGGTTGAATCTAAAATTAATACGGCTGTTGTCGGACCTTCAACAGTTAATGTTCTGGAATTGAATGTCGCTTTAGATGCTTTAAAATAAAAAAACAAATCTAAACCTGACAGGTTTTGGAAACCTGTCAGGTTTGAATATCGAAATAATAAATCCCTACAAGGTTCTAAAACCTGAATATCAAATAAAATGAAAAAAATAATACTTACCGCTTTAATTGCTTTTGGCTTTACCAATTTACACGCTCAGGAAACATCCAAAAGTCCGTTTACGTTTTCCGGCTATGTTGAGGTTTATTATAGTTATGATTTTGCAAAACCGGAAGATCATACCCGCCCCGGTTTTATCTACAATTACAACAGAAGTAATGAAGTAAACCTAAATTTGGGTTTAGCAAAAGTGAATTACAGCAAAGAAAATGTCCGTGGGAATTTTGCCTTGATGGCTGGGACATACGCCCAATATAATCTCTCAGCAGAACAGGACTTATTAAAAAACGTATATGAAGCAAATGTTGGTGTAAAGATTTCAAAAAATCATGACTTATGGATCGATGCCGGAATCATGCCTTCCCATCTTGGTTTTGAAAGCGCTATTGGAAAAGATTGTGCCAACTTAACCAGAAGTATTTTAGCAGAAAACTCCCCTTATTATGAAGCAGGAGTAAAAATTGGCTATACCTCAGCATCCGGAAAATGGTATTTGGCCGGAATGTATCTGAACGGATGGCAAAGAATCCAGAAAATAGAAGGAAATCAAACACCTGCTTTCGGGACACAGGTTACCTACAAACCATCGGACAGAGCAACGCTAAACTGGAGTACTTATGTGGGAAATGAACAACCTGACATTGACAAAAAATGGCGCTATTTTAATAATTTTTACGGACAATTTAAACTAACGGATAAAACAAACCTAACAGCCGGTATTGATGTAGGTTCTCAGCAATCGGCTAAAAACAGTAACAAATACGATACTTGGTTTTCTCCTGTTCTGATTCTACAGTACAAACCAACTGATAAAATTCAATTGGCAGCAAGAGGTGAATATTACAGCGATGAAAAAGGAGTTATTATCTCGACCAAAACTCCGAATGGTTTTAAAACTTACGGATTTTCAGCTAACTTTGATTACCTGGTTACCGATAATGTAATGTTTAGAATAGAAGCCAGAAATCTTTCGAGTAAAGATGAAATTTTTACAAAAAATGATCTTCCAACGGATACGAATACGTTTGTGACGACTTCGTTGGCGATTTCTTTTTAGTAAGTATCTGCCACAGATTTCACAGATTAAAATGATTAATAATCTGTGACGCAAAAAATTAGACACGAATTGCACTAATTACACTAATTAATTCGTGCCAATTGGTGAAATTCGTGGCTGTTTTTTTGCGCATAGATATACCAGATTAGCAACGCTTTGACAAGGTCCAAAAAGCACTTTCTTAAAATATCTGTGGTATAAAAAAAACTTTGTGTCTTAGCGCCTTCGTGGCAAACACTATGAAACAGAAAAAGAAAATAACGCACAACACTTTCTCGATTTAATTCAGAAATCACGAAAAGGAAAGTTTAAAGATTTTAATAGTATCTGCCATAGATTAAAATAATTAATAATTTGTGACGCAAAAAAATTAGACACGAATTGCACTAATTACACTAATTAATTCGTGCCAATTGGTGAAATTCGTGGCTGTTTTTTTGCGCATAGATATACCAAATTGGCAACTCTTTAACAAGGTCCAAAACGAACTTTATTAAAATCTGTGGTATAAAAAAAACTTTGTGTCTTAGCGCCTTCGTGGCAAACACTATGAAACAGGAAAAAGAAAATAACGCACAACACTTTCTCGATTTAATTCAGAAATCAAGAAAAGGAAAGTTTAAAGTCTATATCGGCATGAGCGCCGGTGTGGGCAAAACGTACCGAATGCTTCAGGAAGCACATTCGCTATTGAAAAACGGAATTGATGTGAAAATCGGCTACATAGAAACACACCTCCGAAAAGAAACACATGAATTATTATTTGGTCTGCCCCTGATTCCGAGGCGGACTATTTTCTATAAAGGCAAAGAGCTCGAAGAACTCGATGTACAAGCCATCATCAACCTGAGACCCGAAGTCGTAATTGTAGATGAACTGGCACATACCAATGTAGAAGGAAGCAAAAATGAAAAACGCTGGCAAGATGTTTTAGAGATCCTCGAAGCTGGAATCAATGTGATTTCGGCCGTTAATATTCAGCATATTGAAAGTTTAAACGAAGATGTAAAACGCATTACCGGTATTGATGTACAGGAACGAATTCCCGATAATGTATTGCGAATTGCAGATGAGGTTGTGAATATCGATTTGACTGCAGAGGATTTAATTGCCCGTTTGAAAGAAGGAAAAATTTATACGGCTGATAAAATTCAGACGGCTTTGACAAACTTTTTTAAATCAGAACAGATTCTGCAGCTAAGGGAACTGGCTTTGAAAGAAGTCGCAAGTCAGGTAGTCCGAAAAGTAGAGAATGAAGTCCCGCAATTACACGCTCTGAAACATGAAAGACTTCTGGCATGCATTAGTAGTAATGATAAAACAGCCAAAATTGTAATCCGAAAAGCGGCGCGTTTGGCAGGTTATTACAACGGTAGCTGGTGTGTAATGTATGTAGAAACACCTAAAGAAAACCCAATAAAAATCCCTTTAGACAAACAACGCCATTTAATTAATAATTTTAAACTGGCCACACAATTAGGAGCAGAAGTAATTAAAATTGAACATAAAAACATAGCCGATGCCATTCTAATGACAGTTGAACAAAAACAAATTACAACTGTCTGCATTGGAAAACCACATTTGAATTTATTTAAAGTAATTTTGTCAACAACGATTTTCAGACGTTTATTAAATAGTCTGTCATTATCGAATGTTGACCTTGTTATTTTATCTTAAAAAAAATTAAACCATGTAAGTCATATGAACTCGTTCAAGTTTTGTTTTTAAATAGCACTTATATTTACTTACATCACTTATATGGTTCAAAAAAACATAAATCATAAGAATTAAAACCAAATTGAATTTGGCTATTGCAAAAAAAATAAACCATATAAGTCATATGAACTCGTTCAAGTCTTGTTTTTAAATAGCACTTATATTTACTTACATCACTTATATGGTTCAAAAAAACATAAGTCATGAGAATTAAAACCAAATTGAATCTTGGAGTTGGATTGTTATTTTTAATGATCATTATACTTTCGCTAGTGAGTGCCTACTCTGTCTTTTTAATAAAACAAGACACCGAAAATATTCTGGAAGACAATTATAATACGCTGGAATATTCCAGAAATATGATTTTGTCTTTAGATGAAGCTGTAGCAGATACGAATAAATCCATTCATAATTTTAAAGGTAATCTCGAAAAACAAACTCAAAATATTACCGAGCCCGGAGAAAAAGAGGCAACCGATAGCCTCGAAAAGAATTTTGCTCTTTTAGAAAAAAGCAATTCCGATGAAACAGTCAAAAAACAAATCAGACAGAACATTTTTATGATTATGAAATTGAATCTGAATTCAATTAAGCAAAAAAGTGATATCGCCAAACATACCGCCGAAAATGCCAATATACTGATTGCCGTTGTTGGTACTTTATGCTTTCTGATTGCTTTTAATTTACTGATTAATCTGCCGAATAACATTGCGAATCCAATTAAGGAATTAACACTCAGTATCAAGGAAATTGCCAATAAAAATTATTCCGAACGGGTACATTTCACCAGCCATAATGAGTACGGTGATCTCGCCAAATCGTTTAATACAATGGCGCAGAAACTCGAGGAATACAATAGCAGTAACTTGTATAAGCTTTTCTTTGAGAAAAAACGACTGGAAACGCTCATCAATAATATGCACGATCCCATTATTGGTTTAGATAATGAAGGACTGATTTTGTTTGCAAACGATGAAGCCTTGAAAATTGTAGGTTTAAAATCGGAAGATATTATCGGGAAATTGGCTCCTGACCTCGCTTTGTCGAATGATTTAATGCGTTCACTGATTTTAAAAGAACCCGCTAGTGAATTGCAGAAAAAGCAGCCTATGAAAATTTTCGCCAACGGAAAAGAAAGTTATTTTGATAAAGAAACGATCAATATTACGATAACTCCAACAGGGGAAGAAACAGAAATCAATATTGGCGATGTTATTATTCTTCGAAATATTACCCTTTTTAAAGAACTTGATTTTGCCAAAACTAATTTTATCGCAACCGTTTCTCACGAATTAAAAACGCCAATTGCTTCTATAAAACTGAGTCTCCAATTGCTGCAAAATGCTAAAACCGGTGCAATGAATGAAGATCAGAATCAGTTGGTTGAGAGCATTAAAGACGATAGTCAGCGGTTACTGAAAATCACGGGCGAATTACTTAACCTATCGCAATTAGAAACGGGAAATATTCAATTGAATATCGAAAAAAGCAACCCCTACGCTATTGTACATTACGCTACCGAAGCCGTAAAAGTACAAGCCGAGCAAAAGCAGATAAAATTAGTCGTTGAGGCCGATGAAAACTTAAACGAAGTAAAAGCCGACAGTGAAAAAACGGGCTGGGTTCTGATTAATTATTTATCAAATGCCATTACCTATTCGTCTGAAAAAAGTACCATTATCATCAGACTAAAAAGAGAAAACAACCAAATCGTATTTCAGGTTATCGATACCGGAAAAGGTATTGATGCGAGATACAAAAACAAAGTTTTCGACAAATATTTTCAAATCCCGGGCAGTCAGAAATCCGGAACCGGATTAGGTTTAGCCATCAGTAAAGAGTTTATCGAAGCCCAAAACGGTACCATTGGTGTAGAAAGTAATTTAGGCTTGGGAAGTACTTTTTGGTTTTCACTAAACGCCTAGCCTATTGTTTATTACTATTATTATTCTTACATTGTCGTTTCTATTAGCACCATCGGTCTGATTGAAGCTGAGGACTTCTATGTTTCTAAAGTCCTTATCTCTTACTCGGAATATCATGTATATTTATTCTGTATCCTCCATATAATGCCTCTTTAAAAGCCAGCAGATTAATATTCACTTAAGGTTGAATTAAGCGAAAAATAGTTCCCAAAATCATTCGTTATACTTGCAAATTATAAAGACAATCAGCTATGTTTTACAAAACGATTTCCCTGGTATTGTTATTCGGTGTTTTTTCTGCTACAGCACAGAAAACAGATTCTATTGCTGCAATTGACAGCACAGCATCACACAATCTGAAGTTCAATTACAAGCAATTGATTATTCCGGGAGTTTTAATTGGCTATGGTGTAATTGGTCTGGAAAGTGATCAGCTTTTAAGTTTTAATTCGCAGATCAACAAAGAAGTTACAGAAGACATCGATCAGAAGATTACCATTGATGATTTCTCGCAATACGCGCCTGCTGTTTCGGTTTATGCTTTGAATGCTTTTGGTGTAAAAGGAAAAAATAACATGCGCGACCGTTCCGTGATCTTTGTGACTTCGTATGTTATTATGGCCACAACTGTTCTGGGTTTAAAATCAATTGTACACGTAGACAGACCTGACGGAAGTTCGAATAATTCTTTTCCCTCCGGCCATACCGCAACTGCTTTTGCGGGAGCCGAATTTTTATGGCAGGAATACAAAGACAAATCCATTTGGTACGGAATTGCCGGTTATGCCGTAGCCACAGGAACCGGACTTTTTAGAATCTACAACAATCGCCATTGGTTAACCGATGTGGCAGCCGGAGCAGGAATCGGAATACTGAGTACCAAAATCGCCTATTGGATGAATCCTTATATCACCAAAAAACTATTCGGCAAATCAGCTTCTGAACATAATTCGACTTCGATGATTGCGCCCTTCTACAACGGACAACAATACGGTCTAAGTTATGTAAAAGTTTTCTAAACCATAATCCACTTGTAACACTAATGTCAGTCTGAGCGAAGCCGAAGACCCTTCTTGCTAATAAGCCCTTCGACTTCGCTCAGGGGGACACTCCGTTTATCACATATACTCATCAAACTAACACTCATCAAACTAACGCTGTCAGTCTGAGCGAAGCCGAAGACCCATCATAAACAACTGACATTCAAAGCACTTAAAAAACGTTCAACGAAAAAAAACTTCAAAAATATTTGCGTAACTCAAAAGTTACGTGTAATTTTACGTAACCTTAAAGTTACTTAATTATGAAAACAGAAATTAAACACAAATGGTTTTACAACCAATCTCCCGAAGAAATCTGGCTTTATTTAACCGATGCCGATTTAATCGCACAATGGATCATGCCCAATGATTTTAAACTTGCCTTGGGACACGAGTTTACCTTTCGCACCAATCCGATTCCGAGTTTAGATCTTGACGGAATTATGCACTGTAAAGTTTTAGAAATCATCCCTCATCAAAAACTGGTTTACAGCTGGACAGCCGGCCCCGGAAATAAAGTAATCACACTTGATACCGTTGTAGAATGGACACTCGAAAAGAAAGATAACGGAACCGAATTACATCTTCTCCACACCGGATTTAAAGAAGCCAATATCTCAATCCTTAACGGAATGACCGACGGATGGCTTAAAATCATGGAAAAATTAGTTAATGCTTTAAATACAAAATAATGTCAATCCCAAATTTTGATGCTTTACAAGTAATTGCAGATCCAAGTCGCAGGCAAATTCTGCAATTACTTACTCAAGAGAGTTACAACATAAATGCTTTGGCTGAAAATTTTGATATGAGTCGCCCTGCGGTTTCAAAACATATTAAAATATTACAGCAGGCCGGCTTTATTTCGATTCAGGAAATCGGACGGGAACGCCATTGCATTTTAAACCAAAAAGGGTTTAATGACGTTAAAGCGCTGATCAGTCATTTTGATCAATTCTGGGAAAATAAACTCAGTAAACTGGAAACTATTTTAAACAAAAAGAAAGATTAATTTCAAAATTAAAAATCATGCAAAAAGAAATGCTACTTGCTCTTTTAGATCAAAACCGATCTAATTGTTATGCTACTTTTAAAAACATAAGTTCAGAAAACATTCGTTTCAGATTGAATGAAAAAACAGCTTCTGTCGGATTCATTTACAGACATATTGGAGAAACTGCCCTTATTTTAGGCCAATCATTCGGGATTGAAACCAACGTAGAGAACACAACCATAGGACAGTCAGACACGGGAAAAGAGTACGATCTGCAAACAAGTCGCGCCCTTTTGGAACAAGGATACCAAGCACTCGAAGCTGTAATAGAAAATTCTTCGGACAAAGATTGGTTCGAAGAAACAGAAGCTCCTTTTTTGGGAACGGTATCAAGAATCAGACTATTGTCTATCATTCTTTTTCACAATTCACATCATTGCGGGCAAATTGCTTCGGCTATTGTAAAAGGCAATTAACCTAAAAACTTTAACTCCCACTCAGAGTATTGCTTTTAATCTCCATGACTTCCCGTTTGACCTCCAAAAGCAATTCTTTCATACTCTGAGTTTCTGTTAATTCATGACGTTTATCGCTGCGGCCAATATTGCATTCGTATTCCCAAATTTCCAAAATATCAGAAGCTTTGACTTCATAATTAGGATAAAAACGATTATCGGATTCTAAAACCAATGCATTTTTTTTGTTTTTATTCAGCCGTTTGTACACCATTCCCTCGTTTTTGGTAATCAGGATATAAGTTTTTCCATCCAACACCTCTCCCAGCCTTTCTACATATCGGCCAATGATAATACTTCCGTCTTCATGTGGCGGCATCGAATCTCCTTCTACCGGAAATCCTCTGTGTTTTCCTGGTCCCAAAAAAGGCAATGAAATTTGCTGCAAATTTTCGATATACTCCGGATCTGAATAACCGTTTAAATAACCAGCCTTGGCTTTTTGGGTGACAATTTCGATATAATTTTCTCCAAAATGATCCACCTGAATGGGTAAAATAAGTCGGTTGCCTTCCAGTTTTATCAAATTTTCAATATCAATTTTGCGGATATCAACAGACAATAACAAATCAATACTGGTATGAAAATATAAAGCAATCAGTTTTAAAATATCGTACGGCGCTTCAGAAGTTCCGTCTTCATATTTAACATATCTTCCTCTTGTGATACAAAGGTTTTCTGCAAGTTTTTCCTGCGAAATTTTATGCTTTACCCGTAGGGCCCTGATATTATCTGAAAATAAAGACATAATTTATTTTGTTATAATTTGGAACAACAAATATAATCATTTTTGTTACAACCTGTACTAATTTTGTCTTATTCAAAAACAAAAAAATGGCACGGGCAATTGTACACATGGATTTGGACACTTTTTTTGTGTCCTGCGAAAGGCTCACCAATTCTCAATTAGAAGGTATTCCGCTAATTATCGGTGGCGGTGACCGTGGTGTGGTTGCTTCCTGCTCCTATGAAGCACGTCATTTCGGAGTTCGTTCTGCCATGCCCATTTATATGGCGATGAAACTCTGTCCGCAAGCCAAAATCATCAAAGGGGATATGGAATTATATTCTCAATTATCACATAATGTCACTCAGGTAATTCAAGAAAAGGCGCCCATTATGGAAAAAGCCAGTATCGATGAATTTTATCTTGATATCACCGGTATGGATCGTTTTCACGGAAGTTATAAATGGACCAATGAACTGGCGCAAGCCGTCAATAAAGAAACGGGACTTCCCATTAGTTTTTCTTTATCTGTCAATAAAACCGTCTCTAAAATTGCAACCGGAGAAGGCAAACCAAAAGGAAATTTAGAAATTCCGGAACATGAAGTACAAGCCTTTTTAAATCCATTATCGATTCAGAAAATACCGATGGTTGGTAATGTAACTTTTCAGCTCTTATCCCGAATCGGAATTCGCACGATACAAACCCTCTCCGAAATGCCTGCCGAAGTACTGCAGCGCATGATCGGAAAAAATGGTCTTGACATCTGGAAAAAAGCAAATGGCATTGACAATACTCCGGTGGAACCTTATTCTGAACGAAAATCGATTTCTACCGAACATACTTTTTCTCAGGACACCATCGATATTCCAAAATTGAAAAGAATACTGATGGGAATGGTCGAAAAACTGGCTTTTCAACTCCGTTCTGAACAATGGTTAACCTCTACAATTACGGTTAAAATTCGTTACGCCAATTTTGACACCGAGACCAAGCAATGCAAAATTGCGTACACATCAGCAGATCATATTTTAAACAAAAACGTAAACGATTTATTCGATAAAGTTTATCAGCGTCGTATGCGTCTTCGCTTGATTGGCATTCGCTTTAGCGGACTCGTTCGCGGTACCTATCAAATTGATCTTTTCGAAGATACTCAGGAAATGTTGTCCTTATATGCCGCCATGGATAAAATGAAAAGCCGTTATGGTTTTGATGCCGTTATGCGTTGCGCCGGAGCATCTATTAAACCCAACACTAAAAATGAAATTTTAAAACGCCATCTCTAATGTATCTCAACTGTCATTCTTTTCATTCGCTGCGTTATGGCACTATTTCTCTTGAGAAACTTCTTGAGCAGGCCGTCGAATGCAATGTAAAAGCCATGGCACTTACCGACATTAATACCATCACCGGAATTTATGATTTTATAAAAGGCTGTGAACCAAAAGGTATAAAGCCCTTAATTGGTATCGAATTTCGCTCCGAACATCAATTGCGTTATATCGGTTTGGCAAAAAATGCAGACGGTCTTGCAGAAATGAATCGGTTTTTGACGGCAAATAATTTCAGCGGAGAAACGCTGCCTCAAATTGCACCCGAATTTGAAGCTGTCTTTCTTATCTATCCTTTAGAAAATGCTCCTGCTGTTCTTCGCGAAAATGAATTTATCGGAATTCGGCCTGAAGATTTACCAAAACTTTTTCTAAAAGAATGGAAAACTAAAATCAAAAAAATGGTTGTTTTACAGCCCGTAACTTTTCAAACCAAAAAAGAATTTAATCTTCATAAAATTTTACGTGCCATAGACACCAACAACATACTGTCTAAACTTACTGAAACGGATTATTGCAGCACTTCTGAAGTAATGCTTCCTCTTTCGTCCCTTTTATCTGCTTATGACGATTATCCGGAAATTATTGCCAATACACAAAGGGTTATTGACGAATGTAATTTCACCTACGACTTTAAAACTCCAAAAAATAAAAAGTTTTTTACTACCGATCGCAAGACCGACTTTGCTTTACTAACGGAGCTGGCGCAAAAAGGATTGATTTGGCGCTATGGCGAAAATCATACTTTAGCAAAATCACGCATCGAAAAAGAACTCAAAGTAATTGACGAACTGGAGTTTAACGGTTATTTTTTAATCACCTGGGATATCATACAATACAGCAACAGTCAGGGTTTTATGCACATTGGCCGTGGTAGCGGTGCCAATAGTATTATTGCTTATTGTTTAGGCATTACAGATATCTGCCCGATAGAATTGGATCTTTATTTTGAACGTTTTTTAAACCTCAACCGTAAAAGCCCTCCCGATTTTGATATCGATTGGAGCTGGAAAGAACGCGATACCATTCTTCATTATATATTCGATAAATACGGCAGGGATCATGTGGCTTTTTGCGGTACTAATGTCGAATTCAAATACCGCTCTATCTTTCGCGAAGTGGGTAAAGTATTTGGCCTTCCAAAAGAAGAACTTGACAAACTCGCCAAAAATCCAATGAATCTGCACGAACCAAATTCAATTGTAAAACTCGTGCAGGAATATGGTATGCTTCTCGAAAAATATCCCAATCAACGCAGCATGCACTCCTGCGGCATTATCGTATCCGAAGAACCGATAACGAACTACACGCCTCTGGAAATGCCTCCAAAAGGATTCCCCATTGTTCTTTTTGACATGCATACAGCGGAAGATATTGGCTTTGAAAAATTTGATATTCTAAGCCAGCGCGGTATTGGTCATATTGATGACAGTGTGAAACTTATTGAAAAAAACAGAGGCATTAAAGTTGATATTCGCAACACTGCTATTTCTAAAGACGAAGCCGTTTGCAATACCTATCTGGCTCAAGGAAAAACCATTGGTTGTTTTTATATTGAAAGTCCCGCCATGCGAGGCTTATTGCGCCGTTTGAATTGTGATACGTATAAAATTCTGGTGGCCGCTTCCTCTATTATTCGCCCCGGTGTAGCACAATCCGGAATGATGAAGGAATATATTTTTCGTCACAATCACCCCAATCAGTTTGAGTATTTCCATGAGGTATTTAAAGAGCAGCTCGGAGAAACCTACGGCATTATGGTGTATCAGGAAGATGTGATTAAAATCGCCCTGCATTACGGAGGTCTTCCTGCTGCCGACGGAGATATCCTGCGTCGTGCCATGTCCGGTAAAGGCAGATCTAAAACAGCGTTACAAAAAGTAAAAGACAATTTCTTTGCCTGTTGTGCCCAAAAAGGGCATCCTCAAGCGCTTAGCGAAGAAATTTACCGTCAAATTGAATCTTTTGCGGGTTATTCTTTTTGTAAAGCGCACTCCGCTTCTTATGCCGTAGAAAGTTATCAGAGTTTGTATTTGAAGGTTAATTATCCTATCGAATTTATGGTGGCGGTAATCAACAATCAGGGTGGTTTTTACAGAACCGAAGTTTACGTACACGAAACACGTATGTCGGGAGCAACAATTGAGAATCCTTGTGTCAACAAAAGCGATTACCAAACCACTTTATATGGCACTGCTGTTTATTTAGGTTTTATGCATCTGGAGCGTTTAGAATCAAAAATAACCTTACTCATCATATCCGATCGTACTAAAAATGGCGATTTTGCCTCTTTGGAGGATTTCATCAATCGCATTCCAATTGGTTTGGAAGGTATTAAAATTTTGATTTTTATTGGTGCTTTTCGCTTTACAGGAAAAACCAAAAATCAGCTTCTGGTTGTGGCCAGTTTGCTATTAACCAATTTCAAACCCGAAAACAGAAGCCTCATGCTCTTGCAGGAACCAGCCAAAGAATACAAACTTCCGACTTTGGAACGTTCTTTTTTTGAAGATGCTTTTGATGAAATAGAGCTGCTCAGTTTCCCCGTTTCCTGTTCTCCTTTTGATTTATTGCAAACCAAATATCGTGGTGATGTTATGGCCAAAGATCTTGTGGTGTATCATAAAAAACAAATCCGAATGTTGGCGTATTTAATTTCAAGAAAACACGTACCCACTAAAAAAGGAGCCATGTATTTCGGAACCTGGGTGGATAATGAAGGAACTTATTTTGATACGGCACATTTCCCGGATAGTCTCATCCAGTACCCGTTTCAGGGTGGTGGCTGTTATTTGTTATTAGGTACTGTAGAAGTTGATTATCACTTTCCGACTATTACCATTAACAAAATGGCTAAAATGCCTTTTATTCCTGATCCGCGTTACAGCGATTCGAAAGAACATCAGTTTAAAACTCAAAATCAAATTAAAGAAGATGTCAGTAATACGCATCGAAAACCTTATCCGCAGGAACATGAAATTCATCTGCCCCGACATCGAATGAAATTTTAAAACAGGAAAACCATTATTTTTTAACAGATAAAAACATAGTCTTTGTAACGCTCACTTATTCAAATAAACATAGCCCCACGTATTAAACATCTAAATAACACAAGAAGAATTTACGTTATATAAAAATGAAAAAGCAGGAATATGCCATAGTAGATATCGAAACCACCGGCGGTAATGCCAGTGGCAGCCGCATTACAGAAATTGCCATCGTTATTCATGACGGCATAAATGTAATCGACCGTTATGAAACACTTGTAAATCCGGAAAGAGAAATACCCGCAGCTATTTTTGGATTAACCGGAATCAATAACGAAATGGTCGCAAATGCACCTGTCTTCGATGCTATTTCAGATAAAGTACTGGAAATGCTTACTGATCGTATATTCGTGGCACACAATGTGAACTTTGATTATTCGTTTGTACGGCACCAACTTGAACAAGCGGGATTCAAATGGACAGCAAGAAAACTATGCACCGTTCGCGCAGCACGAAAAATCAAACCCGGATTAAGTTCGTATAGTTTGGGTAATCTTTGTAATTCATTAGATATAGTTCTAGAAAACAGGCATCGTGCCGGCGGAGATGCAGATGCTACTGCCCTTTTATTTTCTTTATTACTTGAATGGGATGATACGGGAGAAATAGAAAAAATGATTCTAAAAACGGCACAAGACCAACGTTTACCTCCCAATCTGCCTCCCGACGATTTTACTCAATTACCGGAAAAACCGGGAGTCTATTATTTTTATAATCAGGTAAAAAAAGTCATTTATGTTGGTAAAGCCGTGAACATAAAAAAACGTGTTGCTTCTCATTTCAGTGGGCATAACATTAACTCGCAAAGGCAAAATTTCCTGCGGGATATTTACGGGATTTCTTTTGAAATTTGTGCTACTGAATTAATGGCGTTGCTTTTAGAATGTACCGAAATCAAACAATTATGGCCCACCTACAATCGGGCATTAAAACGTTTTGAACCCAAATATGGCCTTTATCAGTATGAAGCCCGAAATGGTTATAAATATTTAGCAATCGGTAAAGTCAACAAATTTCAGGTTTGTACTTATGAATTTAACAGCCTTTATGATGCTATCAACTTATTGAGAAGTTTATCTGAACAATTTAAAATCGATCAGCGCTTTTGTAAATATTCAAAACCTGAAGAGGGTGTGGTTTTTCAAAATAATGACATTGAAGACTCCCCTGACGTCTCACTGCACAACGAACAAGTTGACAATGCAATTGATTTTTTATTAAACCAAAGACCCAGCTTCGCCATTATAGACAAAGGCAGGTCTACTGACGAGCGCAGTTGTATCTGGGTTGAAAAAGGACACTTTTACGGTATGGGATATATTCCTTCAGACGCTTCCATTACAGAACCATCAGAAGTCAAAAATTATGTTACACCTTACAAAAGCAATCAATACATTATGCATTTAATTTTTGCTTACGCAGAAAAGCACCCGAATAAAATTCTATTTAACAAACAGTTCTCCAAACAAGCTTTATCTTAAAAAATTGAGTCATGACACTATTTAACGATACCGAATTATTTACTTCAGGCCTTCGCGGAAAAACCGTATTTGACCTGCCTGACTGCGAACTGATTCTGATTGATAATTTTTTCAGCAAAGAAGAATCGGATCAATATTATGAAAAACTGCTTCATCAAACCAAATGGAGAGAATATGAAATGGAAATGTTTGATAAAACCGTTACGGCACCCAGAATGATTGCCTGGTATGAGGATAAAGAGAATAAGGGTGCAGACCCAAAAGGCCCGGACTGGTCTTATGATTTATTGAGCATCAGAAGCCGGGTAGAAAAAGAAACCCAACTTGACTTTAATAGTCTGCTCCTTAACTTGTATCGAAACGGCAACGACAGCGTTGCCTGGCACAGTGATAAAGAACACCATACCGGTTCAAATCCAATTATTGCATCAGTGACTTTTGGAGATACCAGAATGTTTCGCTTGCGTCATAAGTTTAGAAAAGACATTGGTCAGGTGGAAATTCCATTACATCATGGTTCTTTTTTATTGATGGCGGGAACAACAAATAGTTTTTGGCAACATCAGGTTCCCAAGACCGCCAAAAACGTATTACCCCGAATCAATCTGACTTTTAGAAGAACCTTCCGAAAGTGATGATTATGACCCAATAAAGTAAATAACAGGCTTTTTTACACGTGTATTAGCGTAAGAGATACCTTCCTTCAAAAGTTAAAACGCACACTGTATGAAGCTTTTACTAGATAAACCCGATTTTTTTTGTACTTTTGCAACCCTTTTTTTTATAAATAAAATACCAAAATGGCTTATTCAAACAATGATTTAATGCGCTTTTTAGATGCGCAAAACAAACTTTATCTTACTGCTCTTTCTGAGATTAACAAAGGGAAAAAAGAAACCCACTGGATGTGGTTTATCTTCCCTCAAATCAAAGGATTAGGCAAGAGCGATACTGCAAATTATTATGCCATTAACGACCTGAAAGAAGCGGCTGATTTTCTGGAGCATCCTATATTAGGAAAACACCTTATCGAAATTTCAGAACTATTATTAACGTATAATAGAAAATCTGCCGAAGCTATTTTGGGAGACTTAGATGCTCGCAAATTGCGTTCTTGCATGACACTTTTTTTCCTGGTAGAAAATACGAATCCTATATTTCAGAATGTATTGGATGCTTTTTTCTCCGGCGAAATGGATCCTTTTACAATGTCTATTATTAATTCAACAATAAAATCGTCTGTTGAGCCTGAAGTAGTTTAAACTACTGCGACAATTGATCATTTGATTTAAACGACACTATCTTTTCTTAAAGTAGTGTCGTTTTTTTTTAGTTTCTAAGGTTCTGAGGCACTGAGGTTCTAAGATTCTGAGCTGCAGAGGTAAAAGCTTTATGTCTTTGCGAACAAAAAATTGTGCACCTTAAAAAAGCCTTGCGCTCTTTACGGTTAAATTTCTCGCAAAGACGCAAAATCGCAAAGTCTTCCACTTGAAACCTGAAACTTGAAACTTGAAACCTGAAACAAAAAAACTCAGCATCTCAGCATCTCAGAACCTCAGCAATTCCTAGCTAAACCTCTTTAGGTTTCGTCAAATAGTACACCGGAATTCCAATTAACATAATTAAGATTCCCCAGCCACAGGTTGAGAATTTTGTGATTAATAACGAAATACAAATGGCAGTCGCAATTACAATATAGAGCAATGGTAAAAACGGATATCCAAACGCTTTATAAGGTCGCTCTACGTCTGGCATTTTTCTGCGTAGGATAAAGATTCCGTAAATCGTTAAAATATAAAAAATCAAAACGATGATAATTACGAAGTCCAATAAATCTCCGTATTTCCCTGTCAAACACAAAGCCGAAGCCCAGAAACATTGCGCCCAAAGTGCCCACTCCGGAACACTGGATTCGTTTAGAACAGCTGCTTTTTTAAAGAACAGACCATCATTTGCCATCGTATAATAAACTCTTGCACCAGCCATAATCAATCCGTTGTTGCAGGCAAAAGTTGAGATCATAATCATGATTGCGATAATCAACGTTCCGATATCTCCAAAAATATAATCTGAAGCTACAACGGCTACACGATCTGATTTTGCTGTTGCAATTTCGTTAAGCGGAATTACAGCCAGATACATCAAATTGGTTAACACATAAATAATCGTCACTATAAAAGTTCCAAGAAACAAACTGAAACCAACGTTACGTTTTGGGTTTTTAATTTCTCCTGCAATAAAAGTCACCCCATTCCAGGCATCACTTGAAAATAAAGATCCTACCATCGCCGCAGAGATACCGGTAATCAAGGTCGTTCCCCCAATCGGAAGCCATGAACCTGTTTCGGCATTATAAGCACGTGTTGTCCAGGCATCCGCCCAGTTGGCATCCCAAACCGAAGCTTTCGCAGCCAGCGTTAATCCAAAAACGATTAAGCCCAACAAGGATAAAATTTTGATAATCGTAAGAACCGTTTGCAGAATCTTTCCGTTTTTTACGCCACGGCTATTAATATACGTCAATAAGATAATCGTGAAAATCGAAACAATCTGAGCGGCATTGAGTTTAAAAGCCCCCAATGTAAACAATACGTTTTCGTCACTCAAAGGTTCATAAAGATAAGCGGCAAACTTGGAGAAAGCCACTCCTACCGCAGCAATTGTACCGGTTTGTATGACAGCAAAAAAGCTCCAGCCGTACAGAAACGCAATCAATTTATTGTATGCTTCTTTCAGGTACACATACTGTCCACCCGCTTTTGGAAACATAGCACTTAGTTCGCCATAACTCACAGCTGCAATAACTGTAATTAATCCTGAAAGCAGCCAAATCAGTGTCAGCCATCCGGCAGAACCTACTTGTCTGGTAATATCAGCACTTACTATAAAAATTCCTGACCCGATCATAGAACCTACCACAAGCATGGTTCCATCTAATAATCCGAGTTCTCTTTTAAAATGTTCTTGGTTGTCTTCTTGCATTATTCTAATTTTTGGTTGGTTAAAGATATACCTTTTTTGGAAATTTTATAATCTGGTTGTGAAATTCCAAATATTAAAATTCCAAATTCCAAACAGCATGTGGGTTAGTGTAGAACAAATACAGCTTATAAACTTCTTTCATACCTCAAAATATTTTTAACGGTTTCTTTGCGGGTTGAGCTATCAGTATCTCTTTTGTAGTAAACCCAACACAAAGGGATATCATTCTTATTCCTGATAAAAACGATTCGCTTAAAAAATTCAGAATAAAAACTGAGTTTATGGTTTTCCGTAAGATCCGATTAAATCAGCTCTTTAAATTTGAACTAACTTAATTTAAAAAATTTTTTATGAAAAAATTTTTACTGATTGCACTATTGTTTATCTTAAATTCTTGTGCTACAAATTATTATTATGTCAATATCGATGAAGATACTACTATTTACAGTTCAAAAGAAGGAACTCAATCTGTTGCATTAATTCCAAAAGGATCTGGTGCCTATATCAATCGAAGTGATAAAAAACAAAGACAAATAAAATGGGGAGACTATAAAGGATGGGTGATTAATCCTGTATACAATAATAGTTCTTTATCAAGCAGTTCCAATAGACCGGATTCTTCAACACAAAATTATAATCGCTCTTCAACTACAACTTCATCTGGAGGAAGTGTTTCGGTAAAAGGGTATACAAGAAAAGACGGTACTTATGTAAGGTCACATACCAGAAGCGCTGCCAGAAGACGATGATCATCTTACAAAGGAAATTATCATCCAGAATAAAAAACTAAAAAATAATTCGTACTTGTTTGCATTATTCTGAATTTGGACTTTTTAGCAGAATTTTAATTTGTATTTTAGTTAAGTTGATTTTTATAAACTACAAAACAAAACATCATGACCTGGGATCCAAGCAAATACAACGAATTTAAAGAAGACCGTTACAAACCGTTTGGAGACCTTACCCGTCATATCGTTGACAGACCCAATCTCAACGTTATTGATTTAGGTTGCGGTACCGGTGAATTAACCCAAAAGCTGTCTAATCAACTTACGGATCCTGTTGTGCTTGGAATCGACTCTTCTGCTGAAATGCTGGCAAAAGCACCTCATCAGGAAAATATACTATTCAGACAATTTTCTATTTCAGAACAACTGGAACAGGAAACCAAATGGGATTTGATCTTTTCGAATGCAGCCTTACAATGGGTCGATCATCATGAGGAACTTTTCACCAAAATAATATCCCGTATTAACTCAGGCGGACAATTGGCTGTACAAATGCCACAGCAAACGGAAAATGTATTGAACAAAATTTTGCTGGATTTAGTACAGGAAGACCCTTATGCTTCTTATTTAAATCATTGGACACGTCCTTCTCCGGTTTTGACTTTGGATCAATATGCTAAAATCCTTTTTGATAATGGCGGGGAAAATTTGGTTTTATACCAAAAAGTATATCCGCTGATTTCAACTCAGCAGGATTCCTTTTTTGACTTTATTTCGGGCTCTGCACTCACAGTTTATCAGGAACGTCTTAAAGATTCGGAGTTTCAAGAATTATCAAATGAATTCAAGAGACGAATTAATCTCTATTTTCCGATAGTTCCTTCAATTTATGCGTTTAAACGATTGCTTATGTATGCGACTTTTTAAGAAAATAGTGATGCTTTTCTGCTTTTAAAGGGATCAAATTAAAAAGTTGCGGGGAAGTGAAAATCTCGCAGAGTCGCAGAGTCGCAAAGTTTTAATTAAAAAGTAGAAAAAAATTGTGACTCCATGATACATCGAGAAACCCAAAGTGAGAAAGCGGAAAACAGAAAGGTAAAGCTTAAAATAAAAAGAAAAAACTTGGCGACTTGGCGTCTTTGCGAGAGCGTTAAAGCGAGAAGTTGGCAAAATAAGACTTAAAAAACTACGATGAAAAAGTATAAGATGCGCTACTTCTAACAAAAGAAAATTTCTAAAAATTATTCCACAACTTTTGGACTTGATCTCTTCTAAATTGTATTAAAAAATATACTGCTTCTATATTACTTTACTGTAAATTCGTGTTCTTATAAAACCAACCTTAAAACCATCTTATTAAACCATGAAGAAATTACTTCTATTATTACTTGCTTTTAGTAGCATTACAACTGTTTTTGCACAAGATATCACTGGGCAGTGGAACGGAATTTTAAAAGTGCAGGGAACACAATTAACCGTTGTTTTTAATGTAAACAAAAACGAGAACGGATTTAGCTCCACTATGGACAGTCCGGATCAAAAAGCGATCGGAATCCCTACCACCTCAACCAGCTATGAAAATTCGACTTTGAAAATTGCCTTAGCTAATTTCCGAATTGAGTATGAAGGTGTTTTAGGGAAAGACAATACTATTACAGGAATTTTTAAACAAGGCGGACAATCTTTTCCATTGAATTTATCCAAAGAAAAAATTGAAAAAGAAAAGCTCGTGCGTCCTCAGGAACCTGTAAAACCATTTCCATATTATAGCGAAGATGTTGTTTTTGAAAACAAGTCAGCCGGAATAAATTTAGCCGGAACTTTGACATTACCGAAAAAAGAAGGCGTATTCCCTGCCGTAATTTTAATCAGCGGAAGCGGACCACAAAACAGAGACGAAGAACTTCTGGGACACAAACCTTTTCTGGTATTATCGGATTACTTAACTAAAAATGGCATTGCTGTTTTACGTTTTGATGACCGAGGAACTGCGGCTTCAAAAGGAGATTTTAAAACGGGAACTTCATTAGATTTTTCTACAGATGTAGAAGCCGGAGTTCAATTTTTGCTTTCCAGAAAAGAGATCAATAAAAAGAAAATAGGATTAGTGGGACATAGCGAAGGTGGATTAATCGCTCCTATCCTTGCCAGTAAATCCAAAGACATTGCTTTTATCGTGTTGATGGCAGGGCCTGGATTACAAGGCGATCAATTACTTCTACTACAGCAAAAATTAATAGCAAAAGCAGGAGGAGCTTTTGATTCTGACATTGAAAGAACAAAAATCATCAATCAAAAAACTTTTGAAATTGTAAATAAGTATAAGGACCCGCAGGAATTAAAAACGCAGCTAACAACTTATCTAACCGAAGTATCCCAAAATAATCCGGACAAACCCGGAAGTATGACCTTAGAAGATTATGTCAATTTACGAGTTGCTCAAGTAACAAATCCATGGATGGCTTATTTTTTAAGATATAATCCCGAACCGGTATTAGAAAAAGTGAAGTGCCCAGTTTTAGCCCTAAACGGAGAGAAAGATTTACAGATCGCTCCTAAAGAAAATTTAGAAATAATTCAAAAGGCACTTGCAAAAGGGGGCAATAAAAAGGTAACTATAAAAGAGATCCCAAATTTAAATCATCTGTTTCAGGAATGTCAAACGGGTTCTCCCGATGAATATTCAAAAATCGAACAAACCTTATCACCAATTGCAATGAACGAAGTCCTGCAATGGATTAAAGTGCAAACGAAATAACTTCCTACATAAAAAACCAGAAAACTGCAAATTCACCATTTGCAGTTTTTTTTTGGCCCCAACTGAACCACGATGGTATTGCAAAAGATCATAAAAACAAACCGAAAGATTAAACAAAAAAGGCTACAAAACAGGAATTTTAATTGATAACCTCTTTTATCAGTCTTCATTTCTAGGTTTATTCTTCAAATTTCAATCCATACAAAAAATTCTTACACCAAAACAAACAATAAACTAAAAACCAACCAGTTACATGTAAACAAATTAAACTAAATATAACAAAAAAGAAATATTTTGTCATTTGTAAAACTTTTCTTTTTTTTTATTAATTTTGAGAGGAGTCACATAAAAGCCCTTAACCTTAAGAATTAATTAACAATTGTTTATTTTTCACCAAATAAACAATCAAGCTCCAAAAGTGTCAATAAAAAACAAAGCTGTCAGATACTCATTAAAATAAGGAATCCGAATCAGTAACCTACAAATTAAAAAACTATGTTGAAGGGCCAGGTTTTAAAGAATTTACGTTTTCCAAATGTATTTATACTGCTATTGATTGTATTCATTTCATGCGCTTTATTGATCTGTATTAATTTTTTCACTATCAAAATACTATCCGCCAACAGAGCCTATGTAAATGGGGAATCACATTATTCAAAAGGTCAAAAAGATGCTTCCCGACACCTTATTACTTATCTGTATACCCGCGAAGCTGAACAATGGAAATTATACAACGAAGAATTAAAAGTCCCGCAAGGAGATGGTATTGCCCGTAAAACACTTTTGAAGGCAGGCGATAATATTGCTGCCCGAAAAGGTTTTTTAACAGGCCGAAATCACAAAGAAGACATTGATGATCTTGTTTGGTTGTTCATCCATTTTAAAGAAATTCCTTTTTTGGCAAAAGCCATTCACGAATGGGAACAAGGGGATCAATTAATCGACGAATTATACGTCATTGGAACAGAGATCAATGCAAAAGTCAAACGCAACATCCTTACCCTCCAGGATCAGCAAAAGTACCTGCTTCAAATTAGCCAAATTAGCGACAAACTTACGATCAACGAACGCAACTTCTCGAACACACTCGGAGAAGGAACCAGGAAAATAAAAACCCTCTTAACGATCACAAATATTTTTTTCATCCTCGTGATCATCTGCAGTGTAAGTTGCTACTACTCGATAATGGTAAGAAGACTGCTTACTTCTAAAAAAGAAATCGAAGTTAAAAACGAAAATCTACTGCTGGTAAATCACGAACTGGATCGTTTCGTTTATAGTGCATCGCACGATTTGAGATCACCCATCACGTCTTTGCAAGGACTTATTGAGATTACACAATTAGAAGACAACATCCATCAGATTAGAGATTATCTGACTTTAATGCACCAAAGTCTTACTAGGCAAGATCAGTTTATTAGCGACATTATAGACTATTCTAAAAACAAACGTAAACTTATTATTATCGAACCGGTAAGCCTTCAGGAAATATTTAATGAAGCCATTGCGCAATTGATGCATATCGAAAATGCCAACCGCATCGAAATTAAAAAAGAACTTTTAATTGACGAGATTCAGAGTGATGGCTTGCGTTTAAAAATTATCATTTCAAATTTACTTTCAAACGCCATAAAATATGCAGACAGTAGTAAACAAGAAATGTTTATCTCTATTAAAACTTATATTTCGGATGGTTTTAATAAAATTGAAATAGCAGATAACGGAATTGGAATTAAAGATGAATTCAAAGAACACATCTTTGAAATGTACTTTGGAACTAACAAAAACAAAGGCTCCGGATTAGGTCTTTATATCGTAAAAGAAGCCGTCGAAAATATTAAAGGTACCATTTTCGTCTCCTCAGAAAATAGTATTGGAAGTAAATTTATTGTAACAATACCAAACTCAAATGGAACATAAACCTGTATTTTTATTAATCGAAGACAATCTGATCGATCAACTGGTCATTAAACAATTGCTAAAAAAGTTTCTTGATGTGACGGAGGTAAACATTACGAATAATGGTCTGGAAGCGCTACAATGGCTTTCTAACCACAAAAACCTGCAACAGTCTCTGATTATTTTATTAGACATTCAAATGCCTGTAATGAATGGCTTTGAATTTCTGAATGCCTACGATAAATTAAGTAGTGAATTTAAAAAAGAAGTTCAAATTTATGTGCTCTCCTCTACTTTAGACCCGGATGAAATCGAACAAATAAATAAAAATAATTATGTAACGGCGTTTTTAAACAAACCACTACCTATTGAAGAATTTAAAAAATCACTTTTTTTAAAGGCATAGTGTTTGTTGCAATTATTTCAGCACACGATTTACCTGTGAAAAATTTCTTCCGTAATACGCCTCTTTAGTAGAAGAAATCATAACTCCGCCATGAGTTGCGGAATGTACAAATTTAATTTCACCATCAGCTACTTCTACCACCATACCAACGTGATTAATACGACGTCTACCATTGGTTTTAAAGAAAATCAAATCTCCCTTTTGTGCCTCATCAGCGCTAACTCTCATTCCGATGCGAGACTGCTCAATAGAACTTCGGGGTAACTTAATGTCAAAACCACTAAAAGTTGAAATCATTAAACCGGAACAATCGTAACCTGCTCTGGTAGTTCCACCTGAACGATACCGAATTCCGATATTCTGAGTAGCACTTTCAATTAGTTGATTAACTAAATCGGAATAATTACTAACCTTAATAACTGTTGACGAGTCGACAACAACAACTGGGTTCTCGGCAATCCCACCAGGAGTTGATGTAGGATCTTTTATTTCTGGAATAGGTTTTAAAGCTTGTAATGCCTCTGCTTTTTCTTTGGAAGTCTTTATTTTAAGCACATAACCGACCTTCAATCTTTTCTTTATCGCCGGATTCTGTTTCTCTAATTCTGCAACAGTAATCCCGAATTCTTTTGCAATTGCGTATTTGGTTTCTTTAGACAAAACTTCTCTGGCAACCTCAACCTCTTCCGGTTTTGCAGCGTCAATAGTTTCAACCGGTTTTTCTGCTTCTGCTACTACTTTGGAAGGAATCGCAATCTGCTGTCCTATTTTTAAACCTTCAGTTTCCAAAAGCGGGTTGGCTCCCTTTAACTCTTCTACCGAAACATTGTACTTCTTAGCAATACCCCAAAGTGTTTCTTTAGCAAGAATAACATGCGATCCGGGAATATCAGCAACTACCGCTGTTTCCTTTTTACTGGCAACCGTTTTTTTACTGGCAACTACTTTCTGCTTTTTGTTTGGAATCAACAAAACCGATTTTAATTTTAGTATCTTAGGACTATTCGGATTTGCTTCAATAATTTCTCTGGTTTTTACTCCGTATTTTTGTGCTATTACAGATAAATTCTCACCTTCTGAAATAATATGTTTCGTATATTTCTCCTGTGAAAACGCACTCAAACTAAAAAAAAATAATACAACAGTTAACCTAAAAATCATTATTTGGGGGGATTTTTTTATTCTCAATTTTGTGTTCCATTAGTAAAAAACACAATTCTATTACTTATAAAGCGAATTTAACTTTTTTAAACAAAAAAGCCTAGTTTTTAACACTTGTTTTTGCCGAAATTAACAATTTTACACTAAAACAAGCCTTATTTATATCAAATCCATAAAAAAAAAGCTACTTTTTTTTAGCCGCATCTTCAATTAAGCTTTTAATTCTATTCCATTTTTGTAGTATATTTGAGTAACCGTATTTTCAATGATCAGCAATGACAACTGTCTCAATGCCTGCAAGACCTTGCTGTAATGGAATACGCAAAAACAAATCCAAATCATTTTGCATCAGATATATTTATGAAATGGTGCGCGTTTTTACAATTTCTAACTTATGGAAAACCCACAGGGACTAGAGCAGGCAATAAAATTGGTTAGCGATACTTATTCTCCTTTAACAGAAAACACCAAGGCAGATTTCAAACAAGCAGCTGAACTTTTTACACTTGAAAAATCCACCATATTGATAAGAGAAGGGGAACATGTAAGCAAAACCTATTTTATTGTGAAAGGTGCTGCAAGGGCATTTTACCTCAAAGACGGCAAAGACATTACCGATTGGTTTGCTTTCGAAAATGAATTTATTACTTCTATTGATGGCTTTTTTCAGGGCACACCAAGTTCTTATTTTATAGAGCTTCTTGAACCCACTACTTTTTTGGAAATATCAATGCAAAATATTAATAAACTATGCAATAAACACCACGATTTTGACCGATTGGGGAGAATGATCACTACCCGAATAATGCTGCAATTGCGGAGTCGTATTGTTTCCATTCAATTTGAATCTGCCCAGCAGAAATACGAAAGTTTACTCAAAATCCGTCCCTATATTACACAAAGAGTTCCGCTCACACACATTGCCTCTTATTTAGGAATCACGCTTGAAACACTAAGCAGAATTCGCAATCCAAAAAAACGAATTTGATTTAAATCAAATGTAATCAGGATTATTAGGCTTTATTTTACAGGAAAAGAAACCGAATGACAATCAAAAAACTACATCGTTTATCCGGAATCACCATCACGCTGTTTGTCGGACTGCATTTATTCAATCACATTTGCAGTATTAATGGCGCAGCAAAACACATTGAAATAATGAACCTCTTGCGGCATTTTTATCGCAATATTTTCGTTGAAACCATTCTATTGGCCGCCATTTTAGTTCAGATTATTTCAGGTCTTACGCTTTTTAGAAAAAATCGAAAAACTACGGTAACAAACTTTGACAAATTACAGATTTGGACGGGGCTCTATCTGGCTGTTTTTCTTCTTATCCATGTACCCGTTATTCTCATAGGTCGCCTCTATCTGAATCTTGAAACCAACTTTTATTTTGGCGTAGCCGGGTTAAACACCTTTCCCTTAAACTTATTTTTCATTCCATATTACAGCCTTGCCATTATTTCATTCTTTGGACACATAGCCGCCATTCACAGCAAAAAAATGAAACGGACTCTTATTGGTATAACACCAAATAGTCAGGCTATATTAATTTTAATGATTGGATTTTTCAATACTACATTAATACTATATGGATTGACCAATCATTTTAGCGGAGTTGAAATCCCAAAACAGTATCACATCTTAATCGGAAAATAAAATGAAAGTACTCAACATTCATAAACGAGAAATCAATCAGCCTATCGAAGAACTAGCAAAATTGTTAAGCACCTTATCCACCGAAAACGATATGCTATTTGCTAATGAAAAATGGTTCTCGATGAAATTAGACAAAGGATTACAAGTTGGTTCCAAAGGCGGGCACGGGCCAATACGATATTTTGTAACAGAATATCTCCCTGGTCAATCTGTAACATTTCAGTTTGATATGACTGGTTTTGACGGTTTTCACCGATTTGATTTAAAACCCATAACGATGGATAAAACAGAACTTTCTCATACTATTGACATGAGAACCACCGGAAAAACCTCTTTGCGATGGGCAATAGTCATTCGCTGGTTACACGATGCCGTAGTAGAAGATTCGTTTGATAAAGTAGAAAATCATTTTACAAAAAACAAAGTAAATACCCCCTGGAGTTTATGGGTAAGAATACTAAGAAAGACAATGTCCCGTAAACAAAAACAAAGAACAACATGAATATACCTATTTTATTAGCCAACATTCTCACTTTATTCGCATTCCTCATCCACACCTTTATAGGCGACAAAGAATTGAGAACAATAGAACCCAAAGACGGACTTAATGAAAAAGATCTGAAACAGGAAAAATGGACTATGGCAAGGTGTGGATGGCATTGGGTTTCGTTTGACTTATTATTTGCCACCATCGGACTCGCACTAATCAATTTTACCGATTTTTTGATCAGTGAAAGAATGTTACTTCAATTAGCAGCCGTTTATTTTCTGGGATATGGAATAGTGTGGCTAATCGGAATCGCAATCTCGAAAAAATTCCCAAACAACTATTTAAAATTAGGACAATGGATTTTACTATGGATGATCAGCGGATTAATTTACTGGGGATTAAACTAAACAATTTCATCACAACTTCACAATTGTGTTTTGTAATCATACAAAGGATTCAAAAGGATTAGCAAAAAAAGTCTCACGCAGATTTTAGCAGATTGAAATAAAAAAAATCCGCAAAATCCGCAGAATCTGCGTGAAAAATTTTCTTAACTTAATGACATTGAGCTAAAGCAGGAGGCTATTCAAATCATTTGATCATAGCTATAAAATATTTGTAATCATCCAAAAGATTCAAAAGTATTATCAAAAAAAGTCTCACGCAGATTTTGCAGATTGAAATAAAAAAAATCAGCAAAATCAGCAAAATCTGCGTGAAAAATTTTCTCAACATAATAACATTGAGAGCAGGAGGCTATTCAAATCATTTGATTATAGCTATAAAATAACTGAGGCAACTTAACTATTTTAAACAACCGAAAAAGCTCTTAAATAAAAAACGCACTGTTCTCACAGCGCGTTTTTAGTATAATTAAAATCTTAACGATTAAGCTTTTCCGGCAGCAATTAAATTTAATGCTGAACCTGCAACGAACCAACCTATTTGCCCTTCGTTGTACGTATGGTTTGCCAGAATAGTATCTTTAGTTCCATCTGCATGAACAAATTCTAAGGTTAACGGTTTTCCGGGAGCGAAAGCAACTAAATCAGTAAAGTTAATTGTATCATTCTCCTGAATTTTATCGTAATCTGCTTCATTAGCAAAAGTCAATCCTAAAAGACCTTGTTTTTTAAGGTTTGTTTCGTGGATACGGGCAAATGATTTTACCAATACCGCCTTAACACCTAAGAAACGTGGCTCCATTGCAGCATGCTCACGTGAAGAACCTTCACCGTAATTATGGTCTCCAACAACGATAGACGGAACTCCGGCTGCTTTATAGGCACGAGCTACAGCTGGAACGGCATCGTATTCGCCTGTCAATTGATTTTTAACTGAATTTGTTTTTTGATTGAATGCATTTACGGCACCAATCAACATATTGTTCGAAATATTGTCTAAGTGTCCACGGAAACGCAACCACGGTCCTGCCATAGAAATATGATCTGTAGTACATTTTCCAAAGGCTTTGATTAACAATTTAGCACCTGTGATGTTTTTACCATCCCACGCATCAAACGGAGCCAACAATTGCAAACGCTCAGATGTTGGACTTACAACAACCTGAACTCCTGAACCATCAGCAGCGGGAGCCTGAAATCCCGGATCTTCGGCATAAAATCCTTTTGCAGGAAGTTCATCACCTGTTGGCGCTTCAAGCATTACTTCTTCACCATCTTCGTTGATTAAGGTATCTGTTAACGGATTAAAACCTAAATCACCTGCAATAGCCATAGCGGTTACTAATTCCGGAGAACCAACAAAAGCCAGTGTATTTGGGTTACCATCGGCACGTTTTGAAAAGTTACGGTTGAAAGAGTGCACGATTGTATTTCTTTCTTCTTTCTCTGCCCCTTCTCTGTCCCACATACCGATACAAGGTCCGCAGGCGTTGGCAAAAACAGTAGCTCCAATTTTATGAAAAGTTTCAATAAATCCGTCTCTTTCAATAGTAGAACGCACTACCTCAGAACCCGGAGTGATTGTAAACTCGGCTTTGGTTTTTAAATTTTTAGCCGAAACTTGTTTCGCTAAAGAAGCCGCACGAGCAATATCCTCATAAGAAGAGTTGGTACAAGAACCTATTAAACCGACCTGAATTTGCAAGGGCCAGTTGTTTTTGATAGCTTCTTCTTTCATTTTAGAAATTGGAGTAGCCAAATCCGGTGTGAATGGACCGTTTAAGTGTGGCTCTAATTCCGATAAGTTAATTTCGATAACTTGATCAAAATACTGTTCGGGATTAGCATATACTTCCGGGTCTCCTGTTAAGTAAGAGGCTACTTTATCTGCAGCATCGGCAACATCTGCTCTGTCGGTAGAACGTAAATAACGTCCCATTGAAGCATCGTAACCAAAAGTTGAGGTTGTCGCTCCAATCTCAGCTCCCATGTTACAAATCGTTCCTTTTCCGGTACAGGACATCGAAGTTGCTCCTTCACCAAAATATTCAACGATAGCTCCGGTTCCTCCTTTTACAGTAAGTATACCGGCCACTTTAAGAATAACATCTTTAGGAGCAGTCCAACCGGATAATTTACCGGTTAATTTCACTCCGATTAATTTAGGAAATTTTAGTTCCCAAGCCATACCGGACATCACGTCAACGGCATCAGCTCCACCAACACCAATCGCTACCATTCCTAAACCACCTGCATTTACAGTGTGCGAATCGGTACCAATCATCATTCCTCCCGGAAATGCATAATTTTCAAGCACTACCTGGTGAATAATTCCGGCTCCTGGTTTCCAGAAACCAATTCCGTATTTATTTGAAACTGACGATAAGAAATCGAAAACTTCATTACTTTGTGTTTTTGCTCTCGCCAAATCAGTTGCCGCATCTACTTTTGCCTGAATCAAGTGATCACAGTGAACCGTTGTCGGAACTGCCACTTTAGATTTACCGGCATGCATAAACTGTAATAATGCCATTTGTGCCGTGGCATCCTGACATGCTACACGATCGGGTGCAAAATCAACATAATCGATTCCTCTTCCAAACGCCTTAGACGGAGTTCCGTCCCAAAGGTGATTGTACAAAATTTTCTCTGTTAAAGTAAGTGGACGACCAACAATCTTGCGTGCTGCATCAACACGACCCGGCATGTTGTCATACACTTTTCTAATCATTTCAATATCAAATGCCATAATTATAAAATTGTTTTGTTATTTTTTTTTGAACATCCAAGATACGAAAAATAGAGTCGCTATAAAAGAAAAAGCCCGAGTTTGTGACTCGGGCTTTTGAATTATGATTGTTTAATCGTATGCTTATTTCACCAATAACTTGTGAGAAGGTGCAAACTTAGTAAGGTTGATTCCTTCTACAGCTACTTTATATTCTTCGATAGTAGGCGTTCTACCCAAAATTGTAGACAATACTACAACCGGAGTAGAAGAAAGTAAAGACTCTCCTTTTTTACCTTCAGAATCTTCTACAACTCTTCCTTGGAAAAGACGCGTAGAAGTTGCCATTACAGTATCTCCTTTTGCTGCCTTCTCTTGATTCCCCATACAAAGGTTACATCCGGGACGCTCTAAATACAACATGTTTTCATATTCTGTACGTGCTGCACCTTTAGGAGCGCTATCGTTAAATTCGAAACCGGAATATTTTTGTAAAACTTCCCAGTCTCCTTCTGCTTTCAATTCATCAACAATGTTATAAGTAGGTGGTGCCACTACAAGCGGTGCCAAGAACTCTACTTTACCGTGTTGCTCTTCAATATTTTTCAACATTTGAGCAAGGATTTTCATATCACCCTTGTGAACCATACAAGAACCAATAAATCCAAGATCTACTTTTTTCACTCCTCCATAAAAAGATAATGGTCGGATGGTATCGTGTGTATATCGTTTAGAAACATCAATATTATTAACGTCCGGATCTGCAATCATTGGCTCAGCAATCACATCAAGATCAACAACAACCTCAGCGTAATACTTCGCATTTGCATCTGGAATTAAAGCTGGTTTCTCTCCAGAAATAATTTCTGTGATTCTCTTGTTTGCTTTATCAATTAATCCTTGAAGAACCTGATTTTCATTATCCATACCTTTGTCGATCATGATCTGGATTCTGCCTTTAGCAATTTCCAATGATTCAATCAAAGTATAATCTTCAGAAATACAGATAGAAGCTTTTGCTTTCATCTCTGCAGTCCAATCTGTAAATGTAAAGGCCTGATCTGCATTAAGAGTTCCGATATGAACCTCAATGATTCTACCTTGGAATACATTTTCTCCTCCAAATTTCTGAAGCATTTGAGCTTGTGTAGCATGAACCACATCACGGAAGTCCATGTATCCTTTCATGTCTCCTTTGAACGTTACCTTCACTGATTCAGGGATTGGCATTGAAGCTTCACCTGTAGCAAGTGCAAGAGCCACTGTTCCGGAGTCAGCACCAAAAGCAACACCTTTTGACATTCTTGTGTGTGAGTCACCACCAATGATGATCGCCCACTCGTCTATCGTGATATCATTAAGTACTTTGTGAATTACATCCGTCATAGCATGATAAACGCCTTTCGGGTCACGAGCTGTGATCAAACCGAAATCGTTCATAAATTTCATCAATTTTGGAATGTTTGCCTGCGCTTTTTTATCCCAAACCGAAGCCGTATGACAACCTGATTGGTAAGCACCGTCAACGATTGGTGAAATTACGGTAGCCGCCATAGATTCTAATTCCTGAGCAGTCATAAGACCAGTCGTATCTTGTGAACCTACGATATTTACTTCCACACGTACATCTGAACCTGCATGTAACGCTTTATTTGAAATGGTACCAACAGCATTTCTGTTGAAGATTTTCTCAACTGCTGTAAGACCTTGCCCTTCAATAGAAATTTCTTTTGACGGAGCATATACAAGTGGAAAATCAACTCCTAAAGTCTTAGCTGCAAATGTTTGAAGTTTTTTACCAAATACAATCGCGTAGGAACCACCAGCTTTAATGAATTCCATTTTCTGAGGAGTAAATGCCTTAGAAATGTCAATCAGCTCTTGGTCGCCTTTATATAATTTTTTCTCTTTAATATTGATTGTAAGAACCGTTCCTGTTGCTACAGAATACGTTTCTTCTAAAATTGGCTCATCATTTTCATTACGAACGATATTACCATCAGCATCAAGCTTTTTAACCCAGTTTTTAAGGTCAAGACCAATACCACCCGTAACGTCAACCGTAGTTAAGAAAATCGGAGAAATACCGTTTGTTCCCCCAACAATTGGAGCAATATTTACGAAAGGAATATAAGGACTTGCTTGTTTACCGGTCCAAAGTGCCACGTTGTTTACACCTGACATTCTTGAAGAACCTACACCCATTGTCCCTTTTTCAGCAATCAACATCACACTTTTATCCGGATGTTGTGCCTGTAGTGCTTTAATTTCCTGTTGTGCCTGAGGCGTGATCATACATTGTCCGTGAAGTTCACGGTCTGAACGAGAGTGCGCCTGATTACCCGGAGAAAGTAAATCTGTTGAAATATCTCCCTCACCGGCAATAAAAGTAACGATCTCTACTTTTTCTGCCACGTCCGGAAGTTTTGTGAAAAACTCCGCTTGTACGTAGCTTTCCAGAATATCTTTAACTATTTCGTTACCTTGTTTGTAGGCTTCCACTAAACGATCTGTATCTGCTTCGTAAAGAAAAACCTGAGTTTTAAGAACTTTTGCCGCTTCTTTTGCAATAGCAACATCATTACCTAAAGCCAAATCAAGCAATACCTCGATAGAAGGTCCACCTTTCATGTGCGATAATAATTCAAAAGCAAAAGCAGGTGTGATTTCTTTTACTACAGCTTCTCCCAGGATAATCTCCTTTAAAAACTTAGCTTTCTCACCAGCAGCACTAGTAGTTCCAGGTAACGTATTATAAATAAAAAATTGAAGAGAATCTGCTCTATATGGATTCTCCAAATCTTTAATTTGTGCGATGATTTCGCTTACTAATTCAGCACCATCGATAGGCTTCGGGTGAAGACCCTGACCTTTTCTTTCTTCGATCTCTTTAATGTAATCGTTATACGTATTCATAATATATAGAAGTCTTTTTGTTTTTTTGTACGCAAATTTAAATATTAAAGACGAGAATTAAAAAAAATATAATAGAAGTCGGCTTTTCAAAAATTATTATTGCTAAAAAACGATTTTCACTGCCATTTTTTGCTAAAATTTCAATTTTGTATTAAAAAAATGATTTATTACTATTTTAAAATCCTTTCTTTATTAAAGTCGAAATCGGGTGTTGCAGACTAAGGTCATTTTAAAGCCTTTTTAAGTAAAGAACCTTTCTAAATTAGCATCTATAACGTTATAGTAGGTGTTTCTACCCCCTGTCATAAACTTTGAAGAGCAAAACTTTGCAGTATTCTTTTGCTTCTTTTCTTAAAATCTAATTTTAGAAAAAGAAGGATCAAGTCCGAAAGTTCTAGAGAAGTAAAAATCTCGCAGAATTGCAGTAAAGTTAAAAAAGATTAAACGCTCTGTTTGTCTTTTCTTTCGACGAAGCAGACGCCAATAAAAACGAATAGACGAAGTAAATCAAACGAGAAATAATATTATATCGCAAAATTGTTTCCTTCCTCTTTACGAATTAAATCTGACAGGTTTTTGAAACCTGTCAGATTTGACTTTTGGGTAATTAATTCTATTTTAAAATTAGATTTAAGGAAAGGTGTCTTTTGTATTGTACGAACTAATTTCATCCGAAATGATATGAGTTCAAAAAATAAGAGCTAAAAAATCGACACTAAAAATAGCGAACCTTCAATACGAAGACCAATTAAACGAAATAGCTCTCACATAGACAAGCAACACGATATAGCAGCTTCCACGAAAAGGTTTTTCCTGCGATACCCCACAACTTTTGAACTTGGTTCCCTGTATTGGCGACATGTAGCCACTAAAACAAAAAGCCCAAACCTGAAATACGTATCGGTTTGGGCTTTTATATCTGTTTTGCAAATAAACTACATCAATTTCTGTATGATAATTTCTTCTGTAATTCCTTCAGCATCGGCTTTGTAATTTTTAATAATTCGATGTCTCAAAATTCCGGTTGCAACGGCTTTTACATCTTCAATATCCGGAGAGAATTTACCTTTGAAAGCAGCATGTGCTTTTGCAGCCAAAATTAGATTTTGAGAGGCTCTTGGTCCTGCTCCCCAATCCAGATAATTTTTCACAAAATCATTTGACAGAGCATTGTCGGGTCTTGTTTTACTCACCAATGTTACGGCATACTCCACAACATTATCCGCTACAGGAATTCTGCGAATCAAATGCTGGAAATCGATTATTTCCTGTCCCGTAAACAACGGATTTATATCTGTTTTAACATCAGATGTTGTACGTTTTACAACTTGTACTTCCTCTTCAAAACTAGGGTATTCTAATTTTATGGCAAACATAAAACGATCCAACTGTGCTTCCGGTAACGGGTAGGTACCTTCCTGTTCAATTGGGTTTTGAGTTGCTAAAACAAAATAAGGCAGATCTAACTTGTGATTTTCACCCGCTATGGTTACCGAACGCTCCTGCATGGCTTCAAGTAAAGCGGCCTGCGTTTTAGGTGGCGTTCTGTTGATCTCGTCAGCCAGAATAATATTAGAGAAAATGGGCCCTTTTATAAATTTAAACTTTCTGTTTTCGTCTAGAATTTCACTTCCTAAAATGTCCGAAGGCATTAAATCGGGTGTAAACTGAATTCTTTTAAAATCCAATCCCAAAGCCTGTGACAAAGTATTAATCAATAATGTTTTTGCCAATCCCGGCACACCTATTAAAAGTGCATGTCCACCGGAAAAAATACAGATCAAAATCTGATCGATAACTTCATCCTGGCCTACAATAATTTTCGCTATTTCTGTTTTTAGTTCATTTCTTTTTTGAACTAAATTATGAATTGCTGTTACGTCAGACATTTAAATATATTTTAAAATTAAAAAGAGTTAGCTCTATGAATTCATAAAACTAACTCTTTTTCTTTATTTAATAAAAATTATTTTTTCAACCAATTGTTTGTGAAAGTACAATCTCTGTATTCTCCAATAATTTTAATGTACGTGTCTTTAATTTTTGTATCAAACCATTTTGCAATCGCAGTGATTTGTTTTTCTTTTAATGCTAATTCTTTAATCTTAGTGTAATCTTTAGCATAATCAGCGGTATGGGCATCAATTCTATTCGTTACGGTAATCAATTTGTATGTTTTTTTACCTTTATCGTCTGTATTCAAAAGCGGTTGAGAAATTTCATCATCTTTTAAATTCGAAACCTGACTGTATAACGTCGGATCCATTTTAGTCAATTCAAAACGAGTATCCTGAGAAGTAGGATTTACTAATGTTCCTCCGTTTGCTCTTGTTTCTTTTTCGTCAGATTCTGTTCTTGCTGCATCTGCAAACGAAATTTCTTTGTTTATGATCTTACTTCTGATATTCGTAATTTTCTCTTTAGCTTCTTTTAAAGCATCTTCAGATACTGTTGGCGAGATCAAAATATGTCTTAATTCTACTTCCTGACCTTTAATTTTATCGATCATAATAATATGAAATCCAAAAGTAGTTTCAAACGGCTCAGAAATCTCTCCTTGTTGCAAACTAAAAGCAACATCTTTAAATTCTTTTACAAAAGGTGTTTTTCTCGTCATTTTGTAATAACCTCCGTTTGGAGAAGACCCTGGATCTTGTGAATACAAAACAGCTTTCGTAGCAAAACTGGAACCTTCTAAGACATCTTTTCTAATTGCATTTAATTTGTCTTTCACTTTTTGTTTGTCGGCATCTGAAACTTTAGGTTCGATCACAATTTGTGCTACTTCCATTTCAGCTCCAAAAGTTGGCAATTCGTCTTTAGGGATTTTTTTAAAGAAATTACGAACCTCTTCCGGTGTAATTTCTACCGCATCAACAATCTTTTTAGTCATTTCTGATGCTAACTTTTGCTCTTTTAAGATGTCAGCAAAATAAGTTTTAAACTCTTCTACCGAGTTTTTCTTATAGTAAGCAACCACTTTATTAATGTCACCAACTTGTTGGGTCATATAAGTCAGACGCTCTTCCATCATGCTTCTCACCTCGGCATCACTTACGATAATACTATCCTGAACAGCCTGATGTGCGTACAATTTATCTTCTAACAGTTTACCTAGCATCTGGCATCTGGTAATATCTTTTACAGAACCACCCTGAGCACTGATTTCCAGAAATCCTTTATCAATATCTGAATCTAAAACAATATAATCTCCAACAGTAGCAATAATACCATCAATTTTTCGCTTCTGCGTTGAAGGCACTTCAGCTGGTTTTTCAGCCACAACATCTTTAATTATTTCCTGTGCAGAAATGACAGAGTTGAAAAAAAGTAAAAAACACATTGTTAACCCAAATCTGTAATCAATTGTTTTTAGCTGTAATTTTTTTAATAACATTATTTTAAATTTAATTTGAATGTAAAGATCTTGCTTTAGAATTTCATTTTTAAAACAAGTAGTAATCTCATAGCGCTGACCTGAATTTTCAGGAAATACTACCGAATTAGCACCTGGTTTCTTATAACTTATAACGAACAAAAATAACAATTCAATTACATAATACAACTATCAGCTATACTATTAACAAAAAATTATATGATAACTCTTAAATCCAACAACTAAAGTGCTGTTTTTGAAGACAAAAAACCTTCAAAAAAGAACGTAAAAATTACAAATTACGAAACGGGATTATACTTTCGTTCAATTATCCTTAGCAAACCATAAACTACTACTTCACAGCGAAATAAAAAAAAGTTTTCAACACTACAACGTTTTCGCGCTATAGATATTTTCATATAATTAAAATCGGAACAAAAAACTCCTACTTTAGATAGATGATTGATAATTTTTGCGCTTAAAAATTACGAATATTTATGTTTTAAGACCCGATAAATTACAATTACAACTTTATTAATCTAACCAAACCAAATCCTTAATTATGAAAAAACCAATCCCAAAAATCTATTCTTTTTTGGCTCTTACAGCGTTTTTGTGTTCTTGCTCGCAAAATGAGACCAATGAAATTGATGCAAAAGCAGAAAGTCAACAATTTAAAATTATCAATGTTACAAACCACGATGGAAAACCTTTTAGTACCGGAGATTCAAAAACAACACGCACCGGAAAATATGTAGACAATCCTGGTGGCGGTGTTATGATGCAGGCCTTCTATTGGGACGTTCCTGCTGGCGGGACCTGGTGGGACACCGTAAATAGCAAAGTAACGGCCTGGTCTAATGCCGGAATTGGCTCGATATGGCTACCTCCAGCATCTAAAGCTCAAAATGGCGCTTTTTCTATGGGTTACGACCCAACGGATTATTTTGATTTTGGAGATTTTAATCAAAATGGAACTACAGAAACCCGATTTGGATCAAAAACAGAATTAGTAAGTCTGATCACAAAAGCACATGCCGAAAACATGAAAGTGTATGCCGATATTGTTATTAATCACAATAGTGGAGGTCAGTCTGAAGCCAATCCGTTTACCGGAACAAATACCTGGACTAACTTTAACGGAGTTGCTTCCGGAAAATTCAAACGTTCGTACAATGATTTTTACAAAAACAGCTACGGCAATAATGACGAAGGCGCATTTGGAGGTTTTCCGGATTTATGTCATGCAAGTCCTTATGTACAAGATTGGTTGTGGCTTAGAGCGGACGGAGTTGGTAAATATTACAAAAACACCATGAAATTTGATGGCTGGAGATTTGATTATGTAAAAGGTTTTGGTTCTTGGGTCGTACGCGATTGGAATGCCAATGTTGGTGGATTTTCTGTTGGTGAATTATGGGATTCTAATGTAAATACACTGAATGATTGGGCGAACAATGCCAACAGTTCTGTTTTTGATTTTGCATGTTATTATAAAATGAATGATGCTTTTGACGGAAACAATCTGGCTCTTTTGAATGATGATATGATGTGGAAAAGAAATCCGTATAAAGCTGTTACTTTCGTCAGCAATCACGATACAGATGAAATTTCGAACAAGCTACTTGCCTACTCTTATATATTAACTCATGAAGGTTATCCGACAATCTTTTACAGGGATTATGAAGAATGGCTGGATAAAAGTAAATTAAACAATCTTATCTGGATTCATAACAACAAAGCTACCGGAAACACTTCCATTTTATATTCTGATAATGATGAATATATCGCCAGAAGAAACGGTTACAATGGAAACCCGGGATTGGTCGTTTACATTAACAATTCGACTACCTGGCAGGAAAGATGGATTCAGACGAATTGGGCCAATACTCAAATCAAAGATTTCACAGGAAACTCTTCTTGGTACCCGACAACTCAGGGAGATCAATGGGTAAAAATCCAATGTCCGCCTAAAGGATATACTGTTTGGTCAATTAATCAATAATAAACCAGTTGGATGTAATTCAGCTAAAACTTTTTTAACACATAGAAACATAGATTTTAATTTTTTAAAATTGAAACGTTTCAAGAAACTCCTATTTTTTTCACATAGTCTTATATGATTTATTTTGAATGAAACGTCTTTTTTTGAGCTTTATAAACTAGGGCTCTATGTAGTAAAAATAAATACTCCCAACGGGTTAACAATAACAAACAAGGCTGTTCTAAAAAAACAGCCTTCTTTATTCTGCAAAACTTTTATTTTAAACGACAAAGAGTTCCAATTTAAGAAGTGAATATTTTTATTAAGCCGTAATTAATAGTACTTTTGCAACCTATTTATACGAAATATGAGCTTTTTAAAAGAAATACAACGCAGAAGAACGTTTGGAATTATATCGCATCCCGATGCCGGTAAGACCACTTTAACAGAAAAATTACTATTGTTTGGAGGGGCTATTCAAGAGGCTGGTGCTGTAAAAAACAATAAAATTAAAAAAGGAGCAACGAGTGATTTCATGGAAATCGAACGCCAAAGAGGTATTTCGGTTTCAACCTCTGTCCTTGCTTTTAACTATAAAGACAAAAAAATCAACATTCTTGATACCCCTGGTCACAAGGATTTTGCAGAAGATACTTTTAGAACTTTAACTGCTGTTGACAGTGTTATTGTTGTAATCGACGTTGCAAAAGGGGTTGAGGAACAAACGGAGAAATTAGTTGCCGTTTGTAGAATGCGAAACATTCCGATGATTGTTTTCATCAATAAATTAGATCGTGAGGGTAAAGATGCCTTTGATTTGATGGATGAGGTAGAGCAAAAATTAGGTTTGAAGGTTACTCCTTTAAGTTTCCCAATCGGAATGGGGTACGATTTTCAAGGAATCTATAATTTATGGGAACAAAACATTAATATTTTTAGTGGAGACAGCCGTAAAAATATTGAGGAAACCATTGCTTTCTCAGACGTTCAAAATCCGGAACTGGAAAAAATTATTGGTCAGAAACCTGCTGACAGACTCCGTGAAGAATTAGAATTAATTGACGAAGTATATCCTAAATTTGACCGTCAGGATTATTTAGACGGGAAAATTCAACCGGTGTTTTTTGGTTCCGCTTTAAATAATTTTGGAGTTCGTGAACTTTTAGATTGTTTTGTTGCCATTGCACCATCTCCAAGAGCAAAAGATTCTGAAACGCGTTTGGTTGATCCGAAAGAAGAAAAAATGACAGGATTTGTATTTAAAATCCACGCTAATATGGATCCGAAACACCGTGATCGTCTGGCATTCATTAAAATCGTTTCTGGTACTTTCGAAAGAAACAAACCGTACTACCACGTTCGTCAGAAGAAAAATTTAAAATTCTCGAGTCCAAATGCTTTTTTTGCTGAGAAAAAAGAAATTGTAGACATTTCCTATCCTGGAGACATCGTAGGTTTACACGATACCGGAAACTTTAAAATCGGTGATACTTTGACAGAAGGTGAAATCATGAGTTTCAAAGGAATTCCAAGTTTCTCTCCGGAACACTTCAGATACATCAATAATGCTGATCCGATGAAAGCCAAACAGCTTGACAAAGGAATTGATCAGTTAATGGACGAAGGGGTTGCGCAGTTGTTTACTTTAGAAATGAACAATCGTAAAGTAATCGGAACCGTTGGAGCGCTTCAATATGAAGTAATTCAATACCGTTTAGAACACGAATACGGTGCAAAATGTACCTATGAAAACTTCCCGGTACACAAGGCATGTTGGGTAAAACCTGATGATGCTAAAAATAATGAATTCAAAGAATTTAAGCGTATCAAGCAAAAATTCCTGGCACATGATAAGTACGGTCAATTGGTGTTTTTAGCCGATTCTGATTTTACAATTCAAATGACACAAAATAAATATCCAAGTGTGAAATTATTTTTCACCTCTGAATTTGAATAAACACTAATCGAGTTAAGAAAAAACAAAAAGGCAGTCTAAAATTTTTAGACTGCCTTTTTTTCTTCATAAAAACCTGAATAATAAACCCTTTATTGTAATTAAAAAAAATACTACTTAACGCACAGAAACATAGCTACAAAAGAACCTACTAAGGCGTTTCAAGAAAATCACAATTCCCCCCAAAGTCTTATGAATTATAGTAGTAGCAAAACACCTCTTTTAAGCCTTACCGACTATGCCTCCATGTGTTAAAAGTAATTGCCCCCGCTTTTATTTATCTCTTATTTGAATAATTAATCCCTAATCCTCCGGCAATATAAATTCTGGAAAGTTCCTCTGCAGCTATACTAATGTCCTGCAACAAAACCTTATTCTTAACCGAACTAAAAGTAAAAGGTATCGCTTTTGAAAGATAATAATCGTCTCCTTTTAAAACAATCTCAAGCGTTTTGTCCGTTTTTAAAACGCGCATCGGAACAGAAAACTCCCCTGTTTTTGGATTTATTTTCACTACACTTTCATAACCATTAATGCTAAGCATCAAATTCGGGTAGGTTTTACCATCAAAAGGTTTGTTTGTTTTTGTTTCGATTAGTTTTCCTTTCACCAATATTGAAACTTCTTTTTCAACAACTTGGTTTGAGACTACTGCACCCATTATAAGAACATTAGGTTTTGGACAACTCACTTCGGTTGCAACCGATCTTTTTTCTTGTGCCACCAGATTCGACGTCAACAAAACTGATGCTGCTACGGCAGCATATTTTAAAGTATTGATTCTAGAAATCTCATTGTGCTCAAATTCTTCTTCTAACTGAGTCGTTTTTAGTCGCGCACAAATATTTTTATCTTTATTTCCTGCAATGAATTTAGCCACTTCTGAATTTGTTTTGGCACTCAAGTCAATTACATTCTTCATACAAGAATCACAAAATGAACCGTTTGAATTAACCGTCATTTTATCAAAATTTTCAGAACAAGGACTTGCTATTTCTAAGGTGAATTTCTTTTTCATACACTACATTTTTAGATTAAAGCGGTTCATGAATAACCACTTATTTATATAGAGTACATTTTTGTCAAAAAGGTTGGGAAGAGCGTGAAATATTTTTTTAATTTTCAGAAATCGTATTAGGTTTGCCAAAACCGGAGGTGATTATACGACAAAGTTTAATTATAGCATTACGACTCCTTTTTTAATTCTTTACCTAATTTTTTTGCTCGCAGATTTAGCAGATTGCGCAGATTTTTCATAAAGGGCAAGATTCGTAAAGTCTAATTATAGCATTACAACTCCTTTTTTAATTCTGTCCCCAATTTTTTTACCCGCAGATTTAGCAGATTGCGCAGATTTTTAATAAAGGGTAAATAAGATCCGCCTAATCTGCTAAATCTGCGTGCAAAAGAAAAGCTTTGCGCGTTTTACGGTTAGAAAATCAAACGCAAAAAAATTTCACAACAAATACGGCATAAAAAAAGCGCTAATTAAAAAATCAGCGCTTTTTTTAAAATTTGAATTAAACCAACCTTTATTAGTTTCTATATTCTAAAAATAAATCCTTTTATTAGATGTTGCAAATTAAAACAATAGAATCATACCACGAAATTTACTCGATGAACGTAATGAAAATCAGTTAAACTACCCGTCTCTGTATCGTTCATTTATTTCCATAAAAAAAGCCCCATTACTGGGGCTTTTAAAATTTATGCTTGTCCCGCAGGACCAAAATTAAGCGGTATTGGTGCTTGTTCCGTCTCTTTGATCTCGCCGTGGGCTGCTTCAAATCGATGAATATTTTCACCTATTGCTTTTAATAATCTTTTAGCATGTTGTGGTGTCAATACAATTCTTGACTTTACCTTGGCTTTAGGAATACCGGGCATAATGCTCACAAAATCTAAAACAAACTCTGATGAAGAGTGATTGATAATCGCAAGATTAGAATAAATTCCCTCTGCAATTGTTTCGTCTAACTCAATATTAATTTGCTCTTGTTGTTGTTTCGAATTACTCATAGTGTCCTAAATTAATAAATATATTCTTCTTTATTAGCCATCATTTCATTGTAATCGTCTTTAGAACCAACGATAGTGTTATCGTATTCTCTCATACCGGTTCCGGCAGGGATTCTGTGTCCAACAATTACATTTTCTTTCAATCCTTCTAAATCATCTACTTTACCAGCTACAGCAGCTTCGTTAAGTACTTTTGTTGTTTCTTGGAAAGAAGCAGCAGAGATGAATGATTTAGTTTGTAGCGAAGCTCTTGTAATACCTTGTAAAACTGGCGTTGCAGTTGCAGTAATTACGTCTCTGGCTACAACCAGATTTTTATCATTTCGTTTCAACAATGAATTTTCATCACGTAAATCACGAGGTGTAATAATCTGACCTGGTTTCAATACAGCAGAATCTCCTGAATCTTCAACTACTTTCATACCGTATAATTTATCATTTTGAACGATAAAGTCTTTAGTGTGAATTAATTGATCTTCTAAGAATAAAGTATCACCTGGATCTTGAACTCTTACTTTACGCATCATTTGACGAATAACTACCTCAAAGTGCTTGTCATTAATTTTTACCCCTTGTAAACGGTATACCTCTTGAATTTCATTTACCAAGTACTGTTGAACAGCAGCCGGTCCTTGAATTCTTAAAATATCGTCCGGTGTAATTGCACCGTCAGACAATGGTACTCCTGCTCTTACGAAGTCATTTTCTTGTACTAAGATTTGGCTTGAAAGTTTAACTAAATACTTTTTAATCTCACCAAATTTAGATTCGATAACAATCTCACGGTTACCTCTTTTGATTTTTCCAAAAGAAACAACACCGTCAATTTCAGAAACAACTGCTGGGTTAGAAGGGTTACGAGCCTCAAGCAACTCGGTAATTCTTGGAAGACCTCCTGTAATATCGCCTGCTTTAGAAGAACGACGTGGGATTTTTACCAATACTTTACCTGCTTTAATTTTCTCACCGTTCTCAACCATTAAGTGTGCTCCTACTGGTAAGTTATACGAACGAATCAATTCACCTTCTTTACCGTAAACCAATAAAGTTGGGATTAATTTTTTATTTCTTGCTTCAGAAATTACTTTTTCCTGGAAACCTGTCTGCTCATCGATTTCAACCATGAACGATTGTCCTTGCTCTAAATCTTCGTAAGCAATCTTACCTGTAAATTCAGAAACAATTACACCATTATATGGATCCCACTTACAGATCACAGATCCTTTAGTAACTACTTCACCATCCTTAACGAAAATACTAGATCCGTAAGGAATATTATGTGTATTTAAAACGATTCCGGTTTTCTCGTCAACTAATTTTAATTCTGTTGAACGTGATACCACGATATCAACTGCATTACCTTCGCTGTCTTCTCCTTTAACTGTTTTTAAATCTTCAATCTCAAGTCTACCGTTGAATCTTGTAACAATACTAGATTCTTCAGAAATACCTCCTGCAACCCCTCCAACGTGGAACGTACGAAGTGTTAACTGTGTACCTGGCTCACCAATAGATTGAGCTGCAATAACTCCAACTGCTTCACCTCTTTGTGTCATCTTACCGGTAGCTAAGTTTCTACCGTAACATTTCGCACAAATACCTTTTAAAGCCTCACAAGTTAATGGAGATCTAACTTCTACTCTTTCAATAGGAGAAGCTTCGATAACCTTCATAATTGCTTCAGTGATTTGTTGACCTGATTGAACAATTACTTCATTAGTAAGAGGATTAATAACATCTTGCAACGCAACACGTCCTAAAATTCTTTCTCCTAAAGATTCAACAATTTCCTCATTTTTCTTCAAAGCAGATACTTCAACACCTCTTAAAGTTCCACAATCTTCGATGTTTACAATAACATCTTGAGAAACGTCATGAAGCCTTCTTGTTAAGTATCCGGCATCAGCCGTTTTAAGAGCCGTATCCGCAAGTCCTTTACGAGCACCGTGAGTAGAAATGAAGTACTCAAGGATCGAAAGTCCTTCCTTAAAGTTAGAAAGAATCGGGTTTTCAATAATCTCACCACCACCGGCAGTAGATTTTTTAGGCTTAGCCATCAAACCACGCATACCTGTTAACTGACGAATCTGCTCCTTAGAACCCCTCGCTCCAGAGTCAAGCATCATATATACAGAGTTGAAACCTTGTTGGTCTTCTCTAATATTTTTCATTGCTAATTCTGTAAGCTGTGCATTCGCAGAAGTCCAAACGTCAATAACTTGGTTGTAACGCTCGTTATTCGTGATAAGACCCATGTTATAATTTACAGAAATACCTTCAACTTGCTCTCTGGCATCTGCAATTAATTTTGTTTTTTGTTCTGGAATTCTAATATCACCTAAAGAGAATGATAAACCTCCTCTAAATGCGAATTTATACCCCATGTCTTTCATATTGTCCAAGAAAGCTGCTGTAGTAGGTACATTCGTCACACTTAAAATGTGTCCGATAATATCTCTAAGGTTTTTCTTAGTCAATACGTCATTGATATATCCTGCTGCTTCCGGTACTACTTCGTTAAATAATACACGTCCTGCAGTTGTTTGGATAATTTTATACACCAATTCTCCAGCCTCATTAAAATCTTTTGCTCTAATTCTTACACGAGCATTCAATTCTAATCTTCCTTCGTTTAATGCAATATTTACTTCTTCAGCAGAATAGAATGTTAAGTCTTGACCTAAAATAATGTGTTCTGGTGTAGAGATACGTTCTTTGGTCATATAATATAGACCCAAGACCATATCCTGAGAAGGTACCGTAATTGGAGCACCATTTGCAGGGTTAAGAATATTGTGAGAAGCCAACATTAATAATTGTGCCTCTAAAATAGCCTCTGGTCCTAATGGCAAGTGAACTGCCATCTGATCCCCATCAAAATCCGCGTTAAATGCCGTACATACTAACGGGTGTAACTGGATTGCTTTTCCTTCAATTAATTTTGGTTGGAAAGCCTGGATACCAAGTCTGTGCAACGTAGGAGCACGGTTAAGTAATACAGGGTGTCCTTTAATTACATTTTCAAGGATATCCCAAACTACCGGCTCTTTTTTGTCTATGATTTTCTTAGCCGATTTTACTGTTTTAACAATACCTCTTTCAATCAATTTACGGATAACGAAAGGTTTGTATAATTCAGCTGCCATATCTTTTGGCAATCCGCATTCGAATAATTTTAATTCAGGACCAACAACAATTACCGAACGAGCAGAATAATCCACACGTTTTCCTAAAAGGTTTTGACGGAAACGTCCTTGTTTACCTTTTAATGAATCTGATAATGATTTTAATGGTCTGTTAGATTCTGTTTTAACAGCAGAAGCTTTACGAGTGTTATCAAATAATGAATCTACAGATTCTTGTAACATACGTTTTTCGTTTCTTAAGATCACTTCAGGGGCTTTAATCTCCATTAATCTTTTCAAACGATTGTTACGGATGATTACACGACGGTATAAATCATTTAAATCTGAAGTTGCAAAACGACCTCCATCAAGTGGCACAAGCGGACGTAATTCTGGTGGAATAACAGGAACCACTTTCATAATCATCCATTCCGGACGGTTTTCGCGGTTTAAGTTAGACTCACGGAAAGACTCAACAACTTGTAATCTTTTTAATGCTTCAGTTTTACGTTGTTTAGACGTTTCGTTGTTAGCACTGTGTCTTAGTTGGTAAGATAACTCATCTAAGTCAATACGCGCTAATAAATCCATAATACACTCTGCTCCCATTTTGGCAACAAATTTATTAGGATCCATATCATCTAAATAAAGATTTTCTTGTGGAAGAGTATCTAAAATATTCAAATATTCTTCTTCTGTTAAGAAATCTAATCTTTGTAAGGATTCTCCATCTGCATTTTTAGCAATACCAGCTTGAATTACTACGTATCTTTCGTAGTAAATGATCATATCTAATTTCTTAGATGGAAGACCAAGGATATAACCAATTTTGTTTGGAAGAGAACGGAAATACCAGATGTGAGCAATTGGCACAACAAGGTTGATGTGTCCTACTCTATCACGACGTACTTTTTTCTCAGTAACTTCAACACCACAACGGTCACAGATGATCCCTTTGTAACGAATTCTTTTATATTTACCACAAGCACACTCAAAATCCTTAACAGGTCCGAAGATTCTTTCGCAGAAAAGTCCGTCTCTTTCAGGTTTGTGTGTTCTGTAGTTGATTGTTTCTGGCTTTAAAACCTCTCCTCTTGATTCTTTCAAGATAGATTCAGGTGAAGCTAATCCAATAGAGATTTTATTAAATCTTTTTACCGGATTTTTATCTTTATTATTGTTTCTATTATTCATCATAGTTTTTACTATTGATTTATTTGCAATTAAAAATTGATTTTTGTTTAAGTCGAAAGCCACTGCTGACTTTATGACTGTTAACACTACCTCGGGTTACTTCTCTAAACTTCAAACCTTTAAATTTTGAAGCGCTAGATATAAAACATATTCAGTTTTATAAAAAATCGGAACGGTTTACGGGTATAAATCCTAAAAACTTTAATTTTAGTAAACAGCTACAGTCTCAGTTTTCAGTGTTGAACTGAATACTGAGACTGCGACTGAAAACTTATTTATTCTTCTAAACGAATATCTAGTCCAAGACCTTTTAATTCGTGCATCAATACGTTGAATGATTCTGGTAAACCTGGTTCTGGCATAGACTCTCCCTTAACGATAGCTTCGTAAGTTTTAGCTCTACCAATAACGTCATCCGATTTAACAGTTAAGATTTCTCTAAGTGTACTTGATGCTCCATAAGCCTCAAGTGCCCAAACCTCCATCTCTCCAAAACGCTGACCTCCGAATTGCGCCTTACCTCCAAGAGGTTGTTGCGTAATCAATGAGTATGGTCCGATAGAACGTGCGTGCATCTTATCATCAACCATGTGTCCTAATTTAAGCATGTAAATTACACCCACAGTCGCTGCTTGATGGAAACGCTCTCCAGTACCACCATCATAAAGGTGTGTATGTCCGAAACGTGGAACTCCAGCTTCATCAGTTAATTCATTAATTTGATCTAAAGAAGCACCGTCAAAAATTGGAGTAGCAAATTTTCTACCCAAGTTCATACCGGCCCATCCAAGAACAGTTTCATAAATCTGACCAATGTTCATACGTGAAGGTACCCCAAGTGGATTCAATACGATATCTACCGGTGTTCCGTCTTCAAGGAAAGGCATATCTTCATGACGAACGATTCTTGCAACAATACCTTTGTTACCGTGACGTCCTGCCATTTTATCCCCAACTTTCAATTTACGTTTTTTAGCAATGTAAATCTTAGCTAATTTCAAGATTCCAGATGGTAATTCATCTCCAACTGTAATCGTAAATTTCTCTCTTCTTAAAGATCCTTGTAAGTCGTTAAGCTTAATTTTATAGTTATGAATTAAATCATTCACCATTTTATTTGTAGCATCATCAGCAACCCATTGACCTTTACTTAAGTGAGCAAAATCTTCTACTGCGTAAAGCATTTTTTGAGTATATTTTTTACCTTTTGGTAAAACTTCTTCACCCAAATCATTCATTACACCTTGAGATGTTTTTCCGTTAACGATCAAGAATAATTTTTCAACTAATCTGTCTTTTAATTCAACAAATTTAGTTTCAAATTCCATTTCTAAAGCACCTAAAGCATCTTTATCCTGAGTACGTTTACGTTTATCTTTTACGGCTCTTGCAAATAATTTTTTGTCAAGAACTACACCATGTAAAGATGGAGAAGCTTTTAATGAAGCATCTTTTACATCACCCGCTTTATCCCCGAAGATTGCACGAAGCAATTTCTCTTCCGGAGTTGGATCTGATTCTCCTTTTGGTGTAATTTTTCCAATCAAAATGTCGCCAGGTTTAACCTCTGCTCCAATTCTGATCATACCGTTTTCATCTAAATCTTTAGTAGCTTCTTCAGAAACGTTAGGAATATCGTTTGTTAACTCTTCATTTCCTAACTTAGTATCTCTAACCTCTAATGAATAATCATCAACGTGGATAGAAGTAAAAATATCATCACGAACTACTTTTTCAGAAATTACAATCGCATCCTCAAAGTTATACCCTTTCCATGGCATGAACGCAACTTTTAAGTTTCTACCTAAAGCTAATTCACCATTTTGAGTAGCATATCCTTCTGATAATACTTGACCAAGACTAACTCTGTCTCCTTTTCTTACGATTGGTTTCAGGTTAATACTTGTACCTTGATTGGTTTTTCTAAATTTAATTAAGTTGTATGTTTTCTCATCAGCATCAAAACTAACCATTCTTTCATCTTCAGTACGGTCGTATTTGATAGTAATGATATTAGCATCAACATATTCTACAGTTCCATCTCCTTCAGCATTAATCAATACTCTAGAATCTGAAGCTACTTGACGCTCTAAACCTGTACCAACGATTGGTGCTTCCGGACGGATCAAAGGAACCGCCTGACGCATCATGTTAGATCCCATCAAGGCTCTATTCGCATCATCATGTTCCAAGAAAGGAATCAATGAAGCCGAAATCGAAGCAATCTGGTTAGGAGCAACGTCTGTATAATGTACTGCTGATGGCTCAACAACCGGGAAGTCACCTTCCTCACGCGCAATAACATTGCTCGCTGTAATTTTACCTGTAGCATCCATTTCAATGTTTGCCTGAGCAATCATTTTTCCTTCTTCTTCTTCAGCACTCAAATAAATAGGAGTACTTTCCAAATCAACTACACCTTCAGTAACTTTACGGTAAGGAGTTTCGATGAAACCCATTCCGTTAACTTTTGCATAAACACCAAGAGATGAAATCAAACCAATGTTTGGTCCCTCTGGAGTTTCAATCGGACATAAACGACCATAGTGTGTATAGTGAACGTCACGAACCTCGAAACCGGCTCTCTCTCTCGAAAGTCCACCTGGTCCAAGTGCAGATAATCTTCTCTTGTGTGTAATCTCAGCTAATGGATTCGTTTGATCCATAAATTGAGACAACTGGTTTGTTCCAAAGAAAGAGTTGATAACTGATGATAATGTTTTAGCATTAATCAAATCAATTGGTGTAAACACCTCGTTATCTCTAACGTTCATACGCTCTCTAATAGTTCTAGCCATACGTGCTAAACCTACACCGAATTGTTGAGACAATTGTTCTCCAACTGTTCTAACACGACGGTTAGATAAGTGATCAATATCATCAATCTCTGCTTTAGAGTTGATCAATTCGATCAAATATTTTACAATGGTAATGATATCTTCTTTGGTAAGCACTTGCTTTTCCATCGGGATATCTAAACCAAGTTTTTTGTTCATTCTGTAACGACCTACCTCACCTAAGTTGTAACGTTGATCAGAGAAGAACAATTTATCTATAATACCACGAGCCGTTTCCTCATCAGGCGGTTCAGCGTTACGCAACTGACGGTAAATGTGCTCTACAGCTTCTTTTTCAGAGTTTGTTGGATCTTTTTGTAATGTATTGTGGATAATAGCATAATCTGCTTGGTTATTATCCTCTTTGTGTAACAAAATAGATTTAACGTTAGAATCGATGATCTCTTCCACATTATCTTTGTCGATAATAGTATCACGATCAAGGATGATTTCGTTACGCTCGATAGAAACTACCTCACCGGTATCTTCATCAACGAAATCCTCATGCCATGTATTCAATACACGTGCAGCAAGTCTTCTTCCAATATACTTTTTGATACCTGTTTTAGAAACTTTAATTTCTTCAGCAAGGTCGAAAATTTCAAGGATATCCTTATCTCTTTCGAATCCGATTGCACGGAATAAAGTTGTAACCGGTAATTTTTTCTTTCTATCGATATATGCGTACATAACGCTGTTGATATCTGTAGAAAATTCTATCCAAGAACCTTTAAAAGGAATTACTCTGGCAGAATATAATTTTGTTCCATTTGCATGGAATGATTGTCCAAAGAAAACCCCAGGAGAACGGTGTAGTTGAGATACTACAACACGCTCAGCACCATTAATTACAAAGGTACCACTTGGCGTCATGTAAGGAATTGTTCCAAGATAAACATCTTGTACAATAGTTTCAAAATCTTCGTGTTCCGGGTCTGTACAGTATAGTTTTAACCTGGCTTTTAAAGGCACACTATAAGTAAGTCCTCTCTCTATACATTCTTGAATTGTATAACGTGGCGGGTCTACAAAATAATCCAGGAACTCCAATACAAAGTTATTTCTTGTATCTGTGATTGGAAAGTTTTCCATGAAGGTGTTGTACAACCCTTCGTTGCCTCTCTCGTCAGATTTAGTTTCTAATTGAAAAAAATCTTTAAAGGATTTAACCTGAACATCTAGAAAATCCGGATAGTCAGGAATATTTTTTGTAGAGGCAAAATTCAATCTTTCAGTCTGATTTGTTATCATCAATGAACAAAATTTTGATTAAAAAAAAGTAGTTTTTTGTGTAAAAACACATTGTTTAATGTATACTTTCTTATTGTAATCAATACATCTTTAAAAATAAACCAAGAAAATAAGGCTTAATTTTTTTTCTTCGTATTGATCAAAAACTTTTTCGTATTTTAAACTATTTGATAATAAAACATGCTATATTTTATTATACGAAAAATGGTTTAGGCCATTGAGTTTTGACTCAAGACCTAAACCTAGTTCTTAAAACCGAGTAAACTTATTTAAGTTCAACTACAGCTCCAGCTTCTTCTAATGATTTTTTAAGACCTTCAGCCTCTTCTTTAGAAACACCTTCTTTAACGTTACTTGGAGCACCGTCAACTACATCTTTAGCTTCTTTAAGACCTAAACCTGTAAGTTCTTTAACTAATTTTACAACAGCTAATTTAGAAGCTCCAGCTTCTTTTAATACTACTGTAAATTCAGTTTGTGCTTCTTCAGCAGCACCTTCTCCACCACCAGCAGCAACTACAACCGCTGCAGCAGCAGGCTCGATACCATACTCATCTTTTAATATTGTTGCTAATTCGTTAACTTCTTTAACTGTTAGGTTAACTAATTGTTCTGCGAATTGTTTCAAATCTGCCATTTTTTCTATCGTTTAAAATGATTTGTAAAATTATAATTTATTTGTGTGTGCGAATTTATCAACACAAGAGACAGTAGCTGTCTTTTGTATTATGCTTCTTCAGTTGCTGCTTCTTCTCCAGCAAATTTGTTTTGAAGTGCAGAAATAATTCTTTGAGCTGGTGATTGTAACAATCCGATAAGCTCTCCAAGAAGTTCTTCTTTAGATTTAATAGTTGCTAACGCATCTAATTGATCATCTCCAATGTAAATTTCAGAATTGATATAAGCTCCTTTTAATAAAGGTTTAGCTGATTTTTTTCTGAAATCTTTGATTATTTTTCCAGGTGCATTTGCAACGTCTGAAATAAAGATAGCGCTGTTACCAGTCAATACTGAAGGTAAATCACCATAGTCATTAGCAGAAGCTTCCATTGCTTTTGCAAGCAAAGTGTTTTTTACAACTTCTAATTTAATACCTGCTTTAAAACAAGCTCTTCTCAAGTTTGAAGTTGTTTCTGCATTTAATCCAGAAATATCAGATACATAAATAATATTTGTACCAGCTAACTGCGCAGTTAAATCTTCAATCGCGATTGATTTTTCTTCTCTAGTCATACTAAAAATTATTAACTACCAATTATACTGCTTTAGGGTCCAAAGCAATTGCTGGACTCATAGTGCTTGTAAGGTGAATACCTTTAATGTAGGTACCTTTAGCAGCAGTTGGTTTAAGTTTGATTAATGTTTGAATAATTTCGTGTGCATTGTCATAAATTTGCTCAGCTCCAAAAGAAACTTTACCAATTCCTGCATGTACGATACCAGTTTTATCAACTTTAAAGTCAATTTTACCAGCTTTAACCTCTGCAACAGCTTTTGCAACATCCATAGTTACAGTACCTGTTTTAGGGTTTGGCATTAAACCTCTAGGTCCTAAAATACGACCTAATGGACCTAATTTACCCATAACAGCTGGCATAGTGATGATTACATCAACATCTGTCCAACCATCTTTAATTTTTTGTAAGTAATCGTCAAGACCTACATAATCAGCTCCAGCTTCTTTAGCTTCCGCTTCTTTATCTGGAGTAACTAATGCTAATACTTTAACGTCTTTACCAGTTCCGTGAGGTAATGTAACTACACCTCTAACCATTTGATTCGCTTTTCTTGGATCAACACCCAAACGAACTGCGATATCAACAGACTCATCAAATTTTGCAGAAGCTATAACTTTAATCAATGCAGCAGCATCTTTCAAAGAGTATAGTTTGTTCTTTTCAATTTTTGAAGCAGCCTCTTTTTGCTTTTTTGTTAATTTTGCCATTTCTTTCTCTTAATTAAAAAGGAGCATCTCCTGATACAGTTATACCCATAGATCTAGCAGTTCCAGCGATCATGCTCATTGCAGATTCGATTGTGAATGCATTTAAATCTACCATTTTATCTTCAGCAATTGCTTTGATAACGTCCCAAGTAACGCTAGCTACTTTTTTACGATTTGGTTCACCTGATCCAGACTTTAGCTTTGCAGCTTCCAATAATTGGACAGCAGCTGGAGGAGTTTTTACAACAAAATCAAATGATTTGTCTTTATACACAGTAATTTGTACTGGGCATATTTTGCCAGGTTTATCTTGTGTTCTAGCATTGAACTGCTTACAGAACTCCATGATATTAACCCCAGCAGCTCCTAAAGCAGGTCCAACCGGTGGCGACGGGTTCGCAGCACCTCCCTTAACTTGTAGTTTAACTACCTTACTAATTTCTTTAGCCATTTTTTAAAAAATTTAACACCATAATCATAGGAAGCAATTATAGTGGTTATTATAGATGTAACAAAAATTATACTTTTTCAACTTGCATAAAACTCAATTCCAATGGTGTTTTTCTTCCGAAAATCTTAACCATTACTTCAAGTTTACGCTTCTCTTCGTTTATTTTCTCAACCGTACCGTTAAATCCATTAAAAGGACCATCGATCACTTTTACAGTTTCACCTAAGTTGAACGGAATTGCACGAGTATCTGTATTTACAGCAAGCTCATCTACTTTTCCTAACATACGATTTACTTCAGAAAGTCTCAATGGAACAGGCTCGCCCCCTTTGATCTCTCCTAAAAAACCAATTACACTGGTAATTGACTTAATAATATGAGGTATCTCACCAACCAAGTTGGCTTCGATCATAACATATCCAGGGAAATAAACTTTATCCTTAGACATTTTCTTTCCTTCTTTTACAGTAACTACTTTTTCTGTAGGTACTAAAACTTGGGAAACATAATCACCCATACCTAATCTGGCAATCTCAGTTTCGATATAAGCTTTGACTTTATTTTCTTGTCCGCTTACAGCTCTAACTACGTACCATTTTTTCACATTATTATCTGCCATCACAAAAAAATTATCCTTTTAACCAGTTAAAAAATCCAGCTAAAGCTTTTGCAAAAAATTCGTCTGTTCCCCATGTTGCCAAAGCAAACAGTATCGAAAATACAGCCACAACAATTGTCAATTTCTGAACCTCAGCCCAAGCCGGCCAAGTAACATTTGACTTTAACTCTTCGAAAGCCTCTGATAAATAATTCGTAACTTTTGTCATTTGATATATTTTTTATTGCACGGGCGGAGGGATTCGAACCCCCATCAACGGTTTTGGAGACCGCTATTCTACCCTTGAACTACGCCCGTAATTAAAAGCCAGTGATTTCAGTTAAGAAAATCAACTGGCTTCTTATAATTTTATAGGATTATCCTACGATTTCAGTCACCTGACCTGCTCCTACAGTTCTACCACCTTCACGGATAGCGAAACGCAAACCAACGCTCATTGCGATTGGGCTTAATAAAGCAACATTAATTGTCAAGTTGTCTCCTGGCATTACCATCTCTACTCCTTCTGGTAAAGTAATAACTCCTGTTACGTCAGTTGTACGTACGTAGAACTGTGGACGGTAGTTATTATGGAATGGAGTGTGACGTCCACCTTCTTCTTTTTTCAAGATATAAACCTCAGCTTTGAAAGTAGCGTGTGGTTTTACTGATCCTGGCTTAATGATAACCATTCCTCTTTTGATAGATTCTTTATCAACACCTCTTAACAATAAACCTACGTTATCTCCAGCTTCACCTCTGTCAAGGATTTTACGGAACATCTCAACTCCTGTAATAGTAGAAGTTAATTTGTCAGCTCCCATACCAATAATTTCAACTGCATCTCCAGTATTAGCAATTCCAGTTTCGATACGACCTGTAGCAACAGTTCCACGACCAGTAATTGTAAATACATCTTCAACAGGCATTAAGAAAGGTTTTGCAGTATCACGGATTGGCTCCTCGATCCAAGCATCAACAGCTTCCATTAATTCAATAATTTTAGGAACCCAAGCAGGATCATTATTCAATCCTCCTAAAGCAGAACCTTGAACTACAGGACCATTATCTCCATCATATTCGTAGAAAGATAATAAATCTCTAATTTCCATTTCAACAAGCTCTAACAATTCAGCATCATCAACCATATCCACTTTGTTCATGAATACAACCATTCTTGGAATACCAACCTGACGACCTAAAAGGATGTGCTCACGAGTTTGTGGCATTGGACCATCTGTAGCAGCAACTACTAAGATAGCACCGTCCATTTGAGCAGCACCAGTAACCATGTTCTTTACGTAATCCGCGTGACCTGGACAGTCAACGTGAGCGTAATGACGGTTAGCTGTTTCATACTCTACGTGTGATGTATTAATAGTAATACCTCTTTCTTTCTCCTCTGGAGCGTTATCGATTTGATCAAACGATTTAGCTTGACAGTAACCAGCGTCAGACAATACTTTTGTAATTGCTGCAGTTAATGTAGTTTTTCCGTGATCTACGTGTCCAATTGTACCTATGTTTAAGTGCGGTTTGGAACGATTAAAATTCTCCTTTGCCATTTTACTTAATTTTTAATCTTAGTTATATATTAATTTTCAATTTCCTACTTACTTGAGCCAACTACGGGAATTGAACCCGTGACCTCTTCCTTACCAAGGAAGCACTCTACCCCTGAGCTAAGTCGGCAGAGAGTTCTGATTTTAGATTTTTGAATCTTAGATTTAAGACTTTCAATATCCTTAACCTACAACCCGAAATCTTAACTTCTTTTTTTGTGGGGAGAGCAGGATTCGAACCTGCGAAGTTCACACAGCAGATTTACAGTCTGCCCTCGTTGGCCGCTTGAGTATCTCCCCGAAATAATTTATGATTTTAGATTTCTGATTTTAGATTAAAACCTAAAATCTTTCTTTGATCATAAATACTTTTTTCAATAATTTAAAAGAACCTGTTTCAAATCGCATTTGAAACTTTTTTTGAGCCGGCGGAGGGACTCGAACCCACGACCTGCTGATTACAAATCAGCTGCTCTAGCCAACTGAGCTACGCTGGCAAACTCATTAAAAAAGTCCGCTATTTCTAACGGACTGCAAATGTAGCTAATTTATCCTTTAATCAAAACATTTTTTGAAAAAAATTTCAATTAAATTCAATTATATATGTGTTCTAATTTTTTCTTTCCTCTTTACAAGCAATCGTTCTAAAGATTCTGCCGAAAGCTCAATCGCCTCTTCAAACGTTTTACACTGCTTTTTAACCAAAAAATCATCCCCAGGAACATTAATCTTTATCTCTACCGCCTTATTCTCCTTATCACTTGTTCTTTCCACTTTCAAAAAAACATCTGCCGAAACCACTCGATCGTAGTATTTTTCCAACTTATCCATTCTTTCCTGAATAAAATCTACCAACTTTCTGTCAACAGTAAAGTTAACTGCATGAACATCTACCTTCATAATATAAATTTTAGGGTTAAACATTTAAGAACTATTATTTATTTCTCGGATGCGCGTCACCATACACTTTCTTCAACTCTGCCAAACTATTATGAGTATAAACTTGCGTAGACGCCAAACTCGAATGCCCTAATAATTCTTTAACTGAATTCAAATCCGCTCCGTTATTTAACAAGTGAGTCGCAAAAGTATGCCTGAGGACATGTGGACTTTTTTTTACCTTTTCAGAGACCCTACTAAAGTATGAATTTATTAAACGATACACAAAAGATTCACTCAATTTTAACCCTTTCCTTGAAATAAAAAAATAATTCTGATCCACTATTTTCTCTAAAGAAGATCTTTCCTTCAAATACAACTCAAACTGCCCTAAAACAACAGGAAGAACCGGAATTATGCGCTCTTTATTTCTTTTACCCAAAACCTTTATCACCCCTGAAGACAAATCCACATTAGAAACCATCAAACTAATCAGCTCTGCTCTTCGAATTCCGGTCGCATAAAACAACTCCACAACAAGCTTATCCCTGATCTCCTCAAAACCAATCGGACTACTAACCTCCTCCATCAAATCAACAAGTTCTTTTTCAGAAAATGGAATCTGAACAATTTTAGGCGTTTTCAAAGCCTTATGCTTCAACATCGGATTTACTTCTATTTGTTTTGTTTTTAAAAGAAACTTATAAAAAGCCCGCAGAGAAGCCATTTTTCTATTCACAGAAACATTAGAAACACCCTGATCCACCAAAGAAACAATCCAACTTCTAATTTGACCGTAATGAACCTGCTCTATATTTTCCTGCTCAAATTGAGACTGATTAAACATTTCAAAAAATGAGATATCACCCAGATACGCATTAACCGTATGAAGGGAATATTTTTTCTCTAATTGCAGATAATCACGAAATGCCTCTTTATTTGTTTTCATACAAAACCACAGTTACGCACATTACACCTATTTGTTTCTCGAAAAAACCAAAGGATATTAAAATTCCAATTTTTGAAATTCCAAATTCCAAATCTGAACGATAAACCTTTCCAACCTTAATCCCAAAACTATTTAAAACACAAGTTGAAATAAAATTCCAATCTTTGAAATTCCAAATTTCAAATCTGAACGACAAACTTTTCTGAAGCTAATCTAAAAGTCACTCAAAAAGGATCATGTCGAAAATTCGATAATCTCAAAATTAGGCATAAAAAAACCGTTAGCATCAAAAAAGTATATTTTTGACCGCTAACGGTAATTATTTTGATAAGCTACTACTAACTTTCTAAACCATCTCTCATGTTTTGAATGTAAGCCGCTTTTTGAATTTGAGCTCTTTTGATTACAGAAGGCTTAATAAAAGCAGTACGTGCTCTTAATTGACGAACAGTTCCTGTTTTATCAAATTTTCTTTTATAGCGCTTTAATGCTCTATCGATATTTTCTCCGTCTTTAATTGGTATAATTAACATAATATTGACACCTCCTCTCGTTAAGGCTGCAAAAGTAATTATTAATTATGAGTTATCAGTTATAAATTATGAATTATTTTTCTTTAAATAAAAGAAAAGAGAGAATAGAATATAGAAAACAGACTCAAGCTACGTCAATCCTAACTTAGACCAACAAAACCTACTCTATATTCTATTCTCTTTGCTCTATAATTCTATTCTTTTAGCAAGTTTCTGGCAATTACTACTTTCTGAATCTCAGTCGTTCCTTCACCTATCGTACATAATTTAGAGTCACGATAGAATTTCTCAACTGGAAAATCTTTAGTATATCCATAACCTCCATGAATCTGAACTGCTTCATTTGCAATTTTAACGCAGGCTTCTGAGGCATACATTTTTGCCATAGCTCCACTTGTCGTAACCGGTTTGTGCTGCTGTTTTAAGAAAGCTGCTTTATGTAACAACAGTTCTGAAGCTTCAATTTCCGTTGCCATATCGGCCAATTTAAAAGAGATACCTTGAAAACTACTAATAGGTTGTCCAAATTGATGTCTTTCTTTTGAATATTTTAATGCTGCTTCATATGCTCCTTTGGAAATTCCAAGTGACAAAGCTCCGATAGAAATTCTACCACCATCTAATATTTTCATTGCCTGAACAAAGCCCTGGCCCACTTCTCCTAATCGGTTAGCATCAGAAATACGACAATTGTCAAAAACCAACTCAGCTGTTTCACTGGCACGCATTCCTAATTTATTTTCTTTTCTGCCAGACGTAAATCCAGGCATTCCTTTTTCAAAAACAAAAGCCGTCATTCCTTTTGAATCGCCTTTTTCTCCTGTACGAACTATTACAACAGCAACATCACCTGAAATCGCATGTGTGATAAAGTTTTTAGCACCATTTACGATCCAAAAATCACCATCTTTAACAGCAGTGGTATTCATCCCTCCGGCATCAGAACCTGTATTGTGTTCTGTCAAACCCCAAGCTCCTATAAATTCCGCAGTTGCTAATTTTGGTAACCATTTTTTCTTTTGCTCTTCATTTCCAAAAGTCAAAATATGATTTGTACATAATGAATTATGCGCCGCAACGGATAACCCAATAGAAGGATCTACTTTTGAGATTTCTTCTACAACAGTAATATACTCGTGATACCCTAAGCCACTTCCTCCATACTCTTCAGGAACTAAAACGCCCATGAATCCCATTTCTCCTAATTCTTTAAATAAGGCAACAGGAAAAGTTTGCGCTTCATCCCATTCCATTATATTTGGTCTGATGTTTTTGTCCGCAAATTCCTTTATTGACTGCGCAATCATTAATTGTGTTTCGTTATAATCAAAATTCATAGTGGTCAGTTTAATTTTAGAACTCCAAATATAAACTAATTATTTTTGCTTTTTCAACAGGAAAACCGTTAATTTTTGCTAAATCCTCAATATTCTTAAAATCTCCATTCATACTCCTATAGGTAATGACTTGTTTTGCTAATGCATATTTAAAATAAGGAAACTGGGATAATTCTTTTAAAGAGACCTTGTTTATTGCAATCTTTTTAAGCTTCGGGATTTCGAAAATCTTAAAATGTACATTCAATTCATTAATCACTTCGGGTGAAAGTCCCCAAACTTCCTTTAATTGTTCCATTGAAACAAATCCGCCCAAGATTTCCTTCTGTTTGAGTATTCGTAAGGATAATGCATCACCAACTCCATAAATTTTAATCAAATCTTCCTGAGTCGCTAAATTAAGATCCATCACAGCACTCTTCACTTTTTTTACAAAGGTTGAATTACCATATTTTTCACTTTTATTAAAGTCCATTTTATTCCCAACAACTCTTTTTTTATTGCTCGTCCATTCCGGAAATTTAAAAAGAGGCGAAATGACATTTAATAACGAATCTGAAATTTTTGTGATCTGCTGAAATTCTTCAGCCGAATTTACATAGCGGTTTTCTTTACGAAAAGCCATCAACCTGTCAATCTCCTGAACAGACATGCCCAATTTATACCCTTTGTAATCTGACATATAATTAGGATTGAACAAATAGACTTGTCGCTTGTTCTTGTATTTCTCTATTTTTAAGGAATCAATTTCAGCCTGCAAAGACATCCACTGTTCTTTTTCGGGAACTTTTTTTTCGAGTTCCGTGAAGTTTACCAAAAAGTAAATCATTTGCAACACTATTATTACTCCAAAAAGCAAAATAATTCCGGTTCGTTGCTGATTTGTAAACTTAAAATACCTTACTAACGTCATAAAACTCCTATTCACCTAAAACTTTACACTTTATTATAAGCCTAAATTAATTAAAAATGTTTAATTTTAAAAGAAAAATCTTACAAATTTAATTTAAGGTCTTTTTTCAGCTTAAATGCCTTCATAGAATTAATTAATGATTTCAAGCATTAACGGATACTTTAAGTGCGATTTATATAAATAGTGAAGATTTTGTCACTTAATATTACATAATTGTTTTTATTTTTTATAAAAAACGATACATTTGGAACTTAATAACAATAAACCACGATTATAGTATGTCAATTATGCGAGTTAAACCAATATCGGCTTTTGAAGCTGATATGAAGAAAAGTGATTTAAAAAGGGTTTTAGGAAAATGGAGCCTTACTGCCATTGGAGTTGGAGCCATTATTGGTGGAGGAATATTTGTTCTTACCGGTACCGGAGCTTACTACCATGCAGGACCAGCACTAGCCGTTTCCTTCATTATTGCAGGTATTGCCTGTGTTTTTGCAGCTCTTTGTTATTCTGAGTTCGCTTCTATTTTACCTGTTGAAGGCTCTGCTTATGCCTATGCCTATGGTACAATTGGAGAAATTTTCGCCTGGATTATCGGTTGGGGGCTTATCCTCGAGTATGCCATGGGATCTATGACGGTCGCCGTTTCCTGGTCGGGCTACTTTAATAAATTACTCAAAATGTTTCATATTCACCTCCCTGAATGGCTTACAACAGATCCCAGCAGTTATACAGGAGAAGGTTTCTCTATGAATCTACCTGCTTTCTGTATCGTTCTTTTTGTTATTTCAATCCTTATTAAAGGAACAAAAAGTGCAGCAAAAGCTAACAATATGATTGTAATTCTTAAAGTTTCTGCTGTAATATTTGTAATTATTGCGGGACTTTTCTTCATCAATACTGCTAACTGGCATCCATTTATTCCGGCAGCAACTCAAATTATTGAAAAAGAAACTACACATAACGCTTACGGAATTGGCGGAATTGTGTCCGGAGCTGCAGCAATTTTCTTTGCTTATGTAGGTTTTGATGCTGTTTCTACTCAAGCTGGTGAGGCTATTAATCCTAAAAAGGACGTTCCATTTGCCATTATTGCTTCGTTATTAATTTGTACTACCTTATATATTCTTGTTTCTTTAGTACTAACAGGAATGATGAACTATAAAGATTTTAACCCACTAGGAAAATATCCTGAGGCTATAAAAGCACCGGTTGCTTATGCATTTGATATTGCAGGACAAGGTTGGGCAGGTTTAATAATTACTATTGCTGCAACTGTTGGTTTAGTTTCTGTATTAATGGTAATGATCATGGGACAATCAAGAATTTTCCTTGGAATGTCTAAAGATGGCTTAATTCCTTCTGTGTTCTCTAAAGTTAATCCAATTTCAGGAACACCAAAAACCAACTTAATGATCTTGGGTGGTATTATTGCAATTGTTGCTGCTTTTACACCAATCAACAAATTAGCGGATATGACTAGCTTCGGTACTCTATTTGCCTTTACAATGGTTTGTATTGCAGTTTGGATTTTGAGAGTTAAACAACCTCAATTAACCAGAACTTTTAAAGTACCAGCTTTACCTGTAATTGCAGTTCTTGGTATTTCAATCAATACTTACTTAATGATTAACTTAAGTATAGATGCTCAATTACTTTCACTAGGATGGTTGGCTATTGGCATATTAGTTTATTTTGGCTATAGCAAGAAAAGATCAAAACTGAATAAAACAGAATAGTTTTCAGCATACTATTTCATAAAAAAACTCCAAATTTAATTTGGAGTTTTTTTATGATTATAAATCAAAAACGGAAGTTCGTTTTGCTCTAATTAAATCTTTTAGTCTTATCCAGAAAGCCAGAGTTAAATAAACTCCAAAACCCAAGCCTACAGTCACAAATGAAATATAAATAAAAAATAACCGTACGCTAGTTACCCGCATACCCAATTTATCTGCCAATCTTGAAGAGACATGAAAACCATATTTTTCAAAAAAGAATTTGAGTTTTACTATTGCTGACATGGGTTGATTTTTGATTTTAGATTGATGACTTTAGATTTTAGATTCTAAACTTCAGATTTTAAAACTTAGATTCTAAACTTTGGACAAAAGTACAAAAATATATAACGAACCTGTTTTCTAATTGCCTTTTAATAATTCTATTCCGATTGCGCATTTTAAACAGGCGTTTAGATTGCAGTATTCTTTTTTTAGTTGCAAGAGTGCTTGTGTATCAAAAGCGCTGTTTGATACTACTCCGAAGGATTCAAACTTATCAATAATCGAATTTTTCTCGGGAGCAACCTCCTTCATAAAATCAATTAAATCTTCTGAAATAAATTCTCCTCTCTTTTCTGCGTAAGCAAATTGCAGCGGAATTATTGTATTTAGAATTATTAAATCTATGAATGATTTCGATAGCGTTTTTACTTTTTTAGGACTTTCTTTATCGAACTGGTAATGATTCTGCCAGTACAAAGTAGAAGAAACAGCAAACAATTCATACACCTTTTTGATCGATTTTACTTCAATTATTGCAGTGAATAAGTTTTGATGTTTTTTATATAAGGCCGCTAGTTGCGAAAGTCGAATGGTCGGAAAATTATCCGGACGAAGTTTAAAAAACTGAAGTGGATCAATGTACACTTTCGGTAACTGGTATTTACTAATAAGATAAAAGTATCTGATTTCTAAATCGGCAAAATAAAGATCTTCTTTCTCCGTATCCAGTAAACCCGAAATTCCAAAAAACAAAGCTTCCAGATTTTCTGTTTCGAAACCTTCTTTTCTGACAATTGAAAACGGAATTGAGCTGGCGATTTGAAAGAAAGAATCTCCATTTATATTCAAACCAAAATTTTTAGCCAGTAAACAGAATAGAACGGCTTCCCAATCCTGATTTTTTTCCTTCAACAAACTAAAAACAAGTTCCGATTTGCGTTCTAATCGTTCAAAAAAAACACGTTCCAGCCAATTTTTAAAAACAAATTCATCAATCCGAGCAATTTCCCTTTCACAGGGAATCCATGACTTTGGTTTAGTTAAGAGCTCATAATTATTTAGTATTTCTGACGAAACATAATCCTTTAATACCAAAACAGAAATTTCAGTATTATCTACCCGAAATATTGCAGTATCGTGCTCCCAAACTACATGTAAAATTACATTTTCATAAGCAATATCGCTTTCATGACCGTGCACATACCAATCGGATGATTTTAGATGAATTTCGACATTCCCAGCCCATTTTTGCTTTCCAATTATAATTTGAGCATTAAAAAAATCAGGCCCCGAAAGCCCCAAATAGTCTCCTGACTTAATAATTGTTACAGGCTCATTTTGAGTCGTCTTTAAATTTAAGGTTTCAAATTTCTTAAACTTCCACAGGTAATGAAGAAATTCTTCTTTCATTTTTAGGGCTTTATATTAATTCATAAACAAGCCTAAAAATAAATAAAAATTAGTATTAATCTTACAAAATAATTTAAATTATTTCAACAGATATAATTTAGCACAGGCCCGTGCATCAGAAAGTGCTTCGTGATGACTCAGCTGAATGTTCATTTCCCGGCAACAATCACTTAATTTCGTCGGCTTTATTCCTTTTGCTTTATATATTTTCACTGTGCATTCCCAACGTGGGGCAATATTGAGCTCTTCATAATCTAAGCCATAAAGCGCCATTGATTTAAATAAAACATTACGATCGAAACTTTCATTATGCGCTACCACTACTCTATTTTTTAATCTTTTTTCGATTTCCGGATAGACTTGCAAAAATGATTTAGCATTTACAGTATCTCGCGGGTAAATTCCATGTACACGAATGGTGAACGGATTGTATTCATTATTGGGCGGTTTTATCAAAGTGACAAACTCGTCTACAATTATCCCGTTTTGTACCGTTACGATTCCAACAGAACAAGGATGGTAAGCAGTTGCCGTTTCAAAATCTATGGCAGTAAAATTCATATTCATTTTATTTTAAAACTAAAAAAAATCCATAAATCTAATCTTTACAAATTAGATCTATGGATTACAAAGTTACGAACTAGGTTATTATTTTATAGACCCAATAATATCGTATTTGGTAATAATATGGTGATTGCCATTTCCTAAATCCACTAAAACAGCATCGTTTTCTTTGGTAAATAATCGTGAAACTTCTTCAATTGGAGTTCCTAATTTTACAATCGGGAACGGTTTCCCCATTACTTCTTTTATTGGTTTTTCGGCTACATTTTTGTCTGCCACATAACTTCTGAACAAATCTGTTTCATCAACAGAACCAACAAAACCATTAATATCTACAACTGGAATTTGCGAAATTTTGTACTTACGCATACGCTCAATCGCATGTGAAACCAATTCTTCTGTACGAACAACAATTAATTGTTTGTCAATATGATCTTTGATTACATCTTCTGCTTTTGTTATATTTTCTTCTAAGAATCCGCGTTCACGCATCCAGTCGTCGTTAAACATTTTCCCCACGTAACGACTTCCTGAATCATGAAAAAGTACCACAACTACATCATCCGGCTTAAAGTGTTCTTTAAGCTGTAACAATCCTTTTATACAAGCTCCAGCAGAATTCCCGACAAAAATAGCTTCTTCAAGAGCAATTTTTCTGGTATAAACAGCTGCGTCTTTATCTGTTACTTTAGTGAATCCGTCGATTAGAGAAAAATCAACATTTTTAGGCAAAATATCTTCACCGATTCCTTCTGTGATATAAGAGTAGATTTCGTTTTCATCAAAGATACCGGTTTCGTGGTATTTTTTAAAAACAGAACCATAGGTATCAATTCCCCAAATTTTGATGTTCGGATTTTTCTCTTTCAAAAATTTACCCACTCCTGAAATGGTACCACCCGTTCCTACTCCAACCACAAAATGCGTGATTTTACCATCGGTTTGTTTCCAGATTTCAGGTCCGGTTTGTTCATAATGCGCCAAAGAATTTGACATATTATCGTATTGATTTACATACCAGGAATTAGGAGTTTCTTCTGCTAAACGCTTTGAAACCGAGTAATAAGAACGTGGGTCCGTAGGTTCTACGTCTGTAGGACAAACTACTACTTTTGCTCCAACAGCACGAAGAATATCCATTTTCTCTTTTGACTGTTTGTCAGAGATCACGCAGATTAATTTGTAACCTTTAATAATTGCTACAAGAGCAAGTCCCATTCCGGTATTTCCGGAAGTTCCTTCAATAATAGTTCCTCCTGGTTTTAGGCGACCATCGGCCTCAGCATCTTCAATCATCTTTACGGCCATTCTGTCTTTTACAGAATTCCCCGGATTAAAAGTTTCGACTTTTGCCAATACTAACGCATCAATTTCAGCAACAATTTTGTTGAGTTTTACCAATGGTGTATTACCAATTGTCTCTAAAATATTTTTTGAAAAGTCCATTTTATTTAAATTTAATATTTGGTTTTAAAATTAATAAAGAGTCTAAAATTCTATTGGAAGAAATTCCAAACTAAACCAAATCGAATCGCTAAATCACGATATGGATTATTAGGAGCTGAATAATAGTTACTCTGAGAAAAAGCAGCATTAAAGTGTTCTACTTTAAAATAAAATCGCGTCTGACGAATTCTGGCGTTCACAAAAAAATCAAAGTTGGCATAGTTTCCAATCTTCTTATTTTGTTGAACAAAAAATTCACCGATAACAGGATTATAGCTATTACCGAAATATTCAGTAAAATAATTAAATGTAATTCCGCTTTGCATAAATAATGCTTTCTTGAAAAAATAACCTGAATAGTAAAATGTATTTCTGGTTACAAAATCAGGTACATTTAAAATTAAATCCGATTGTTCAACTTTTTGATATAATAATGTATTGTCTAAAGCAAACGGTCCAAATTTAAACTCACGACTTGCTTTTACAGACAAATAATTAATTGCATTACCGTACTGATACGGTCTCACTATCTGAGTTTGAGCGGCAATCTCAACAGCATTGGACTCATCTTTAAAATACAAATGATCTTTTAGAACTGAATATTGAACCTCGGCATTTAACCATGGTGTAAAAACATTAGCGCTAAGCGAATTTATTTTTTCGTTTTTAAAATTATTAGACCAGTTGTATTTTATAAAACTACTTTGGTACAGGTCGTAATTATTATTAGGCAATTTATTAATATTCTGATACCTGAAATCAAATTTGATCTTTTCATTTAAGTCATATCTTAATTTGGCATCTAAATCAGAAAGCGACTGATTGGTGATTGATCTGGAATATAAAAAACGACCGTTCCATTTGTTTTTCTGATATTCGTACTGTCCTCCAACATTATTGATCTGTCTGTAAAGATTGTTTGGAATTGCAACAACTCCACTGTTATCAAGTATCACTCTGTTGTATTCGTAATTCGATCTGTAGTCGTCAATAAAAAAATTAAACTTTCCTAAAAGCGAATTCTCATAGGTAAGGCCAACCTTATTGTACAATTTCTCAAAACGGGTCTGGTCTTTTATACCACTGGTTACATAAGAATCTCCAAATCTATTTACAGGCTTATTATCAACAGTAGAAGTAACAGTAGCCTGATTGTATTCGTAAAATTTGTTTTCGTAATTAAATTGATGTGTCAGATAGGCATTATTATTTCCTTCTTTCGGGTTAATCCTAAAAGCGTGATCAAAAAACAATCGTTTTCCTTTCAAAAAAGATTCCGCATCAAGTAAGTAAACCTGCAATCTTTGGCGGTTCTTAAAATTTTGATCGCCACTTTCAAAATCTGCAGGAGTTGTTATTCCACCATTTTCTTCATTCAAAATATCCTGATAGGTATAATGCGCATTTAAAACATATCTTTTATCGGTTGTAAAATAACTGGTTGTAAACCTGAAATTTCCTGTACTTGCCAACTGATTTATGTACTTTCCTTCTGAACGCAATCCTCTATATGCAATAGAGAAATTAAGATTTTTTGAAGTGTTTAGTGTGATAAATGAATCTACATTCTGACCTTTATTAATAGTGCTATTAAAAAATAATTCTGTCAAAGGTGTTGCTACTGAATAATACTTAATTTGGTTGGCCTCTAAAAAATTAAAATGTTTCCCTTTAAAACCAAATTCCGGATAGGGTGAAAAATCTGTCAAACTGTATTGCAACGTATTATAAGTCTGTCCAATATTAGAAAATGCCAAAAGTCCAAAATTATCTTTTCTGAGGTAATTATGCTTGTACGCGTTTTTCAACGTTAAGGAAGTATCGGCATAAGTTGTATCATGCTCAATCGTGATAATCTGATATTGATCTATAGTCGCGATCTTGGCTTTTTTCTTTTTTACGGTATCTGTAATACTTGAATATTTTGTATTCATATCCAAATTGTCTTTAGCAATAGGCTTGGTCTGAGAAAACAACACTGCTGGCACTACCGCTAGATATAGAAAAAAGAATATTCTCATTTGATAACTTTATAAATAATTATTTAAGCAAAAATTTGTGGAGCAAAGGTAAAAGATTAAACCGTATAAATAAAAAAACACTTGAAATTATAGCAATACATTAGCTAATAGCACGAAAGAAATTCCAAACTTTTAAATTCCAAATTCCAAACGGATAGGATATAAAATCATTGAAACTGCAAATATTCAAATTAATCAGGTAAAAAAAACAAAACTCACTCTGTCAGACTTTATAAACTAAAATTTAAACGTTTTATTTTCATACTAAAACCTAAAGAATTTTACAGTTGAGTTTTGGGCAAAAAAAAACTGCCCAAACTTAATTGGGCAGTTCTTTATATAATCTATAAAAATTGATTATAGTTGATTTTGTTTTACTAATGGGTTAGCATTTATCTCATCACGAGGGATAAGCCATTGCCATCTTTTATCAGTTGCAGGAACAGATAAAACACCACCTGTAAACGTTGAGTTATGATTTGCTCCAGTTCTATCTAAAGCAGAATTAGTTCTTTTTAAGTCAAAGAATCTAAATCCTTCTCCCCATAATTCAATTCTTCTTTGGAACCAAATTTCATCAACTAAAGCTTGTCCTGTATTTGTAGACAACACATAAGATGGATCTCTTTTTACTACAAGATCATATAAAATCTGTGCTGCACCTGGCTGACCTAATTTTGCTTTTGCTTCAGCTTCAATTAAATACATTTCAGCAACACGCATGTAAGGAATATCACATCTACTATCAGAATCGCTTACCGCTAAGAACTTCTGGCTTGTATATGGAAATTTAACAAAAGCACTTGACAACTTTAGAGCAGTATGCTGTCCAGTTTTATCAAATAAAGCTGAACGTATGTCTGTTGTTGGAATCTGATCATATAACTTACTGTTAATTGCTTTAGGGCAAGATCTGATTACTGTAGAGGCAAAATTACGAGACATATACGCTCCAAAATTTCCAAAATATTCTGTCTGAAGTTCAATAACATGACTTCCCCACATCCATTCTTTATTTTTATAATCATTAAATCCTAAAGCATATTCTTCTCTTGGCATCAAAACTTTACCAGCTCTTGCTTTAACAGCAAAGTCAGAAGCAAGTGCCCAATTTCCTTGCACTAAATTTACACGAGCTTTAAGTCCATTAGCTACAGATGCATCTAAATATGAATTATTTGGTCTTCCGTAACCGTTCAATAATACCACTGCTTTATCAAGATCCTCATGGATTCTTTTGTAAACATCTTCTACAGAAGATCTTCCAACAATATCACTAGAATTTAATATAACTGGCACTCCATCCTGACTGTTAACTGCTCCGGGAACATATCGTTTTGCATAAATTTGAACCAACTGGAAATGGCAAAAAGCTCTATATAAAAGGGCTTGTCCTTCAACAATATCCTTATCCTCTTGTGCGCCCTTTGCTGCTGCAACACTATTTATGATTCCATTTGCATTTCTAACCGCTCTATATAATGTTCTCCAAGGAAATTTAATTTCAGCTGAATTTTCACTTTCCTGTGCAGTCCAGTTATACACTGATAAATACCAACCATTTGTTGCTGGATAAACCAAGTCTTCTCCTGCAACATCCATTTGCTGCATAATACCACCAAGACCCATTTGCCCTTGATCGTCATTATATCTGATATACATAGAACGGTGTAAACCATTCAATGCACCATAAAGAGCGTCTGTATCTTTCAAAGCATCGGCCTCATTTACGAACTGAGTCGGGCTTTGATCTAAAAAATCACTTGAACATGATCCTAACAGCAGCGCAGAAAAAGCTACCATTATATATTTTGATAAATTAATTTTCATATTTTTTTAAAATTAAAAGTTTAAGTTAAGTCCTAATGATATTACTCTTGACGGAGAAAATCTGTTTTGAGTTGTACCATTAAAATTCTGAGTTGGATCCATTCCTTTTTTCTTAGTAAAAAGCATTAAATTCTCTCCATTTACGAAAAATCTCATATTATCAACACCTAACTTCTCAACTAAGTTTTTAGGCAAGTTGTATGCTAAGTTTGCTTGTCTGAATGATAAGTAATCAGAATCAATTAACCATCTGTCAGAAGCTGCAGAAGATTGTGTATTTCTGTTGATGTCTAATCTTGGAACATCAGTTACATCTCCAGGTTTCTGCCATCTGTTTAAGATATCAGTACTTAACGCTGATCCATATTGATTACCAGTGTGCATTAAACTAGCATAGTTAGTATCGTATGTTTTACCACCTAATTGGTATGTGAACAACATGCTTAACTCAAATCCTTTGTATTTGAAAGTATTGTTAAAGCTACCAAACAAGTCAGGTAATGCTGAACCAGCATAGTGATATAATGCTTTATTTTGGTTTGTTGTTACATTAACTCCGTTAACAACACGCTCATCTGCAGCTCCTGCAGTGCTTAAATTCGGATCTATAACATACAATGCATATCCGTCTGCTGAATCTACACCATACCAGTCTCTTAACCAATAATCAAAAGCTGAACTACCTACTGAATATTTTTTTGATCCACTGATAATTTCTTTTTGAGGTAATGATGTAATCTTATTATCAATTGTTGAAGCATTTACATTAAGATCCCAAGAAAAATCTGCAGTTTTTATAATTGTTCCGTTTAATGAAACCTCTATACCGTGATTGTACATAGATCCAATATTTTCAACTTTATTATCTAAACCAAGTGACAATGGCAAAGGTACTTCAAAAATAAGACCATCTGTTTTACGGTTATAGTATTCAACACTACCACTAAATCTGTTTTTAAAAGTAGAGAACTCAACAGCGATATCTGCCTGAGTATTTTTCTCCCATTTTAAATTTGGCGAACCTACAGAGTTAGCAATAAAACCTCCGTCTGTAATATTATCAAATCCTAACGAGTATAAACGTTGGTTTACATAAAAATTAAGACCTGTATTATCCGTATGAGAATCATTACCTACTTCTCCAAAAGATCCTCTAAGTCTTAAATCATTAATCCAAGAATTATTAACTAAGAAACTTTCTTTTGAAATATTCCAAGCTGCTCCAAAAGACCAGAAATCTCCCCAACGGTTGTCTTTAGAAAATTTAGAAGAACCATCTCTACGGTATGATGCTGATAATAAATATCTACCATCATAATCATATCCTAATCTAGAGAAATAAGACTCAGTAGTATAACCTCTGCTGTAAGATGATAAATCAGTAACACTTACAAAGTTAATCAATTCTGTATTATCATTAACCGTTTGTCCTCTTTTTGTTCCTGTTACGAATGAAGTCGTATACTCGAAACTCTCGTGACCTAACATTGCAGTTAAATTATGTAAACCAAAAGATTTTGAATAATCAAAAATCTGATTAAAAGTAACCCCTGTGAAAACAGTATTTTCTTTAGTAGCTCCTCCTGCTCCTGCAGCATCACCAATAAGTCTATTTGTATATGATGATGAATTTAATGATCTTTTATCAATTGCATAGTTTGTAGTAAACTTAAGATCTTTAGAGATTTTGAATTCAGCAAAAGCTCTTGCATTTAAAGAGATTGCCTGATCACGATCTTTATTGTTTAATGTTTCATAAACAATATTACGTCCGTTTGAAGCTTGAGCACCTCTTAAAGTAGAGTATATTTTATTACCTTCCTCGTCTAACATAAAACTACCATCAGCATTATGATCAAAAATTGGGTAAATTGGCCCCATATATCTGATCGTTCTAAATGGGTTATTGAATGAAGATGTGTTATCAACTCCGTTAACAGCCTGATTAGAATCAGTAATAGCTCCAGATAAGTTCACACCTGTTTTAAACCACTCTTTAAATTTTGAAGTAACATTAATACGAGCTGTAGTTCTTTCGAAATCAGAATTTACAATATTCCCTTCTTCATTCAAGTTACTTAAAGACACATAGTAATTTGAAGTATCTGTTCTTCCTTGATAAGAGAAATCAACATTTCTTCTTACACCAGCTCTTGAAAGTGCTTTTTCCCAATCCAAATCACCTGGATATAATAATTGCGCATCAGGATTTAATTTACCATCAATACCTACAACTTTATTGTTGGCTACGTTAAACGGATTTGTAACTAATAAACGAGTAACATTGTCAGTTGCATATTGATTCGCAATAGCTAGTTGAGCCGGAGTTCCCATAGCTCTACTGTTTCTGATAGCTTCCCATTCTAATGGGTAATATTGCTGTGCACTTACTCTGCTATACTCAGGAATTGATCTTGTAGATAAACCTTGACTGATATTCAATGTAAATTTATCTTTTTTAGATTTTCCAATTTTAGTAGTAATAATAATTACCCCATTCGCTGCTTTTGATCCGTATAAAGAAGTAGATGCAGCATCTTTTAAGATACTCATACTTTCAACATCTGCACTATTAATAGTACTGATATCACCTGTAAAAGGAACTCCATCAACAATATATAAAGGTGTATTAGATCCATTGATAGAACTAAATCCTCTGATTCGTACCGCAGGAGCTGAACCTGGCTGACCAGCTGAACTTTGAATCTGAACTCCAGATGTAGCACCATCTAAACCAGATAAAACGTTCGTTAAAGCTCTATCTTCAATCTGCTCTGCTTTTACAGAAGAAACAGATCCAGTATAGCTGCTTTTCTTAACTTTTCCGTAAGCTACAACAACTACTTCATTCATTATTTGAGCCTCAGACTCTAAACTAACGTTTAAAGTATTTGAAGTTCCAACAGTCACTTGCTTGTTACTCAAACCTACGTATGAGAAAACTAAAACATCTCCTGTTTTTGCTTTTACTGAATAACTTCCGTCGAAATCAGTATAAGTACTTACCTTACTTCCTTTAACAACAACATTCACTCCTGGAATGACACCTGTTTGGTCAGACACCTTTCCGGATACAGTTCGCTCTTGTGCAAAAGAAAACTGCATAGACAACGCTACTAATAGCGTAAAAATCCATTGTAATTTTAATTTCATTTTAATTTGTTTTGAATTAGTATGGCGCAAACATCTTAATTATTTCTTAAAATAGCAAAACATTTTTAACAAAACTTATACACAATGATTAACAATACATCAATATTGACCGCAAAAAGAGGTATTTATACGTGCTTTTCACAAGATTTTACCCTAAATATTAACATTATTTCATTTAATAAAAAAATAAAACTTAACAATTTAAAAACATGCTACAGGGCGCTATATCGCTAGCATTTAACTATATGTTACTAAAAATCAAATACTTACATTTTGTATATTTTTACGAAATCCGAACGGTAATTTTACAAAATCTATAAAAAAAAATTACAATATTTGTCGTTGAAAAAAAACATCAAAATGCTTGAAAAAAATTTCTCCGGATTTACTTTTGAAACTGGTACAGACGAAGCTGGAAGAGGTTGTTTGGCTGGTCCTGTAACTGCAGCTGCTGTAATTCTGCCTGTTGATTTTAGCAATTCCATTTTAAATGATAGTAAACAGTTATCCGAAAAAGTCAGAGAGAAACTAAAACCGATTATAGAACTGGAGGCCATTTGCTTTTCTGTAACACACTTACATCCGAAAGAGATTGATGAAATAAACATTTTGAACGCTTCCATGAAAGGCATGCAGGAATGTATCTTAAAATTAAATCAGACCCCGGAATTTATTATTGTAGATGGTAATCGTGCTTTGAATGCAAAACTGGGTTTAAAAAATACTTTCGGAAAACAATTCTCCAAAACTGAAATAGCCTTATTAAAGTCAATTCCAAATCAAAGTATAATAAAAGGAGATTCTAAATTCTTAAGTATTGCCGCTGCCTCCGTTTTAGCTAAAACGTATCGTGACGAATATATGAATCAAATTCACGAAGAGTTTCCGATGTACAATTGGAAAAAGAACAAAGGTTATCCTACTAAAGAACATCGCGAAGCCATTAAAAAATATGGCCCAACCAAATACCATCGCATGTCTTTTAGATTACTACCGGATCAATTGGAGTTGTTCTAAAAATAGGTCCCTGGTGATTCCAATACTATTACGGTATATGCACCACTAAAACACTACCATCGGTAAGACGACCTACAAAAAACAAAAAGCTAGCAAATCACAAAAACCATAACCACCACTTTATTAAACAATTACACATCAAAAAACAACATTTTCAAGACCTGTATTCTTGTTAAAATCTCCTCACTTTATTATCTTTGATTTTCAAAAAACGAACCAATATGAAAATCAAAACCTTAACCTTAGTCCTAATTGCGTGCATAACCTTTGCATGCAATTCTAATAAAAAGCAGAATGATCTGACCGATACCACAGATTCTCTGGTATCGACTCCAACTGCTGAGAAACCTGCTGCAGCAATTTCCGCTAATCAATTCGACATTAATTCGATCCCTGTTTCAGACAAACCTCTTGGTGCTTTCCCTTATTTTAATCTGCCTGAAAATTATGAAGGCAATCCAAAAGATAACACTTCTGACTTTGATGTTGCCTATTTTTGGGTAAAAGACCATTTTGAAAAACCGGAGGGGAAAATTTTCTATGCCCGAATTAAGGCTAAAGAAGGAAAATCATACAGCGATCTTGAAGTAGCACGAAATCTGGAAGAGTTAATTAAAAGTGTTGATGGTGTAAAAGTATCTGAAATGAAAGTACCGGTGGACTCCTCTCATACCGTACCGGATAATAACCGTGTAAAATATATGAATGGTTATGGTTTTATGGCAAGTGCCGTTACCACAACTTATCTGATTCGCCGTGCCGACAAAAACATTTGGGTACAACTTACGCCCGGTGATGATGCTGTTTCTGCCGGATGGATGGTTCTGGAAACAAAACCATTTAAAATGACGGCTTCTCTTATCAAAGCAGAGGCTATAAAAAACGAACTTGATACTAAAGGACATATAGCGCTATACATAAATTTCGACACGGATAAAGCCACAATAAAAACAGAATCCTTACCGATTGTTGATGAAATCCAAAAATTACTGACGAATAATCCTAGTCTTAAGATCGTTATTGAAGGGCATACCGATAACAGCGGTATTGCCGCTCGCAATAAAAAACTTTCTGAAGACAGAGCAAATGCCGTAAAAGCTGCATTAACTTCTAAAGGAATAAATGCGACAAGATTACAAACCAAAGGTTGGGGAGCTGATAAGCCTGTCACGGATAACAACAGTGAGGAGAATAAAGCAAAGAACCGCAGGGTAGAAATTGTAAAAGTATAAGTGCTTGTTTAAATTTTATTGAAAAGAATTTTGCAGCTTTTTTAATCCGTGTGTGAAATTAAGTCGCGACAGATTGTGTAGAATTGGACGCGGATTATACGGGTTTGCAATGGCAAAAACGCTGATATAAACAGATTTTTTATATTGAAAGGCGATATTAATCGAGTACTTTTCGAGATTCCATATTGAATCAAAACAACAAAAGGAAGCAAAAAAACATCTCTTTTGCTTCCTTATTTATACTCCTTTTAAGATTCTTAAAATTGAAATTTATACCCGAAATCAGGTGAAAATCCGATTTGGTCTTTTTGATTGATACTATTCGTTAATCGATTGTATTCTTTAGTAAAAATGTTGGTGTGATTGGTTACGTTTTGAAAATCGATATAAAACTGGTGGAATCTCTTTTTCTTTTTACTATTAAATTTAATTCCGAACTTAATATCCAATCTCAAATAGGGATCGTATTGTTTACTAAAGGCATTGGCATCATCCCTAATTTCATAACCTGCATCATTTGAAGCTGCCAAATCTACAGGGGTATAATAACGTCCTCCTGCCGTTGTAAACTTAGTATCAATTGAAAAGACATTTTTCTTCTCCTTTCCGATTCTAAATTCTTTTCCTCCCAGAAGATTAATTACATAACCATTATTAAACGGCGAATTTCGATCTATACCATCACTTCCTTTGTATTTACTTTCAAAAAATGACGTTGTAAACAAGGCGTAATACCCCTCGCTAAAGAACTTTTCGACTGTAAATTCTATTCCTTGATTGTATCCTTTTCCTTTACTGATCAGCGAAGTTTTATCGATTGAATAACCAAAATCCGCTCCTTCTGTTAAGGAGGAATAACTACTTGGAAAGGATTGTACAGCCGCTTTGTCAATATCCTGATAATATACCTCTACTTTTCCTCTCCATTTTTTAGCCAGTCGAACATCATACCCTAAAACATAATGTTTGCTTTCTACTAAATCTAAATTCTTATTGGTCTGCAACGGATTTCCATCTCTAAATTCATTCAAAAACAAAACAGGAACCGGTACACTTTGATGATGTATACCAAAACCGAAACTAATGGAGTTTTTTGGATTTACCGCATAAGACAAGGCTGTTCTGGGCTCCAAAACAAACTCTTTATTGATCGAAAAATACTGTCCATGAACACCCGCATTAAAAGTCAGTTTTTCAGTCAATCGAAACTGACCCTGAGCAAAGGGTTGCATAATATTATAACTACCATTATTATCGACAACCTGAACAAAATCAGGATAACCATCTCCATCTGAATCCTGCTGTCTGTCACGCGAAGCCATTTTCGCATCAAGTGTGTAATGTTCAAAAAGCAACCCTGCCCTGAATGTTGTTTTCTTATTTATTTTAGAATTGAACAAGGTTGAGAATGTAATTCTGTTTTCCGAATTTTTGATGTCTGTGAAAGATAATTTAGTTTCGTTTGGCGTTTGAAAACCATAATAACGGTCATTTCTGTAGGAGTTTTCAGCATTGGAAGCTCCGATAATTGTCTTTAAATAAGATCGGGTTCCAATCTCTAAATTATGTTTTACGCCTATAGAAGCAAATCTCGACTTCACAAAAGCATCTTCATCCTGCGCTGCGAAAGGGTCTTCTTTATCAATTTTACTTCCCAGAAATTTAATATCCGAAGTGCCATAGATTCCAAAAAAAGAGAAGTTTCCAATCTTACTTTTCCCTAAATCTACATTAAAACTAATGTCCCGATAATTAGGTTGAGCATCTGTTCCCGCCAGCCCTAAAACCCCAACAAAACCATATCTTGCAGCTGCTACAAACGAACCTCCTTTTTTGCCCAACGGTCCCTCTGCCATAAATTCCACACCGGGATAGGCACCTGCACTAATCATATATTCATAGTCATCCGGATTTCCTTTTCGGAAACTAAGGTCAAAAACGCCGCTTATTGCGTTCCCGTATTCAGCAGGAAAAGCCGAGGTCAAAAAGTCAGAATTAGCCAAAAGATTGGGATTTAATGCCGAAATAGGCCCTCCCGTTGTTCCCAAAGTCGAAAAGTGATTTGGACTTGGAACCGGCATCCCTTCTATCCTCCACAACATCCCCGACGGAGAGTTCCCACGCACTACGATATCGTTTCGACTGTCATCTCCGGTAGATACTCCAGCAAAATTAGACACCAAACGCGCGACATCACTTCTTCCTCCGGCATATCGGTTTACTTCTTCGGTGGTAAATTGTTTGGTTGAAACAAGTGCCATTTTATTGATCGCTTTGGCTTTGCTGGATCCGGAAGTAACAACAATTTCATCCAGTGCATTGAACTTTTCAATCATCGAGATGGTCAGCAGATTGTCTTTTCCGGTAGTTACATCCAGATCAGAAACAGAAGTGTTTTCATAACCTGTAAAACTGATCGTAAGATTCTGTCTTCCAATAGGGATATTCAGTAATTTAAAGTTACCGTTACTATCCGTTACGGCTTCGATACTCTCATTTCCGACTAGGGTGACAAGAACGCCGACTAAAGGTTTTTCAGATTGTTTGTCAATTACCTTTCCTTTTACAGCTCCGGTTTGAGCCTCGGAAATAAAGCCAAAAAGGCCAAAAATAATCAGGAATATGCGTTTCATTTTTATTTTGCTTTACAGTTACTAAAGCAAAAATAGAGTGACGAAATTTCTTAAAAATTGACTTAAGTTAAGATTTTACTATTAAGCGTTAATCGGGTTCTGATTCGGCTTAAACTCTCGGGTTTTATTCCCAAATAACTGGCAATGTGTTTTAAAGAAACTCTTTCCATTACTTTTGGACAATATTTAATAAACTTCAGGTAACGCTCTTCATTAGACAATAATGACATCATCATATTTCGTCCTGTTAGCCCTTTTATCGTTCTTTCCATCATGACACGCAAAAAAGAATTAAAGACCGGATATTCGGCAACCAATTTTTCAAAATCATGTTTATAGGCCAAATAAAATACACAATCTTCTAAGGCCTCAATATTTATTCTGGAGGGTTTACCGTATAAAAAACTTTCAAAATCGGAGTACCAATCATTCTCAAAGAAAAAATTCCCCGTGGATTCTACGCCATCAACCAGATAATAATAGCGAATACAACCTTCTGCTACAAAAACGCCAAAATTACAAACCTCCCCTTCGATTAAAAGATGCTGATTTTTTTTAACTTTTTTCAGTTTAAGTATACTTCTAAAAGCACTACTTTCCGCTTCATTAAATTCCATAAATCGCGAGAGATCGGTAATTACACTTTGCATGATTTTTTAGGTTTTAAGAATACTAATTTGTTTTTGGATATCTAAAACAAATAACTCCAATTATTATTAAAAATTGCGCTAAGTAAAAGATTTTCAAACCATAACAAATTAATACAATCTACACTTCAACAAAAATCAATTTAAACTATTGACTTTCTTGAAAGCTAATTTTGGTGCAATTCTGGAAAGAAGATAAAGTAATTTTACTTTTGCTATTCGAATTTCAAGTTTGTCCTGACTAATGGCTTTTAACATTTCTGACACTGCTTTTTCTACCCTAATTGCAATTTTAGGAGGGTTCCCATTATGCCAAGGAGTATCAACAGCTGGAAATAACACTTCAATGATTTGTACTTTCTCCTTCTTAAGCTGTTCCCGTAGCACTTGTGTAAAAGAATGTAATGCTGCTTTTGAGGCGTTATAAAAGGTGTAATTTACCCTCGGTACGTAAACCAAACCGGTCGTAATATTTATAATTTTCGCACTATTGTTCTTAATTAATGCGGGATACAACAACTTGATTAACCGAATCGGAGCTATTAAATTAGTTGCCATTTCATCTTGTAACTTTTCTAAAACAAAATCGTCATTGGCAAAATTAATATTGGAAGAAATTGCGGCATTATTAATCAAAACATTCACTTTGGGATAGTTAATTTGAATCCATTTGACAAAATGGTTGCATTGCTTTTCGTCGGCAATATCACATTGGTAAACAATCAAATCAGGCAGTTGTTGCTGCGCTTTTTTTAGTTTATCTAAAGATCTTGAACAGGTAATTACAATATTCCCTTTATCCATAAATCGCTTACACATTTCTAACCCGATACCCGAACTTCCACCCGTGATAACAATGGTACTATTTGAGATCTCCATAACTTATAATTTAAGATTAGGAATCAAAAATAACAGCCGTTTTTCAGTCTTGCATTGACCTATGTTAAGTCTTACGTTTCTTTTTGATCCGACTCAGCGATTCCGGTTTGATTCCTAAGTATGAAGCCAAAATTTGCTGTGAAATGCGGTTTTCTAAATGCGGAAACTCTTCTATGAAAATTTCATATCGTTTTTCTGCATCCAACAGTAACAATTCTCTTTCTCTTTTTTCTTTAACACAAAATGCATCTTCAATTACTTTCAACAAAAAAAAGGTCCAAAACGGATTCTTTTCCTTAATCTCTAACCAGTTATGATACTCTATTTCTAAAATTTCTGATTCTTCTAAAGCTTCAATAAAAAAGGAGGACGGATTCCCATGAATCATAGCCGAATAGGAACTTATAAAGCTGTTTTCTGAAATAATCCCTTTGGTAAATTCATTGCCTTTCTGATCGATATAAACATATCTGAACAGTCCTTTAACCACAAAGGCCAGCTTACGAGGCACCTGACCTTCGGCGATAAAGTATTCGTTTTTCTCTATTTTTTTAAACTGAGAAATCCCGTATAATTCGCGTTGTTCTTTTTCAGGAAGATTCAAACCGGCAAAGATTGTTTCTGTATCTTCTTTTTTCATGTAACTACTTAATTTAAGATTCTTTAAATATAAACATTCGTCGCTTGATTACTCTAAAAAAACAATGCGCTAATTTTCAAACAAATAAATTTATTCTTTCCAATTGTTCCGTAAAAAAAATTACGCAAAAGTGGTTCTTTTTACTAAGAGTGATTTAATCTGATTTCTCCATTCTGTAGTATTCTCCGAAGAAGCTTTATCGGCTTTATCAAAATAAAAATGCTCTTGAATTTCAAATCCACAATAAGTAAAAATCCCAGTGTCTGAAGTTAAAGCCAGCGCCTTATCCATTCCAATGGCTTCATATTCTTCTTTTGATTTCCCATGCGAATTTACAATGATGGCTTTCTTGCCTGTAAACAGTCCTTTTTGAACGCCCTGATCGTATCGGTATGCAAATCCATAACTAAAAACACGGTCAATATAGCCTTTCATTATTGCGGGCATTCCTGTCCACCAAATCGGATAAACAAAAATGATCTGATCTGCCCAAGTTATAAAATCCTGCTCTTTTTGCACTTCTGCGGCTACTTTTCCTATTCTTTGACCCTTCATATCTTCTAAAGAAAGAACGGGGTTAAAATCGATCTTATTTAAATCGCGAATTTCAACCTCCTGACCTGATTCCTGAAGGCTTTCGATAATCGTTTGTTTAAAAAAATGGCTTAAACTGTCTGAATTTGGATGTGCGTAAATGATTAAGTTTTTCATGTTTTCTATGTTTTTAAGATTGAACATGACAAATGTAGATCGGAAGAAAGAATACCAATTGTAAGAAAACGAAATCCGAAATGCTAAAAAAAATTATTGGGTCTTAAAACCACAGATATCGCTCTGGAATTTCAGAAATTTGGTAGGCGAAATATTCATATAATACTTAAAATCATGAATGAGCTGACTTTGATCGTAATAGCTGCATGCTTCCACAATAGCAAGCCAGTCTACTTTTCCAGTAGTCTCTACATCTTTCTGAATGTGCTCAACGGCTTTTAGAAAACGCTCGTAACGATTGGCTTCTTTGATGGTATACCCGAAAGCCTTTTTTTGATTGAGCTGAATATTCCGTTCTGTTTGATTGGTTTTGGATGCAATTGTTTTAATCGGATTTAAGGCTTGTTCTTTAAAATCAGCTAAGAGCATCGCAATTGCATTTTGCTCTCTCAAGTATGGTTTACAAAATGCTAATATATGAGCCACACGATCATTTGTATCGGGAATTTGCTGCAACTCTTCCCATAAAGCGGCAAAACAATTGTCGGAAATTAAGTCATCCGGATGTACGGGTAAGGTATGTTTTGCAAGGGCCTTCCCGAAGAATCTGTAAAAAGCATCTTCTTTGAAATTGGCAACCAGAATTTGAGAACCTGATGCTAATGTATAATCAAAGGCTTGTTTTATGGGACCTAAAACAAGACATTTTTCGGCTTCAAGGATATTGTTTTGCTGTGATTTTAAAGAGGTTTTTGTACCAAAGGTAAATACCAGTATCGTCTGAAAACTGGGTATTAGTGTTTTCGTTATCGGAGAATCGGTTTTGTTTTCTGCAAAATAAAAATGAGAAAAAACAGTTTGAAATTCTAAAGGAACAGCAATTTTATAATTGTTATTTTCTTCAGAATTCCCCATGTTTTTTCTCTTTTAAATAGTTTATTTTTAAATGAATTCGGTTTCAAATAATGCAGTCAGATGTTTTAAGATTTTGGCTTTCACTTCTTCTTCATCGACACGCTCTACACCTAATTCTACGTTTAAAGAAGTAACTCCTTTTCCACGAATTCCACACGGAATAATATTATCAAAATACCCTAAATCTACGTTTACATTTAAGGCAAATCCGTGCATGGTTACCCAGCGTGAAGCCCGTACACCAAGGGCACAAATTTTTCGAGCAAACGGAGTTCCAACACCTAGCCAAACGCCGGTTTCACCTTCGCTGCGTCCGCATTCTAAACCATATTCGGCCAATGTCAGAATAATAGATTCTTCCAAAAAACGTAAATATTTATGAATGTCGGTAAAGAAATTCTCCAAATCTAAAATCGGATACCCTACAATTTGTCCTGGTCCGTGATAGGTGATATCACCACCGCGATTGATTTTGTAAAACGTTGCTCCTTTTGCCTCTAGTTGCTTTTCGTTTAACAACAAATTCTCAAAATCGCCGCTTTTACCCAACGTATACACATGCGGATGCTCTACAAAAAGCAAATAATTTGGCGTTGCTAAATCGAGTTCTTCTCTTCTGTTTCTTATTTTTAAGTCGACAATATCTTTAAAAAGTTCTTCTTGATATTCCCAGGTCGCTTTATAGTCTTTACTTCCTAAATCTTGAAGTTGAATTTTTTTATTCATTTTTAATTATTTTTCAAACTCTACGTCAAAGTTAAGTTTGTCAGGATTCTCCATATAATCCGTAAATGGGTATTGAATTGTAATTGTTTTTCGATCTTCACTAAACAAGGCGTCCGGATTAGATACTTTTTTGATTTTTTTCGGGAAGTGATATTTTAAAATGTACGTCGATGATGAAAAAATCATTTTAGACATATCTGCGGTACTGTCTTTTACTTTTTCTGCCAATTTTTGTTTGTCAATTATGGCTTTACGGGTAAATTTCTTTCCGTCATAGGTATAACTTAACTTACTGTTATTGTTGCCAAAATCACCTCCAAATGGAGCTGCAGCTCCACTTTTATCTAACTTTTGGAACGTACTTAGTGTTTGTAATATGTCCTGTAATTCATTTACATTTTTAAAATCGGTTGAGAAAGTCATTAAAAATTCTTTCTTTGCTGAACTCATTTTGGTGTGAACTACAAAGTTTTCTATTTTTTTAAACTCTTTCTGCATTTCCGGCGAAAGCTTGGCAATACTGTCTTTCTTTTCTTCAAACAACTGCTTGAAGGTAAAAGTAGAATCAATGTCTTTTTTAGCCTCGGCTCCCATTTGACTTCCGATTTGGTCTCCCGCCATTGCCATTAAGGAAGAACCGTCCAGGTCTACTGAAAACTTCCCGGTTCCGTTGTCATTTACATAAATATTTTCTGTGAAAGTACAGCTTGTCAGTGTTGCTACTAAAAAAGAAAAACTAAGTAATTTGTATAATTTCATTGTGGTATATTTTTTATCAAAGATACGAAGTCTAATTTGAATTAATTAGTCGTTTAATTCTTGATTTTTCATCAATTTTAAAGCAAAAGGTTATTATTCAAGTTCTACTTTAAAACCAAAACCTGCACTCCTTTTTTGAGGGTTTCGCAACGGAATTCCAACAACAAAAAAACATTACAAACCTCACTATCAAAATATTTCAGTTTGAAATACTTTGATTTTCTCCAGAAAATGCAAATCCGGAATAGCTGTTCTTTGCTAAAAGTATAGCATTATACGCTTTTTTTTAAATATATAAATCTATGTCAACCTTTTGATACTTATAGAAGCTTTTTCAAATATAAATTCACTAAAATCAAATATTAATCGAGAGACAAGCATCACTCCTAGATGCATTACTTTTGAATTGTAATTTTATTCTTACTTTTTTTAATGTGGTTTAAAAGTTAACAATGTAAATACAGGCTTTAAGAGCCTCGTGAAAATATAGTAATGAAACTGACAAAATATACTTGTCAATCCCAAATCGGAATTACAAAGTATCATCGCTCTCCAGACGAAAAATTAGTTTCTTTATTTCATTAACAATTAACAAAACTAAAGGGCCATTCAATTTGAATTTTCTACTAAGAAAACTTATAAAATAAACCAACAATTTTAATACATATAATTTCCTTCTTATAGAGAAAAACATACTCTCATTAATAAGCATTTCATCTTCGGGAATAGAAGTAATTATACCGAAACAATATGGAATCAAAGCTCTACTAATCTAGCTCAGAGTAACAACTGATTGAATCGTATGGATTAATAGTGTTTGACCAGCCACAAACAAAAAACATACACCAAAAATTAACCTTTAAAATCTACAAAACATGAAAACAACTATGAAATTATTAATTGAAAATGCAAACAAATCGTTACTGGTTTTAGTACTATTATCCATGCCTTTTAATTGGAGTTATGCCCAATCACAGTTATTGACTTTTGCAGAACTGACAGCAGACAGAACTAACAACTGGACCAACGATGCCAATTTTACAACTACTATTGATGCTAATAACAATGCCACCAATATACCAAGATCATTCAGTTGGTTTATAGGACCAGGAACTACCGACGCTGATTTATTGATGTATCTTACCAAGATTCCCGCTTCCGGAAATGAACTCCATCTTTTTGGTAAGACTGTTATACAAAATCCTACATGGAATGCAAGTTGGGACAATCTAACTTCATGGGTAGAAGGCGAGACCTCTTTTATACAGAGTAATGGTGATGAACAGGGCTTAAAAATTTCGTCCAATACAGGAAATAAAGTATATATAGGTGACAGCAATGATCAAGTTTTTTTTCCCGGCAATAATATTGGGATTGGGATTGATTCTCCTCAATTTAAAGTTCATGCAAATGGAGGATTCGTTAGTGATGTTAATGGTGTTCAAGTTATAATGGGGCCCGGTAAAAATAGTACCGGATGGATTGGCACTCTTTCAAACAGCGGTCTATTTATTGGAACAAATAATACAGGCTCAAATATGTATTTGGACACTAGTGACAATGTATATATTGGGGGTGTACAACCCAGCGATATTAAAACTTCAATGAGAAGTTCCTATGATTTATTTGTTCATAATGGTATTTTGAGTGAAGATTATGGAATTGGGCCTAAAGCAACATGGGCCGATTATGTTTTTAACGATACTTATGAATTAAAAACACTAAAAGAAATCGATGAGTTTATTTCTGTAAATAAACATTTACCCAATATGCCATCTCAAAAATCTGTATCCGAAAACGGTTATAATTTACATGAAATGAATGTAACACTTTTAGAGAAAATAGAAGAACTTATGCTTTATACCATTGACCAGCAAAAGGAATTGGATAAACTCAAAGAAGACTATACAGGATTAAAAAAATCCATTCATAATTTGCAGATCAAACCTAATTAAAAACTTAAAACGATGTATAAAATAAATCTTTACGCCAAAAATTTTGGTATAAAATTCTTGGTCTTTTTAAGTCAGTTACTGTTTTTTTTCTCTGTTACCATAGTTGTGGGGCAGACCAACCAAGTTTTAAATACAACAGCTGAAATAAGTTTATTAAATATTTTTGATCCTAATGCAGATTTAACCGGAGGAATAATAGGGGAAACATCTAATAATGGTACTATTCAAATGGAAGTTTGGACTTATGACGAAAGTAAACCTAATAAAAGAGGCGTTTTAGTCTATTTACTGACTACTAGTGCTTCCACAGCTAATTTTGCGGGAGCCCCCTATACTTATGCAAAGAATACAATACCCAATACTGACGTCAGTTGGTTGTCAAATTATCCAGATAACTGGGCAAGTAATGATATTAAAAGAGCCATATGGGCTATTGATAAATCCCGTTATGGTAAAGCTCAAAAAACATCCGTTTATAATTTTTTATCAACTAAAATTAAATTAAGGATTTTTGTATTTACAACAAATGCAGTTTTTTCTAAAATCAAAGTGCCGGGAATTGGCATTATTAATTCATCAGGAGGAAATGCACAATTTGATTCCAATCATTTTTGTTACAATTTAGATAATTCCGGTGATCCAATTTGCACTATTTGGAGCAAAATTAAATCCCCAAATTTAGAGCAAAAATCTAACTTCATATTTGCTGCACACAGAGGGTATTGGGGATACGACTTAGGTAATGGTCCTCCTGAAAATACTCCTGAAGCTATAAAAGCCGCATTGAAATACACAACAGTTATAGAATCGGATATTACGCGAACTAAAGATAATTTAATCGTTGTAAGTCACGACTATTACTTACGCCGTCTTACAAACTATTCGGGACCAGATACGGATTATATTTATGATAAAACCCTGAATGAATTAAAAACATTAAAGTTAAAAAAGCGCAATGGAACTATCAGTGACAATAATTTCATAACTTTTTCTGACATACTAGATGAAATGATTGCAAACAAAACAGTACTAACCGTTGATATTAAAGGTGCCAAATCGCGAAACGATATGTATACCAAAGAGTGCATAGCAAGGTGTGATTATGACCCTCAACTGAATCCAACAAACGCAGAAAGAATGCAAAAAGAGGATTATATGTTAATATTAAGAAAATGTATTGAAGAAGCCAACACTAAAAATGCCTTACAATATGTAGCATTCAAAGTGGCATATACCTATGAAGACATTGTAGATGCTATGCCACCAGGTTTCGATATTAATTTACTTTCTAAAATCCTATATTTTCCTATTCTGCAACCTGGTGGCGATATCCAGTCTAAAGCTCAATTTATTGACACCTGGTATAGCCATGCCGGCAATAAGATTATGGCTTTTGAAACCAACTTTAAAAGCGAGAGCGAAATTACCAATACCTCTTTTAGAAGAGGAGGTAAATTATATGAGAACTTATTTGAGTATACTTATAAAGTAACTGGATTAAGACCAGGAACTTATACTGAAGAGGCCATGGGACCTAAAGGTAACGTAGACAGATGGGCACAATGGAATATTAAAGATATTCGTGTTGACGTTAGAGGAGATCATTACTACTTAATGAGTATCCCTTATTTTAATATATCCGTCCTGACAACTGACAGACCTGATATCTGGTCCCAAATACAATCCACTTTTTGATTAAATATAAATTTATGCGTTATGAAAAATATTTCTCTTTATCCTTTTTCGATAGGACAAACAAAGTTTTTATCCGTACTATTAGTGCTAAATTTTAATATGTCTTTTTCTCAAACAGAGCCTTATTCCTATTTTGCGCCTTATGGGAATAATATGTTTACAAGCACGTCGGAACCCGATCATAATTCACAGATTATTACTGCGAATCAATTAAATAATTTATCCCAAAATAATGATGGACTAGTAATCATTTGTGATTTTGAAGCACCAAAAAATGGGGATCAATTATTGAGTTTTGAAAGCAGTAAAGGGAGATCTTTAGAAGTCTACTATCAAAATCAAACCATGATGCTTAGAAGATATCATGAAAATGGCACTCATTACGATTATCTTTTATTTGATCCGTTATTTACTCTAAAAGAGCAGACTCCTGTTGATGCAGTCTGGACAGTCCGATACTTTTTTACAGCCCGATTTATGTGGATTGAAGTACAAATAAAGCAAACTACAATTCCAATTAGCACTCAATATTTGTCAGCAACTTACTTTGGTCTGGATTACAAGTTCAACGATGCTAATTCTCCTATGAATGAATTTTTACAGAAGAATACTGCCGCTAAAATTCGCTTGGGTTCTAATTCTAATAATAGAAAATTTAAAATACCGGGGATACTTAAAATACATGAATTTAAATATTCTGAACTTAAAGATCATATCCAAACTCATTTTTCATATCCACAAAAAGTAAATAACACACAAGAAAAAAGCGAAGTTGCATCCACACCTAAAACAATTGAACCTAAGGATAACAAATTAGGGATAGTACAAACAGAGGATTTAGAAACAAATAATGATTTTGAATTTAAAGTGTACCCAAACCCTTCCACAGCATACTTTAACATAGAAATTAATTCAAAAAGTAATAGTGAAATTAAAGTGCAAATTTTTAATATTCACGGCCAGGAATTGTATTCTAAAGCTAAAAATCTAAATTTAGGTTATAACAAAATTACAATAAACTATAGTGATCTTAGGTCGGGTAGCAATGTGATGTTTTTAAAAATAACCGCAAAAGGCAATATTTATTCTTACAAAATATTGCACAGCTAATAATTAGGTACATCCACAATAACACAAACTATCGTTTACAAAATTACCTTGCAAGAAACAAACCCCGAAATCACTCAAAAAGAGCCAAAAACGAGGTTTTCTTCAAAGATATGACGACAAAAATATTAGAAAAAAGCTTTAATCAGATAAAATCTTTAGTAATTCTAGATTTTAAGAAAGCGCGTTCGGGACTTTGACAAAAAGTTCCTAATCTTAAAACCTACGAGCAAAAAATAGCACAGATTAAAGAATTAAAAATGATTCGATACTATTCGATACTATCTGTGTGAATCTTTTTATTTTAATTCTATCTAACTGTTTTTAAGTTATTAAAAAAAAGTTGTTTAGATTCCTCGTTTTCATGACCTTCTTCATCATTTTGCCACGAATTTCACCAATTGGCACGAATTATTTTTTTGCCACTGATCAAAAGGATTTACACAGATTTTGTAAATCCTTTTAATCCTTTAATCCTATCTAATTCTTTTTAAGTTATTAAAAACAAGCTGTTTAGACTCCTCGTTTTCATAACCTTCTTAATCATTTTGCCACGAATTTCACCAATTGGCACGAATTATTTTTTTGCCACTGATCAAAAGGATTTACACAGATTTTGTAAATCCTTTTAATCCTTTAATCTGTGGCTTTCTTTGCTCATAGGCCTGTAAAGTTATCGACTCTTTGTCAAAGTTGTAAACCCACTTTCTTGAAGTCAGTGGCAAAAAAAATAATTAGTGACAAACTGTAATTGCCTCGCCTGTTCATCAAGCACGTGTGGCAAAAGATCAAAAAACACTGAATACAAATGACTTATTTACCAACAAATTAAAAAAAGAGTTATCGAATTAAAGACACTATCCTGAAATTATCGGCAATTTTTTCAACTTACACGCTTTTGGGATAGTATCTTTTCGTAATGAATTCCGCTAATTTAAAGTATGAAGTCTTTTTCTTTTTAGATACTCTAATAATTCTGCCGGCCTGTCGGTTTGTATCATTGTTGCCCCATGCTCTATAACCCATCCCCAATTTTCGTTGGGGGAATCTAAAGCACGTTCATCTTCATGACCGGCACACATTTCGCCCCATAAGGTGTTTACCCAAATTCTTCTTCCTCTTTGTTTTATCTTTTTTATTTGTTCAAACATAGGTGATTTTTCAAAAGAATATAGTATCTCGAAGGCGATAGGACGGGTCTTATTGAGGTACTCATCAACAAAAGCATTTAGGTTTGTTTGTTCTTCTTTGACAATGGGAATGTAAAAAATATCATTTAACAGTGAACCATACTTAGCATTCACTTCAGTATAAGAATCTTCTCCTTTGATTAATGCCTGACGAAGTGTTCCCGTTTTCTTTAATACGTCAACAATCTTATCTATATATTCCCAACTCTTATCAACGTTTATCAGTATCTTCCCTTTTGCCGTAAGCATAAATTCTTCAAAAGTCGGAATTCGTTCATAAGTCTTTCTGTTTAGACCACCGGTAAGATAAAATTTCTGTAATTCAGCATAGGTATAATCGGATAATTTCCCTTTTCCGGTGGTGGTACGATCAATGGTCGTATCGTGCATTAATACTAAAACACTGTCTTTTGTAAATCTGACATCTGTTTCCATTATGTCGACTCCCATCTCAATAGATTTTTTTAACGCTTTTATAGAATTTTCGGGAGCATTCCTCCAATCTCCGCGATGCGCAGCCACAAAAATATATTTGCTTCCGGAATCTTCTAAAATACCAATGAGCTTATCGGCATGGGTTTGAGCCTGAATAATATTGGAGAATAGTATCAGCAATACTATGGCTATGTGTATTTTTTTCATTTTGTACTTTTATATTTGGATTTAAATAAATTTGATGATCAGAAAAAAAACATAATTTTGACACTTTTTACAATTATCATGCTTCTTTCCCGGTGTTTAATAAAACTTAATAACCCGGATTTTGTTTGATAGCCGGATCCGTGTTTATCTCTGTTAAAGGAATAGGCATTAAGAGATTATGGCTATCAATAGTTATCAATATTCCCTCACTTTTAAACCACTGATTCATTACCGTTATTGCCGTGCCTTTGCGAAGTAAATCAAACCATCTGTCTCCTTCTCCCACTAATTCAAGTTTTCGTTCCAAATCAACAGCACTCCGCATATCCGCCTGATTTACAGCAAAAATATTCGCAAGCCCTGCCCGGGTTCGTATTAAATTTAAGTAAGTTGCTGCCTCAGCAATATTACCTTGTTCCGTTTCTATTTCCGCCAACATTAAAATAATATCTGCATAACGAATAACGACTACATTACTTCCTCCATCTGCAGGAACTGTACTGCTTTTAGTCAGTTTTAGAGAAAAAGGAACTCCTGATACTGTAATGGTAACGTATTTGCCTTTACGGCTATCTGCGGTTGTATACTCATTATACAGATTTTTGGTCGGAAGGTTATGTCCTTTCGCTCCCGATATTGCTCCTGAGGGGCTAAATATTTGATGCATACTACTTCCTTCACTATTACCATTTATACCGGAAGCAAATTGAACTGAAAATAGTATTTCTTTATTTGTTTCCTTGTTACTATCAAAAACATCTGCAATAGGCACTAAATCATGACTATTAGAATCTTTAACTTTTAGTAACCACATTTTAGCTTTTTGCAGATCATGCAGCGTCAAATAAACTTTGCCCAATAAGCCTTGCGCAGCAGTTTTAATAACTTTGCCCGGTTTAGCGGCTTTTACAGGTAAAAGGACTTCGGCTTCTGTAAGGTCTTTTATAATTTGCTCATATACAACCTTAGTAGATGCTCTTCCCTGCCCTAAATAACTATTAGGATTTGTTGTTTCCTTAGTAACTAATGGCACATCTCCATACAATCTTACCAAATTGAAATACAAAAGTGCGCGAATAAATTTCATTTCTCCTATTCGATTATCTTTAGTAACGGCAACTTTAAAGGGAATCTTTTCGATTCTGTTTAACACCACATTAGCGCACTGAATTGCGTTGTAAGAATCTCTCCAGGTTTCACCTATTGAACCGACAATACTTGTAACACTAAAATCATCCAACTTGCCGAACGTACCGTCATCATTTAGTGGAACTTCATCATAAGTCGCATCAGAAGGAATCTCTCCCAGAGCTACCATATTTAGTCCATAAAGTCCATTTAATTGCAAACCATTATAAGTACCGTTAACGGCTTCTTCAATTTCGATTTCTGTACTATAAAATTTAGTAGCCACTTTTGACGTGATAGGATCCTGATATAAATCATCTGTACAGGAAAATTGCATCATCAGGCAGAAAAAACTTATTATTTTTATTCTTTTCATAATAGCTATGGTTAAAAAGTTAAATTAATTCCAAAAATTACAGATTTTGTATTGGGATAAATACGATTATTATTAAATCCCATTTCAAGAATATTGTCTGTTTCTGCTTCAGAATTAAAACCTCTGTATTTCGTAATGTTTATGAGATTATTACCCGAAAGGTAAATTCTTGCCCTTGTTAAACCAATCTTTTTTAGGGCTGTCTTAGGTAAATTGTAAGCTATTTGTATGTCTCGAAGTCTTATATAATCTGCATTTGCAAAAGTGTTACTTGATCCTCTTGCTGCTTGTCTGTTTGACGAAAAATTTCCCGTGTTGGGTTGGCCCAAAAAACCGTTCGGATTATTAACAGGATGATACCTGTTCTTAAAATAATAGGTACTTGGCATCGAAAAACCTTCACCGGATTCCAAAAACACAGCCGTCTCTTTAGCGAGTTTTTTTCTGCCCTGAATTCCGTTGATAGAGAAGCTTAATTCAAAATCTTTATAAGCAAAAGAAGAATTAAAACCATAGGTAATCTTAGGAGCATAACTTCCAAAGCCTTTTTTATCTTTGTTGTCAATAATTCCATCGTTATTACTATCTTCCATAATGTAGTCCCCTGTTAGAGTACCTGGTATATGGGGTGTTGCTGCAATTTGTTCATTTGTTTTATAGACTCCCAAAATATTATATCCATAAAGTTCTGCAATAGGGCCTCCGACTTTTGTTCTGTAAGATCCTTGATAACCTGTTATTATTTCATTCTGATTATTACCCAATTTTAATACTTCGCTTTTATTGGTTGTAATATTTCCTCCAAAATTCCATTTTACTTGCCCCAGATTAATTCCATTTCCTTCAAATGAAATTTCAATACCCGAATTTTTTAATTCTCCGGTATTTTGAGTAGAAGTTGTAAACCCTGATTGCTGCGGTACTGGCACATTTAGAAGTAAATCACTGGTAATAGATCTATAAAAATCAGCCGTGAAATTAAACTTTCTATAAATAGTTAGATCCAGTCCCAGATTGGTTGACGCTCTGTTTTCCCATGATAAATCCGGATTAGGGGAACTGGTAGTTGTAAATCCGGGACTTAAATCATTTCCGTATACATAATTTTGAGAATTTACTAACGCAATAGACCCATAAGACCCAATTTGATTATTTCCCGTTTTCCCCCAACTGGCGCGTATTTTAGCAAAATTAAAAATCGTCGTTTCAGGGAAAAAAGTTTCTTTACTTACTATCCAACCTGCTGCTATCGAAGGGAAAAGACCCCATTTTGAATTAGAGCCAAAACGAGAAGAACCATCACGTCTTAAAGTCCCTGTGAGTTGATACTTTTGTTTATAAAAATACTGAGCACGGCCAAGATAGGAGATCAACACCCATGCCTCTTTTGAGCTGGAAACTTTATAAGCACTGGCTCCGGCAATATTTGGGAGATTATCATCTGAGATCCCTGTACCGGTAATATCTGATGAGGTTCCTTCTTCTCTTTGGTACGTGTATCCTGCCAATAGTTCTATTTGATGCTCTCCAAAATTTTTAGTATAATTTAATGTATTCTCGGTGATAATATTTTTTGCAATTGAAACCGTTTCAGAAGCTATAGGCGCCTTGGGAGCGGACATTCGATAATATCCTACTGAGGATGGACTATAGAATTGTTTTAAAGGATTTCTGTAATCTCCACCAAATAATGTTTTAAATTGCAGTCCATCACTAATATCATAGGTAACAAAAGCATTTCCGAACAGCCTGAAATAACGCTCCGCATTTGAGTTTAGCTTTATGATCGCAACCGGATTTTCTGCCAAAGCACCGTCTTGAGGAGCATTTGCGGCAAGTTGGTCACCAATAGCTAAGGAACCATCTTTAGTATAAGGGCTAAAAAACGGATAGGAAACAATAAGTGAGAGAACAGGATTGGTGTTAAATCCATCATCCTGATCGTACTTATTCTGAACCGAATAAGAAGGGTTCAAGCTAATACCAAATTTAAATTTATCGGATAGTTCCGTATTAAACCGAATCGAAGAAGTATAACGTTCATAATCTGTTTCGATAACGATTCCTTGTTGTTTGAAATAATTTGTAGAAATGTAGTAATTTGATTTTTCATTTCCTCCGGAAATTCCGAGCGAATAATTCTTCATAAGTGCATCTCTAAAAACTTCATTCATCCAATTGGTGTTTGCTAGTCCTGATAATCCGGGGTTTTTCAGGTAATTAAGTCTAAGCTCACGCTTGCCAGCTCCCTTTGCTATTCTTGTGGCTTCGTCATCACTTTCACTGCGGGTGGTTGGTTTTTTAGAGACATATCCCCAATCCCGGGCTTCATTAAAAAATTGAGCCGCCTGATTTGCATTTACTAATTCTACTCTGGATGCCTGTCTCTGGATACCGGTATAATAATCTAATGATATTGTTGGAGCCCCTTTTTTTCCTTTTTTTGTAGAAACCAGAATAACTCCATTTGCCCCCCTTGAGCCATAAATAGCGGCAGAAGCAGCATCCTTTAGCACATTTATAGATTCAATATCATAAGAATTTATACTGTTTAATGTTGTTCCCTCAGAAAGAGGAACACCGTCTACAACAATAAGAGGATTAGAGCCTGCAGTTAATGTGCCTGTACCGCGAATAATTATCTTTGAAGAGGATCCCGGTTGTCCTGATGTTTCATTCACTTGAACTCCTGCCATTTTTCCACTTAATTGTTGTGCAAAATTGGCTCCTGCGACCTTATTCAGTTCATCTGTTTTTATTTGAACCGAAGCTCCCATTACCTTAGTTTTTGACTGTTTTCCATAACCAATAACTACTACTTCGTCCAGAACTTTAGAGTCTTCCTGAAGTATAATACTAACCGTGTTTTTGTCTGATACTGTAATTGATGTGGTGATATAACTTATACAGGAAATCTCGAGTATATCCCCTATTGAAGCTTCTATATCAAATTTACCTTCGGAATCAGAAATTGTGGTTTTACTGGTTTCCTTATTTTTTATAGTTGCGCCGGCAATAAATAGCCCTTTACTATCTGTAATTATTCCTGTAATTTTCTCCTTAATCTGATCAATAGGTTGATTTACTACATCAATCGAAATCCTTCTTTTTGTATCAAAATCATCTGATTCAAAAACAAAAGAGTGCTCACTTTTCTCTTTCAGAATCCCTTCGGTTTCTTTAATACTTATACCACTATAATTCAAACATATAACTCGAGAATAACACGTTAAATTTAGAAAATACAGTGCCATGGTCAACAATGTGACCTTTATTTTGTTATTCATAAAATTGGTTTTTATATTAATTTTTGGATATCTAATCCTGAAGAAGAGATAATTTTTACTTTTATATCTTGTTTCAGAATTTTCTGACTAGACGGTTCAAAGTATAGAACTCGAAAATGCGGCTATTTTTTGATTTTTTATTTTGATTTTTTTTTTAAATACTGCTCCTTTTTTCTCCATAGTTTTTATTTTTAAAATACACTTTCTGTATTTCGAATTAAAACTACATCAATTTATGTATCGCCCTTAATTTGCTTTATTACTGTATACCATAAAACTATAATCGATCATTAGCTTATTGTTATTTGTTAAGACAACATGTCATTTCCAAATAATAATAAGCCGCGTGAGTACCTAATTTCTGCAATATTCCTATTGTTACAACAAAAAAATAGCGCTAAGCAGTTGTCATCAGAAGCTGTTCTTTTCTGCCTTTCTCCTCCTATCCAACCACTCCATTTAAAAACGATTTTGGCTAAACCATCTTCAACCGAGGTATTTTTTACTTTCTGCAAAAAATATATAATTAGTATAAAATCGAATAGGGTCTATGAAAGAAAATGAACTCCATTGTGAAAAAGTTTGTGCTTATCCTATTGCAATGCTGAACACTACTAAATAGTACAGAATAAAGAAAACATTTCATAGAAGTTGGAAATGCTTTCACTAGATTTTCCGGACGCTTCAGTTCGCCGGAACATGGAAGAAAAAATATTGCGGTATAACGCGCCAGAAGTATACTTAACATCTAAGAGAAAAGCTGGATTTTACTTACATAAAAGAATGTAATTAAGAAACAAATTTCTACCACATTATCAAATCCTTAAAATTTAAATGAGTGAAATATCTTTGTGTTCTTAAAAATTTCAGACTGTTCTAAAATAATTATATCTTATAGGTTAGGTTAACCTTATTGCTCTAAAATCACTTCCAGATTGGAAGTTTCCGGATTTTGAAGACAATCTGAAAGCTGCAAAACCAGTTTTAGTGACTTTTTATCAGAGCTGACAATTGCCTTTTCATTAGAAACCGTTTTTATTTTCCGGGGAAAATGATACTCCAGATTATAGGTTTGTACTAATTTAAAACCAGAAGTTTTCTTTTTAAATTTCTCAATTTCTTCCTGTTTTTTCTTTAGTTCTTCCGGATTTGTAATTTTTATAACTCTTTTAAAAGTGATACCATCAAAAGTAAAACTGACATGGTAATAATGTTCCTCAGCACTTAAAGCATAATTATGTTTCAAATCATCGGCATATTCTGTTGTTTTATGTAAGTCCGGAATAGCTTCTACTTTGCTAAAATGATACGTAAATGTATTTTTGACTTCTTTCTCAAAGGAACTTTCCTTGAGATGCACTTTGACCTCTTTGTACTGATTAAAAACAGCTTTTTCAGCTGCAGGAAGTTTTGCAAAATTCTCCGCATATTTTGTGATGTATTCCTGAAAAACATAAGTGGTATCCCGGAATCTTTCTTCTCTTGAATAATTCTCACCAGTCAATTGCATATAACTGTGTTCGTCACGAGTTGCTACGGTTTCGATCGTACCGCTTCCGTCTGAGTTCAGGTTTATCGTTTCGGTAATTTGACAGCTTGTAAGGAGAATTATGGTCAAAAGGGCTAGTAGTTTTTTCATTTATTTTTTTAGAGATGCTAAGGTACTGAGTGGCTAAGATACTGAGATTTTTAGTTGATTTACTTCGAAATATTTTATGTTTTAAATTTTCACAATCTTCTTGTAGAAATGCTCGAAAGGCTTCTGAAAATGAAATTTCTGGTTTAGCCCCGATAGCAGCGGCATCCTTTTTCCGGTTTCTTTAACCGGGAAAAGATATAGCGAATAGCGGGACAAATGGTGCTGAAAAACCGTTTTTTTGTGCTCCTGAAAAAACTGGAATTATTTTCAAATTTTGAAATTGTCATTTTTTCAAAATTGACTATCTTTGCCCACTTAAAAAACAGTATATAATGGCCTTATCTGAACAAGAAATCATCCGAAGAGAGAAACTTCAAAACTTACGCAACTTAGGAATCAATCCTTATCCTGCTAATCTTTTTCCTGTAAATCATACTTCAAAGCAAATAAAGGAGTCGTTTGAAGAAGGTAAGAAGGTGATCGTTGCCGGACGTTTGATGAGTGTGAGAGATCAGGGGAAAGCTTGTTTTGCTGAATTGCAGGATAGCGAAGGACGTATACAATTGTACGTAAATCGTGATGTTTTGTGTGAAGGCGATGATAAAACTTTGTACAATACGGTTTTTAAAAAATTGACCGATTTAGGAGATTTTATTGGTATTGAAGGGGAATTGTTTACGACTAAAGTGGGTGCACAATGTATTCGTGTTGACGGTTTTACTTTTTTGAGTAAAACGTTACGCCCGCTTCCTTTACCAAAAGTGGACGAAGATGGAAATGTACACGATGCTTTTAACGATGCTGAATTGCGTTACAGAATGCGTTATGTAGATTTAACGGTAAACCAAAACGTAAAAGAAACTTTTATAAAACGTACGAAATTGTTTAACGCAATGCGTGACTTTTTTAATGGTGCGGGTTATCTTGAGGTTGAAACTCCGGTTTTACAACCTATTGCAGGTGGTGCTGCGGCGCGTCCGTTTATTACGCACCACAATTCGCTTGACATTCCGCTTTACATGCGTATTGCCAACGAATTGTATTTAAAAAGATTGATTGTTGGTGGTTTTGAAGGTGTTTATGAGTTTTCTAAAAACTTCCGTAACGAAGGAATGGACAGAACGCATAACCCGGAATTTACCGCTATGGAAATATATGTAGCTTACAAAGACTACAACTGGATGATGAACTTTGCCGAAGACCTTCTGGAGCATTGTGCTGTTGCCGTTAATGGTAGTTCTGATGTGGTTTTTGGAGAACACACCATTAATTTTAAGGCTCCATATGCGCGTGTAACCATGACGGATTCGATCAAACATTTTACCGGTTTTGATATCTCAGGCAAATCGGAAGAGGAGCTTTACGAAGCTGCTAAAGGAATGGGAATTGACGTTGATAAAACAATGGGGAAAGGAAAATTGATTGATGAGATTTTTGGAGCAAAATGTGAAGGAAATTACATTCAGCCAACTTTCATTACGGATTACCCTAAAGAAATGTCTCCACTTTGTAAAGAACACCGCGATAATCCTGAGTTAACAGAGCGTTTTGAGTTAATGATTTGTGGTAAAGAAGTAGCTAATGCTTATTCTGAATTGAACGATCCAATTGACCAAAGAGAGCGTTTTGAAGATCAAATGCGCTTGTCTGAAAAAGGGGATGACGAAGCAAACGGAATTATCGATGAGGATTTCTTAAGAGCTCTTGAGTATGGTATGCCTCCAACTTCAGGTATGGGGATTGGAATGGACCGTTTGATGATGTACCTGACTAATAATGTGTCTATTCAGGAGGTTTTATTGTTCCCGCAAATGCGTCCGGAGAAAAAACAAATTGCTATTGAATTGACTGACGAAGAAAAATTTATCATCGATCTTTTGAAAGGAAACGAAAATAAAGTTGAGTTAACACAGTTAAAAATAAAAGCTAATCTAAGCGGTAAAAAATGGGATTCTGCAATGAAAGGTTTATCTAAACATGGTTTGACTAAAGTTGCCGTTGAAGGTGATTTTAAAATGGTTGAATTGGTGGAATAATTTTTTATCTGATTTAAATATAAATTTAAACCCGACAGGTTTTTAAAACCTGTCGGGTTTAATTATTTTATGTATATATTTTTTTAAGTTTCTAAAAAGAATACTTCTCCAATTTCCCTGACTGAATATCCAGAATTTTCGGAGAATTTTCAGGTGTTTTTCCTTTCCAAACTTCCTGAACAGAAGGATTAGAAGGATATTTTCCGTTTTTCATTTTCACAAGATGAACAGCACTCCCACTATTAACAATAAGATCCTGAAATTTTTCTGAAGAAGTTGCTGCTGTAAGAATAGGAAAATCAGTTACCGTAAAAGAATTTAGCACACTTCCGTCATTGTTCAGAATATAACCGGAACAACCTCCGCTTCCGCAAAAGTAGGGGTTGGAAAAGCCAACAAAATATTCGTTTTTCTTATCATTATTTAAATCGAAAGCTTCGTAATAAAAGAATCGATCGTCTTTTGCCATGGCTTTAAGATCATCTTTTAATAAAATTAGAAGTTGCTTTCTGATCATTTCAACCGCTTTATCATCTTTATCAGGAACATCTCCTACATCCGCAGAACCCGTAGCAGTCTTTGTTAAGGTATCTTCTGCAATTGTTTTAACGATATTTTCCTTTGCCGGTTTTTCTTTATTCTGGCAAGAATACAGGACCAAAATTGCACAGGCCATTAAAATTTTATTTCTCATATCTCTATTTTAAATTTATAACATTCTAATTAAAATCAATTAACAACTCGGTTTTAAACCAGCAAAGCCGCTTTGTTTTTAATATCATTTTCAAGCAATAATGACTTAATATTATCAAAAGTAACTAAAGCAATCTGAGTTAATGCTTCGTTGGTAAAAAAGGCCTGATGCGCAGTAACCAGAACATTCGGAAAGCTCATTAACCGCTGAATGGCATCGTCCTGAATAATGTCGGCAGAAAGATCTCTGAAAAACAACTTTTCTTCCTGCTCGTAAACATCGATCCCTAAATAACCTATTTTACCCTCTTTTAAACCCTCAATAACACTGGCTGTTTCTATTAATCCTCCCCTACTGGTATTGATGATCATCACATGGTTTTTCATCAAAGCAATTGCGTTTTTATTGATCAGGTGTTTCGTTTGTTCATTTAACGGACAATGCAGTGAAATAATATCACTCTCTTTAAAAATAGTTTTTAAATCGGTAAAAACAATACCGTCTTTTTCCATTTCCGGATCCGTTACAATATCATAGGCAACTACTTTACATCCGAATCCTAAGGCAATTTTAGCGAATGCTTTTCCAATATTTCCCGTTCCTATAATTCCGATTGTTTTTCCGAACAAATCGAAGCCTAACAATCCGTTTAAGGAAAAATTCTGCTCCCTAACCCTATTATAAGCTTTGTGAGTTTTTCTGTTTAATGTCAAAATCATTGCCATGGCATGTTCTGCAACTGCTTGCGGCGAATAAGCGGGAACGCGACAAACCTTAAGATTGTATTTTTTTGCCGCTTCTAAGTCAACGTTATTAAAACCGGCACAACGCAGAGCAATAATTTTCACATTCTTTTCTGCCAATTGTTTGATAACGGCTTCATTGACAATATCATTCACAAAAACACAAACGATAGCGCACTCCTGAATTAAAGTTGCCGTTTGCGGATTGAGTTGGGTTTCGAAAAAATCCAATTCAAAACCAAACTCATTGTATTTATTAAAGAACGTTTTATCGTAAGGCTGCGTCGAAAAGAAAGCTACTTTATTTTCGCTCAAAGATCCTAAATCCATATACTTATCTGTTATTTATTCGCATTTATAAATTTCTTAAATTTAACGATTAATTCCGAATTTTCTTAAAAACAGAAAAGACGCTTTTATAAAACAATGAAGCCTAAGCTGTTAAATAATCCATAATTATTGACACGCCATTAAACCTAATAAATTTTATAAAGTCTAATTGCTATAACCTTTAAAAAACAAATTATGAAAAAATTACTTATCGCAGCTTTGCTATTCGTTGGAATGGTAAGTTTTGCTCAAGACGCAGATCAAACTTCTAAGCCACAAAGAGAGAAGTTGACACCGGAACAACGCAATGACAAACAATTAAAAAAACTAACATCGGAACTGAATCTGGATGCCAGCCAACAAACTCAGGTAAAACAACTTTTAGCTGACAGAAGTGCCAAAGCACAAAGTTTTAAAGAAGCACGTCAGGCGAAAAAAGACAGTAATATGAAACCAACGGCAGAGGAAAAAGCAGCTTTCAGAAAACAAATGACGGATGAAGTCGAAGCCAATGATGCCAAAATGAAATCGATCTTAAAAGCAGACCAATACACCAAATGGAAAGCAATTCAGGAAGACAACAAGGAAAAATTCAAAGAAAAAAGAAAAGAAAGAAGAGAGAATCCATAACAAAAAAAAAAGAGGCCTAAAAGCCTCTTTTTTCGTTAGTATCCTATTTTATTTCGGATTAAGTATCAAATCTATTCTTTTGATACAATCTTCATAATGGTATTTTGTTTCCGTATTCACAGCTGTTGCTTTTGCTACTGAAAGTGTTTTTCTTAAAGCACTCAATTCACCACGAACCAAAGCTCTAACATCAGACTGAGACACATTATAGTAAGTCGCAGATCGATCCGTTGGTTTAATTTCTTCGGTCATCAAAAACCCCATTCGGTCAATAAAAGCACGTTGTAAATTTCTTCTGTAAATCGTTACATTAGCTGCTGTACCTGCTTCTTTCCAAATTCCTTTACGAATATCTTTAAACAAATCTAATGCTTTGTAAGTATCAGCTCCCAAAATTTCGTTATCCATTAGCCTTCCGATACGTCCTAAACTAAGCAGACTGTTCAATTGTCTCACTTGTATCCCTCTGAATCTTTCTGTATAACCTGCGAAATCTGTATTTTTTAACGTCGTTACATTTACAATCCATGTTGGAGAAGCAAAAGCATTAGTCTGAAGCCAATTCATCGCCTCTATTTGTTTTGCTTTTGGAACTACCTCGTACACATTTCCGGATTGATTTGGGTTTTTAGTATTCTCATAAACACCTCCAACATTCGTAACCACGTGACCTACATAACGGCTCCAAACGTCTAATAATTCTTTATACAATTCATCTAAATCGTCATAGTTGTTGGTAACATTACTCGTCCATTCATTTAAATGAGCTGCTACATACTCCAAATTTTTAAGTCCGTATGAACTTGCTTTCATTGAATTATTACCCACATCTTCTGTTTGTGAAGTCGGGTCAAATGAACTGCTTTGTTTCCCGTATTTATAAATTGGATTTCCTGCTTTTTCCACAATCCACTTATCTAATGTCGGTAATTCGTCTTGTGTTGTTTTTGCATTCGGAATTACTCTGTATCCCCAATTTAAGGCATAATGATCGTAAGCACCCATTTTACGAATAAAACGTATATTTTTATCACCTGGTTGCGCGATATAGTTGTAACGGGCATAATCCATTATACTTGCTGCGATACCATTTTCCTGTGTAAAATCTCCATTTCTGTAGCTTTCTGTATCATAAGCACAACTTGCTCCCATATTATGAGGAAAACCTAATGCATGACCTACTTCGTGTGCAATAACCATTCGCATCATTTCTCCCATTTCCTCATCACTTGTTTGCAATGTTCTTGCCGATGGGTTTGCAGCTCCTGTTTCAAGCAAATATCTGTTTCTGTACGAACGCAAATGATTGTGGTACCAGATAACATCACTCTCTATAATTTCTCCTGTTCTAGGGTCTGAAACGCTTGGACCTACTGCATTTCTGGTTGTGCTTGCCACATAACGAATTACAGAATAGCGAACATCTTCGGGGCTGAAATCAGGATCCTCCTCTTTTGTTGGAGCATCTTTGGCAATAATAGCATTTTTAAACCCGGCAGTTTCAAACGGTTTTTGCCATTCTTCAATTCCTTGTTTAATATACTTTCTAAGTTTTACCGGAGTTGCCGGATCTAAGTAATATACAATTGGTTTTACAGGTTCAACCAATTCTCCTCTTGCATACGCTTCAGGGTCTTTAGGTTCCATTCTCCAACGACGGATGTAAGTTTTAAGATCTGATTTTAATTCATTACTTCCATAATCGTATTGGCTCATTGTGAACCATCCTACTCTTGGATCTGCTAACCTCGGCTTCATAGGAACTTCCGGCAACAAAATCATAGATTGATTCATCTGAACACTAATCGATTCTGTTTCTTCCAGCATTGACGGCTTAGAAGCATTATAAGTCATGTCCTGAACCACCTCGATATTCATTGGAAAACTTTTCATCGTATTCACAAAACTTCTCGATTCGTCCAAACCTTTTACTTTGTAAACCTCTCTCATTTCCGGAGATATTCCGCTAATCGCTTTTACGTCTGTACTGTAAAATTTAGTAACATCCACAACGACATTAGCCGAATCTTTACTGAAAGAAACGATATCAAAAGCAAATAATGTAGGGTTGTAATTGTTTGCCTTAACCGAAATACTGATCGGCAAGCTGTCGTTTGCAACTGAATTATAAGACTTTGATTTGATTAAAATCTTATCCTGAAAACGTTGCCAAACCACTAGTTGTTCGTTTGTTTCTGAACCTGCATTTACATAACCTCCACCCAAATTAGAAGGCAACTTAGACAATCTGCTCACCAGAAGCATGTCTTTATTCAAATATTTATTCGGAATTTCGAAGTAGTATTTTTTATCTACTTTATGTACTGTAAAGAGCCCTTCATCTGAAACGGCATCTTTAGTAATGACTTTACTGTACTCTTTAATAGTTGATTCCGGCTTTTTTTCCGGTGGAGCAACTGCAGCTTCGCCCTTCTTAGATTTCTCTTTTTTAGATTGTGCAAATTGGCTTACAGGAAACAGTAAAAAAACTGTAGTCGCAGCGAAAATGTAAAATTTCTTCATTAATGGTAAATTTAATAGTGATTTGATAAACAAAAATAATTTTTGATGCTAATATTTAAGGATTTATATTTAATTTAACTTTTAATTAACTGTTAAAAATTAAAATACGGCCCATAAAAAAAGCCTGACTTTAGTTTAAAAAGTCAGGCTCAATTGTATATTTCATCTCTAATACTTTGGTTTAGAACGTCTTTGAAACCTTATCAATTGCGTTAATTGTAAAATCTAAATCCTCGTAGCTTAAAGCATCTGTAATAAACCAGGTTTCATAAGCAGATGGTGCGATATAAACACCCTCCTGCAATAATCCATGGAAGAACTTTTTGAAAGTTTCGTTATCTCCTTTTGCAGCCGTTTGAAAATCGGTTACCGGATTTGCATCAAAATGCACCGAAATCATCGAACCTACTCTGTTGATCGTAAATACAACATTATTCGCTTTTAAAACCTTATCAATTCCTGCTTCCAAATAGGCCGTTTTTTCTTCCAAACGATCAAAGATAGCACGATCATTATTTAAGGATTGTAACATTGCTAATCCTGCAGCCATCGCCAAAGGATTCCCTGACAATGTTCCTGCCTGATAAACCGGACCAAGTGGCGCTAAGTAATTCATAATTTCTTCACGTGCAGCGAAAGCCCCAACCGGTAAACCTCCACCAATTACTTTTCCGAAAGTTACAATATCAGCATTAACATTAAACAATTCCTGAACACCACCACGAGCCAAACGGAAACCCGTCATAACCTCATCAAAAATCAATAGAATTCCGTTTGCGGTACATAGTTCTCTTAAGCCTTGCAGAAAACCTTCATGAGGAGGAATACAACCCATATTTCCGGCAACAGGCTCGATAATAATAGCCGCAATTTCGTTTTTATTCGCTTCGATTAAAGTTTTTACATTCTCTAAATCATTGTATTTTGCCAACAAAGTATCTTTTGCAGTTCCTTCTGTAACCCCCGGGCTATTTGGAGATCCGAAAGTTACAGCACCACTTCCTGCCTGAATCAAAAACGAATCAGAATGCCCGTGGTAACAACCTGCAAATTTTATAATTTTATCTCTTTTTGTAAAACCACGAGCCAAACGAATCGCACTCATACATGCCTCTGTTCCTGAGTTTACAAAACGAATTTTATCAATATTCGGAACCATAGAAACGGCCAAAGCAGCGATTTCTGTTTCCAATTCCGTTGGCATTCCAAATGAAGTTCCCAACTTTGCTTTTTCGATTACGGCATCCACAACAGGCTGATAGGCATGACCTAAAATCATTGGCCCCCATGAATTAATGTAATCAATTAATTTATTTCCGTCTTCATCATACAAATAAGCACCTTTAGCACTTTTTACAAAAATTGGAGTCCCTCCAACGGCTTTAAAAGCTCGTACTGGTGAATTTACTCCTCCGGGAATTACTTTTTCTGCTTCAGCAAAAAGCTGACTACTTCTTTTATAAATCATATTTTAGATTTCTGAATTTAGATTTTAGATTTTTTTAATGTTTCCAACCCAACTGAAAACGGAGACTGAGACTGAGACTAAAAAACTACCTAACTCTCAACTTCTGCCCAATAGAAAGCGCATTATCAGTAAGATTATTTTTCTGCTTCAAATCCTCCACCATTAAATTGAATTTTTTGGAAATCGAATACAAAGTATCTCCTTTTTGTACTTCATATAACGAAGGATCATTGGAATTGGAATTAGAGTTGGGACTAGAACTTGTATTGGTAGAAGAAGTTCTCACCGGAGCCGATTTATTATAAGGCGTATAGACTTTTCCGGTAACCTGACAATCGTATTGATGCAGATTGTAACGCTCGATATAACTAATTAATTTATCGGGATAGTTAGGATCTGTGGCATAACCTGCTGCCCGTAATCCTTTTGCCCAGGCTTTATAATCGTCTTTTTCGTAAGTAAATAAGGTAGCATATCTATTTTTTCCAACCAAAAATAAAGCATGATCCCGGTACGATTCTGAAGCTTCTGTATATTTCCTGAAACATTCCTGAGCCGAATCATCGTCATGACGAACACTATCTCCCACCCAATCTTTATGGCATTTTATTCCGAAATGATTATTAGCTTCCAAAGCCAAATCGCCTCTTCCTGCACCCGATTCTAAAATTCCTTGTGCCAGAATAATACTGGCAGGAATACCATATTTCTGCATATTACCTACTGCAATATCCTTGTATTGCAACACATAATTATTGATTAGATCACTGGTAACAACGGTTTTTGAAGTAGACTGAATAACTTCGCTTGTATTATTTTTAGAAGGATTTTTGGCTACTGGTTTAGAATTAGCCGTTTTTCTTGTCGAAGCGGTTCTGGGTTTCTGAATTGCTGCTGCTTTTTTAGTTGTTGCAATAGCAGGTTTGCTGGAAGAACAGCTTGCCAACGCTGCAATCAGGAAGAGTATTATTATTTTCTTAAACATTCGTTTTTAGTATTGGTAATTTTTTCTGCTTCAACTTTAAATTCATTCCATCAATTCCCTGTAGTCCTCCGGTGTGAATGAGTAAAATTTTTGAATGCGCAGGAAAATAGTTTTTATGGATCATATCTATAACGCCAAAAACCATCTTTCCTGTATAAACCGGATCTAAAGGCACTTTATTTTCTTCAAAAAAAGCATTAATAAATTCAACTAATTCCAAATTTATCTTGCCATATCCTCCAAAATGATAGTCAGAAATCAAGCTCCAGTTCTCATTTTTGACAAAAATACGAATTTCATCCATTAAAAAATCACCTTTTAACGCTGGAAACCCTAAAATTTTCTGATTTGGAAAGGCACTATTTATCAATCCCGAAATTGTTCCACCTGTTCCAACGGCACAACAAACGTAATTAAAATCGGCATCTTCGGCGGTTAAAATCTCTTCACAGCCCTTTACAGCCAATTCATTTGTACCCCCTTCGGGCACCAGATAGAAGTCGCCAAATTGCTGTTTTAAATTTTCTAAGAAAGAAATTTCATTCTTAAGCCGGTAATCTTCTCTGGAAACAAATTCAAATTGCATTCCGTTTTCCTGAGCAAATCTTAAAGTTGGATTTCCATCTATTTTATCCAAAAGTTCTTCCCCACGAATCACTCCGATTGTTTTAAAACCCTGCTCTTTTCCGGCATAAGCAACCGCAGCAATATGATTGGAAAAAGCACCGCCAAAAGTCAATACTGTTTCTTGATTTTCGGCTTTTGCCTGAAGTAAATTGCATTTTAATTTTCTAAATTTATTTCCGGAAACAAACGGATGGAGTAAGTCTTCGCGTTTTATCGTCAAAGAAATATGATTGGGAAGATCGATATGAATTTGTTGGTTCAAAATCTATTTTTGTTTTAAAGTTAAGTAGTTCCAAAATTGAAAAAAGGAACGGGTTTTTAAATAATTCAAGTCGGTTTCGTTAGCATAGGCTTCTCTTTCAAAACTAATATTCCGATAAGCCTTTTCTGCATTTTTGTATTGAATTAAGCGTACCAAATATTCTAAAAAATACCAGACAAAAAAAGGGATAACAAGCATTTCTAATTGCTGTCGCAAATGAATTTTTTCATGATTTAAAAAAACCTTGTTTCCTTTATCCAAATTATATTTAACAATAACGAATGGAAATACAGCCATGCCGCGATATCCATTCGGAATTAAATATTTAGCAACAATCAGAAACATTAGCTGTAAAATTTATAAATTTGTAAAGGCAAAATTGTTTGTTTTCATTAAAACCATAATCAAAATAGGGCTTTAATAAAAAACAAATAAACATTGCATCTAAACAGGATTATGAAAGAGCAAAGTAATGAAAATAAATTAATCGAGGGTGAAGATTTTTATTATACACCCGAAGGTTACAAATGCTTTACCGAAAAACACCATCTAAAACGTGGTTATTGTTGTAAAAGCGGATGCCGCCATTGTCCCTACGGATATGACAAGCGAACAGGTGAAATTAAAAAAATGAGGTAATGTGACAATTAGAAAATGTGTCAATTAGACAATTTGATAATTAAAAATCAGCAATCTAAAATCTAAAATCAACAATCTAAAATAATTACATGGATATTCTCTTGCGGAAATTTAGGATTAAGATCCACAAATCCTATCACAGGTCGGATATTCGTTATCCCTAGCTTTTTTTTAATTTAAAATATGTAAATTAAAAAATTGAGAGCTGTTTATTAGTCTTCATTAGGACTTTAGCAACTCCGAATCTTAGCAACTTAGAACCTCAAAAAACAATGACTTTTCAAGAACAAATACAACAAGGAATTCCTTCTATATTACCCTCAAAAAAAGAATACGATTTAGCGATTAACCATGCGCCAAAACGAAAAGAAATTCTTTCTGTTGAAGAAAAAAAACTGGCTTTAAAGAACGCTTTACGTTATTTTGATCCAAAACACCACGCGGAATTAATTCCTGAATTCTCGGAAGAATTAGAAACATACGGTCGTATTTATATGTATCGTCTGCGTCCGGATTACAGAATGTACGCCCGACCTATCGACGAGTATCCGGGAAAATCAGTACAGGCAAAAGCGATTATGCACATGATTCAGAACAATCTGGATTATGCTGTGGCGCAGCATCCGCATGAGTTAATTACGTATGGCGGTAACGGAGCTGTTTTTCAGAACTGGGCGCAATATTTGTTGACTATGCAGTACTTGTCTGAAATGACAGACGAACAAACTTTAACAATGTATTCAGGACATCCGATGGGTTTATTCCCTTCGCATACTGAAGCACCAAGAGTGGTGGTTACAAACGGAATGGTAATTCCGAATTACTCAAAACCTGACGATTGGGAGAAAATGAATGCCTTGGGTGTTTCACAATACGGACAAATGACGGCCGGAAGTTATATGTACATTGGCCCACAGGGAATTGTACACGGAACTACCATTACCGTTTTAAATGGTTTTAGAAAAATAAAACAAAATCCGGAAGGCAATTTATTCGTAACATCGGGTCTTGGTGGTATGAGTGGCGCACAGCCAAAAGCAGGAAATATTGCAGGCTGTATTACCGTTTGTGCCGAAGTAAATCCTAAAATCACTAAAATCCGCCACGAACAAGGCTGGATTAATGAAATTGTAACTTCAACCGAAGAATTGGTAAAAAGGGTACATACGGCAAAAGCCAATAAAGAAGTGGTTTCTATTGCTTATTTAGGAAATGTGGTTGACGTTTGGGAGTGTTTCGACAAAGAAAACATCAAAATCGATTTGGGATCAGACCAAACTTCGCTTCATAATCCATGGGCCGGTGGTTATTATCCGGTTGGAATTTCATTTGAAGAAGCCAACGATATGATGGCTAATAATCCTGAATTGTTCAAAGAAAAAGTACAAGAAACATTACGCCGCCACGCAACAGCAATCAACAAACACACCGCAAAAGGAACTTACTTTTTTGATTACGGAAATGCTTTCTTATTAGAAGCTTCCCGCGCCGGTGCTGATGTAATGGCTGAAAACAACATCGATTTTAAATACCCGAGTTATGTTCAGGATATTATGGGACCAATGTGTTTTGATTATGGATTTGGCCCTTTCAGATGGGTTTGTACCTCTGGAAAACCGGAAGATTTACAAAAAACAGATACTATTGCTTCTGAGGTTTTAGAAGAAATGGCTAAAACAGCTCCAAATGAAATTCAGCAACAAATGCAGGATAATATCAAATGGATTAAAGGGGCGCAGGAAAACAAATTAGTGGTAGGTTCACAGGCTCGTATTCTATATGCAGATGCTGAAGGGCGTATTAAAATTGCAGAAGCATTTAATCAGGCAATTGCCAGAGGTGAAATTGGTACTGTCGTTTTAGGACGTGATCATCATGACGTTTCAGGAACCGATTCTCCGTACCGTGAGACTTCAAATATCTACGACGGTTCTCGCTTTACAGCTGATATGGCCATTCAGAATGTGATCGGAGACAGCTTCAGAGGGGCAACCTGGGTTTCTATTCACAATGGAGGTGGAGTTGGCTGGGGAGAGGTCATAAATGGTGGGTTTGGTATGGTTCTTGATGGTTCTAAAGAGGCTTCAAAACGTTTAGCATCAATGCTTTTTTGGGATGTTAACAACGGAATCTCAAGACGAAGCTGGGCTCGAAATGACGAGGCAATTTTTGCAATAAAAAGAGCCATGGAAGTTCAGCCTTTATTAAAAGTTACTTTACCTAATATTGTTGACGAAAGTCTGCTTTAATCTAGAGTTTCTTATTTTAAAATTAGAACATTAAAATTTTATAAATATGAAAACATTCAAATTAGTACCGATTTTTCTGCTTTTAATACTAACCTCATGCAGTACCGTTAGTGTTTATTCTGATTATGATAAAAACGTAGATTTCACGCCTTATAAAACGTATGCTTTTTTTAAGCCCGGAATTGATAAGGTTGAAATATCTGATTTGGATAAAAGACGTATACTACGTGCCATAGACGAGCAAATGTTAGCCAAAGGTTTTACTAAAAGCGACAATCCGGATGTATTAGTAAACATTTTTACTAAAGCAAGAGAACAGGTAAATGTAAATCAATTTAGTGCTGGCTGGGGTTACGGCTGGGGCTGGGGTTGGAATCCTTACATGATGTACGGAGGACAAACTACAGTTTCCACTTCTACAGAAGGTACTTTATACATTGATTTGATCGATGCCAAAAAGAAAGAAATGATCTGGCAAGGTGAAGGTATTGGTACACTGACTAAAAACGTGGACAAAAAAGACGAAAAAGTAACCGAGTTTGTTTCTAAAATTTTAGCTCAATATCCTCCGGTTAAAAAAGTAAATAAATAATAAATACAATTTTATGAAGCCTCCCAAATCGGGAGGTTTTTTTTATTTTAAATAATTTAAATACAGCTAATTTTTGCCACAGATTTCACAGATTCACACAGATTAAATCTTTCTAATCATTTTAATCTGTGGCAAAAAATAAAACAAAAAAAATGGATCTTTTTAATGAAGTGCTTACCGCTACCTGTTGGAACAGAATCCAGATTTACAACTAAAATTACAATTCAGTACACGCAGATAAAAAAATAATTAATACATTTGTTTTTCAGACAATTAAAAAATGACGAATTTAAATAACATTAGTATCGCTATTATTAACATTATTGCTATTCAGCGATAATGGCGAGGTGTTATATAAAGAAGTAAACAAATACAATTTTATGAAACCTCCCAAATCGGGAGGTTTTTTTATTTTAAATAATTTAAATACAGCTAATTTTTGCCACAGATTTCACAGATTCGCACAGATTAAATCTCTCTAATCATTTTAATCTGTGGCAAAAAATAAAACAAAAAACATGGACCTATTTAACGAAGTACTTGCCGCCAAAAAACAACTCGAAAATGTAGTTGCCGCTACCCCACTGACTCAAAACTTGAATCTTTCAGAAGAATTTAAAGCTACTATTTTATTAAAAAGAGAAGATTTACAAATTGTCCGGTCGTACAAAATCAGAGGGGCTTACAACAAAATTTCTTCGTTAAGCGATCCTGAAAAAGCAACAGGAATTGTATGTGCCAGTGCCGGAAATCATGCGCAGGGCGTTGCTTACTCCTGCAACTTACTCCATATAAAAGGCAAAATTTACATGCCCAAAACAACGCCAAAGCAAAAAGTAAAACAAGTACAATTATTCGGAAAATCGTTTGTTGAAATTGTTCTTATCGGCGATACTTTTGATGATGCTTACGCCTCTGCCACAGCTGATGCACTGGAAAACCACAAAACCTTCATCCATCCTTTTGATGATTTGAAAGTGATTGCGGGTCAGGGAACAGTGGGACTGGAAATTCTCGACCATTATAAAAAACCGATAGATTATGTCTTTGTACCCATTGGCGGTGGTGGATTGGCTTCCGGTTTATCCGAGGTTTTTAAACATTTGAGTCCTGATACCAAAATTATAGGCGTTGAACCTCAGGGAGCTCCATCAATGAAAAATTCAATTAAGGAAGATAAAAACACAGCATTAAAAACGATTGATAAATTTGTTGACGGAGCGGCCGTAAAACAAGTTGGTGATCTGACTTTTGAGATCTGTCGCAAAAATCTGGACGATATCATTCTGGTCCCGGAAGGAAAAGTCTGCACTACAATTTTAAGATTGTACAATGAAGAAGCTATGGTTGTAGAACCTGCAGGGGCTTTGACTATCGCAGCTTTAGATTTTTATAAAGACAAAATAAAAAACAAAAATGTAGTCTGTGTCGTGAGCGGAAGTAACAACGACATCGAAAGAACGGCAGAAATAAAGGAACGTTCTTTACTCTACGAAGGATTGATGCATTATTTCATGATTCAATTTCCGCAACGTCCCGGTGCTTTAAAAGAGTTTGTAAATAACATTCTTGGACCCGACGATGACATCACTTATTTCCAGTTTCACAAAAAAAACAACCGCGAAGTAGGGTCTGTTGTTGTTGGTTTAGAATTGAAAAACAAAAAAGATATCATGTCCATCAAATGGAATATGACTGCAAATGGCTTTGAATTTCAATATTTGAATGACAATCAGGATTTATTTACACAGTTGATTGGTTAAAAACAACGTTAAATGATAAATATCAGAAAGCAAACCCTTAGTTATATTGTATTTTTGCAGGCGAATTTTACTTTTATAAACATGGCAACTCAAGATATTTCAAGCTTAGGCGATATTAAACTTTTAGTAAATACTTTTTATGCGAAAGTGCAGGATGATGATTTAATTGGCCCTATTTTTAATCAAAAAATGTTAGGAAGATGGCCGGAGCATCTGGAAAAAATGTATTCCTTTTGGCAAACTATTTTATTGGAAGAACACACTTATTCCGGAAGTCCGTTTCCGCCACACAAGCAATTACCTATAGATCAAGCACATTTTGACCGTTGGATGGAGATTTTCACTACAACAGTCGATTTTTTATTTGCCGGAAAATTAGCCGAAGAGGCAAAAGTCCGTGCCGCCAATATGGCTTATATGTTCAATTATAAAATTGAATACTTCAGGAATTTAGAAGCACAGCAAAAAAATTAGATTTCAGCCAAACGAAACAAATTCACGAATTATAGTTTAGTAAAAGATTCGTGAATTTGTGGCTGATAAAAACTACAGGCACAGATTCTTCATTCCTTAAAAAGACCCAATTCTCTTCCCATCATGGTTGAGAGAACTTTCGAAAAAAAACAGCAATAAATAATTTTGTACAAAAAGTTGTAACGAATGCCAAAAAACGCACTGTAAATTCGTAATTTTACATTTCAAACTACAACGTTTTCGAAATGAACCCAACTATTGAAACAAATCCTTTATTAGAGCGATTGCCTAAACACTTAAAGCAATTTATTAAACCTCAAGACTATAGCGATTACACACCTATCAATCAGGCAGTTTGGCGTTATGTGATGCGTAAAAATGTAGATTATCTGTCTAAAGTTGCCCATCATTCGTATTTAGACGGACTAAGAAAAACTGGAATTGAAGTAGATTCTATTCCAAGTATGTACGGTATGAACCGTATTCTCACTGAAATTGGCTGGGCTGCCGTTGCGGTTGACGGATTCATTCCGCCTAACGCCTTTATGGAATTTCAAGCCTATAACGTTTTGGTTATTGCATCAGATATCAGACAATTAGAACATATCGAATATACTCCTGCACCGGATATTATTCACGAAGGTGCCGGCCACGCGCCTATTATTGCCAATCCGGAATACGCGGAATACCTGCGTCGTTTTGGAGAAATTGGCTGTAAAGCGATTTCTTCTCACAAAGATTATCAGATGTACGAAGCGATTCGATTACTTTCGATTTTGAAAGAAGCTGAAGATACTCCTCAGGACAAAATTGAAGAGGCGGAGAAAGCGGTTGCCGATTTACAAAACAATATGGGCGAATTATCTGAAATGGCCCAAATCAGAAACCTGCATTGGTGGACGGTTGAATATGGTTTGATTGGCACTGTCGAAAATCCAAAAATATATGGCGCCGGATTACTTTCTTCCATTGGAGAGAGTGCTTGGTGTATGACCGATAACGTAAAGAAAATTCCTTATGATATTTCGGCTGCCAATCAGAATTTTGATATTACACAATTGCAACCGCAGTTGTATGTAACCCCAAATTTCTCGTATTTAAGTTTGATTTTAGAGGAATTTGCCAATAAAATGGCTTTACGTACGGGAGGTCTTTCGGGAATCAATAAACTGATCCATTCGAATGCTTTAGGGACTATCGAATTGAGTACCGGTCTACAGATTTCGGGAGTATTTACCAAAGTGATTGAAGACGAAGGAAAACCGGTTTACATTCAGGCAACCGGAAAAACGGCTTTGTCTTACCGTGAAAAAGAATTAGTAGGCCACGGAACGCTAACCCATCCTGATGGATTTGGAAGCCCGATCGGAAAACTAAAAGGCTTCAATTTAGCCATTGAAGACATGAGTCCTAAAGATTTACAAGCCTATAGTATCGTTGAAAATGAAGCTGTAAGACTTGAATTTGAAGGCAATATTATTGTTGAGGGTGAAATCATCACCGGCTCCAGAAACCTGCACGGAGAGATTATTTTAATCAGTTTCAGAAATTGTACCGTAACTCATGGAGAGGAAGTTTTATTCCGTCCGGAATGGGGTAATTACGATATGGCAATTGGTAAAAAAGTGGTTTCGGCATTTTCAGGCCCAGCTGATGTAAATAGTTTTGACTTGATCAATAATGTTCCAAAAACGACCACTATTAAAGCCGTACATACTGACGAACGTGATGATTTAGAAGCACTATATCAAACAGTACGTACCATTAGAGAAAATAAAAATTCTAAAGCAGAACTAAAAACTGTATTTGAAAAACTAAAAGAAAACCATTCAAACGATTGGTTGCTTTCTGTTGAAATTGCAGAGCTTTTGAAAGATTCAGACGAAACACAGCTTTTACAGGAAGTATTAGTACACCTGGATCAGTTGAAAACAAAACGTGCTGAAGTAGCACATTTGATTTCGGGTGGTTTGGATTTGATTTTTGATAAGGAAGCTGTTTAGGTTTTTTGCCGCTAAGGCACAAAGGCACTAAGTTTTTTTACTGCGTGTTTTTACTGCGGTTTTTTAATCTCGCAAAGTCGCGAAATCGCAAAATTTTTTTTAATCATTTTAAATTGTGGCAAAATAAAAACTTTGCGGCTTTGAGCCTTTGCGGCGCTAACCGTTACAATTTCAAATCCTTATTAAAATCCTTATCCGATTCAATCGTTTTCCCATTGTACTGCAGTTTCCACCCCATTGAATTCGTCAAAATTAAAATCTTAGATAATTCACTAATCAATCTGTTTTGAGCATTGGTTTTTAAGGATGATTTTTCGATTTTCTTGGCCAGATTTGCCTTTACCGATTTATTGATTTTATTGTAATCGTCTCCTGTAAACGGATTCAATTTACTTTGTTCCACATCATAAAACTGAATGTCCGGATTGATTGTAATTTCTTCTTTTGGAATATTCAGGATCGTGATTGTTTTATTTTTTTCGTCGATATCGTATTTCATTTGATGTAAATCATACGCTACTGTAACATTGGCATTTACTACAATAAGTGCTTTTTTCTCAAAAGAAACCATATCCATCAAATACTTCTGCTGGTTTTTGTATGTGATGACTTCCGAGAAATGACCTTCGGTGACTACCAATTTCCCAACATTTAAAATTTGCTGCTGAATTAAATTGGTGTTATAACCGATTTCCGGGTCCTCCTCTTTTTTAAACCCACAATATTTAAAAGCCAAAATCACAATGACCACGATTACGGCTACAGCTAAAATTCTCTTTATTAAGTTTTGCATTCGATTAAATTAGTTAGACGAATTTACTTCTTTTTTTTAAGAAGTTTTCTGTTGCTATTTTTTTTGACACGAATTTCACTAATTTACACTAATCTCACTTTGCGCATAATAGTCAATTACACAAATTTTATTTGATAAATTCAATTAAAAAGACACCAACCTTCGCGGTAATTCGTGGCGAAAAAAGGTTTAACACGAATTGCACTAATTTGCACTAATTATTCTTTGTGTTTGCTCCTTCAATTTCACGAATTTTTAATTTGAAAAACACCATTTAAAAGACACCAACCTTCGCGGTAATTCGTGTAATTCGTGGCGAAAAAAGGTTTAACACGAATTACACTGATTTACACTAATTAATCTTTGTGTTTGCCCCTTCAATTTCACGAATTTTTAATTTGAGAAATACCATTTAAAAGACACCAACCTTCGTGTTAATTCGTGTAATTCGTGTTGA
>NZ_JBIPCV010000014.1:0-165952 GCF_044007495.1 Flavobacterium sp. FlaQc-52 | reverse complement strand
AATCTCGCTTTCCTTTTCTTCATAAAAAGGCGTTTCCTTTTTTTAAATTGACATAACGCTATGTGTCAAATTGTGATATGTTATGTATTCTTCTTAGCGCATTTTAAATCCTATATTTCTATGTGTTAAATTTTTTAGCACGCAGATTAAGCGGATTTATAGCGTTACGTTTTATGCCTTTTTACAGTTGCTTTTAGGTATATTTTAACTTCGCCGAACCGAATCTATTAAAGCAACAAACCTACTTTCCTCTTCCATTCCTCATAAAACGGAGGGTTGGTCAACATTAAATTTCCTTCTTTATCTAAAAATACCTGAACGGTTTCTCCGGTGCAGGCAATTTCGCCTTTGGCATCAATTATTTTAAAACGATAAATCATTTTGGCGGCAGGAGTGTCTACTACCGTTGTTTCTATTGTTACCACATCGCCATAACGAAGCGATAATTTATGTTCGCATTTTGATTTTACAATTGGAGTCGTATAACCCGTGTTACCAATATCCAAATACGTAAGCCCATGTTGACGACCAAATGCTTCTCTTCCGTCTTCAAAATAGGTAATATAATTGCCGTGCCAAACGATTCCAAGCGGATCAGTTTCGTTAAAACGAATTCTGATTTCATGTGAAACGGTTAGGGCAGAAGCCTCCTTAAACTGTTCTTTTCTTTTTGTCATAGAATAATGCAATCGAGGTTGTGATGATAAAAAACAAAAACAATAAACTTATTTTTGGAATGATTTCTAATAGAGTTACGTTGCGTAATAAAACATCGTAAAAGGCTTCCAGTCCCCAATTCATAGGAGACGATTTGGCAATAAACTGCATGATTTTGGGCATTGCAAAAACAGGAACCCAAACCCCGCCAATGGCAGCTAAAATGATAACACTTGTTGCGCCAAAAGGAGCCGACTGTTCCTGAGTGCTGGCAACAGTGCCTAACAAAATTCCGAATCCGATGGCTGCAAAACCGGAGAATAGGGCAACAACACTCATTAATAGTAAATGGCCTTCAACATTTAACGGAGGCAGACCGATATGCGGAAATAAGAAAATAGCAACAGCCACCATCATATAAAACTGAATCATGCAAATAGCAGAGTAAGTGATCGTTTTGCCTATGATAACAACCAAATTAGAAACCGGATTGGTTAACAATCGCACAAAGGTTCCCTGTGATTTTTCTTTTACAATATTAATAGACAACGGAATTACAATAAAAAATATTGCAAAAAGAGTCCAGGCAGGAACGTTATGTTGTACTGAATTTGGACGAACTTCTTTGTTGTTGATTTTCGGAATTATTTCCTTGAAAGTAATGAAACTCTTTTGCTCAAATTTAGCACTCCCTTCTCCCAGTTGACTTTGAAAAGTAGTGTAAATAGATTGAGTTTCGATTTGTGAAATCATCTTGTCAATCGAACTCATCACCGCATTCTTGAAACTCATCTGAACCGCCGGATCAAAATACAATTTGACTTCTTTCTCTTTGATGACTGTTGCAGTTTGCGGAGCAGCCACACTGTCTGTTAAACCAATACTGCTTACAATATTTTGTACGTTCTGATCAATTTTGGCCTGTAGATCGGTGCTTAATTTTGCCGGAATTACAATGGCCAATTGGTATTTTCCTTTGTATACATTTTCTCTGGCAATGTCTTCGGTAATAGGTTTGTTGTCGATTTGAGTTACAACGGTAAACAGATTGCTCTTTTCTAAATTGTCAAAAACGGTTTTAGACACAGCTCCTTTATCTTTGTCTACGAGTAAGATCTGAATTTTAGTATCGCTAACCGCTTTAAACGTGCTGTCTTGTATTAAGGTTACCGTGATGACAAGGACCAATGGCATGATAAACAAAATAATCAAACCACCTAAATCTCGTTTAAGAAGTAAAAATTCTTTTACAACCGACATCCAAATTTTATATAGCATCTCTTAAGTTTTTACCGGTTAATGAAATAAAAACTTCTTCGAGATTTCTGGCTTCAGCAGTTGAAGCGATCAGGCTTGATGGGGTGCCTTGCGCGTAAATTTTACCTTGATCTACAATAGCAATCTGGGTACAGAAATCTTCTGCTTCGGCGAGATGATGGGAGGTATAAATAATCGTTGTTCCGTTTTGATTCAGGAATTTCAAATAATCGATTATGGCATTTTTAGATTGAACGTCAACACCAACGGTTGGTTCATCCAAAAACAAAACTTTTGGATTGTGCAGAATTCCCGCAATCAGATTGACTCTTCGTTTCATTCCGCCCGAAAAGGTTTCGATGCGTTTGTCTGCAAATTTTAGAAGCCCCAAAAGATCTAAAGTTTCAACCACTTTGTCTTTGAGATGTGACCCTTTCAAACCATACATACTTCCAAAATAATGCAGATTTTCTCTGGCAGTTAAGGTGGGGTATAAAGCGTATTCCTGAGGAACTACACCAATAATTTTTTTAATTTTTGAGGCATGATTTGCATAGTTCAGCTCCTGAATGGTAAAATGACCTGATGTTGGTTTTACCAATCCGCAAAGCATGGAAATCAAAGTTGTTTTTCCGGCACCATTTGGACCTAATAATCCAAAAATCTGACCTTCGTTTATGTTCAACGAAAAATCATTCAAAGAATACAATTCTGCATCTTTGTACTTTTTCGAGAGGGATTCTATTTTAATTATGGGATGCAAAATAGTTTAGCTGATTGCTTTTTTTAGTTTTTTGAAAAATACTTCTTCTCTGTTGGCAATGTCCAAAAGTTCATCGGCAATGGTATTGTAGGCGTCTTCTTTGGCGCTTCTGTTTTTATAAATTCGGGAAGCTTCTACGGCAAAATCACGCCAGGAATCTCCAATCTGAGTCATTTCTTTAGAAAGTACTTTCAACTCTTCATTGTTTAAAATAACCGAAGCTTCTTGTAAAAATGCGGCATAAATAAAACGGAAACCACCGCCTCCGGTACCAATCTCTTCCTGCATTCGTACCATTTGCGCCAGATAATGATTAGCTTTTTTAGTACCGTGTTTTACAGGCCATTTTCTAATTTGTCTGGACACAAATTTAATACCGCGTACCCCGACAATTGGCATTGGTGCCAACATATCACGGCACGTATTCTTGATTCCCTTAAGGATAGCACTTTTAAGATCTACCTCTTTTGGAATCTGAATCGGATAGTACATTTGACCTCTTGGAGCAAAAGCGCCTTTGGCAAAACGTACTTTGTCTAATTCGTCATGTGTTAGCGTCGTAACGGTTTCCATTACAGGATCGCTAATTAGATAATCGGTTTCGGTTTTTCCGTAAACGACTAAATTATGAGCGTTAAAATGAAAACGATATTCGTCAGGAAAGTAACTCAAATGATAAACACCAACTTGTAATCCGGTTGGAATATTATTTTTTAAGTTCGCCTCTAAAGCCGCATTTGCGTTGGCAACGGAGGAGAATTTTTGTCTTTTTATTTTTAAATTTAGACGGCTTGCCAGTTTATTAAAAATTTGCCCAGGTAAAGTTCTGTAACTTATGGCTGGCGCATGATTTACTTTTATAAAAGGAAGATATACAAAGAAAAGTCCGGAGCCAATACCAAAAACCATCGGTTCGCTGATGTTCAGTCCGTTATTTTTTAACAAATTCGAAGCTACTCCATTCTCACAATGAGCAGATTGATGATGTGTAAAATTAGTTTGCATTAGTCTGTTTTGCTATTTTTTAGTTCGGCTATTGAAATGTCAAAAGCGTCGGCATATTTCTGTAAAAGGGTATCGCTTAATTTTGCAAAAACGGCTGGTTTAAAATGTCTTTTTACACGCCATTTCCACATTCCGACATAACTGGCAAGGATCGTGAGGTCCATTTTGTTCAATTCCATATAATAACAAATCGGACTGGCTTTTCCGGCTTCCACCTGTTGTTTTGCTTCGGCAATTCTTTCGTTAATATCATCAATAGAATTAGAAAGGGCAATTGTTTTGGGCTCCCAACCTGTGCTTAAAGTCGTAGTGTAATTACCGTTTTCATCGGTGGCATACAGTAATTCTTTCAGGTTATTTTGGGTTAAATTACCTTTGTCTTGTGGTACTTTTTCTTTTTCCATGACCGTTTGGTTTTCGATTGAAATGATTATAATACAGTCGAAATTGTTTTTTGAATGAACAAATTAATTTCGCATTCTAAAAGTATTTTGTCTTCAACTAAGCTTTCGCAGCTCATTGTGCATAAAGTGTAATCGTCGCCTTCAAACTTGGAAACCAGATTTGCTCTGGTAACAATGCTCTGTCCAACGTGTGGTAACGAATGGATTTTCAGGTTTTTTATGGCGCTGATAAAACCAATTACATTTACGTTTTCGTTTTCTGAACCGTCATCGGCAAAAAAATATTTTTTCCCTACAATAGACGAACAGGTTTGTGCTGTATTTTCGATTAAACCGGCTTCAATAAAAGTATTGTTCGCCACAAAGATATTGTCTTCTTTGATCAAAAATACGGTTTCTACAAAACTGGCATTTACATCCAGAATTAAATCGACCATAAGCATAGGTGCCCGGTGTGGTAAATAATTTTGAATGTCTACTGCAGTTCTCATACCAGTATTATTTTGCCAGGACCGTTTTCATCTGTCCGTTGGCGATTTCTTCGTTGTTCAGAGTTGTTACGATTTCGACCAAAGTGATTCCTGCAAATTCCTGTATAATGGTTACAGTCGATTGAATCGTATCATTGATTTTAGGTAACTTTTTAATTTGAATTTCTTTGATGGAACCAATATAACCCGTTGGAGCTTTTTGGTTTTTCAAGAAAAAATCATATCCGGTATGCAAGGCTACAGATTGCGCCATGTGCTCAATTAAACCTGCTTCCAGAAAAGTATTTTGATTAAAAAAGATATTGTCGTCTGTAATATTTAAACCCGAAACCAATGTGTTTTCGGTAAACGAATACATTTTATCTACCATTACAAAAGGAAACTTTTGTGGTAATAAATTCTCGACAGCTTCTTTTTCTAAAAGTAAAGTTGTGTTCATTAGCAAACGGTTAAATAAGCATATGCAAAGGAGAATCTTCCGCTTTCGGGAACAGATAAAAGAATGCGGTCTCCTTTTTTCAGGCTTCCGGAATTCATTAATTCTTCCAAAGCCAGATAAATAGAGGCTGAGCCCACATTTCCTACTCTGGAAAGATTCATAAACCATTTCTCATCCGCCATTCCGATTCCTCTTTCTGTAAGTCCTTTTTTTAATCCTTCGACAAAAAAGTTAGAAGAAACATGAGGAATAAAATAATCAATATGGTCAGCGGTAATGTTGTTCTTGTCCATGGCGTCTTTCATACTCTCGGCTCCTTTAGAAAGAATGAATTCATCCAGTAATTTCACATCCTGTTTGATGGCAAAAACAGATTCGTTTAACCATTCTTCAGGCGCGTAATCACTCCATGATTTGATTTCACCAGTTTCTAATTTATCCCCTCCGGCATACATGCAGGTCTCTAATTCGTATGCGTACGAAAAAGCTTCCATCCATTCTATCTTTAGTGAAATTGGGCCTTGAGGTTTATTTTCTAATAGAAAAGCACCAGCTCCGTCAGACAACATCCAGCGTAAAAAATCTTTTTTGAAGGCAATAATAGGTTGTTCTTCCAGATTTTTCAGATTGGTTGTTTCGTGATTGTATTTTTGAGCTAAAAGCCAGGTAGATACTTTTTCTGATCCTGTGCAGATAGCATTTTTTGAATTTCCTGATTTTACCGAAAGAAAACCGAATTTTAAGGAATTCATTCCGGCACAGCAAACACCCGTTGACGAGTTTAATTCTACCGATTTGTTTTTTAGTAAACCATGTACCATTGCCGCATGTGAAGGAAGAAAAAGATCCGGTGTTGAGGTTCCGCAAGAAAGTACTTCCACATCTTGAGCCGTAAAGTTCTCGTCAAACAGTTGTACAATAGCGTTTTGAGTTAATTCGGCATTGCTGTGTGTACTTTTTCCTGTTTTGTCAACTGCGTAATATCGGCTTGTAATTTTATTATTGCGCAAAATAATACGTCTTGCTTTTGAAGCGGTATCGTTGATAAGGCCTAAAAAGCTTTCCATTTCGTCATTTGAAACGGCATCATTTGGCAAATATTTTGCAGCTTTGGTAATATATACTTCAAACATAATCTAATTTCGTCTTCTAAACTCCCTGATAATATTGAGTTTCTTTTTTTATGGTATTTAACTTAACGGGATAGGTAATAAGGTGCAATATATATACTATTGGCGAGATTAACCAGATAGCAAGGAATAAATAAACATTAAATAGCTTTAGCAGCATTTTTCTGTTTTTTTGATTCTTATAAATCAGGTTTGACCATTTATTGAAAATTTTATTGGCTGTTTTGTCAACGGTTACCAGGTACGGACTTATTTTGACTGCGCCAATAGCTACCAATTTAGGTTGTAAATCGGCTAGATTGTTCTGGTTAAACCCAGAAAGCATAAGCGTTCCGAACTTATCTGATTCCTTAATATCTTTATCGGAAACTCCCGGTAACGGGAATATACCCAAGTATTTTTTCTTTACTCCGGAGAACATCCATTCTACAATAGTGATTACACTGATTAGATTTCCAACACGGTCCACCAAAGCTACATTTCCGACCAATTTTGCATTGGCTTCCTGTAACAATACTTTGATTTTTTCCTGAGCCATGATCCACATATTTCGGGAACCACTGATGGTTATTACGGGGGTGTTGTTTAGTAATTTTTTGGCCGCATCACTTTTCAAAAATGAATTTATCGGAATTGAAGGGGATAAATACCAGACTTGATAATGAAACAATACTAAGTCAAATTTGGTGTTTAAAATTTCTTCCGGTACCGGTTTTAATGCGGTTGGAATTTGTAGAAAAGTTTCGGGGAAAGCATCAAAAAAGGAATTTTTATCCCAAGGAAAGGGGAATGGCTTTTCTAACTGTATTTCATGAAATGTTACCTTTATCTCTGCTGAATTTAAGAATGGTTTTGCGATATTTTGTGCAATCTCTTCCAATTGTCCAGATTGGGAATAGTAGATAACAAGAACATTTTTCATTTTGGTTTTGTCTTTGGTTCTCGCAAAAGTAGTTAATTTTTTGGAATGAATTTTCGGATTTTATCGGATCGTTTGGTATGCACCCATTCCGGCCATGTTGAAGCATCTTCAGCATCATAAATTCGTACTTTCTGATCGACATCTTTCAGTAATAAATCATCCGATTTACATTCTAAGATTAATGCCGCGGCTGCGATTCCGGAATACGTGGCACCACTAACACCGTGTGATAACGTACAGGCTCCGCAAAGAAACAAATTAGCGATCTCGGTTTTATTTTTATAGCTAAAGGGCCCCACCTGATTCAGTGTTTTTTCCGTTCCGTAAACATTTCCTTTTGTCGAATTAATGTAGAATTCGTTGGTTTTTGGCGTTCCTAATTCGGCCTGAATAATATGTTGTTTTGCATTCGGGATTATTTTTTCGACATTATTCATCAGTTTATTGGTGACTTTTTCTTTGAAGATTTTGTAAGCTTCATTGTGATAGTCTTCTAAACCGTTAAAATCCTCTAAATGCTCATAATTGACATAGGTAACAATTTCGAAATTATGATACCTTCCGTTAAAACTTGCCGGATCTTTGAGTGTGGTACAGCTTATAAAAACGGCAGGGAATGAATCTCCTTCTGCAATGTCATTGTTCATTAAATCTTCAAAATTGGCATCGTCATTTTCATCTTTCATCATCCAGATATTTCCCGAATCAATTTTAAATTGAGTAACATCAATATCTAAGGTCAGAAATAGAATCAATGAGGTGACGGAGTATTTTGTTTTATCAAGTTTCTTGAGAAGCGAGTTGCTGAGGTGCTCCTTGTCAATTAAATTTAAATAGGTAATAGAAGGATCAGCATTCGAAATAATATTTTTTGCCCATAGCTTTTCACCATTTTCCAGTTCGATGCCAACGGCTTTTTTATCTTCGATTATAATTTTATGGACGTTTTGCTGTACGCGGATTTCACCGCCATGTCTTTTTATTCCGTTTGTCATTGCTTTTACGATACCGCCACCACCGCCCATCGGATAGTAACCGCCATCAAAATAATGACTCATTACGGAACAATGTACCGGAAAACAAGCCCGGTTTGGCGGAAGCCCGTGATCTCCACATTGAATATTAAGAACTGCTTTTAACATCGGATCTTTGACATGCCATCCGACTACTTTTTTTAAAGGGAATAATGCGAATTTTCCAAAATGTTTGGTGCGAAAGGGCACCGTTATTTTTTGCCACCAGCCTTGTAATTTCGGAATTAATTGAAGTTCCGTACTTACTTTTTCGACTAAGGAAAGATATTCATTTATGTTTTTTTCTTCAGAAGGGAAATGGGAGGAAAGGGTTTCTTTAAGATTGTCAATTCCTGCCGGGAGATTAAAAGTTTTATCGCCGATTAAACAATGTTCGTAGGCTTTTTTATTCATTCGAAAAAAAACCAGATCATTGGCAATTCCCAGACCACGATACAGTTCATTGGTAGAGGCTCCTTCCTCAAGAAGTCCGACATAATGTACACCGGGGCTAAAACGTTGTCCGTTTAGCGTGAAACTGTGACTCCAGCCACCCGGAACATAATGTTGTTCGAGAATCAAAACTTTTTGTCCGGCTCTTGCCAAACAAATACCAGTTGCTAAACCTCCAACTCCGGAACCAATGATAATCGCGTCGTATTCTTTCATGTTTTGTTTTAAGATTTCTTAAAAGTAGGAAAGAATGCCAATTATAAGTGGAATGATGCTGTCTTTTATTGTTTATTTTTCAGAGCGCTTCCAAAAATCAAAATAATTAAACCATTGCAAAGGGTATTGCTGTATAATTGTTTCGACACTTTGTACGTATTCTTTGAGTAGTGCTTTTTCGTCACGATGTTTTACAGTAGCTTCTCTGGCGTATAAATGATAATGCAGATTGGGTTCCTTCATTACATAAACAAAAACCACCGGAACTCGTAAACGGGAAGCAATTAAAAAAGGACCGGCAGGGAAGTTGGCCTCTTGTCCAAGTATTTTTTCGTAAAGTGATTTGGTGCCTTCAAAATAGCGATCACCGGTAAAACAAACCAATTCGTTATTTGCCAAAGCCGCATTGATCTCAAAAATATGAGACAAATCGTCTTTGATGATAATAAATTTTACGGTTGGTTTTTGAGTAACCGTTTCCAGATATTTTTTAATATGGGAATGTTCCAAATCTGTAGTGACCAAATTAATCTGGAAATTAAGATCGATATCGCCCAGAAAGTGTTCGGCGATTTCAAAATTTCCAACATGAGCACTAATCAGTACACCCCCTTTTTTCTCGGCTAAAAGTTGCTTCAGAATTTCTATTCCATCAAACTCATAGGTGAATTTATTCCGCATTCCTGCAGAAATAGCCACCTTATCAATAATGGTTTGTCCAAAAGTATAGTAACTTTTGAAGACCATTTTTTTAGATTTGAAATAGGAATAGTCGAGCCGTTCTTTAAAATAATAAGAGATGGCCCGATTGCTTTTCTTTAGAAACAGAAAATAGTAGGAGGCAACAAAATAAAGTAAGAGATAGGCCGATTTAATCCCCGCTTTTTGTATTAAAAAAACGAATATTTTATAGCCTAAAACGGTGCCTTTTGATTTGCCGTCCCATTGACTCATTAAAGGGCTTTCGCTTTTAATTTGGCTTCGATAAGATCGTAGAAATTTTGAAAAGTAGCGATTCCGACGAAATCAGCTTCTACTAGTTTTACACCAAAATTAGATTCAATAGAAACCACTAAATCTACATAATCTAAACTATCCAGACCAAGTGTATCTTTTAAATTAGCGTCTGGTTCAATGTCATCACTATCAACCTCAAATTCATCAACCAAAAAACTATTAATTTTTTCTATTATTTCTTCTTTATTCATCACTTCATTTAAACTTTTTAACTACCAACGCAGAGTTGGTTCCTCCAAACCCGAAGGAATTGGACAAAAATATATCAAATTTTTTGTTTAACGTAGTTTTAACTAAATTTAATTTTGAAGCATCTTCGTCAGGATTTTCTAAATTGATGTTTGGAGCAATAAAATCGTGCTGCATCATTAGAATAGAGTAAATTACCTCGCTTGCTCCTGCCATCCAGCATTCATGACCCGTCATGGACTTGGTTGAGCTAATGTAGGGATTTTCTTCTCCGAAAACTTCAAAGATTGCTTTGGCTTCATTTTCATCTCCAACCGGAGTTGAAGTGGCATGTGCATTTATGTAGTCAATATCTGACGATTTTAATTTTGCATCGTCAAGAGCACGTTGCATCGCTGTTGATGGGCCTTCGACATTTGGGGTAGAAATGTGTCCTCCGTTTGAAGAAAATCCATAACCGGCAACTTCTGCAATAATAGTTGCTCCACGGGCGATGGCAGATTCATAACTTTCTAAAATTAAAGTGGCACCTCCACCACTCGGAATTAAGCCATCGCGACCGGAATCAAAAGGTCTTGACGCTTTTGTCGGATCATTTTCACGGGAAGAAAAAACACCTAAACCATCAAAACTGCTCATGGCGTATTTGTTGATTTCTTGCGCTCCTCCGGTGATAATAATATCCTGAAAACCACTTTTTATTAAAAAATAGGCTAGTCCAATAGAGTGAGACCCACTGGCACAGGCGGCACTTATGGTAAGATTGATTCCTCTCAATTTAAAAATAGTAGATAAATTCATTGTTACCGTAGAATTCATCGATTTAAAAATGGCTCCGGAGCCAATTAAAGCGGTGTCTTTTTTCTCTCTGATAATATCGGTGGCATCAATAATGGCTTTAGAAACACTGTCGTTTCCGTACATGATTCCCACTTCACGAGTGTCAAAAAAAGCATCGTCTATTTGGGCATTTTTTAAGGCTTCAATAGTGGCCATATAGGCATATTCGGTTTCTTCACCGATGCTCATACGTTGTCTGCGCGACAGTAAGTTTTTCAGATCGGCTTTAGGAACCATTCCTGTTAAGGCCGATTGAAAACCAAATTCTTTTCTTTCAGGGTCAAACTGAATGCCTGATTTTCCATTGTATAGGGACTCTTTTACTTCATCTAAAGAAGTTCCGATACAAGAATAAATTCCCATTCCAGTAATTACAACTCTCTTATTCATCGTCTTTCAAAGTAATTTTTTAAGAATAAATTCCTCCGTTTATATTGATAATTTCTCCTGTAATGTAGCTCGCTTTTTTTGAAATCAAAAAGCTTACCAAATCTGCTACTTCTTCGGCTTCGCCAAAACGATTTACCGGAATTAGCTTCAGTAATTCTTTTTCGTCTAACTGACTGGTCATATCGGTTCTGATAAAACCCGGTGCTACTGCATTTACAGTAATGTTTCTTTTGGCAACTTCCTGAGCCAAAGCTTTGGTTGCCGCAACAATTGCTCCTTTTGCAGCCGAATAATTGGTTTGTCCGGCAGTTCCTTTTACTCCCGAAACCGAAACTATATTTACGATTCGGCCGTATTTGTTACGCAACATTTTCTGAATGAAAAACTGAGTAACATTAAAAAATCCGTTTACACTGGTGTTCACAACTCCGTTCCAGTCTTGTGGAGTCATCCACATAAAAAGACCGTCTTTTGTTATTCCGGCGTTGTTTACTATTGCTTCAACAATTGCTTCAGGATTGGCTTCCTGCCATTTTGTTAAAATGTCTTGTACTTGTTCAAAATCAGAAACATCAAAGCCTAGAATTTCGCCCGTAGCTCCTAATTTTTGTATTTCCTGAAGTGTTTCTTCGGCAGCCGTTTTATTAGAATGATAATTAATCAAAATATGATAATTGGCTTCAACGGCTAATTTTTTACAAATAGCGCTTCCAATTCCTCTTGATCCGCCTGTTACTAATACACATTTCATTTAAGTAATTTTTATTTTTTATAGGTCGATGTTATCGCTTTTTTTTATTTACCGGCTTTGCGGCTGGTTTTGTTGCTGGTTTTGGTTTTTCAGCTGCGATTTCAGTTACCTCTTTTTTTTCTGTTGTATTTGAAAATAGTTCAGCGTTTTCAAACCATTGGTTGCCTAAGACAGTTCCGTCCGGTTTTAGAAAGCCCCATTTTCCTTCATTTTTTACTCTTGCAAAACCATCAATAAATCCTTTGTCCTGTTTAACAAAAAGGGAAATAATGATTCCGTTTGAGGTAATAGCATATTGGGTTGGAATGACTAATTTTCCGCTTTCATTGATGAATCCCCAGTTTTTTTCTTTTACCGGAGCGAGTCCATTTGAACTGAAAACTTCTGCATCAGCATAGGTTGGCGGAATAATGAATTCTGCTTTTGGATTAATGTATCCCCATTTTGATCCTACCGCAACAGGAGCTAAATTTTTTGAGAATGCTTTTGCTTTATCGTAAATAGGCAAAATGGCCCAATTTCCTTTTAAGTCAATGAATCCGATTTTTCCGTTCTTTTTAGCATAAGTTAAATCTTGTGTGTCAAAGTCCCAGATTTTTTCGGCACCCTCAACCGGAGTAAAATTTCCGCCACTTACGATTCCGAAAGTTTTATCTTTTCTTGCCCAGGTTGTGTTTTTAAAATAATTGCCTATTTCGTCGTAGGCAGGTTCTATTAATTCCTTGCCGGCAGTATTAATAATGCCCCATTTTTTATTGCTCTCAACTCTTGCATAACCATTTTCAAAAGGTTTGATCTGATCGTATTTTGGTTCTAAAACAACCACCATTTTTGAATTGATCAATCCTACTTTATCATTTTGTCTGATAAAAGCAACTCCGTCATTAAAATCAAATAATTTCTCTGTAGCGGGTGCTTGTTGAATCTCTCCTTTTGTATTGATGTAAACCCAATCCTTCTCTTTTTGTACGATTGCAATTCCGCTGTTAAAATCTTTAACCCCTTTATAATCGGCAGGAATTACCCAGGTTCCTTTAGTATCTATAAATCCCCATTTTCCGTCTTTTTCTACTGCGGCCAGGCCTTCAGAGAAACTCTTTGCAGCTTTGTACTGGGGTTCGATGCGCAGTGTTCCGTCCTTGGAAAGATATCCAATTTTTGAACTTTTCTTGACTAAAGCCAATTCCTGACTATTAACAAACTGAATAAATAATAACGATAAAAAAAAGAGTGACTTTTTCATAGGTTTAAGATTCAAGATTAATAATATGGTATGCGGTTTAACTCTCGATAAGGTAATCTTTTACTTTTTGAACAAAAGGATACATTACCTGATCCTCTTTAAATTCCGGAATAATATTTCGAACATCATCGTACCATTTTTTAGTAACAGATGAAATTTTATCTTTTTGCCCCAGGTAATCGATCGCCTGTACGATTGTAATCATTTCGATACTCAATACTTCAAAAGCATTTTCGATTACTTTTGAGGTAATTACAGCAGCATTTGTTCCCATACTCACAATGTCCTGATTGTCGTTGTTGTTCGGGATACTGTGAACATACATTGGGTTGGATAACATCTGACTTTCGGCAGTTGTTGAGGTAGCGGTAAACTGCACACCCTGCATTCCGAAATTAAATCCTAATGTTCCTAAATTTACGAATGGAGGAAGAATTTCGTTGATTTTTGAATTTAACAAATAATTCAACTGACGCTCTGCCAACATGGTTAATTTGGTAATTACGATTTTTAATTTATCCATTTCAAGCGAAATATAATCGCCGTGAAAATTACCACCGTGGTATACGTGTTTGTTTTTTACATCGATAATCGGATTGTCGTTTGCCGAATTGAATTCGTCTTCCAAAATCGAAGCGACATTATTTATAGTCTCTAAAACCGGACCAAGAATTTGAGGAACACATCTTAAAGAGTAATATTCCTGTACTTTTTCTTTAAAAATTTCTTCGGTATTTTCTCCGGAATATAAATGATCTTCTCTTTTGCGGATCAAAGTACTGTCCGAAAGATTTTCTCTCATTCTTTTGGCTACTTCCTGTTGTCCTTTATGACGTTTGGTCTGATTTAATTCTTCAGAAAAATGGTCGTCGTAGGCCTGAACTAATTCGTTTATCGCACAAGAACATTTTAAAGACCAATCTAACAATTTAGAAGCGTGGTGTACATTTACAACTCCAATTCCGGTCATTACCGAAGTTCCGTTGATCAAAGCAAGTCCTTCTCTGATTTCTACCTGGATTGGTTTTAGACCTTCAATTTCGAAAACTTCCTGAGTTGGTCTGCGGTCTCCTTTATAAAAAACTTCTCCTTCTCCAATTAAAACTAAAGCCAGATGAGACAATTGTACTAAATCTCCACTGGCACCAACACCACCGTGTTCGAAAATTAATGGGGTAATATCTCGGTTAATAAGTTCTGCCATTAAGTGAATTACAGAAGAATGAACTCCGGAATTTCCTAATGAGAGTGTATTTAATCGGGCTAAAATAGCTGCTTTTGCACACACAGGACTCAAAGGTTTTCCGGTTCCTGAAGAGTGGCTTCGGATTAAATTATATTGCAATTGAATCTGATCGGATTCTTTGATTCGGTATTGGGCCATTGGTCCAAAGCCTGTATTTACACCGTATATTACTTTGTTTCCTGAAAATTCTTTTAGGAAATTAAAGCTTTCATTTATTCTATTTAAAACAACATCGCTAACAACAACTTTATTATTTCCAAAGATAATAGACTCAAATTCTGCTAAACTTAAATATTCATTAATTGTATTCATTAAACCGGTTTTGATTGTGCTAATTTAATTTTATTTATCAAAATAAATGTGGTTATTTTGATGATGGCAAATGTAAGTTAATAAATCATAACATTTCTAATATGACAAAGGAGTTTGTAGATGTTTTAATCATAGGCGCAGGACCTTCAGGATGCGTTTCGGCATCGTATCTTCATAATAATGGCGTTAAGATAAAAGTGGTGGAAAAAACAAGATTCCCAAGACTTGTTGTCGGGGAGAGTCTTATTCCGCGTGTTATGGATCATTTTGCAGAGGCAGAGCTTTTTGAAAGCCTTGACAAAATGAATTTTGAAAAGAAACTAGGGGCTCGTTTTATAAGAGGTGAAGAAATTTGTGTTTTTGATTTCAGTAAAAAATTTGGTGAAGGCTGGGATTGGACCTGGCAAGTGCCAAGAGCTGATTTTGACAACACCATGGCGCAGGAAGTAATTAGAAAAGGAATTGATCTGGAATTTGAATCGGAAGTTTTGGAGGTTTCTTTTGAAGGGAAAAATTCTAAAACAATTGTAAAAGATAAGGATGGAAATTTAAAAGAAATCCATGCTAAATTCATTATCGATTCCAGTGGATACGGACGTGTTTTGCCAAGGCTTTTAGATCTTGATACACCGTCAAAGTTAGATCCTCATTCTTCGATATTTTCACATGTAAAAGATATAAACAGACCGGAGGGCGAGGAAGGAACTTTAATTTCGTTTGATATTTTAGAAACCGAAGTTTGGTTATGGGTGATTCCTTTTTCTAACGGAAATACGAGTTTAGGAGTTGTAGGTCCAACCGATTTTATTAATGCTTTGTCAGAGAACAAAGACAATGCGGAGGCTTTACGAAACGCCATTCAGCTTTCGGACTATTACATACAAAGATTTAAAGGCACTGAATTTTTGTTCGAGCCTGTGAAGTTAGAGAATTACTCCAGAGCCGTAAAAAAAATGTACGGTGATGGTTTTGCGTTGACGGGAAACAGTTCGGAATTTTTAGATCCGGTTTTCTCTTCAGGAGTTGCTTTTGCGACAGAATCGGGAATGTTGGCGGCCAAATTGTATCTCAAAGAATCGAAAGGAATTGAGGTTAATTGGGAAGTGGAGTTTACAGAATATATGAAACGCGGGATTGGTGTTTTTACCACTTACGTGAAAGAATGGTACACCGGAAACCTACAGACTTTATTTTTTCATCAGCCCGAGAATCCGGATGTGAAAGAAAAAATTTGTTCTGTTCTGGCAGGTTATGTCTGGAATGAAGAAAATCCTTTTGTAAAGAAACACGACAATGTGATCAAGAACATGGCGTATCTTTTGGATCGGGAAAAAGAAAGTAAATAATTTTTATGATACTGTAATATAAGAAGAGGAGGCCATTGGCATCCTCTTTTTTTGTTTGGAGAGCTTATACTTTTTCAGCACCCTTCTTTTTCAGTCTATATTTCCCAACTTTTTGCTTTGATGATCTCGCAAAGGCGCAGAGTCGCTAAGTTCTTTTTCTGCTTTTTCATTAAAACTTTGCGATTTTGCGACTCTGCGAGATTTTTACTTCCTCACAACTGTTGAACTTGATCCTTATTTTTCAAAAAGGTAAAAAGGAGTCATAAAAAAAGGGATACCATTATAGTTTCCCTTTTGTGTTTTTTTCTGAAGATAGTACAGATTCGAAATCTTATCTGTATGCTTTTTTCAATAACATTTTAGACAATGATTTTGCAGTTTTGGCATAACCTTCTCCAATTCTGGATTCGTTACTATAGTTGTTTCCCCATTGGTCTCCCGGAGCTTCGTCACTGGTGATTTCAAGTAAAACTTTTGATTTATTTGCGGTTTCAACAAATCTTAAATTGGTAGTCACTTTTGCATGTTGTTTCATGATACCGGCATCCCAACCCGGATAAACCCAAATAGTTTGTACAATTAAGGTATAAGGTGTATTTAATCCTTCTTGAAAATTAACGTCTTTTTTATCTTTTACTAAAACAACATTGGCGATCTCTAAAAATTTTGGATTCCAGATTAATTCTTTCGCAGAAACCCATTTCTTTTTCCAGATAGTACCTGTTCCTTTTGTTTTTTCATTTAGATCTGCCTCTCTTTCTGCAACATACTGCGCTTCAGATTTTTTTTCTTTCATCATAGTGAAATTACTATAATCAAATTCAACGTTAATTTCTTTCTGATCTTTTAAAAAATCAAAATTTCCCTGTAACACGTTCATGTCTTGAGAAAAGGCCATTCCTGAGATAAGGAATAAGGCAAGTATTAGTTTTTTCATAAAAAGGGTATTGTTAAAGCGCCAAATGTAAATAATATTTTACTAAAATAATAAGGTAATGTAAATAAAAAAAGAGATGCAAAAAACATCTCTTTTATCTTCTTCAACAAGCCATTGTTTGCAACGGATTGTTTTTTAGTTTTTTAATATTTTGTTGGAAATCTTTTTACCGTTTTCAAGTTTTACAGCTACTATGTACCACCCGGTTTGAAGTGCGGAAAGGTTGATTTTATTTTTATGTTTCACCGTAATCACATTTTTACCATTCATATCAAAAACATAGACCACTTCTACTTTTTCATTTGTATCAATGTTTAGTTCTTCTTTAACAGGGTTCGGGTAAATAATCAGAGGAGAATTAAATTTTACATCATCATTTATATCCGCAGTATTTAGCGTGCGATTGCCGGAAGTCTGATTGATGTAATAATCCTGTAATTTCTGAATCCAGAAATGATCATCTGTAAGGGTGGTTCCCGGATTTCCGATTCCATCCGTACTAGCTCCTACACCTGCTCCCATTAAGACCAGTTTAGTTCCGCTATTTTTTACCTCTGCGAAATGATTTCCGAAAGTTACTTTTTTGGTTGCAGAATTAACCTGAAGTTTGGGATCAGCATGTTTATTCTGGCTGAAATAGTTATAGCGATTCGTGTCATTTGAGAAATTTACGGTATCCCCAAAGAAAAAAGTAGTAGCAGAATCTTCATAGTGCTGGCTGGTATTATTTAAAATTTGGAAAGGACCTGCTGTTCGTTCATTTAGAGTTTCTGAACCATTGATATGTCCTACGGGGATTTGCCAGAGGACAACATGTTTGCCGGAGGCTTCGTAAAGTTTTTGAACAAAATTCAGGTAATTCATCCAGTGGTCATTATTCCAGAACCAGGTATAAGAGAAGGGGTCAGAGGGATCACCTGTGTTTCCGGCACCCATGGCATCAAGACCATATTTATCAATAGAAATAAAGTCTGCGTTATTAGACATAATTCCCATACCATTGGTGTATTGAAAAATATCTACAGCGGTTTGTTTAATTTTGTTCAATTGGGGAGTAAAGGTGCCGGTATCGGTTTCTCTGATAATTCCTTTTGGACCTGCCACCCCGGATTTTGCCCAAAGATTGAGCTGCCATCCAAATTCCATGTTCAGGTTTTCGTCTGTTCTTTTTTTGTTGAGTTCGTAATTTATTCTTTCTACCAAGGTTTTTAAAGTACCTGCATTTTGAGATATGCTTGTTGCATTGACAGCTGTTGAAGTAGTGACAGGTTCGTTATTCTGCTGCATGTACCCCAGAAAATCAGGCTCTAATACTACTCCAAAAAATTCGTCTCCCAGTTCCGCTTTAACCTGATTCAGAAAAAGGTTGAGATTATTGAAATAAGCGGTCATATAAGAAGCATCTTTTACGTGTGCTAAATCTAACGAGTAAGACTCGCTTCCGTCGGGAATGTTATAGAAAATAAAGAAAGGAATAAGTCCCATTTTTAAAGAATTCCTTGCAAATTTTATTGCTCTGTCCGGCTGCCAGGTATTCCATCCCGATATCGGTCCACCATTGATATAGATGTATCTTACATCCATTCTATTGTTTTTTAGTAGATTACTGTTATCCATCCCGTTGTTGTAAAAAGCGACATCATCGGTAGTGTCTTCAGATACAGATCCTACAGAAACATAGTCAGGATATCTTAGCGGGGTTCCATTTGTATTATCTATTCTTAAACCAAGATGATAGATAGTCCCATCTGAAGTTGTGATTTGAAGGCCGGATCTGCCTGCTTTTTTAGGCGTAATTTTTAAAGTATTTCCGGTAATAGTGTAATCAAAGATCGTAATATCTCTTCTTTTTAATGAAGTGATATTCTTATCAAACACGAATGTTTTAGGTGTTCCATTAATTGCTTTTATTTGATTGGGAAGTGAGGCAAAGGAAACATTTTGTGTGGCAGGATTTACAATGTTAAGCTGTAAATTGGTTGTTGCAATGGTACCATTGTTGTCTGTAGCCGCTATTTGTAGTGAATTATTGCCATAATTCTGAGGTGTCCAATTAAAGGTATAAGTGTTTTGTGGATTAGTAGTCACATTAGAATTAGTTCCGGCGGTGAGATCCTTAAACTGAATGCTGCTAATAGAGCTTCCGGACGAAGGCTGAATAGTAAAGTTAATACTTATAGGAGAAAAATTTAGTTGTGAATACGAAGTAGTGTTCGCTGGACTGGTAATAGTTACAACAGCAGGAGCAGTAATGGCAATTTTAACAATTGTGTTTACTACGGTGCTCACTCCGATTGAATTTATGGAGGTGTATCGAATGTTGTAATCTCCATAAGCGGTTGGGGTCCAGTTGTAGGATATCGTGTTTCCGGATACACCCATATTGTAAGACGTATAGGTAGATTCTGTTGTCTTTTTTATTTCGACCTTATTTTGTGTTGCTGAAAAGCCATACAAAGTAAGGGCAGCTGTAAGGTTGATCGCAGATAAGGTACTTTTTATAATAATTTGTCCATCTGCGTAAGTTGGAGAAATCGCTATGGGTATGATACACACGCCAATAAAGGTATAGGCAGAAGACTGATCCGGAACTTCTGTCCCTGCGACCCAATATTTAGCTTTATAGATACCATTGCTGTATCGTACCATGTTGTTTACGTTGTAGTTCGGTGTAGCACTGTTCCAGTCAGAAATAGTGCTGCATGCGGTATAAGCCAGAGATGGATTATTAATGATTAATTGTTCGTCACAGCTTCCTATTGCAGACCAAGTAGTGCTTGACCCGGGAGTTGTTCCGGGTCCTTGAGACCAAGAGTTGTTTTTATACACAACATTATTGTATCGGACATAAGAATTACTGGAGTATTGCGTAGCGGAATACCAAGTCGGAATTCCACAAGAGTTGCCCAACTGTGCTTTTGCTAAAGTTGGAATAAAGCAGATAAAAAAAGAGAAGAATAAAAGTTTTAAATTTTTCAGCATAGTAAAAATATTTATTTCGTTATACATTCCGTTAATTCTAATTTCTTAGAGATATGTATCGCTCACTTCTAAAATCAATATTGTGAAACTTAAAAGGAAACGATGCGAATATCAAATATAGTAAGAAATTACTTTATCTAAACATGGAATAATGTAAGTGAAATATTTGAATTACAAGGGTTTTGTTTTTTGCTTCGAAAAAAAACAAAGAATTTGGCACTGAATATTTTGTGAGAAATAGTGTAAAATAAGGCTGTGGCCTACATAATTAAAAACCCGACAGCTTCTTAAAACTTGTCGGGTTTAATTAATTTTAACACATTGAGGCATAGTCAATAAAGCCAAAAAAAGAGGTTTTGTCCTAAATAAATAACATAATGTTATAAAATTGTGATTTTCTTGAAACGTTTTTTAAAAACAAACCCGACAGGTTTTTAAAGCCTGTCAGGTTTAATTTTTTTTTCGAAAAGGAAATAATATAACTACCAGAATTTCACATATAAAGCAATAATGGTCAATAGCGTTATTATGATTAATACCGTTGTTTGCGGTTTAACTTTAAACATTTCCGAGTCCAATTCAAAAGCCTTAGGATTTACTTTTGGTCCAGCAAAACTGATTAGAATCATGGCCAATGTTGTAAAGAAGAAAGACAATCCCATACAAATATGAAACGGAATTTCATAAGCTCCCTTTCCGTTCTTGTAAGCGGTGTATAACAAGGTTTCATTTCCGAATAACATTGGAGCATATTCATTGAATAGTACTGACAATAAAAATCCTAAAATTACGCCTATCACAGCTGCTGTACCAGTAGTTCTTTTCCAGAACATACCAAGAATGAACATTGCAAATACGCCGGGGCTAATAAATCCGGTATATTTTTGAATATAAGTAAAGCCGCCTACACCTCCAATTCCCAAAAGATCATTCCATGTAAACAGAACCGCCAGAAGCATTGCGGCAAAAACGGCAATTCGGCCAATATTTACCTGCTGTTTCTCACCAGCCTCTTTTTGGATGTATTTTTTATGAATGTCTAAAGTATAGATCGTAGAGATACTGTTTACTTTTCCGGCCAGTGAAGCTACAATAGCAGCAGTCAGCGCAGCAACAGAAAGTCCTCGGAGCCCTGTTGGAAGGAAAGTTAATACGGCAGAATAAGCACCGTCTTTTCCACCTACTAGTTGAGGTAAGTGTCCGTTTTGATATAAAACATAAGCAGCAATTCCGGGTAACATTACAATTAGTGGCATTAATAATTTTAAGATACCGGCAAATAAAATTCCAGTACGGGCAGTTTGTAAATCAGCACCCAAAGCCCTTTGCGTGATGTATTGGTTGCAACCCCAGTAATTTAAATTGATAATCCAGATTCCGGCTATGTACGACATTAAACCCGGAAAGGTTAAGTATTTATCGATATCATGTTGAGAGGTTACGGCCGTTACGGAGGTGTCATGTGGTTTAGGGATGATCATTTTGAAATGCTCCGGAGCTTCTCTCATTAGGACTTTAAAACCTTCAATTGCATTTTCTCCAAAGCCAAAATAATGTCCAACCGTTGTCAAAGCAATATAAGAGGTCACCAAACCACCAATAATTAAAACAGCGACCTGAATAACATCGGTATACGCGACCACTTTCATTCCTCCTAATGAAATAACCAAAGCAAACAAGGCCAGGCCAATCATAATTACGTGTAAATATTCTCCACCGGCAAGACCGTTGATGGCAACGGCGCCGAGATATAAAATAGAGGTTAAGTTCACAAAAACATACAGAAACAACCAAAAGACAGCCATGATTAAGGCAGTCGATTCATTATAACGTGTTTTTAAGAATTGAGGCATGGTGTAAATCTTATTTTTAAGATATACAGGAATAAACCAAACAGCTACAATAATTAAGGCAATAGCAGCAATCCATTCGTAAGCCGCAACGGCGATTCCCAAAAAGAAACCTTCACCGCTCATTCCGATAAATTGCTCTGCAGAAATATTGGAAGCAATTAGGGAGGCACCAATTGCCCACCAGGTTAAATTACCCTCTGCCAGAAAGTAAGCCTTTGCATCTTGTTCGTCTTTTTTGCGTTTGCGGTAAATCGTATAACCGTAGGAAGCCACTACGATAAAGTAGATAATAAAAACCGCATAATCAGCGATAGCAAGGTTTTGGTTCATTGGTTTTGGTATTTAAAATGGTTAGTAAAGGGTATGCTTGTGGTTTTTTTGGTTTGGGGTAAAAAGGTGTTTTTAATGTTTTTTTTGGTTAAAAGACGAGCAAGATTTAAAGGTGGAATAAAAATTAAATCTTGCTCATTTAATGTGTTTGTTTTTTTGATTTATGTAGGGGCAATTGGAACTTGATATTTAATTTGCTTTTACTTTAGCAGTTTTATAATGTACATCTGATAATTGTCTTAAGACTTCTGCACTTTTTTCTGGAGTACTATCTCTTTGTGATTCTCCTAACATTTCATAGCCGACCATAAATTTCTTGACTGAAGCAGATCGTAATAAAGGCGGATAAAAATGCATATGAAAATGCCATTCCGAATGTTCTAATCCATCTGTTGGAGATTGGTGAATTCCCGAAGAATAAGGAAAAGAAGTGTTGAATAAATTATCGTACTTAGCGGTTAGTTGCTTTAATATTTTAGCAAAAGAACCCGTTTCGTCTGTGGTTAAATCAGTGATTTTTCCAAAAGAGCGTTTACTGATAATCATAGTTTCATAAGGCCAGATGGCCCAAAAAGGAACCAGTGCCACAAAGTGATCATTCTCGATTACAATACGTTCTCCGGATCTTAATTCTGCTTTAAGATAATCGGCCAGTAGTGTTGTTCCGTTTTTATCAAAGTAAGCTTTTTGATTGTTTTGTGTTTTTTCAACCTGAGTCGGTAAGGAGGATTGCGCCCAAATCTGACCATGTGGATGTGGATTACTACAGCCCATTATAGCTCCTTTGTTTTCGAAAATTTGAACGTAGTTGATGTACTTTATGTTTCCTAACTCCGTATATTCTTTTTTCCAGGTGGTAATGATATTTTCAATTTCGTCAATATCCATTTCCGGTAGGGTAAGATCATGTCTTGGAGAAAAGCAAACTACTCGTGAAATACCACGTTCCGGCTGTGCCTTAAAAAAAGTGTGTTTAATGTCTTCCTCAAACATAATTTCATCCTGCTTCATTGCGGCGAAATCATTTTCAAAAACAAAACTGTTGTCGTATTTCGGATTGTGCATTCCGTTGGCCCGGGCATTACCAGGACAGAGGTAACAAGTTGGGTCATGTTTGGGCAAGACTTCAGTAGAAATAGTTTCGTTTTGGCCTTGCCAGGGACGTTTTGCACGATGGGGTGAGACCAAAACCCATTCGTTAATTAGTGGATTGAAACGTCTGTGCGGATCTTCGGTAATGTCAAAGTTTTTCATTGTGATTGTAGTGGGATTAAATGAGAATTGTTCCGTTTGAAATTTTTACATCATAAAATTTTAATTCAATCCCAAATGTATTTAAATAAAGATTCGAAAACTTGTTTTTGACCTCATTTTCGCTACCTTTTTTAATTAAATTTAGAGTGCAACCACCAAAGCCGCCACCCATTAATCGGGAACCAATTATCGTATCATCTGCTTTTGCTGTAGCTACAAGCATGTCTAACTCAGTACAACTAACTTCATACTCTTGAGATAAACCGTTATGAGTTTCGAAAAGTAACGCTCCTAAAAGTTCGATATTTCCATTGTCTAATGCCTCGCAAGCTTTTTGTACCCGATTTATTTCTTTTACAACAAAATGAACTCTTTTAAATATAATGGGATTCATTTTATCCTGAAGGCTCAAAAGTTGTTGCTCACTACAATCTTTAAAACTTTTTATGTCGGGAAAATGACTTTTAATAAAAGAGAACCCTTCTTCGCACTCCATTCTTCTGGTATTATATTCAGAAGTAAAGAGAGAATGTTTTACATTGCTGTCCATCAGCATCAGAGAATAATCTTTGAAATTGGCGTCATGATATTCAAATTCTAAAGTGTTACAGTCTAATTTGATTACTTTATTTTCAATTCCATGAACACTTGAAAACTGATCCATGATTCCGCAATTGATCCCTACCCAATGTTCGGCTTTCTGACCCATTAGTGCGATATCAACTTTTTTGATGGTAAGGTCAAAAAGTGCTGCAACTCCGAAAATCATTCCACATTCCAATGCCGCTGAAGAAGACAATCCTGAACCCACGGGAATAGTACTGCTGAAAACACAGTTGAAACCTTCAAAAGAAAATCCATTATCCTGTAGTTGTTTTAGTACTCCGCGGATGTAATTGGTCCAGGTAACTTCACTTAATTGAATCTCTTTTGTTAAATCAACCTCGAATTCTTCATTTAAATCGAGAGCAATTATTTTAGATGTAGTGCTGTTGTTTTTTGCAAAAGTGAAACAAATTACTTTGTCAATTGCAGCCGGTAAAACATAACCATCGTTGTAGTCAATATGTTCCCCAATAATGTTGATCCTTCCCGGGGAAAGTACTGTTTTCTGTGGTGAGTTGCCAAAAGACTTCTCAAAAAAAGCGGTGGTATTTTGTATTAAAGTGTCACTCATTATTTTGTAAGTATAAAAGGAATGTCCGGTCGTTTTTTCAGAAATTTTTAATTTAAATTTTCAAATCGATAAACCGTTCTCTGCCGGTATTCTTCCCCTTTTCTTAAAACCGAATTCGGAAAGTGTTTGTGATTTGGCGCATCCGGAAAATTTTGCGTTTCAAAACAAATTCCGCTTGACGAATGATAAGCTACGTTTTCTTTTCCTTTTAGTTGGTTAAAACAATTTCCTCCAATATAAACATGAACAATCGGCTGATCGGTATAAACGCTCATTTGCAAATTGTTTTTTGAACTGATTAATTTTGCAATAACGTCCGTTTCAGAATGCACCACAAAAGAGGTATCAATCGGGAATGGGCATCTTTTTGGTGTTCTGAAGTCAAATTCATGATCCTCAAGTGTAATTAATTGTCCCGTTGGGATATTGTGATCGTTTGTTTCTACTATTTGAACCGATTCGATATACAATTCCTGATCTAAAACAGATGAATCGGCACCGTTGAGGTTAAAATAACTGTGATTCGTCAGATTGATAATTGTATCGTCGGTCGTTGTTGCTTTGTATTCTAACTTTAATTCGTTTTCTTCTGTCAGGGTATAAGTCAGATAAACCTGAAGCTCTCCCGGGAAATTCTCGTCTGAATCTTCGCTTAAAAGACTAAACGTTATCGCAGAATCTTTACCCGAAGTTGTATTGGTGACCTCCCAGACTTTTCTTCCAAAACCAAAATTGCCACCATGTAAAGTAGTACCATTATTGTTGTCCGGAAGTTCAAAAGTTTTATCGTTTAGCGTAAAAGAAGCCTTGTTGATTCTTCCTGCATATCGACCAACAGTGGTTCCGAAATAGGGCGGGGTTGGCAAAGCATAAGATTCTAAATAAGATTCCAGCGTATCAAATCCCAAAACGACGTCGGTCAATTTCCCGTTCGAAAGCGGAACTTGTAACGAGGTAACCGTCGCTCCATAATTGATAATCTGAACTTTCATTCCGTTTTTGTTGGCCAACTCAAAAGAATAAATTTCTTCATTATTTGGCATTAAACCAAATAATTTGGAACCGGATAGATTCTGAGGAGCGGCTATATGTTTTGTTTTCATATAATTTTTTATCAAAAATGGAATTCAAAAGTAAAAACATTTGAAAAACTTACATACCAGTACCTACCAGTTTTTTGTATATTGCGCAAAAAAATATTTTCTATGAACGTAATTTCTGTCCAAAACAATCTTGGTCTTCCAAAATACAAGCAAATAATTCTTTCAATTGAGAAGGCAATTGAAGAGGAGAAATTAGTAAAAGGAGACAGGTTGCCATCGGTAAATAAAGTTTGTCTGGCTTTTTCGTTGTCGCGAGATACCGTTTTACAAGGGTATGATGAACTCAAAAAAAGAGGTATTATTTATGCCATACCAGGCAAAGGATATTATGTAAAAAGTGTTGAAACAACTATAAAACATAAAGTATTTTTACTTTTTGATGAATTGAATATTTTTAAGGAAGACATTTATAATTCGTTTCTGAAAAATATCGGGAAGAATGTTCAGGTAGATATTTTCTTTCATCATTTTAATGTTCAGGTATTTCAAAAACTCATAAACGACAGCAACGGGAATTACACCAAATACATTATTATGCCAACCGACCTAACCGATTTGGTGGATGCTATAAAAACCCTACCAGTAAACGAGGTAATTATACTGGATCAGACCAATCCGGATTTAAAAGTTTATCCTGCCATTTATCAAAATCATAAAAAGGATATTTTTGAAGGGTTGTTAAAAGGAAAAACACGATTAAGTAAATACAGGAAATTGATTTTGATTTTTCCGGGATCCAAAGAACCATTGGGAATGAAATTAGGGTTTGAAGATTTTTGTACGCAGTATCATTTTGAATACGAAATTATAAGAGAATTTACAGACAGAGAAATCACAATTGGAGATCTTTATATCATTCCGAATGATCGTGATCTGGTAAAGGTAATTGAGGATGCAGGAAATCAGAATCTAAAATTAGGAAGTGATTTTGGTATTATTTCGTATAATGAAACCCCCTTAAAGAAAATCGTAGCCAACGGAATTACCACAATTTCAACCCATTTTGAGGCTATGGGAGAAATTTTAGCCGAAATGGTTTTAAAGGGAAGTAAAGATCAGATCGAAAACAAGTCTTCTCTAATTATGCGAAATTCGCTGTAAAGCTTTATTTTTTAAGGTAAAAAAAACACCCCTGAAAAAATTATTTTGTCAGGGGTGTGTATGTGATCGTCTACTTTTTTACAAGTTCAGTGCAAAATTATTCAATAATTTTTCTTCGTATTTCTCTTTGTTGAAAGTATAGAGATAAGAACCTTTACGGGAAGACTGCATGTCTTTTTCGTCTAATTTGTTTAGAATCTCTAAAGAATTAATCTTACTGATAAAGTTTCGTTTGTCTAATTCTTTACTCAGAATTGCTTCGTATAACTCCTGTAATTGACGCATGGTGAATTTTTCAGGCAGTAATTCAAATCCAATTGGTTTTATAGAGGTTTTGTATTGCAATCTGCCAATAGCATGCTGTAACATATCGTCGTGGTCAAAAATTAATTTCGGAATATCATTGATGCTAAACCATTTGGCATGGTAATTCTGAATTAGTTCTGCGTTATGATTTTCGATATTGATCAAAGCATAATAAGAAACGGAAATAGTTCGATCAACAGGATCACGATCAATTTCGCTGTAAGCATACAATTGCTCCATATAAATGTCGTTTAGACCTGTAGAAGTGTTTAAGATTCTGACAGCAGCACTATCCAGCGATTCATCTCGTCTTAAAAAACCGCCAATCAAAGACCATTTTCCTTTTTCCGGCTCAATATCCCTTTTTATTAAGAGTATTTTCAACCCCTCGTGGTCAAATCCAAAAATAATACAATCTACTGCTAATAAAACCTTATCGGCAGTGCTATAGTTGTTTAGCATAGTCTAATTTTTGCTGGTAAAGATATAAACTTCCTAATGGGTTTCATGCTTTATAATGTTGTTTTTACATTTAATAGCTATAGTTCTGAAAATAGGTCTTTACTATTTTGTTTTTTGGTCCGAAATCTGATTCCAGTTTCCCTAATAAGTTTCAAATTTAATATAAAGTTATCTATTTGCATAAAATTTCTTGCGAAGCACTTTTAAGTACTTTTATGTTTTATTTTTGAAATCGGCAAGTAAGATGATCTGATGAAGTAATGAAACAAAAGAAACCGCTATTTTTTTGATTTTAAACTAACTGCGGATCTTGCAACAGGCAGAACTAATTTTGATAAAAACTGAATGAGAATAAATTTTATAATGGAAAGTGTTTTGCCGGTATTATTTATACTGCCTCTGATGCTTTTTCTGCTCAAAGACAAATCTCAAGTTAAAACGATCGTACTTTTTACTGTTATTTTTATTTTATACCAGTTAATTCTTAAAGCTCCAAAGGAATTTGTTGCACTACAAGTAATAAAAGGACAATGGAATTGGACGGGAAAGCTGCTGGGGATACTTTTTGGACTTTTGATATATACGGTATTAAAAAACAAATTAAAACCATTTGATTTTTTACGATTTAAGCAGGATTCAAAGGCCTTTTCGAAAACAATATGGGCTGCGGTTTTGATGGTTTGCACTTCTTTTTTCTCGTATTTCGATAGTCCGAAAGAATTGGATTGGGAGACCTTATTCTATCAATTATCAATGCCGGGTCTGGATGAAGAGATAATGTTCAGAGCTATTTTGTTGGGTCTGTTATTAATTTCATTAAAAGACAAAATTAAAATTGGCAAATGGAGTTTGGGAAATCCAGGTGTTTTAATTATCGGAATTTTGTTTGGACTTGTACATGCACTTCATTTTAAAAGTACTATTGAATTCGAAATATATGTTTTCATCTGTACCTTTTTGTCCGGTTATATTTGGAGTTGGATAACAGTTGAAAGTAAAAGTATCTTACTACCCGTTATCTCCCACAATCTGACCAATTTTTTGCAGAATTTACTAAGAATGGTGAAATGAAAAAGTACCGAACTATTATATTAGCGCAAAGTAGCGCTATTCGTAGCAGAAATAAACAACTACATTTGAAATAAAAATATGGCATTCAAACATCTTTTTAAAGCAACGGCAAAATGGTCATCAAAACAAAATCCGGAATTAACTTCCCGATTTTACAGCAAAAGCCATACAATTTCATTGGAAGGAAAACCGATTTTAGAGGTGTCGGCAGCAAAAGCTTTCAAGGGTGATCCGTCCTTATACAATCCCGAAGATTTACTGTTGAGTAGTTTGGTTTCCTGCCACATGATGTCTTACCTGTATGTCTGCTCCCAAAACGGAATTGAAGTTTTAGCATATTCCGACAATGCCGAAGCAACGCTAGAAGTAAATCCTGATGGCAGTGGTCGTTTTACAGAAGTTCGTTTAAATCCAAAAGTAACGATTGCCAATTCAGATAAAGCTGAAGTAGCGGTAGCATTGCATAAAAAAGCCAACCAATTGTGTTTCATTGCCAATTCCTGCAATTTTCCGGTTGTGCATCATGCAAGTTGTGAGGTAATTTAAAAAGAAAGGACACAGTTGAAGTAGCTTCAGATTGGCTTAACTATTTCTTTTTTCGCTCCAACGTACACAAAATAAAAAAATCTAAGTCCTCAAAACTTGGAATTTGGAATTTCAATTTTTTTTTAAATTTTATCCCTGTAGTCTTTAGTCAAAATGTAAATAGAAAAAACAAAGACAATACTATAAAGAATGGCCAGACCATTGTGTTCAAATTTTAATTTCTCAAAGTCGAACTGCTTATACAAAGTACTTCCCAGAATGATTGCTACAATTAAAAAAATAAAGTTTAGTGATTTCTTAGTTTTCATGTTTTATTGGTTTAGGAGGATTTCAATTAAAAAGGAAGGAAAGGTAGAAGCGATCATTCCTAACTTGAGTTACTTGTAAATTTAGAAAAAAACAGTAAAATCAAGAAGTAATACGATAATAATTAATAAAGAATCAACTGATGCAGAATATTTTAAGTTGACTTCAAATACAAATCCTAAAACCAAAGCTGACAGGTTTTTGAAACCTGTCAGCTTTAATTCGCAAAAACATATAAAACGTTTCTCTAAGATTGGAATTTGGAATTTCAAAATTTGGAATTTACTCCATTTAATTCATTTTCTGAATTTTCAAAACTTCCTAAAACCAAAAAAACCTCTTCGAAAGAAGAGGTTTTTGTACCCTTTACCGTTGAATTGTCGAATTTATTTATTGAAGATTTGAAGAAACTATCTTTTGCTTATTTGAAATTAAATAAAAACTTTCCATGAGCGGGATAGAAATTCTAACTAATTTTTAGTCGATTTTTATAAGGTTGTAATTTTGTCAACTCTTAATCTTTGCTAATATTTCTCAATAACCTATTCAGCTTTTGGTTTTCGATAAATGTTTAGGATGTAAAAAGAGTTAGTAAACTAGACATCAACAGTCTGTTTTCTTTTTTTCTGTTAAATCGAGTTGCATCAATTCTATTTCAGGAATCATAATATTTCCTTTGCCGTTTTCAAATACTTCTAAATATGGATAGTTCAGCGGTCTTATGTAACTGTTAGGAAATGGATATTCTTTTAAAACCTTTTGCATTTGATAAAAAACTTCAACTCCACTTATAAACGGATTAGCGTATGAGAATACGTCATTAATTATTTTTTGAAATCCTTTCAAATCGATTTCAGAATCATCAATTGAACGAAAATATATTAAATCTGTACTTGAATATAATGGATTATTTCTAATTTCATCATCAAATAATCTGGTGTCAGCATCAATAGAATAATCTAATCTATATAACCACGCTAAATTTTTCAAAATACTATGAATAGGAATCTGAAAATTATTAATGTTAATTCCTTTTGCATAGGATACGAAAACGTTTAATCGGAATTTCTTTTTTATTTTTTTCATGCTTTTTCTCCTATTATATCGTTAATAACCTCAGGTAACGAAGTAAGTAATTCTGAATATCGTTCCAAAATAATATTTGTGTTTTTAGTCATATATTCGACTTCTATTTTAATACCCGCAATGTCATTTAAACAAGCAGTAATACTTTTAGCTAGTGGAAGAGTTTTTTCTTCAAATCGATAATTTGACAAGTGTGTAATACTGGGTATAAAAAAATTATCTCTTAAATTAAATGGATTGTATGCGCCATCTTCTATATGAGGTACAATTTGAGCAGTATATAAAGTGCTTAATAGTGCAGTTCTTTCATCTTCAAAAATATTTACACCCTCTTTTTCATAATTCAAATTATACATTCCGTATTCTCTGAGAAACTCTTGTAAATGATTATTAAAAGCTTGAACATATCCTGATGTGCCACTCAGATATGATTTGAATTTCTCGCTAATCAAATTATGTTGGTGTTCCATTATTGCAACATGACCGTGAGTGTAATTTGATATGCTCACTACTTTTTTATATGCTTTTTCTTTTTCTTCCTTACTATCAAAAATTCTTTTATGTAATGGTTTAGCATTTTTAATTTCAATGTATTTTATAAGTTCATTTTTATCCAATGATTTAAACACATCACCATTTAAATTAGTCATCGCTTTTATTTGGGGAATAACAAATTCTGTCAGACTTAATCTATCTCTAAACTCAGTTAAATCTGTCATTTGCTGACTTAACGGAACTTCTGTACTTCTTAGTTCAACTACCCATCTTTCGCCGTTTCTAATGGTTGTACTTCTTTTATTAACCCAGTCAATTAATCGATTTATACCAATACCGAGAAACAAAGTAAGAATTGGCAAAGCGTATTTTGCCCAGTCAGTACCAGTACTTTCTTCTTTCGCTAAAATGATTTGAGTATTCTTCTGCAAATCTAAAGGAACTGAAATTGGTTTAGTAGATATTGTTGTTTTTAGAGTATCAATTTTTAATGGAGTGTAAACAGCTTTTTGAGCGGTATCTTTTGACTGCGCACAAATCACTGTAGAATAAGCCAATAAGAATAGTAGATATTTCTTCATAAAATTCTATTTGATACAATAATACAATATTTTAAAATATCATTTTCAGATGTTTATAATTATTGGGAAATCTGTGATGATTTTGATATAAAAAAGTCTGTAATTCTAGAAAGACAATTTATTACAGACTTTTTAAGTATTCTTTACCATTGTATTGTCGAATTTATTTATTGAAGATTTAAAGAAATTACCTTATGCTTTTATAAAGTTAACAAGTATAAGTGTGATAGACAGGGAAGTCATATTGTTGGTCTTTGAAATTGTAAAACCTAAATAATTATATTTGATAAAAAATGAATATTATGGTAATTGTTATTGACAGTACAGAATACAGACAAGACCGAAGTTTAAATAAAACCGACCTTGCTTATATAAAAGATTTGGGAAGTAAGGAACTTATAAAATTGCATATTCCATGGTTCGTGTACAAAGAATCTACAACTCATAGTGTTTTAGAGATAGAAACAGAACTCAGTAAAATTAAAAATACTCTTGCTTCTTTAGATAAGCGCGGAATAGCTCCTATTGATTCGAAGATAGCTAAAGATATTTCAAAAAGTGTTGAAAATTTTAGAAAAGGAATTAAAGATTCAAATAAAAAACTATGGGATGATTTTATTAAAGATGCGAAAGCTAAATTACATAAGTTTGATGAAAAACATAGTACTTCTGTTTTTGAATCTTATTTTAATGGAGGGAAACCGTTTAAAAGTCTTAAAAGTAGAATGGATATTCCAGATGCATTTATTTACATTACGATAAAAAAATTAGCTAAAAAAGAAATAGTTCATTTAATTTCTGGAGACAAAAATCTTAGAGATAAATGCAATGGAGAAAATAATATAATAACATACGAAAATTTTAATATTTTTTACAATTCTAAGTATTATTTAGCAATTCTCCCAAAATATCAAAAGCTTTTAGAATCAGAAAAGATTGAGTTCGCTACAAAATTATTGATTGATTACAAGTATGTTATTGAAGAGGCAGTTATGACATATACGAATAGCGTTGATTTTCTTGAATTATATGAGACTCCTTTGCACTCAGATGGAGGTGAAGCAACTATTCGAGCAATAGATGAACCAGAAGTCATAATAGAAGAGAATGAAATTGAGTTTTTGAATAATCAATTTCATGTACCGATAATAGTTAAAGCAGTTGCTTCGGTGGATTATTCAATTTACAAAGCAGATTATTGGCTTTATGATAATTTACCACGATATTCAGAAGATTTAAATGACTATTATTTTTTAATAGAAGATACGTTTCCTGTTGTTATGAAAAAAACAATAATTATCAGTATAGATGATTTTGATGAAGATACAGAGCCATTAGTAGAAATAAATGAATTTGATGAGATTGAATTAGATATTAAGAGTGAAATTAATACAAATGGTGATGACTTTTCTCAATCTTTGGATTTTTAATAATTGTATGATTAATTTAATTTTAAGTATTTGACAAATGGCTTGCTAAAATCAGCATCTGGAAAAAAAGGGTTTGATGCGGTCTTATTTTCTAAAGAAATTATATGCTTGGAGATGTCTTCTCCGAAAAGGAAACTGGCTTTTTCAGCTATAGGTATTAAATCTAAGATATCTAATGGCGAAGTTTCAGAATTGTTAGTTGAAATCCAAATCCTAGATATATTAGTATAAAATTCATATCTTATATTGAATAAATCATCTTGCCGTTTTTCTTTGCAAGACTAAATTGTAGCCATGTAAATAAAGCACCAAAAAGTACAACAAATGATGTTAACAATGTTAGGTATGTATTTTCCATTTCATTAAATTATTTTTTTGTCTCTTCCTTCCAGCAAGTTAAGCATACCCATATCTCTTCGTCTCCTAAATCTTCATCTTCAAGTAGGTATTTCACATTGCCTTTGCAACCTTCTTGAATACAATCCTCTCTTATAACTCCAAAATCCGTTCGACAAATAATGCAAGACATGTCTGTTGAATTTGGTTGATTAGGGTTTAGAAATGCCCATTTACTATCTGGTCTTAGAATTCCTTCTTCAGTTATTTCTTCAGCTTTTTCAATACAAAATGGACATAAATATTCTCTTGCAGTTATGTTAACAGAAAAATGTTTTTTTAATTCTCCTTTTCCCAAGAAAGCATCTAGATATTCCATTCTCATATATTGATTACAGTCTTGCCATTCAACATGAGAATCTTCATGGTCAAATCCAGGGTGTTCATAAAACTTATTCAATACAGAATCCCAAAAGCTATCTTTTCCTAGCAGATAAGTAAATGAATTTAAAATTAATTTTAATACATATTCTGGAGCTAGATTTTCTTTGCCTAATCCATGAACAATCTTATTACGCTTAATTCTTATATCTTCATAGTGGGTTGGAAAATCATCATGTATTTCTTTTAAATTAACACAAGCATAGAATGTTTTTAATAAGACATCTCCACCAATTGTATTGAAATCAGAAAAAGACTCATCTCCGCTACTTGGTAAAGTTTTCCAATCACTTCTTTTTCTATCAATTAAAAGTAGTGGAGATTTTTTGCAAATTTCAGATTTTAGTAACCCTTCAATTCCTTGATGAATTAGTACAAGAGAAGTTCTTAAAACAATCTGATTATAATTCCAAATTTTATCACGAGGAGTTTCGGGACTTAATGTATTATCTACAGTGCAAATATTATCATAGGCTTGAAGTAAACATTCGATGCCCACATTTTGATATTCACTTGAATTAGGTATATCTTTTATCACTTGATAAGATGTTTTTTAATTGCCTACAATATAAACATATTCTTGATAAAATTTTATTAATTTTAGAACCTAATTAATTTCAAAGAATGATAAAAACTGAATTCGGAACATTTGATGGAGACAAATGGGAATATATTTGTCAAATTTGTTTTAAGCAGAATTTTAGAGAAGAAGTTTATATCGAAGTTAAAGCAACGCCTGGTGATTATGGAGTAGAAGGCTTTACTCGAACTGGTAAAGTTTTTCAATGTTATTGCCCTGATGAAACATATTCAAGCTCTGATTTATATGAAAAACACAGAGATAAAATAACTAAAGATTTGAAAAAACTTAAAACATATGAGAAACAGTTAAAGACTTTTTTAGGAGATACTAAAATCAACAAATGGTATTTTGTTACTCCTCTGCATAGCAAGAATGACATAGTTGCACATTGTACATCAAAGAGAGATGAAGTTAAATCTTGGCAATTGTCTATTGTTGATAATGAAAATTTTGAAATTATTTTTGAGGATATTAATTTTCTTCACCCACACCTAGCACTAGCTTTAGATTCTACTAATCAAAAAATTAATTTATCTCCAAATGATAAAATTACTGATGGAGAAAAGTTAAAATGGAAAGGTAGTGAAATATCATTGGTTGAAAATGCGCAGAGGAAACATTTATCAAGGTTTGACAGCAGTGCAAATAATGTTGATGAAAGAGTAGATATATTAACTGAAAAAACAATTGCATCTTTTTTAGGCGGGAATATATTATTGAGGACGTGGGAAAACCAATATCCTACCGAATATGAAAAATTTTTAGCAATTGTTAGTTTAGTTGAAAATGAGGTAGTCGAAAAATGTATGTTTCCCGTGGAAGATAAAAACCAGTTATATTTTAGCTTTAGAGATTTAGTTACTGATAAACTTAATATTACGTTTCCAAAATTAGAACAGGAAATGATTATCAATCTAACAAATCAAGTAATGGCAGACTGGATTTTGAGATGTCCAATAAATTTTGAATAATTATGAGTGATTTTGAAATTAAAAGTTTGAAATTTTCTAAAAAGCCAATTTCTATTCCTGCAGATTATAGACCAATGTATAAAATTGCCCAAATTGTAATGATTTTAAGCCTTACTTGTACTGGAAATAAGTCTAGTTTATTGAAATTGCACCTATTGAGCTGGGCTTTAAAAAATGATAAAAATAAAGATGAAGTATTAGAGCTGATTAAGAATAATTATGTTGAAGAAATGACAGTGTGGGGTATAGAACCTGCACTCAATAGAGCATTATTATTTTGTGTAGCAGAAGAGATTTGTAAAATTGAAGGAGGTAAGTATTTATTGATTGAAAAAGGGAAAGAATTTTTTAAACTGATTAAAAAAAACGATGTTTTTCATGAAGAATTAGAGTTTTTGAATTTTGTTGGGAAAAGAAAAATAACAGATAATAGAATAGAATCTATTTCAAATAAATGGTCATTATTCAATGTTGAAAATTAATAAAATTAAGTTTGAAATAAATACAATATCAGGATTGTATGGTTCACAATATCAGTTTACGGAAGGATTGAATATTGTTAGAGCTAATAATACAAGTGGTAAAAGTAGTCTCTTTCAGGCAATAACATATTGTTTAGGTTTTGAAGAGATTATTGGAGGAAAGAATGAAAAGACTATGCAGTCGGTTTTTAGAGACCAAGTAGAATTTCCCGAAGGTTCTTTCCATCAAGTAATCCAGTCCTTCGTTTATCTTGAAATTGAAAATGAGAAACAAGATGTTATTACTGTTAAGCGAAGTGTAGCAAGTAATTCAGGTAGGAAACCACAACTTGTAGATGTTTATTTTGGTAACTATATTGATGAAAGTGAAGGTAATGTTGTTGATTTTAAACCAATGTACATTCATGACAAGGGTGGTGCAACGGATGAAATTTATGGATTTCATTTATTTTTGGAAAACTTTTTAAATTGGAATCTTCCAAATGTTTTAACTAATTCTGGAGATTCAAGAAAGCTTTATATCCAGCAAATAGCTTCGTCTTTTATGATTGAGCAAAAATCAGGCTGGTCTGATTTTTTTGCAACAATGCCATATTATAGTTTAACAAATAAGGAAGCTAGAGCAATCGAATTTTTATTAAAATTAGATGTTACAGAAAATAAAAAGAGAAAACAAAGAATTGCTTTTACAAAAAGATTAATTGAAGAAAAATGGATATCATTAAATAATCAATTCGTTAGGCATGCTGAAAAAGGAGGAGGAAAAATAATTGGCATTGAACAAAAACCTATTATTATAAACGATTATGGTAAAATTAATGTTTTGCTGACTAAAGATGAAGTTGATTATTCAATCTCAGATTACATTGATTTACAAATAGAAGAATTAAAAGCAACTGAAAATAAATCTATTTATTCTGTGGGTCAGAATATTTCCAGTGATGAATCTCAATTAGAGAAATTAAATCTTTTTATAAATAAACTGTCGTTAAATTTTGAATTATTATCAACGGAATTAAATTTTGATGTAGATAAACTTCGTAGCTATAGGAGTCAGTTAGATTTACTTAAGGATGATTTGCGAAAAAACAAGGGAGCTTTAAAAGTTAAAAATCTCGGCTCAGATTTTAATTTAAAAATTGCTAATAATAACTGTCCAACTTGTAATCAAGATTTAAAAGATTCGTTATTACCTTTGGAAGTAGAACAAATTCCAATGCGCTTGGATGAAAATATTGATTTTATCGATGCTCAAATAAAAATGATTTCAGTTTATATTGATGGTCAGAAGAGAACAATCAAAGAGAAAGAAAAAAAGATGGATGCTTATAGAGCAAAGTTATCAGAAGCCAGAGCCAATGTAAGACAAATTAAAAAAGAATTAATTTCTGATGAAAGACTTCCATCGATTATTGAAATTGAAAATCGGCTTAACCTAAAAAAAAGAATAGAGTTTTATAGTAAATATCTAGAAGATTTTAATCTTTTAGTAGAAGATTTAAAACAAATTTCTAAAGAATGGGAAAAAATTATCTCAGATGAAAATGGATTACCTAGAAATTATTTTTCAACTCTGGACAATGAAAAATTAAACTTCTTAGAACAAAATTTTAAAATTTTGCTTAAGGAATTTAGCTATACGAGTCAACAAAGTGATGTAATTCATTTGTCTAGAGAAAACTATTTGCCTGTTATACGTAAACCATTTGGTGATGAAACAAAAGATTATGATATAAGATTTGATTCGTCAGGGAGTGATTTTATTAGATGTATTTGGGCTTATACATTTAGCTTGTTGAATGCCTCTATAAAATTCAATGGAAATCATCCAAAATTGATTATGATGGATGAGCCGAAGCAACAGGATGCCGCAATAGAAAGTTTTCATAAATTTTTAAAAAAAATATCACAGCATAAGGAATCTCAGATATTAATTTTTGCTTCTTTTGAAAATTCTGACGAAGCATTCGCTACAGCAACTAAAGATGTGGATTTTAATTTAATTTATATTGATGGGAAACTAATTCAGCCAATTTATAAAAATTAAGGAGAACAAGTCTTAAAAAAACATTAGGAAAAAATAAAAAACTATTCAGAAATGAATAGTTTTTTATTTTTATCAGCTCAGATTATCGCTAAATTTCTCTTTGCTACATTTGGTTTGGACTCCGCTAAGTTTTATTTTTTTCGACTTTACAAATTCATTCTAAAATCAAAATTTGTCAGTTTAATTAATTATTTAAAATCATATGACAAGTATTGTAGACTATTTTTATTTCATTTTTGTAAGTGTTACTTCTTTGTAATCTTTTATTACTATCGAGTCGCCCCCATGATAGCTTAGTGAACCGTTAATCTCGCCTTGCTCATATTTTAAACTTATTGGGTCAATAAATGTGTATATGACATAATTATATTTATCATGAAATAATCCATCTCTACTTTTAGGATAACCTTTGAATAATTCTTTATTGTAATTTGGTTTCATAGAACGAATAAGTGCTTTTTCAGCGTCTAAAAAAATTTTTTCTTGACTAGGGAAATTTTCTCCTAATAAAGAAGATTTCATTTCTTTCACACATGCATTTTTACCAAATACCTGAAACTGTAGATTGTCATTAAATTTAAAGCATAAGAGAACAATTTCATGGGCAGGTAAATCCTTATAAGTAATTGGGTTTTCTAGTGAAAGAATATCTTGGAAAGTACTATGACCTGTAAGTCTTTTTAAAATACTTTGTTTAGTTGCTTTACCAACATAATGTACTTTATATTTAAGAAATGACATATAATCTCCTTTGATTTCACATTTAATATGTCCTTTCCACCAATTTTGTAAAAGTTTTTCAGGGGAGAACCATAAAATAAATTCTGCTTTATCTTTTGTTTGCTTTGCAAGAGAGAAACCGTGTAAATTTCCAAAAGGAGGTTCTTTTTTTATTTTTTCTTTATCTAAAAAATTGAAAGCTATTGCTATATTTCCATTAAAAGTTCCACTAATGGCATTTTGCATAAATGGCAATTTTCCTTTTATTATATTTGGGTTTCCTTTTTGGTGAATCTCAAAACTTACACTAAAATCTCGATGGCTAGGAACTACATTTTCAAAAGTTATAATTGGTCTTTGTCCAATAACGTAAAGACTTGCCTCTTCTAAAGCTCTCTCAATGTGAGGGTCTTGCTTAACAATTGCAAATTCATAACCTGTTAATGGAGCGTATGCTAATTCAAGTTTATTAACTATACTTTTTCTATTCATTAATGCATCTAATTTTAGTTATATTATTTCAATTTACATGAACTACTTTAAAATGGCGTTTGAAAAATATTGCGAACTTTTGATAGCCACAAAATAAATTATTCGATTGTTTTAGTATTAACGGGGAACATGCATAGATATCTCGTTAATCTTTTCTATTGTCAATTAACAATATCGCATTTACATTATCTAAATTTCTGAATTCATTTTGAAAGTCATAATCTAATTTTAAATCATTTTCTTTTTTAAGTCTAAGTAAGGCAGTAATATAATTAGGAAATTTATTAGTTACCCCATCTGAGCTATCCTCGTTTTGTGACGGAAAATAATTTTCTAAAAAATCTAAAAAATTTTTATTGGTTGAAAATTTACTAAGAGGACAGCAAAACCAACAAGAAAATGGTGTCGATTTGGAGATTAAATGTGCAGAATCGATTACTCTTTTTGGTACTGAAAAAATATCATTATAAATCAAGTTAGCATCAGCTAAGTAAATACCTTCATCAATAACATTTTTTCCGCATTGACTCATATGATTTTCATTATTATAGAATGCATAAAGTGGACGAAAATCACCTTTATTAGCGTCTTCTATTAACTTATCGATTTGTAAACCGTAAGTGTTTGATTGGGAGATACTTGAGTATAAATCTTTTCCTGCCCTCAATCTTTTAGCTTGAACTCGAGCCTTAAAATAAATCGTATTGGAAAGTATCCATAATTCAAAATCAGCTCCAGTAAATTTTGCTTCTTGATGTCTATTAAACTGCAAATATTGTATTCTTCCGTCTAATTCACTTGCTCGATATAGACCCCAGTCTGTTATAGATTCTTCTCCAACCTCATTTTGTTTAGAAATCCACTGAAATACTTCTGTTGCGTAAGTTTTGATAGATTGGCAAATCATAAATTTTTATATTTAATTTCTTATTAGTTTTTGCACTAAATATTAAAGTGTTTTTACCTCAATATTAAAGTGTTTTTACCTCACACAGTTTGCAACTTACAATGAAAGGATAATAATGGCAATAAACATGAAAATTAGTAGAGTTAGTATGAATACTTATACTAATTTATAGTTATTTCTCTAATTCTTTCCGATAAAAATCTTTCAGTAAATGCGGTATTCCAATTATCATAGTTCCGTAATAGTTGAATAACATCATTGTCAACAAGTGGAACAATTAAACCACGACCATCTCGAAAAGAATCTCTACATCTATTCATAAACAATTGAAAATTATCTATTTGTCTGCATATGATAAAGCCTACTTGTCCCCTATTTATCGAAAAGCGACCACCAATTTGGTCAAGTTCAGGATTTACAATATCTCGACTGTAATTTTTACATTCGATAAATATGTAGGGACATGGGATTCTGTGATTTTCAGAGAGTCGATAAAAAATACCATTTTTGGATGCATTGTCAAAAGTGATGTCAATCCTTTTTCTTCCTTCGTGAATCTCTCTTTCTTTGACAGGGTTTATTAAGTGAGGGTAAAATACGAGTTCTAATATTCCAATAATTATGTTATGAAAATCTGATGCAGAATCTGTTCCTGATGGAATGGCTTGTAATCTATCAATTAAATCTTGTTTGATTTGCGTAATATCAATGTCTGTAATCTCAATATTTGTTAAAGAATTTATATCAGTCACATCCTTAAATTGTTCTAAGACTTCTGGATGTTGTAAAGTAAAACGTCTCAAGAAATCTTTAGATTGTGGATTTATTTCTTTAAGGCTTTTTTTAGTTACAAAATTTGCACCATTATTTTTTCTTTGAACTAGTGCTGTTTGCAACCTTAAATTTTCGTTTTGTAAATATTCTAAAACAAAGTGATTGTAATATTTGTCAGGTGTATAACCTTTACAAAAGGAAACTATTCCTTTAGGAATCAATAGGATTTTTCTATCATTTATAACTAGCATATCTGTATGCTCAATTTCCCATTCATCCGTTCGTCTATTCCAATAATAATCTGAGGAAATACCTGCGGTTAATGGGATGTTATGAAGGTTGCATTGGTTTTGAGTATAATTTATTAAATGTAAAGTAATTATGTTTGTTGTCATATCTGATAATTTATCTTTTCCAAAATTATCAACAAATAAAATATTGTCCTCTATGTCCTGAATTAATCCTGTTTGAATTGCTCTACTTCTTAATAAACTATCATAAATTTTGTCAGTATCTTGATTTCCAACACCACGTCCTCTCGGATTTCCCACTGACATACCCAAGCAAGTAGAATTAGGTTCGTGGAGATGGTCAAACAGTTCTTTTGCTTCATCTTCATTTCCGTTTCTGATTAAATCTATTACACGTTGAAAAAAACTTCTTAGGGTTAGTGTAGCATCAACTGACCAATTATCTTGTTTTTTTCCCAAAAAGAAAGGGTCTAAAAATAGAGGTAAATCTTCGTTGGTATCGATATTGACAAAGTCAAGCTCAGCTTGAGATTTATTAAGATTAAAAATTTCACTAATTTTCATAATTTAATCGGTTTATGTTGATTTTGCTGAAAATTGCTGTCAACTTATTTATTGATGTAAAAAATGGTAATTTATAAAACTGAATTTTTGGTAGATTTGCACTAGCTGATGCTAATATAGATAAATTTTACTACAAATTTAAAGTTGTCTTATCATTCATGAAATTCTTTTTGGTTTCCAAATAAGTAAAAGATATTATCAGTTGAAAGTTGTGAAAAGATGAATAAATTCCGTAATGAGGGAACGATTATTACAAAATCTAACACGTTTACTAATCTAGTTTTATAGATTTAATAAAATCTTTCTACATTTATAAAATGATTAAGACAATTATTGTAGACGATGAGTATAACGCTAGAGAATTTTTACAAAAGCTTTTGACTCGCTATTTTCCAAATAAATTTTTAGTTATTGACAAATGTGAAAATGTCGATGAAGCAATCTTATCTATTGAAAAAAATTTAATCCAGAATTAGTTTTCCTTGATGTTCAAATGCCTAATAAAAATGGCTTCCAACTTTTTAAAGAGTTGAATAAAGTAAAATTTGAAGTGATTTTCACTACTGCGCATTCTGAATTTGCAATTGATGCTATCAAATGCAGTGCTTTAGATTATTTACTAAAACCAATCAATTATATTGATTTGCTGGAAACTATAGAAAAATATGAAGAAAAGTAGTACAAGGCATCTCAAGGGAAAAACTGAAGTTGCTTTTAGAAAATATTGACACAGGAGTCTCTGAGTATAACAGGGTAGCTTTGCCAAAGGAAACTGGATTCGAGTTGCTTAAAACGAATGCAATTCTATAATTGTGAAGCAAAATAGTAACTATTGTAAAATCGTTTGCTTAGACGGCAGAAATATTAGCTTATCTAAAACTTTGAAATATATTGAGGAGCTACTTCCAAGTTCAATTTTTCAAAGGATTCATAAATCATATTTGGGAAATATTAAGATTGTCGCAGCACTCAATTGAATTAATTTGTCAATCAAAGCTTTGGCTAGAAATATTAAATTTTCAAAACTTCCTAAAACCAAAAAAACCTCTTCGAAAGAAGAGGTTTTTGTACCCGGAGCCGGAGTCGAACCGGCACGGTTTCCCACAGGTGTTTGAGACCAGCGCGTCTACCAATTCCGCCATCCGGGCTTAGCAGACGAAAAAACAATCAAAAAAGTGATTATTTTAACGCAATAGAATAAGTAATTATGATGTCATAACTGTGCCTATTCCTTTAACACGGTGCAAATGTAAAAAATAATTTTAAATGAACTACTAAAAATACTTAAATTTTTCCTTTCAGTGTCCAATAAATTTTCTAAATTTGCACCTCGTTAAAACGATGCACACACAACTAACTACACCCGAGGCATTTATGCAGGTCTTGCTTTACTGAAAATGATAAAGCCGAATCGTGCAGAGTGCAGCGGAGCAAAAACAAAAAATTATAATGTCGCACCTAGAACCAGAAGCTAAAATTTTTGCTTGTTCACAAAGTGTTTATCTTGCAGAAAAAATTGCAGAACAATACGGAATTCCGTTAGGGAAAGTAACGATGTCAACATACAGTGATGGAGAATTTCAACCATCGTATGAAGAATCAATTAGAGGATTACGTGTTTTTATCGTTTGTTCGACATTTCCAACAGCCGATAATTTGATGGAATTGTTACTAATGATTGATGCAGCAAAACGTGCATCAGCAAGACACATTACAGCTGTTATGCCTTATTTTGGTTGGGCAAGACAGGATAGAAAAGACAAACCAAGAGTTCCGATTGGAGCAAAATTAGTAGCTAATTTATTAGATGCTGCCGGAGCGACAAGAGTAATGACAATGGATTTACACGCAGATCAAATCCAGGGGTTTTTCGAAAAACCGGTAGACCATTTATTTGCCTCTACCATCTTTTTACCATACGTAGAAAGTTTAAAGTTAGAAAATCTAACTATTGCATCTCCGGATATGGGAGGTTCAAAAAGAGCATATGCTTACTCTAAGTTTTTAGAATCAGATGTAGTAATCTGTTACAAACAAAGAAAAGCAGCTAACGTTATCGACACTATGGAACTGATTGGTGAAGTAAAAGGACGTAACGTAATACTAGTAGACGACATGATCGATACGGGTGGAACATTAGCGAAAGCAGCAGATTTAATGATCGAAAAAGGAGCATTAAGCGTTAGGGCAATTTGTACACACGCTATATTATCAGGTGACGCCTACGATAAAATTGAAAATTCGAAATTAAGCGAATTAATAGTTACCGATTCTATTCCGTTAAAGAGAGAATCAAAGAAAATAAGAGTAGTGAGTTGTGCACCTCTTTTTGCTGAAGTTATGCACATGGTGCACCACAACAATTCCATTAGTGGGAAATTTATCATGTAAGTATTGGCAGTAGGCTATAAGCAAACTCAAAATAATATCATGACAAAAAGCCTAAAGCGTATTGCTTAAAGCTTATAATAATAAATATTTATTAATAACTATATTTTTTTTACAATGAAATCGATTACAATTAAAGGATCAGAAAGAGAAAGCGTGGGCAAAGTGTCAACTAAAGCCTTACGTAATGCTGGAGCGGTTCCTTGCGTGTTATACGGAGGAAATCAAGCAGTACACTTCTCAGCAGACGCTGCAGCGTTCAAAAACTTGGTTTACACTCCAAATGCACACACAGTTGTGATTGAGCTTGGAAAAGGAAAATCATTCAATGCAATTTTGCAAGATATCCAAGTTCACCCAGTATCAGACAAAATTTTACACATTGACTTCTTTCAATTATTTGATGACAAAGAAATCACTATGGAAGTTCCTGTGAAAATCGTTGGTACATCTAAAGGTGTTCTTGCAGGTGGTGTTTTACGTTTAAACACTCGTAAATTAAAAGTTAAAGCTTTACCTAAAGATCTTCCTGATTTTGTTGAAGCTGACATTACTCCACTTGAAATGGGTAACAAATTATACGTTACTAAAGTTGGTTCACCAGAATACAAAGTTATGCACCCGGACAACACTGTTGTTGCTCAGGTAAGAATTTCTCGTGCTGCTATGAAAGCTGCTCAAGAAGCTGCAAAAGCTGCAAAAGCACCTGCAAAAGGAAAGAAAAAATAATTTTTTTTCAATTCAAATACAAAAGCATCAGTTGCAAAACTGGTGCTTTTTTTTGTTCTAAAGATTCTGAGTTGCTAAGCTTTTTAGTGAGTAAGTTATTGAAATGATTTGATTTTAAATCCTTACGTTCATTACGGTTAAAGGCTTTTCTTGGAGATCAATTATCTTTCTAGCAACACTCTCTCTCATACTATTGTCCCCCTGAGCGAAGTCGAAGGGCTTGTTAGGTGAAAAGGGCTTCGACTTCGCTCAGCCTGACAGTGGGGAATTTTCAAGAGGCTCTGCAAAAAAAACTAACATCGTTTGCAATTAAACCCAAAGTAGAGAAATTATCTAATTGTCACATTATCTAATTACCACATTCTCCAATTGCCACATTCCCAAATTAACCCTATTTTTGTATCATGATAAAATGGATACAAAACCTGTTTTCATCAGCAAAAACAGAAGAGAATATAGATTATATGAAGAAATATTTAATCGTGGGATTAGGCAACATAGGGGCTGAATACGTAAACACAAGACATAATATCGGATTTAAAGTTTTAGATTTTTTAGCTAAAAAAGAAGGACTTTCTTTTGAAACAGTAAAACTTGGCGCTCTTGCCGAATACAAATTTAAAGGAAGAACTTTTTTTCTTTTAAAGCCTAACACTTACATGAATCTAAGCGGGAAGGCTGTGAAACATTGGATGGATAAAGAAAATATTCCATTAGAGAATATTTTAGTTATTACAGATGATTTGAATCTTTCTTTTGGAACGATCCGGATCAAGCCAAAAGGCAGTGACGGCGGACATAACGGACTAAAAAACATTAATCTGGTTCTGAATACTCAAAATTATACCCGTTTTAGATTTGGTATCAGTGACCAATTTAAAAAAGGACAACAAGTAGATTATGTTTTAGGAGATTGGGACGAAGAGGAAAAAGCAAAATTACAGGAGCGTCTGGAAATGTCTTCAGAAATTATTAAATCATTTGGAACTGCCGGTTTGGAGAATACAATGACTTCTTTTAACGGAAAGTAAAGATTTACAGGTGTTTATGTCCTTAAATGCCGAATTATCAATTAATTAAATTGAATTATAACGAAATAGTATTTTCTATTCCAAAGTTAAATGTTTAATTTTGGGATAAATTATTATAAACCATAAAATCGCAATACCATGGCTTTTGAATTACCACAATTACCTTATGCATATGATGCATTAGAACCACATATTGATGCTCGTACAATGGAAATTCACCATTCAAAACATCATAATGCTTACACAACAAATCTTAATGCAGCAATCGCGGGAACAGATTTAGAAGGAAAAACAATCGAAAATATCTTAATCAATTTAGATAAATCAAACGCTGCTGTTCGTAATAATGGTGGTGGTTTCTATAATCACAATTTATTCTGGACTGTAATGACTCCAAACGGTGGTGGATTGCCAACAGGTGATTTATTAGCTGCAATCGAATCTTCTTTTGGAACTTTTGAAGAATTCAAAGCAAAATTCGCTAAAGCTGGTGCAACACAATTTGGTTCAGGATGGGCTTGGTTATGTGTACACAAAGGTGGGAAATTAGATGTTTGCGGAACTCCAAACCAAGACAACCCGTTAATGCCGGAAGTTGGTTGCGGTGGAACACCAATCTTAGGAATGGATGTTTGGGAACACGCTTATTACTTACACTACCAAAACAGAAGACCGGATTATATTGAAGCTTTCTTCAGTGTAATTAACTGGACAGAAGTAGCAAGAAGATTTGCATTAGACAAATAGTCTTTTTCGCAGGATATAAAACCCGATTAATTCGTAAAGAGTTAATCGGGTTTTTTTATGCCCTTTTTTTTGGATCGTATACCGAAGCAGTAAAATCTTCCTGTGTAGATCTGTTTCTTTTTTTGTGTCACTTGCTCTTTTGTGTCCTTTCGAGCGAAGTCGAGAAATCACACCAGAAATTCCGCATACAAAAACACCAATCTTTGATGATTTACGAGTGTAATTTATTTCGTCTATTCGCTTTCGCTCGAGTCTCCCTCGTCGAAAGGATAAGATTGCGGGAAATTTGGTTTGAAAAACGTATAATTCAATTGTTCTTGAATGTGATGTTTTTTGTGTTTCTTAGAGTTGTCCTACTGTAGAAAACAAGAGCATAAGTGAGTTAAGACGTATGAAACAGATTGATTAAGTAAGAGCCTTCTTTTGTTGATAATAAAGCAAGATAGAAGATGAAGTTAGGGGAGGATCATTCCAGTTTGACTCCCAGTCATTTTTGGAATTTGGAATTTAAAAAATTTGGAATTTAAAATTAAGTGCCTTTGTTCCAATAAAAAAGGTGGAATTGCTTCCACCTTTTTTGCCCCAAATCTACCATATACTTAACCTACTAATGTTATGGTATAGTAAAAGTAGGATAGTGATGCGGTACCGCCAAATATTTTAGACGAAGTGCAAATATATTCGATGAAATACGTAATTTCTTACCTCAGTTAATTCCTTGACTTTATTCCAATAAAAAAGGTGGAATTACTTCCACCCTTTTTGCCCCAAATCTACCATAAACTTAACCTACTAATGTTATGGTAGTTCAAAAGTATCGTAGCAGATCGATTTTGCCAAACATTTAGGATTAAAGGCAAAAAAAACCGATGAAATGCACAAATTAACCTTTTGTTAATATTTTTCTAATAAGCTCTTGCGTCTTTTCCTTCATAAAAATTCATGAAAGCTCGGTTTACAACACGATTTCCACCCGGTGTAGGGTAGTCTCCGGTGAAGTACCAGTCTCCAAGATTTTTTGGACAGGCAATATGTAAGTCTTCTACTTTTTGGAATATAATTTTTACTTCAGCATTGATTTCCGGAGAGCTCAACATCTCTGCAATTTTGTCTGAAACCTCTTCCGGAGTAAACGGATCGTAAATAGCGGTTACGTAGTTTACAACATCAGTGTCTGCGAAGTTTTCCTGTGCTTTACATTTAGTGTAAACCTCGTCTACTATATGGTATAAGTTTCTTTCTTTTAATAAAGCCAATGCTGCTCTAAAAGCAACAAGACCTTCCAGTTTTGCCATATCAATTCCGTAACAATCCGGGTAACGAATTTGCGGTGCTGATGAAACGATTACGATACGTTTAGGATTTAAACGATCCATCATTTTGATGATACTCATTTTAAGGGTAGTTCCGCGAACGATACTGTCGTCAATAATAACTAAGTTGTCTGTTGGTTTAATTACTCCGTAAGTAACGTCATAAACGTGTGCAACCAAGTCATCACGACTGCTGTCTTCTGTGATGAAGGTTCTAAGTTTAGCATCTTTAATTGCTACTTTCTCCGTACGAATTTTTACAGCTAATAATTCCTGTAAAGTTTCAGTCGTAAGTGTATTGCGATTTTCTAAGATGTAATTGTTTTTACGCTGATTCAGGAAATCCTGAGCCGCTTCAACTAAACCGTAAAAAGAAGTTTCAGCCGTATTCGGAATATATGAGAAAACAGTATTGTCTGTATCGCTGTCAATTGATTTAAGAACGGCAGGTAAAATTAGTTTTCCTAAATTTTTACGTTCTTGGTAAATTTCAGCATCACTTCCTCTTGAAAAATAGATTCTTTCAAATGAACAAGCTTTTTTTACTGTTGGTTCCAAAATTTGCTCCATCGAAACTTTTCCGCTTTTTTTGATAATCAAAGCGCTTCCCGGTTCAATTTCCTGAACACTTTCAAACGGTACATTAAATACAGTCTGAATAACCGGACGCTCAGAAGCCACAACTACCACTTCATCATCCTGATAGAAATAAGCAGGGCGAATTCCGGCCGGGTCTCTAAAAACAAAAGCGTCACCATGACCCAATAATCCAGCCATTGCGTAACCACCATCTAAGTTTTTAGCAGAGCGGGTTAATATTTTTGCGATATCCAAACGTTCTGCGATAACAGGAGAAGCTTCTCTTTTAGAATAACCCTCTTGTTTGCAGTCTTGGTACAATTGCATTACTTCTTTGTCCAAAAAGTGACCAATTTTTTCCATTACCGTAACGGTATCGGCCATTTCTTTTGGATGTTGTCCAAGTTCAACTAAGTTTTCGAAAAGTTCTTTAACATTAGTCATATTAAAGTTACCTGCCAAAATCAGGTTACGGTGCATCCAGTTACTTTGACGTAAAAATGGATGAACGCTTTCGATGCTGTTTTTACCGAAAGTTCCGTAACGAACGTGTCCTAAGAATAATTCTCCTATATAAGGTATTTCGGCTTTTAGTTTTTCGATGTTGTCAGCAAGTTCAGGACGCGCAGTCATCTCTTCGTTGATGCGTTCGTTGATTTGCTTAAAAACGTCTTGTATAGGTGATGCGTGATTCGAACGGACTCTGCTGATATAACGTTGTCCAGGTTCAACATCAAGTTTGATACTGGCAAAACCTGCACCATCCTGACCACGGTTGTGCTGTTTTTCCATCATCAGATACATTTTTTGTATCCCGTAAAAAGCAGTACCGTATTTTTCTTTGTAATATTCAAGCGGTTTAAGTAGTCTAACTAGGGCTATACCACATTCGTGTTTTAAAGCGTCGCTCATTTTTTTTGTATTTTGTGTTGTTGTAAGTTGTGTATGTTAACCAAATAAAAAAGCCCCGTTTTATCGAGGCTCTTAGGCATTATATTTCTATGTCAAACTGAGTTAACGATTTAAATTGTTGTAATCGAATCGCTACTTCAGCTTTGCTTAATGTTTCCATCCTTTCGGTTCCAAATTTCTCTACACAGAATGAAGCTAAATTTGAACCATAAATAATTGCATTTTTCATGTTGTTAAACGAAATGTTTTCACTTTGTGCAATGAATCCTGAAAAACCACCTGCAAAAGTATCTCCTGCTCCTGTCGGATCAAAAACATCTTCTAATGGTAATGCCGGTGCAAAGAATACTTCTCTGTTGTGGAATAAAAGTGCGCCGTGTTCTCCTTTTTTGATCACCACATATTTTGGTCCCAATTCCTGGATTTTAGCTGCCGCTTTTACTAATGAATATTCTCCTGAAAGTTGTCTGGCCTCTTCATCATTGATTGTAATCACGTCTACACGTTTGATTGCTTCAAGTAATTCCGGTAAAGCACAATCCATCCAGAAATTCATAGTGTCTAAAACTACTAATTTTGGTTTTTTCTCTAACTGATCTAAAACACTGCTTTGTACTAAAGGATGTAAGTTTCCTAACATCACGATATCTGCATCTTTAAAGTTCTGAGGAACCTTTGGTTGAAAGTCAGCTAAAACGTTTAGTTCCGTAACAAGCGTATCTCTTGAATTTAAATCATTGTGGTACAAACCGCTCCAGAAAAAGGTTTTTCCTCCTTTTACAATTTCAATACCTGAAATATCAATATTTTTTGAAGTTAATAAATCTAAGTGTTCTTGAGGGAAATCGTCTCCAACTACAGAAACAATAGCCGATTGCAGGTTGAAAAAAGACGCTGATAAACCAATGTAAGTTGCAGCACCACCTAATATTTTATCTGTTTTTCCGAAAGGAGTTTCAATCGCGTCGAAAGCAACCGTTCCAACAATCAATAGTTTATTCATTTTATGAATTTCGAATTAGGGTGCAAAGATACTTCATAAGTTGCAATATTGCAACGGTTTACACTCTCAAAATTTTCATAAAAAAACAAGGCTGTATTTAGGATTAAAAGCCTTGTAAATGAGTAAATTATGTTTGAAACTTTAGATGGATCAGGATACGTTTTTTTTCTTTGAAAAACAATTCATTTATGGAACTAAAGTTTAAAATATTTTTTGATTGATGATTGAAAAAACGAATTCTACAACTGATACTTTTTATTAAAATAATTTTTTAAAACACCAATTTGAATCAAAAGCATAAACGGAACGACCAAAAAGGCGTAAATTATATTCGTTGAAATATGAATTCCCGAAAATAAATCAGATACTTTTTCAACATACAATTCGTTTATTTTCAAATCAGTAGTATTGCCGGATGCAATGGCGTAAACAGTCAAAGCAACTAATGCTCCTATAATAAGAATCCAGGTTTGCTTCGAAATTAAAGGTTTGTAGGTTTTAATTTTGCTTTTTTCTACAATTAAAACCTGAGACATTATTTTTGAAGTAAAGTCAATTGATGGTGATTCTAAACTGCTTTCAGCCATCATTTTTTCAATAAGATTTTCTATGTTTTTATCGCTCTCTTTCATAATATTCTACTATTTCTGGTTCTAATTGCTTTTTTAAAATAACGGCTAATTTTTGTCTGCTTCTGAATAATTTCACTTTCGCATTGTTGGCCGAAATATTCATAATTTTTCCGATTTCCTCCAAACTCTGATCATCAAAATAAAATAAGGTCAGCAGGAAATTTTCATCACTTGGTAACAAATTTAAACATTTTTGAATGGCCTGCTTTCGTTCTTTCTCTTCTAAAGCGTTCAAAGCATTGTCCATTGTTTTGATTAAATGTGCCGAAAATTCATCGATCGAAATATTGTTTTCTTCTTTCTTATTCTTCTTTAAACGATCCAAACAAGTATTATAAGCAATCTTATAAATCCAGGTCGAAAATTTCGAATCTCCTTTAAACTTGCTTAGAGAAGTGTAAATTTTTATAAAAGTGTCCTGTGCTACTTCTTCTGCTTCCTCTCTGTTTTTAACCATTTTGAGTGCCAATGAAAAAATCATATCCTTATAACGATTCACCAGAACGGCAAAAGAATTGCTGTCGCCTCCTAAAATTAAATTGATATAATGCTGATCTTCTAATGTACTCATATTATATAGGACGACAGGTTGTCTCTTTAGGTTACAAGTTTCTTTGAAAAAATTCCAAAATTTTTAAATTCCAAATTCCAAGGGAGGGCATCTTTTTGAAATTAATATTGTTGAGCTAAAAACTACATTATATTTAATTAGGTACGTCCCATTAAAAATAAACTTATATTCTCTTACTTTACTTATATGGTTTAAAATATTTTGTGGTTCCACCTAGTTCGGCCTTTTTTATGTTTCCTGGAATTAATACTGTTAAGCAAAAAAGCTAGATTATATTTAATTAGGTACGCCCATTAAAAATAAACTTATATTCTCTTACTTTACTTATATGGTTTAAAATATTTTGTGGCTCCACCTAGTTCGGCATTTTTTATGTTTTCTGGAATTAATACTGTTGAGTAAAAAACTAGATTATATTTAATTTGGTACGCCCATTAAAAATAAACTTATATTCTCTTACTTTACTTATATGGTTTAAAATATTTTAAGGTTCCACCCAGTTTGGAATTTGGAATTTAAAAAAAATTTGGAATTTTTTCAAAGAAACTTGTAACCTAAACAAAACTCCTCTCGTCCTATGGAGTATCAATCAATTAAAAACACAATATTATGTTAGCAGGAATCTTAGTACCACTTAGTTTTTTTTTAATGATCTTCGGGATCGTTTATCTTATTTATTCAACAAGAAATAGAGAGCGTTTAGCTCTTATTGAAAAAGGGGCTGATGCCAGCATTTTTCTACAAGGAAAAGAAAAAGGTGTCCCTACTTGGAAAATCTTAGTTGTTAATCTGGCCTTTTTATTAATAGGTTCTGGTGTTGGAATTTTTCTGGCGTTGCTAATAACAACTTATACCTCTTTAGAAGATGGAGCGGTTTATCCATCAATAATTTTTATAATGGCGGGAGTTGGTTTATTGACAGGATTTCGTACCGCTAAAGATTTAGACAAAGAGTAATCTGGAATTAACTTAGTAATTTTATAATGCATCAGAATATAATTTTCTGATGCATTTTTCTTATTCTTTAGAAGCGACGGTTTCGTAATAAACGTCAACAGATAATTTAGTTTGCGTTGCTGCCATAACCGCCAATTGGTCACAGCGCTCGTTTTGAGGATGATTGTTATGACCTTTGATCCATTTGAAATCGACTTGGTGTTTTCGGTAAACGATTAAAAAACGTTTCCATAGGTCAGGATTTTTTTTGCCGGCATAACCTTTTTTCTCCCAGCCGAAAACCCATTTTTTCAGAACAGAATCTACAACATATTTGGAATCTGAAATGACTAAAGCCGTCATGTTTGGGTTTTTAAGTTTTTCGAGACCCACAATTACGGCCAAAAGCTCCATTCTGTTATTGGTTGTAAGTCGAAAACCTTCGTAGTATTCTTTTTTATGTGATGTTCCAACCAGTTCCATCACTACGCCGTACCCTCCGTTTCCGGGGTTTCCCTTTGCTGCTCCGTCTGTGTATATGTGTACTTGGTGTTGGGTCATTTTTGAATTTTAGATTTTTGAATTCAGATTTTAGATTTAATTCACCTCGTCTTCCTAAAAGGAGTCAAAAGGTTGGAATTTGGAATTTAATTTTTGGAATTTAAATACACCGTTTAATCTTCCAGTAAACGAGAAATAATTTCCGGAAAATACTTTTGTTCCAGTCCATGGATCTTTTCGGCTACTGTTTCCGGTGTATCTTCGACTGTCAGGGCTACGCTTTTCTGGAAAATTATAGCGCCTTCGTCATAATGTTCGTTTACAAAATGAATGGAGATTCCGGTTTCTTTTTCTTTGTTTTCTACTACAGCCCTGTGTATGTGCATGCCGTACATTCCTTTTCCTCCATAATTAGGTAAAAGAGCAGGATGAATGTTGATAATTTGATTCGGGAATTTCTCGATTATGCTTTCCGGGAATTTCAGCAAAAAACCGGCGAGTACAATCAAATCCGGATCGATTTCTTCTATTTTTTGCACTATTTTTCTTTCCAGAAGTTCGGTTTTCGAAAAGATTTCGATAGGAATTTGATGATTTTTGGCTCTTTCAATAACTTTTGCCGAAGCATTATTGGTAAAGACAGAAACGACTTTTGCAATTTTGGTTTTTGCGAAGTGCTTTATAATGTTTTCTGCATTACTTCCTGATCCTGAGGCAAAAACAATAATTTTTTTCATAATCTGTTTTATTTTGAGAATGCAAAAAACGGAATAATAATCCAAAATAAATAGTATTAAAAGGGCTTTCTTGAAATTAATTTTATAAATTAGTGTCACATTTATAAACTAAATAGTTGTTTTAAAATAAAGTTTTTTATTTTTGCCAACAAATTAAATTCTAAAATTAAAGATTATGTCAGACATTGCATCAAGAGTAAAAGCGATTATCGTAGACAAATTAGGTGTTGACGAAAACGAAGTTGTAACAGAAGCAAGCTTCACTAATGATTTAGGAGCTGACTCATTAGACACTGTTGAGCTTATTATGGAATTCGAAAAAGAATTTGATATCCAAATTCCAGACGATCAAGCAGAAAACATTGCTACTGTTGGTCAAGCTATTTCTTATATCGAAGAAGCTAAAAAATAATAAATACACACCCGAATTTTTTAAAATTCCAAAATTGAATGTCCAGATTCCAAAATTGGAATTTGTTTTTTAAAGAATTGGAATTTTAAAAATTCGGGTGTTATTATTTTTTTTAAAATTTAAATTTCGGTTGATTTTCAATCAAAAAGATATATTTATATTGTAATGCCCATAGCTCTTAAGTAACACTACAGTTAAGAAAGCGTGGGTTTTATTTGTTTAAAGTACAAAATACATATTTATGGCATTAAGGCGAGTTGTTGTAACAGGATTAGGTGCTCTTACTCCTATCGGGAATAATATCCAGGAATATTGGGACGCACTTGTGAATGGAGTTAGCGGAGCCGCTCCTATCACATATTATGATACAGAGAAGCATAAGACGAAATTTGCCTGTGAAGTAAAAAACTTCAATATTGAAGATTTTATGGATCGCAAAGAATCTCGAAGATTAGACAAATTTGCACAATATGCAGTTGCTGCCAGTGATGAAGCTATTAAAGATGCTGGACTTACAAATGATAATATCGACAAACAAAGAGTTGGTGTTATTTGGGGAGCAGGAATTGGAGGTTTAGAAACTTTTCAGGAAGAGGTAATTTATTATGCAAAAGGGGACGGAACTCCAAAGTTTAATCCGTTTTTTATACCTAAAATGATTGCCGATATAGCTCCTGCGCATATTTCGATGCGTAATGGTTATATGGGACCAAATTATACTACTGTTTCTGCATGTGCATCTTCTGCAAATGCATTAATTGATGCTTTCAACTACATTCGTTTAGGAATGTGTGATGTTATTGTTTCAGGTGGTTCAGAAGCAGCAATTACGATTGCCGGTATGGGAGGTTTTAATTCTATGCACGCTTTATCAACAAGAAACGAAAGTCCACAAACCGCTTCAAGACCTTTTGACGGAACCAGAGACGGTTTTGTTTTAGGAGAAGGAGCAGGAGCTTTGGTTCTTGAAGATTACGAACATGCTAAAGCTCGTGGCGCAAAAATTTATTGCGAAATTGGCGGAGGCGGAATGTCATCTGATGCGTACCACTTAACAGCACCACATCCGGAAGGAATCGGGGTTATTGCAGTAATGAAAAATACATTAAGAGATGCCGGAATGAATCCTGAAGATGTTGATCATATCAACACACACGGAACTTCTACTCCTCTTGGTGATGTAGCAGAATTAAAAGCGATTAGTGCTGTTTTTGGCGAACATGCAAAAAACATCAATATCAACTCTACTAAATCGATGACAGGTCACTTACTTGGTGCTGCCGGAGCTATTGAAGCAATTGCTTCTATTTTGGCAATGAAACACGGTATTGTGCCACCAACAATCAATCATACGGTTGTTGACGAAAAGATTGATCCATCATTAAACCTTACCTTAAACAAACCTCAAAAAAGAGAAGTAAATGTTGCTATGAGTAACACTTTTGGTTTTGGAGGACATAATGCTTGTGTATTGTTTAAAAAATTAGTTGACTAGTTTTAGTTTTGTCTATGAATATTATCAAAAAAATATTTTCGAAATCCCGTTCTCAAGAAGACGGGATTTTTTTTGACAGTATTCAGAAAATACTGGGTTTTCAGCCCGGTTCAATTGATTTTTATAAGAAAGCGTTTACGCACCGATCTTCTAATAAGCAAGACGAAAAGGGAAATCCGATTAATTACGAACGTCTGGAATTTCTGGGTGATGCCATGTTAAGTGCTGTAATTGCAGCGCATCTGTTTAACAAAGCACCCAATGGAGATGAAGGTTATTTGACAAAAATGCGTTCGAAAATTGTGAGCCGTGAGCATTTGAATGAATTGGGGAAAGATTTGAATTTAGTTCGCTTTGTAGAGAGCAAAGTACCCATTCATCATTTTGGAGAAAATATTCATGGTAATATTTTTGAATCTCTTATTGGCGCTATTTATCTCGATAAAGGATATCCTTTTTGTGAAAAGTTTATTCAAAAAAGAGTTATTACACCTTATGTAGACATTGCCCGACTTGAAGGGAAAGTAATTAGTTATAAAAGTCTGGTTATCGAATGGTGTCAGAAAGAAAAAAAGATCTTTCACTATGATATTTTCGAGGACAACGGAATTGATGGCCAACGTTTGTTTGGCGTAAAATTAAGTATAGACGATAAAGTAATTGCGAGAGCAAGAGCAACTTCAAAAAAGAAAGCAGAAGAAAAAGCATCACAAAGAGCTTATTTTGCATTTCAAGAAAAAATAGATAAGAAATAACTACAAAATTAGCTCAGCTTTGTTAAAGCTACAACGTTTTCGTTTATAAATTAACAAAAACAAGCTAATCTTAACTATTGATGCTCCGTTAGAAATAGTATATTTACAACTTGATTTTTCATGATATGGCAATTCATAGATTGGATTTAGACGAATTTGACGAAATTGATTATTATTTAATGGCAATTCATACTTCATTAGAAGATTATAGATTGGCCTATTTTATCAATAAAAAACTTCCTATTAACTTAAGTAAGAGTAAGAACGAGATCCATGCTCAAACTAAAGAAGGTGAGGCAAATTTCTCCAGATTTTACTATTATGATTCCGAGAAAGCCGTTTCATGGAATTTGATTCAGAATAAACATGAAATCATTTCAGTGAGTACAAATGATTTCCAGAATTTGTTTTCCGATGAAACGAGTGAGGTTTCTACAACAATTCATTTACTTCCTGAATTCAAAAAAGTAGATTTTTTCCTGAAAATTGAGAATAGCGACGAGGCTATTGATTTTTCAGAAATCCAACAACAGCTAAATGCAATAGAGAGTATCGCAGCTATATATGTTGTGGATACAAACAAAATAAAGTCAAAAAACAATTTAATTTTTTAAAAAAAATGCTTACAAACAAAAAAACTAAAATTGTAGCTACACTTGGGCCTGCATGTAGTACGAGAGAGATTATCAAGGATATGATCGAGGCAGGTGTAAATGTATTTAGAATCAATTTTTCGCATGCAGATTACGAAGGAGTAAAAGAAAAAATCGAGATTATCAGAGGATTAAACGAAGAGTTTGGTTACACTACAGCAATCCTTGGGGATTTGCAAGGACCAAAACTTAGAGTTGGAGTAATGGAAGAAGGAACAGTAGTACACGATGGTGATTTAATCACATTTACAACTGCTGAAGATATTATCGGAACTGCTTCAAAAGTATTCATGAAGTATCAAAATTTTCCAAATGATGTGAATCCTGGAGAACGTATTTTATTGGATGACGGTAAGTTGATTTTTGAAATTATTTCAACAGATAAAAAATCAGAAGTTGTTGCTAAAGTAATTCAGGGTGGAGAGTTAAAATCTAAAAAAGGGGTTAACCTTCCAAACACTAAAATTTCTTTACCGGCATTAACTGAAAAAGATATTGCTGATGCGATTTTCGCTATCGGACAAAAAGTAGACTGGATCGCACTTTCGTTTGTAAAAACACCTCGCGATTTACAAGACTTACAAGAATTGATCGCTCAACATTCAGAATATAAAATTCCGATTGTGGCTAAAATCGAAATGCCGGAAGCGCTTGAGAACATCGATAAAATTGTAGCGTATTGTGATGCCTTGATGGTTGCGCGTGGAGATTTAGGAGTTGAACTTCCTGCACACGAAGTACCATTAGTACAAAAAGATTTGATCAGAAGAGCTAAAACAGCAAGGATTCCGGTTATTGTTGCTACTCAGATGATGGAAACGATGATTACGAGTTTAACGCCAACCAGAGCAGAAGTAAATGACGTTGCCAACTCGGTAATGGATGGTGCTGATGCTGTAATGTTATCTGGAGAAACTGCGACAGGAAATTATCCGGTACAGGTGATTCAGAAAATGACTCAAATTTGTGAAGCGGTTGAAGATTCTCCACTAATCAATGTTCCACAGAATACACCTCAAATTAAAACGAAACGTTTTATTACCAAAACAGTTTGTCACCAAGCTGCTTTATTAGCTAATGAAATTGATGCAAAAGCAATTTGTACCTTAACTAATAGTGGTTATACAGCTTTCCAAATTTCGGCTTGGAGACCATCATCAGCTCATATTTTAGTATTTACTTCAAACAGAAGAATCCTGACACAATTGAATTTATTATGGGGAGTAAAATCGTATTTCTATGATAAAGACGAAAGTACAGATGATACTGTAACAGACGTTAACAAAATAGCAGTAGAAAAAGGATATGCGGTAAAAGGAGATTACTTGATCAACCTTGCGGCAATGCCAATTAAAGATAAAGGAATGGTAAACACCATGAGAGTTTCTGAGATAGAATAATTTCTATTTACAAGAACGAATTAGTATAAAAAACCATCAGAATTATTCTGGTGGTTTTTGTTTTGTAGAAAAAAGCTTATGAAATCTTCATAAGCTTTTTTTATTGCCACTCTGTTTTTTATGTTTCATTTTATAAAATGAAACAAGGTCATTACTCATAAATGACTTTGGTCTGTTCTTTATTGTCTAATTTTGAGCTACTTGCAAAAAAAATGTTAAAAAAATCCTACTTATAAACTCCTTTCAAAAATGATCTGAAAATTTTACTTCAACCCGAACAGGTTTTACTGTATTTGATTTTGTTAAAACATTTTTTGCCAACACCCCTAGAACAAGAATTAATAACAAAATTTATCATCATGAAACAAATCAATTTTAAATGTAGATTTCGAAATGCGATACAATTAGTTGCATTGGTCTGCTTTACCGGATTACATGCTCAGAATAACAAAAAGCCCAACATTCTGATCATTTGGGGAGACGATATTGGTACCACTAATATCAGTGCCTACAGCGATGGTTTAATGGGATTTACAACACCAAATATCGACCGTATTGCAAATGAAGGAGAACGTTTTTTGCATTATTACGGAGAACAAAGTTGTACAGCAGGACGCGCCGCCTTCTTAACAGGTCAACACGGTCTTAGAACAGGTCTTACCAAGGTAGGATTTCCGGGAGCGCCAATGGGTATGAGTCAGTTAGATCCTTCTATAGGAGGGATTATGAAACAATTGGGATATGTAACAGGACAGTTTGGTAAAAATCACGTTGGGGACCGTAATGAAAGTTTACCAACGGTAAACGGGTTTGATGAGTTCTTCGGAAATCTGTATCATCTTAATGCAGAAGAAGAACCGGAATTACCGGATTATCCTAAAGATCCTGAATATCTGAAAAAATATGGACCAAGAGGGGTTTTAAAATGTACCGCTACCAATTCTGATGATGCTACTACAGATGATCGTTTTGGAAGAGTTGGAAAACAAAAAATAGAAGATACCGGAGCACTTACCAAAAAAAGAATGGAGACCGTAGACGATGAAACGTCCGCAGCAGCTATTGATTTTATTAAAAGACAACATGCAGCAGGGAAACCCTTTTTCTGCTGGTGGAATGGTACCCGTATGCACCTTCGTACACACGTGAGAGCAGAACATCGAGGAAAATATACACATGGTGACAGTGAATATATTGACGGTATGATTGAACATGATATTACAGTAGGTGATTTATTAAAAGCATTAGATGATTTAGGAATTGCCGACAATACCATAGTAGTATATTCTACCGATAATGGCCCTCATATGAATACCTGGCCCGATGCTGCCATGACACCATTCCGTTCAGAAAAAAACACCAACTGGGAAGGAGCATACAGAGTTCCATGTATCGTACGTTGGCCGGGTGTAATTAAACCGGGAACTGTTACTACCGAAATAATGAGTCACAATGATTGGATGCCGACTTTGGCATCAATAGCCGGAGAACCGGATTTGGCTAAAAAACTTTTAACCGGGTATACTGCCAATGGTAAAAACTATAAAGTACACTTAGACGGTTATGATCAAAGTAACTTTTTAAAAGGCAAATCACCAAAAAGCGCCAGAGATAAATTCTTTTATACAGACGATGATGGACTTTTGGTAGGCCTTAGAGAAGGCGATTACAAATATGTATTTGCAGAGCAACGTCTCGAAGGAACGATGGGAGTTTGGGCAGAACCTTTTACAAAACTGCGTTTACAAAAAATATTCAATCTGTATCAAGACCCTTTTGAGAGAGCCGATATTACCTCAAATACATTCTGGGATTGGCAATTAAATCACGTTCAATTAATGTATGGCGCCATTCAGGATGTAGTTGCATTTGCAGGGACATTTAAAGAATATCCACCACGTTCTATTCCGCCAAGTTTCTCTGCCTACACCATTATGGAGGAGACGATGAAAGATATAAAAGCAAAACAATATATAGAGAAAAATATACTGGCTAAAGAAAAAGGGCAAGACGAGCCGACCGATAAAAAGAAAAAATAAACAGAACCAATGAAAAGATTCAGGTCGTATGGCCTGAATCTTTTTGATATAATAAAACAGAAATATTATGCTTAGAAAGATACTTTTAGTACAGTTAGGAGTCTTACTATTGGTCTCCTGCAAAAAATCAGATACTATAACTGTTCCAACAACAGACGGCAAACAAACAGAAAATACAGTAGCTGGAGATCCATTGCCAAGTTGGACAGATGGAACTTTAAAAAATGATATTATTGCTTATGTAGAAAAGGTTACCAAAGAAGGAAGTCCGGATTTTATTCCAATAGAAAACAGGATTGCCACTTTTGATAATGACGGAACACTGTGGGCCGAAAAACCTTATGTGCAGGAGTTATTTGCTTTTTATCGGGTAAAGAAAATGACAGATGCCAATCCCGAACTGACAAAGAAACAACCTTTTAAAGCGGTTATTGAAAAAGACAAAGCCTATTTTGAAAAAGGAGGCCAAAAAGCACTCATAGAACTTATTGCCGCTACGCATACCGGAATGACAGAAGATGCTTTTGAAGCGGATGTTAAAGATTTTTTTGCAACAGCAAAATTTCCGGGAAAAAATGTTCCGCTAACACAAATACGATATCAACCACAGTTGGAATTGCTTGCTTATTTACGGGTAAACGGTTTCAAGACTTTTATTGTTACCGGAGGAACTATTGAATTGGTAAGAGGAATTTCATCAGATTTTTACGGAATTCCAAAAGAACAGGTCGTGGGTACTTCTTTCAAATACAAATTTGACGAGGCCAATCGCACCATCATTAGAGAACCAGCCTTAAATCAGTTTAACGATAAAACAGCTAAACCGGTGGGGATACAATTGCATATTGGTCAGCGTCCCGTTTTTGCCTGTGGAAATGAGGGTGGAGCAGGAGATATCGCCATGCTCGAATATTGTCAGAGTAATAAGTATCCTTCTTTTCAATTGTTGGTCAATCATAACGATTCCATAAGAGAATACAGTTATTCAGAAAAAGACAATGCTTCCTTAAATGCAGCCGCCAAAAACAAATGGCATGTTGTAAATATGAAACAAGATTGGAAAAAGGTTTTTGCAGATAAATAATCTGATTGGGTAATTCAGCTGCAATAACGATTAACAATCGAAAGCTTAGTTTAATTTTTTTAAATAATAATTATGAAAAAGGCAAGATTTTATGGTACTATCAAAGTGTTGTTTAGTACCGTTTGTTTTCTTTTGAGTTTAAACGCTGTAGCACAAGAGAAACCGGATAAGCCCGGAGCAAGTGCTCAGGAACTCGCAGATAAACTCGCTAATCCCGTTGCAAGTCTGATAAGTGTGCCTTTTCAGAATAATTTAAATTATGGTATTGGTCCTTTTAACGGATCAAAATATACGGTTAATTTTCAACCTGTAATTCCATTTAAGATAAGTGATAATTTAAATTTAATTACACGATATATAATCCCGATTGTAGATCAAAGAGATATTACCGGAGAAAATACACATCAGTTTGGTTTAAGTGACGCTACCATTACGGCCTTTTTTGCCCCAAAAGCCAAAGGAATTATTTACGGGATAGGCCCCGCATTTTTAGTACCCATTGCCACAGATAAAGTATTGGGAACAGAAAAATTCGGAATTGGTCCAAGTGTATTATTAATGCATCAGGGCAAAGGACTTTCGGTAGGTTTTATAGCCAATCAGATTTGGTCCGTAGCCGGAAATGATAACCGTGCCGATGTCAATCAGTTTTATACCCAAATATTCTTTTCTCATAGTTATAAAAGCGGAGCCAACTTAGGAATAAATGCCGAAATAACTCAAAATTGGGAAGGTAATACAACCGCAATCTCTTTAAATCCGTCTATCGGAGCGGTATCAAAATTAGGAAGTCAGGTTATTCAGTTCTCTTTATCTCCATTGATACCCATTGTTGGACCCAGAGAATCAAGACCAGATTGGGGCTTAAGAGTGATATTGTCTTTTGTATTTCCTCAATAAGATGGAAAGCACCACAGCCTGAACTTGTAAAATAACATTTGCCTTATCACTAAGAAAAAAAAGATTTTTACTTTTTAATTGAAAAAATTATGATCATGAAAAATAAATTATTTGTTATTGTAGTGGGCCTCTTTTTAATTTTAAATGGAGGATGTAAAAAGAATTCAGCAACAGAAGATTCCGTTTCGGTTCATACAAATGATACCATTCAGAAAACCGTTCCCGGGCCCGTTCCGGATGTGGTTATGACAAAAGAATACGTCTATCAACTAGGGAAACAAATGTATTTCTGGGGATGGCCACTAGTAAATATGCACAATAGAGTTTTAGTAATGCGTCAGGTTCCGGAACCCGGGCTTAACGGAGGCGCAGTACCCGTAGCTCCTGTAGGCGAACTGTGTATGGAATCAGATTATATTACACCTTTTGAACGTTATGTGGCCTGTCCAAATCAAGATGTAGTGTATGGTTTTGGTATTATGATGCTCAATGAAAATCCCGTAGTAATTCAGATTCCGGATTTTGGAAAACGTTTTTGGGTCGTGCAAATTGGAAATCAACGTACAGACGGTATTGCAAAATTAGGCGCTATGTACGGAAGTCAAAAAGGATTTTATCTCGTTGTTGGCCCGGGATGGGATGGAAAAGTTCCGGAGGGCATTACTAAAGTTTTTCATAGTGATACGAATCTTGCTTTTGTAATTCCAAGAGCCTTTTTAAATAATACGCCTGAAGATAAAAAAGCCATTCAGCCCGTCATTAACCAATTAATGGCGTATCCTTTAAGTAAATACGATGGAAAAATGAAAACAAAGGAATGGGCAAAAGTACCTTCATTTCCGGACCCGAATGCAAGCACAGGAGGTACAGAAGTTGCTTTTGTAATTCCTGAAAAATTCTTCCAGGAATTACCAACAGTTTTAAAAGAAGTTCCACCATTAAAAGGAGAAGAAAGTTTATACGCTTTATTTAATTCTGTATTGGAGGCGGCAAAAAAAGACAGCACTTTAGTACCAATATTAAAAAAAGCGGCTATTGATGCCGAAAAAGAATTGATCGAGCCATTGAGACAATTTAAAAATGTAGGCGTTCCGGTAGGGAATTATTGGAACACGACAAAAAATGGAGCTGCTTTTGGAACCGATTATTTAAGCAGAACGGCTGCCGCAAGAGCTAATATCTTTGTGAATCAGCCTAACGAAACAATATATTATAATCAGGATTTAGATAATACAGGTACAGAGTTAAATGGAAAATCAAATTACACGGTTACTTTTTCAAAAGATATTATCCCAAAAGTAAAAGGATTTTGGTCTTTGACGGTATACGATCACAATCATTTCTTTTTTATAAATGAACAAAAAATATACTCGTTAGGGACAAAAAATAAAGATCTAAAATACAATCCGGATGGATCACTTACAATTTACTTTCAAAACCAAAAACCGTCTCCTGATAAAGTAACCAATTGGCTTCCGATACCAAAAGATAAATTTGGTTTGTTATTGAGAGCGTATTGGCCCGAAGAAAGTATGTTAAAAGGATACACTCCTCCAGCATTTATTAAAAGTAAGTAATCTGATGAATTAGTATTGATTCTGAAAAATAAAAAAATGTCAAAATCATCCGAAGAAAAAAGCGAAAATGTATTTGACTCCGCAGTGTCAAAAGAAGAACGTTATGCGAAAGGAAAAGAGCTTCGTAAAACGATTCCGCGATCTTGTCATGAAGAATGGAAACCGGATAAAGAGCGCAAAGACCCTGTTGAAATTTTAATCGGTACCAGTGTTGGAAGGGTTGAAAGTTTAATCCCAATTCGGTACAGCCGAATGATGCAATCTCCGTTTTCTTTTTACAGAGGAGCAGCAGCCATTATGGCTTCTGATTTGGCACAAACGAAAGACACCGGAATTTACCTTCAGCTTTGTGGTGATTGTCATTTGATGAATTTTGGCGGATTTGCCACTCCCGAACGCAAATTGGTTTTTGATATAAATGATTTCGACGAGACTTTCCCGGGTCCATGGGAATGGGACGTAAAAAGACTTGCAGCAAGTTTTGCCATAGCAGGAAGATGGAAAAAGTTCTCGGATAAAATGTGTAAAGAATTTGCCTGGAATGTTGCCGACAGTTACAAAAGACATCTGTTTGACTACAGTAAATTATCGGCGCTTCAAATATGGTATGCCGATATTGATCTGGCAGAACTTATCGAAAAAGGCGACGATGAAGAGATCAAATCCTTTCAGCAAAAACGAATAAAAAAAGCCGCAGAATATACCGCCCATGAAAAGGAGTTTGCCAAAATGACCTATCAGGAAGGCCCAAGAGCAAGGATAAAAGATGACCCGCCGCTAATTTATCATCCGGGAGGAAAAGAAGGTGAACAAATTTTAAGAGACGCAGAAATCGTGCATAAACGCTATATCGAATCCTTGTCGGATGATAAAAAAGTACTTCTGAACAGATATACGTTACACGATATAGCCATAAAAGTGGTTGGTGTAGGAAGTGTGGGAACCCTTTGTGGAATCAGCTTATTGATGTCGGCAACAGCGGAGCCTATCTTTTTGCAATTTAAAGAAGCAAGAAAAAGTGTACTGGAAAACAATGTAAAGGTTAAAGGTAAATACAGTCATCAGGGTGAACGTATTGTGATGGGGCAAAAGATAATGCAATCTGCCTCAGATATGTTTTTAGGATGGACGAATGATGATAAAAACCGATTTTTTTATATCCGACAGCTTAGAGATGCTAAGGTAAAACCCGTTTTGGAGATTATGAAATCAGATAATATGAACGATTACGCAAAGGCCTGCGGATGGGCATTAGCAAGAGCTCACGCCCGCACAGGAGACCCTTCATTACTATCAGGATACTTAGGACAAAACGATGAGTTTGCAGATGCAATTGCTAAATTTTCTATTTTATATGCCGATCAAAATGAAGCGGATTACGATAAAATGCTGCAAGCCATAAAAGAAGGAAGATTACCTGTTTCGGAAGAATTGTAATGGTTACGAATGAAAACAGAATGTAATGATAAGGTTAAAAGTAAAAACATTTAACCATATGTAAGAAAATTATATCTACATATGTGTTAATTAGAGAAAAATAATTTATCTTTGAGAGTGTTGCAATAATTTGGTTTACTATACTCCGTATATAACTGACAAGCTTTTTCAACCAAATTCCTCAACTCGTCCCAAATTCGATTAAGATTTTAAGATTTCAACTCAGATTAAATTAATAATTAATTTAAATACCACAAGATGAATATTAGAACAAATCTTCGTTTAATTCCAGTATTACTATTGGTTTTATTGTACAGTTGCTCCCCGACTGTAAAAGTTACAACAGATTATGATCATGCTGCTAATTTTAGTGAATTTAAAACCTTTGCAGTCTATGATTTAAAAGCTCAGGAAGGACAGGTCAGCCAACTCAATGTTGATCGTGTTACAAAAGCGATTCGTGCAGAAATGATTGCCAAAGGTTTCTCAGAAACCAGCAGCAATCCCGATTTAAAAGTAAATGCGGTTTCTATCTTAAAAAACAAACAATCCGTTACAGCTGATTCTAATTTTTACGGCTATGGCGGTATGTATCGCCCTTACGGATATTGGGGCGGTGGTGCAATGATGGGCGGCGCTACGACAACTTTCAACACCTATGATTATGTTGACGGTTCCCTTGTAATTGATATTGTATCTACAAAAACTCAAAAACTGGTTTGGCAGGGAATCGGTAATTCTCAAATCGACAGCAGACCAGATAATCCTGAAGAATTTATTGCAGCTTCGATCAAAAAAATCCTGGAAGGTTTCCCTCCCGGTTTAGCAAAAAAATAGCTTACAAAAATGTTATAGTAAAGCTTTACTTACCATAAGCGTGGTAAGTATGGCTTTATCAGATGATAACAGACTCCACCTCTGAAATTGTTAACAAAGGAATATATTAATTAATTTAAGCTTAATATATTATGATGGATATACTACTTTCACTTTTCTTTTTTATAGCGACAATTGTTGGTTTTGCCACTTCTTTTAGGGTACTTTTTTCGCGGAAAAATTATGCTAAAAGTTTTTTTCTGGGACTATTTATGTTTAGTCTGGCGACCGTAAGTGTCTATAATTTTTACTTATCAGTAAGTGCCTTTAAAAATGTCCCTGATTTATTCGGTATCACAAAAGCATTTATTTTTTTAGTAGCACCCTGCTCTTTTTTATATGTCAGAAATGTATTGTTCTCGACTAAAATGTTTAAAAAATACGATTGGCTTCACTTTTTGCCCTTTGTCCTATACTTTGGTTTAACTTTTATAGTATGGATTGCTGCCGATGCAAATATTCCAATTATTGCATATGTTTCTTCCCGAATAAAAAATCCTTTCACCACATTAAGTCTCACCTTTTGGTTGGTGTATGCCTTTTGGCAGACCATGATGATCTTAAACTGTGATTTGGAAAAACTGGAAGGAAAACAAGCTAAAAAAATAAAAATCATACAATGGTTAAGAGTCTATAATCTGGTCATCTTGTTTTTGTTTTCTACACTTTTTGTACATTTTTTTCTAAAAGACGGGATTAAAAATATAGACACCGCTTGTTATATTTTGATTTCGTCAGTGCTTTTTTTCACCGTCGGAGGACTTTATTTTAAACCCCATCTTTTTGCAGATACCAATGAAACGTATCATTCTGAAGAGAATAAATCGGTACCAATTGAAGTAAACGAAGTCAAAGACACATCGCCTTTAATTAAAGAATTAACTACAGACAGAAGGAAGGAGGACCTGCTAAAACTGGATTCTATTTTTTCTGCAAAAAAACTCTTCCTCAAAAAAGATTTTGTAATTCGGGATCTCGCCGAAGAAACAGGGATATCCGTACACCAACTCTCCAATTTAATAAACTCGGAATTTAACCTTCATTTTCAGGATTATGTAAACCTGAAAAGAATAGAGTTTTTTAAAGACAAAATCAACGACCCGGAATGGAAAGATTTATCCCTTGAGGGGATGGCCTGGGGTTCCGGATTCAAATCCCGAACAACCTGTTTTAGGGCTTTTATAAAACATACCGGAAAATCGCCTTCCGAATATTTCAAAGCAATCAGAGAGGATTCAGATAAAACAAATGTCTTTTATCTGAAACAATCTTAAAAGTAAAAAACAGGCTAGAAGAATTGTTACGCTATATTAATTTTTAAACACACTATTATGAAAGCAAAATTCTATCAGCATAAACAAATAATTAAATTTATTAGTACTTTATTACTTCTGCTCGTTTCCTTTTTGGGTAATGCACAGCTTAAAGGAGGTCATATCCTTGGAGGAATGGGCTTGCAATCCGGAACCCAGAGTCCCGAGAATACATTGGCAGTATATGTTCCGGGCTATTTTTACAGCGCATCATCGCTGCGAAACAGTGATGGAAATATTTCTGTTGCCAACCCAAATTTAGATATGTTTATTACCGGCGTTGGGGTATCCTGGGTCAGTGATTTTAAAATTTTAGGTGCTACTTACGGAGCTTCGGCTTTGTTTGCCTTTGCCTCCAATAAAATTGAAGGAAACAATGTAAATGTCGACGGATCTTTGGCATTTACTGACACTTATATCGTGCCGTTACAACTAGGATGGCATCAAAAAAGAGCCGATTTTGTTTTTAGCTACCAAATGTACCTGCCAACCGGAAAATACGAAGCCGGAGCCACAGACAATAGCGGACTGGGAATGTTCATGAATGAATTTTCTGCCGGAACAACACTGTTTTTTAATGATAAAAAAACGTTTCATTTCTCCACATTAGCATCCTATGAAATTAATGGAAAAAAGAAAGACACCGATATTAAAACAGGAGACATCTTAAGTTTTGAAGGTGGTTTAGGAAAAACATTTTATGTGTTTAATGCCGAAAAAACAGCTCCAAAATCAATTATCAATGCGGGATTAATTTACTATTTACAATATAAAGTTACCTCAGATAAAATTCCATTGCCAATAGGAGGGCTTGTTTGGGAAGGTGACAAGGATCGTGTTGCTGCTTTAGGAGCAGAGGTAAATTTCTTGCACTTAAGCTCTAAATCTACAATTGGTTTGCGTTGGCTGGGAGAAATTGGCGCTGTAAACAGATTTCAGGGAAATACTTTTTTCCTGACACTGGCTCATATTTTTAGCACCGGTACCAAAAAAGGATAGCACAAAGTATTCTTAACCTTTTGGAGTCTGTGTTTCTGTTTTTAATGAATATGATAAATTTTGCCTATATGAAAAATACAGTTTCAGATTTTTCTATTAAAAACGTAAAACTCTTTCAGAAAATTTTTCTTGCGACCGTTTTTCTTCTGTTTTCAGTTACCACAATGACGGGACAAAAACAGCATATTAGTGTGCGAGATTCTATAGACGGAGCAATAGATTTAAGCGATTATATTATTTATGCACATGGTTTTATTGTAGTCCCAACAATAATAACCGAACCGGCTTTGGGTGGAATTGGAGGAGCCATTGTTCCTGTCTTTCTAAAAAAACATGCCCCCGTTATTGATGAAAATGGAAAGAAAAGAATCGTAAATCCTGACATTACAGGAGGCATCGGAATGTATACCGGAAACAAAAGCTGGATGGCTGGTGCTTTTCGTTCGGGCAGTTTTATAAAGGCCCGAATGACCTACAAAGTGATGGCGGGTTATGGTGATATTAACATGTCTTTTTATGAAAATTTACCAACCGGAAAAGATTTGGAATTTAAGTTTAATTTTAAATCTTTTGTTTTTTATACGCAGGTTTTAAAACAATTCAGAAATCCAAAATGGAGTGCCGGTCCGCAATATCTTTTGTTGGACTCTAAAATAAAATTACCGGGCGACAATCTTCCTTCTTTTTTAAAACCCAAGGATTTTAAAAGTACAGTGAGTCAGTTTGGTGGTGCCATTCAGTTTGATGGCCGTGATAATATTTTTACACCTGATAAAGGAATTAGACTGCAATCGGATTTTTTCTGGTCTGATGATATACTAGGAAGCGATTACGATGCCTGGCGTGTGAATCTTTCCGCGATTGGATACCATCCTATAACAAAAAAGTTAATCGGAGGCTTACGTATCGAAGGCGAACAAGCATTTGGAAGTCCGCCATTCTACCTTTTACCCGGCATTAATTTACGCGGTGTCCCAATGGGAAGGTATCAGGGAAAAACCAGTTTGGTTTCTGAAGTCGAACTGCGATGGGATTTATACCGAAGATGGAGTCTTATGGGGTACGCAGGTGTAGCCAGTGCCTTTAACGATTGGGACAAAGCTTTTGATAAACCGGTGGTCTACAATTACGGAACCGGATTCCGATATTTACTTGCCCGAAAATTCAAACTCAGAATGGGCGTTGATGTAGCAAAAGGCCCCGAAGATTGGGCTTATTACATTGTCTTTGGAAGTAATTGGATGAGGTAATCCCTTTTTAACGATAAAAAAACGGTTTAAATTTTATCTAACTATTTTTTGAGTTGTTGATATAAAGGTTTTTTGTAGTTCTTGCTTTTAGATTATTCTGCCACGAATTTCATGAATGTCATTCAGACAGGAAATGTTAAAATAAAATGGCACGCAGATCCAGCGGATTTTAGCGGATTTTTTTATCAGTTCTATAGCTGAAATCTGCTGGATCTGCGTGAAAAAAAAGATCAAAATAATTCAAAAACAACAAATAAAAACCACTCTTTACCCGTAACTTAAAAAGTGTCAAATAGAATTAACCAGATCCCTACAGATTAAATCCTTTCAATCTTTTTAATCAGTGGCAAAAATAATTCGCGCCTATTAGTGAAATTCGTGGTTATTCATTTGAGCCACAGACTAAGAGATTTAGACAAGTTAAATGTGTTTATTAAGAATTGCAGAGATGGACCAGAGGTGTAATATTTTGTCTAACAAGTATCAATAGTATAGTTTGCTTCGAACAGAATGGACTTGTTTAGTTGACCAATATATTTTCGTAGCAAAAGGATATATTTTCGAGCAAACTAAAATAAGTGTTTTTTCTTACATTTGAAATAAGATTTAAAAGGAATAAAATTATGTCAAATTTTTCAAAAAACAGAGTAAATGTAAATCATCCGGTAACTGCCAGTTATGCGTAAAAATCAGCTGTATTTGACAGGCTTTTTGTAAAAATGCAGAGCCTACTGCAGAGGTGTTGGGTTTTACAAAACTTCTTGCCTTACTAGAAGAATACGTTTCTTGGAGTCAATTGAATTCATTTATTGAAGGTTGTAAAAAAGCCATTGCATAGTCTTGTAAAGTGTTGAGTATGTTTCATAGAAATAGTGAAAAATAGAATAATTGCTGATTTTGTTGATAAAGAGATAAAAGTTAAAAAAGAGGATTAAATAAGAGGTTGTTAAATGATTGCAAAATCCCTGACACAGATTTCCGTGTCGGGGGTTTTGTTTTATAAAGAAGCCCGAATTAGTGTTTTTTCCAATAAGGCATAATTATTTTGTTCTCTTTTCGAGATAAATACAATAATATTAAAGTGGCAATAACACAAAAGAGCATGGCCTGAATAGTGCCTTCTGGACCAAATTCACCTCCAGTAGTCCATTCGGAACCTTGAATTTTAGAAACCAGTAAACTATTGGTTTTTTTATTTCCGGAAGTAACCGCGCCAAAAATACCCGATTGCATAAAATTCCATGCAAAGTGTATCGCGATCGGAAACCATAAATTTCGGCGGTACATAAAAGCAGCACCAAGTAACAAACCAGCTTCAACAGCAATACATAATGCAGAAAGAAAAGTGCTGTTTTCATTTGGCAAATGCAAAGCACCAAAAAGAACGGCTGAAAGAAGTAATGCAATATAACTTCCCAGTTTCTCTTCCAAAATTCTAAAAATAATACTACGGATTAAAATCTCTTCCAAAATTGCAACGGTAAAGGCTATTGTAAGCGGAATGATAATAAAAGAAACAGGATTTACAGAAATAATACTAAAACCACCATTTACATAAATAACCAGGATGGTCAGGGATTGCAGGAGAACCCCAATTAAAGTTCCGAGGAGTAAATTCTTTGCCAGATTGTTGGTCGATAACTCGGTTATTTTTCTTTTTTCATATTGGCTAAAGAAAAGAACATAAGTCGTTATCGCAAGAGCAGAAACGATAAGGCCTTTAATAAGGTTCCTGTAATCTTTGTCAAGAGAAATCAATAACTTTCCGGCAATTTGCTGTCCAATATTGACAACAAGAAGACATGCAATTAAGGCGAGTACAATTTTTGTAATTGGGAAATTAAATATTTTTTGTTTTGTGGTTAGGGTTTCCATTTTTAATTTGGTTTAAGTATTAAGTGGAGACAAAAGTAAGTTGCCCCAAAACCAAAAAATAGAATGAAATTTGCCTGCTTTTATAATTTTTGAAATTGCTTGGGTAAAAATCCCGTTTGACTTTTGAAGGTTCGGATGAAATGACTCTGATCGGCAAACCCACATTGAAAACCAATTTCAGTAAGATTGCTTTCATTTGATTTGATGAGGGAAAGCGAACGGTTTATCTTCATTCGTCGCAAATATTCACTCAACGTACAACCAAAATACCTGGGAAAATGTTTTGAAATCGTAATCGGATTTACGTTTAAAACTGTCGACAAATCATGTAAATTCGGATTCTCGTTCCAACAATCGTTTAGTAGTTCGCTTAAACTCTTCACCCAAAACGGACTCTTTTCAAATTTTTCCAAATGAGTATGAGTATTGGACAATTGCGCAAACAACATCGTAATTGCGTCTCCCGAAAAAGTATCGGCAATCATACATTCTCTAAAAATCTTCAGAATCAGAAATTTGGTAAGAGAGGTATGCTGAATTGATTTTTCAATTATGGCTTCACTTATTTGGAGTTCTTTTAGCAGATTTTCGTCAATTTCGAGGTTGATGTTTTTTGAGGGAAAAAGAGTGTTGTGATTGAGATGTAATTCATCACTATGGTAAAATAACAAAGAACCGGCTCCTACAACAGTACTTGAATTTTTACGCTTTTCTGATGTCCCGCCTTTCAAGAAAAGAGTCAGATGTGCATTATTATGCGAATGCCATCCTTCAAAAACTTTTTTCTGATACTCCGTTTCTACAACTGCAATTCCCTGCGAATTGTTAAAAACGTTTTTAGTATTGCCCAAGTATTTCTCTTTTTCCAGTTCGAACATTTCGCGTTTTATTAGCTGCAATTTCGCAAAGCAAAGTACTATTTATTTAGAAAAAACAAACCACCAAATCGTTGTGATTGTAATAGGAAGAGTTGTTTTTTTAATGTATTTGTAATCTTTTACCGCTTAATAAAAAGATTGTGAAAATATTAACCGGAGAATGCTAAAAAATTACAGAAAATTTAATTGTTTTGTAACAAATTAGAAACATTGAAGACTAATTTGTAAATACCTTAAACATACATTATGAATACATTTTCATTCAAATCAGTACTTGCGGCTTCGGTCTTTTTTGTTGGGGCAACCAGCTGTTTTGCACAGGACGTTTTAGTAAATTCATTAAAACTAAACGCGAGTGATAAAAGTAAAGAAAACTTTAAATTCACAGAACAAATTAATTTAGGAACCACTTCAGTAAAAACACAAGGTTCTTCGGGAACATGCTGGAGTTATTCTACAAACTCTTTTTTAGAATCAGAAATGATTCGTTTAGGAAAGCAACCGGTAGAATTGTCTCAGATTTTCTCTGCAAGAAATGTTTATGTTGAAAAAGGAGTCAATTACGTTCGTATGCATGGTGCTGTTACTTTAGGTGACGGTGGTGCATTACACGATGTAATTAACATGTACAAAAAATACGGAACAGTTCCGAGAGAAGTTTACACAGGATTAAACTACGGAACTGATAAAAATAAATTTGCTGAAATGTCTTCTCTTATCGAAGGAGTTTTAGCTGCGGTTGTAAAAAATCCAAACGGAGAATTAACTCCAAACTGGCAAAAAGCGTATGCTGCCGTTATCGATTCTTATTTAGGAAAAGTGCCGGATAATTTTACTTACAAAGGAAAAAATTACACACCACAATCTTTCGCTAAAGAAGTAGTAGGTATCAACCCGGATGATTATATCGAAATGTCCTCTTTTACAACAGCTCCATACTACCAAAAAACAATGATGGCTGTACCGGATAACTGGTCTTTTGATCAGGTTTATAATGTAAAAGTAAACGATATGACAGACGTTATTGACAATGCTTTGAAAAAAGGATACACAGTAGCATGGGCAACTGACGTAAGTGAGAAAAGCTTTAGCTGGAAAAATGGAGTAGCTTATGTTCCAACAAAAAAATTCGATGATATGACCGCTGAAGAAAAAGCAGACATGTTCAACGGACCAAAACCGGAACCGGAAATCACTCCTGAAATGCGTCAGACTGCGTTTGATAACTACACCACTACAGACGATCACGGAATGCACATTATTGGTCTTGCAAAAGATCAAACCGGAAGAGAATATTATATCGTAAAAAACTCATGGGGAGAAACAAACGACTACAAAGGTTTCTTGTTTGTAACTAAAAACTTCGTGAAATACAAAACGACTGCCTTAATGGTAAACAAAGGAGGAATTCCTGCTGATATCGCTAAGAAGTTAGGGGTTTAATTACCTTAAATTTTAAAGAAAACAGAAAAGCGCTGCAATGAAAATTGCGGCGCTTTTTTTAATTTTAGACAATATGTTTTTCGCGCAAAGTTTGTCCTTTCGACGAAGGAGAAATCGCACTAGTTAAGCAAGTACAGTTTGTCAAGTATTAGATGTGATTTCTCCTTCGCCGAAATTGACATAAACAGTTCCTGCTACGTTTTCCACAATCGTGTCATTCTGAGGAACGAAGAATCTTCGTTTGCTGTATCGATTGTACTGAGTTTTGGTCTTCGGAGTTTCTTGCGCAGATCCTTCGTTCCTCAGGATGACAAACGGAGCGTGATTTACTTCGTCTATTTGGATAAACTCTTTCTAGTCTTAGCCTAAACGACAAAGAAATGAGCAAACTAAACTTTCCTTCCAACAAATCGTATTACAGCACCTTTCCCAATATGAAATTGCCCCTCATTGAGAATGATTTCTTCTTCCTCTAAATGCAAGATTTCATAACTCTCAAAATCAGCCTGTATTTCTTCCTTCGAAAATAAATCAGCAATTGCATCCGGTCCGCCAACTTTTGGATTTGCTTTTTTAAAATGCAAATGACTTTTACTGAAAGCTTCAAAAATAATAAGGCCTCCGGGTTTTAGATATTCATTTAGTTTTTTGTGGAGTTTTGATTTGGTTTCTGCGGAGAAATGTGCGTAAATCAATCCAATTGCATCGAAAGATTCTTTTTCGAATTCGAGTTCTTCTAGGTCGCCAACAATATATTCTAAGTTTACCTTATGATCTTTGGCCAGTTTTAATGCTTTTAACTGCCCTTCTGTGCTTAAATCAAACGAAGTGACAGTCCAGTTTAGTTGTGCTGCAAAAACGCCGTTACGACCTTCGCCATCGGCAGGCATCAATATAGATCCGGGTTTGAATTTAGGCAGCCATTCTTTAAAAAACAGATTAGGTGCTGTTCCGTAAGCAAATTCAGTGTTCTTGTATCTTTCGTCCCATTTTTGATTCATTTTGATTCGGTTTAAATTAGTATTTCAAAATTAACCTGAAAACGTTTCTTCAGTTAGGACAAAAATGCAGTTTACTATGACTTATTTGAAGTTTTTACGAAATGTCTCGGGAGAAAATCCGGTATGTTTCCTGAAGAATCTAATAAAATAAGAGACATCTTCATAGCCCATATAATCTGCAATTTGATTTACCTGATTAGAGGTTGCCAAAAGATATCTTTTAGACTCCAGAATGATTGCTTCGGTGATAAGTTCAGAAGCCTTTTTGTTTACTAACGTTTTGGTGATATTGTTTAGCTGATAGGGAGTAAGATGCAGCATTTCGGCATAAGCAGCAATGGGTTTGTGCGTGCGAATATGGGTTTCTAAAAGTGTTCTGAATTCATCCAGACGTTCCTGTGTGTATAAGTTAGTATCGTCAGTCGGATTATTGTTTTGCTCCCGCATAAGTTCCAAAAAGAAAATACGGAGATTGGCTTTTATGATTTCAATATAATTTTCGTGTTTGTCATGGTATTCCTGAAAAATATAAGTCAAAACGGAAAGTACTTTTTGAAAAGTAGCCTCTTTAAGTTCATAGTAATTCTGCTGGCTTATTTTAGTTAAAGAAGTCTGACTTGTTTTATCATCAGAAGAGTAAAAATCTATATTAAACTGAATCATATAACCCGTGCTTTTGGCATTTAACTCCAACCGATGTGCCTGCCCCGGACGCAAGAAGAAAACAGTATTGTCTTTTATTTCGTAGCCTTTGAAATCAATTTCATGAAAACCGGCTCCTTTTTGCAAAACCAAAATATGGCAGAAATCATGTCGATGTAATTCCTGAATGAGGTTTTCTCCCAAAAGCAAATCCTGAACAGTACGGATGCTGAAATTTAGGGAAAAATTTGTTTTTTCAGGAGGTGTAGTAAGATTTCGAACCGGGATCTTTTCCATTTTAGTTTGATGTGATACAAATGTACAAAACAGCGTTGCGAAAATAGAGAATGACTTTTATATAAATAGATGTACTTCAACGTTTTTTGCGGTTGTTTACGGGGCAAATTAGGAGTAATATGTAAGAATTGAGTACCTTAGATGAGTTTTAGAATACTGGTAATGCTCTTAATTTTAGTTTGTATGAAAAAATATCTACTTATTTTTACAGCGATTGCATGTATTTTTTCTTTAAACTGTTTTGGACAGAACAACGATATTGTTCTTGCTAACGTGAAAATGAAAAATGCAAAATCGAAATCTGACAAGATACCCAATACCGATCTTGTTGTAGAATCTTATCGCGTTGAAGAAACCATAAACATGGTATTCGGAAAACGAACCACTACTTATGAAGTTTCTAAGCTGGATATGGTTAATACCTATGATTTAGGACCAAACAATACCCGAAAGGTGATCCCACAATATGCAAAACCAAAAGAAAAGACGTTAGGAACTACAATAGAGACAAAAACCATTGTTGATACTTTGAAAGTTGCTGTAAAACCGGTTAAAGTAAATGTTCTTCCTCCTGCGAAAAAAGAAAAGTATATCACTATAAATGTGGTCAACACGTACGAAAAAGTCTTAGACCGTGGATACAAATCAATTGAAATGCTCAAAAAAGTAGCAGACCGATCTTATTTTGAAAATGATATGATTAATGCTGCGAAACATTATGCTCAATTGTTTGAGATGAGTACCAACTTAGAAGCGTCTTATTATTTCAGATATGCGCAAGCATTGAAAGGTATTAATGAAATGGAAAAATCGGAAGAGATGATGCAGTTGTTTAAAAGTAAAAATGGCAGTAAGTAAAAAGTAACTTCTTTTCCATCTTGTTGTTTTGGAACAGAAAAAATGGTACTAGTTAAGTAAGAACGATTTCTCGAATAGTTGAATGTGATTTCTCCTGCGTCGATAGGACACCAAAAACAACTATTTCTTTTTCACCAATAAAAAAAGAGCATCGGTATAAACGATGCTCTTTTTGATTTAAAAACTTAATTGTAACGATTTGGGGTCGTGATTAATTTGCAGATTGATTTGATGTCTTGAGCTGCTTAATTTTTATTTAACTCTCTTAAGATCTAAATCCTGAAAATCAAAACTAAAATCAATAGTCGGCGATATCCCTTTCATTTTTATACTTTGTGCTTTTCCTTCTTCATCTAAACTAAAGGAGGCAAACGCATCGCAATTCATGTCCTGATATTCCCATTTTATAGCAAATGTATTTGCTTTGTAAAATTGCATTGGTCCGTTTAGTTTTGGTGAACGAAGAGATTTAAACCATAATTGATTTCCTTTCAGGAATATTTCCATTTTTCCGAACCATTTATCTTCGTATTGCCCGATAAAGTCTTCGTTTTTGATTTTGATATTTTTGGCTTTGTTTACGGTTTCCCAAACTTTTTTAACGGCTTCATTGTCGACGTTCTTTTGTGACTCTAAAAAAGAGGCGTGTTTGTCAATCCATCCGTAATCGTCCAGACCTAAGTAACTGTCGATAATGGTTTGACTTACGGCAGAGAAAACACCGGCACCACCATTTTCGGTATTGGTTAAAACTACGACCCCTAAATTTAAATCCGGAATCATTGTAACTATAGAAAGCATTCCCGGTAATCCACCTGTGTGAGAAACGCTTAGGTTTCCTTTTACATCAGCTAAAAACCAACCTAATCCATAACCGTTAAAATGTTGTTTGTATCTCGGGTCCGGATCCGCTGGAAGGACTGAGTACAATTTCCACATTTCATTTTGTCTTTCCGGAGAGAAAAGTTGTTTGTCTAATTGGTCTCCGTATTTTCCTTTGTTTAATTGTACCAGAACCCATTTTGACATATCATCTGCATTAGATACAATGCCACCTGGAGCACCGTTTACCATTTCTTCAAACCCTTGAATGGTTTTTATTTTGTTGTTCTCGGTACCGTTTGTCGAGTGGGGTGTAGCTAGATTAGATTTGTCTTTTATGTCTTTAAGAGAAGCATGTGAGTTGTTCATCTGTAAAGGATTCATGATTTTGGTTTCGATAAATGCCTCCCAGCTCATTCCGCTTACTCTTGCGGTCAGCTCGCCTGCTACAAAATAAAGCAGATTGTCATAATCAAATTGTGTTCTGAATTCCGAAACAGGTTTAAAATGCTGAAAATTGCTTAAAACATCTTTTATGGTGAAGTCAGTACCGTTAGGAAAAAACATTAAATCTCCGGCGCCTAAACCAAGTCCGCTACGATGACATAATAAATCTTCGATAAGAAAATGTTCTGTTACGTACTCATTGTACATTTTAAACTCGGGAATATAGGTCTTCACTTTGTCTTTCCAGGAAATCTTTCCTTCATCGACTAGAATAGCTAACGCGGCAGTAGTAAAAGCTTTGCTGTTAGAAGCAATTTGAAAATTGGTGTGCTCGTCGACAGCTTGTTTTGTGTTGATAGACTTAACGCCATATCCTTTTTTGTGGATCACTTTTCCATCTTTTATAATGGCGACTGCAACTCCGGCAACATTAAATTTTTCGATTGATTTTTCTACAAGGGCATCAACTTCTTTTGAAGAGAGTTGAGCAAAGATATTACTGGTGGTAAGTAATAAGAAAGTGGTTAAAATGGTTAATGCGAATTTTGGTTTTTTCATGTTTTTTGGTCTGATTGTTTAATGTAGTTTAATTAGTGTAGGGTTTTCCCTTCGGAACGAATATATAAAATAAAAGAACATCAAAAAGATCCGAATTTAGATTTCAAGAACATGACGTTCTAAATATATCGTAAAAATTAAACCTGACAGGTTTCAAAAACCTGTCAGGTTTAATTATATAAAAAACAATTTATTCAAAAACAGATTCCCACAAGATTGGAATTTGGAATTTAAAGATTTGGAATTTTACTTTTAAGATTGGAATTTGGAATTTAAAAAATTTGGAATTTCAATCCAATATTTCGGTTATAAGCAAAAAAAAAGACTATCGTGATGATAGTCTTTTTTTTTAAGCTCCCCCTCTTGGGCTCGAACCAAGGACCCTCTGATTAACAGTCAGATGCTCTAACCAACTGAGCTAAGGAGGAATCACCTTAAAGGTAAATATGTTTGCTAAAAAAAAGTTGCTCCCCCTCTTGGGCTCGAACCAAGGACCCTCTGATTAACAGTCAGATGCTCTAACCAACTGAGCTAAGGAGGAAGATGTTGTTCTTTTTAGCGAGTGCAAATATATATCAATTTTTGGTTTCTAAAAAACATTTTTGCTCTTTTTTTTCAAAAAAATTATTTGCCAACAATTGCTTTGTAGATATCATTTCCATTAGCAAATAAAAGCAATGAGATAAGTAAAACGAAACCAACCATTTGTGCATTTTCAAGGAATTTATCACTCGGTTTTCTGCCACTAATTATTTCGTACAATAAAAACATTACATGTCCACCATCAAGAGCAGGAATCGGCAATAAGTTCATTACTCCAAGCATAATTGACAATAAAGCCGTGATAGACCAAAAAGCTTCCCAGCTCCAAGTTTTAGGAAAAACATTAAAAATAGCCGCAAAACCACCTACTTGTTTGTATGCTTTGGTTTCCGGATTAAAGATTAATTTAAGTTGTTTACCATATCCTACCAATTGATCTTTTCCTCTTTCGATTCCTACCGGAATAGATTCTAAAAAGGAGAATTCTCTTTTACTGATCTTATAGTAGCCTAATTTTTCCAAAGAATCCAAATCTAAGCCAGCCAATTGTATGCCTAATTTTCCGTCATTAGCAACCATTAGTTTTACTTTTTCTTCTTTTTGATTGCGAAGTAAAGTAGCCTCAACGGTTTTGCCTTTATTGTTTTCCAATATTGTTTTAGCCTCATCAAGATATTTTACCTTTTGTCCGTTAAGTGATAAAAGGATATCTTTTGGTTTTAGAACCGTATTTTTAGAATCATCAGCTATTTTTCCAATTACAAATGGAACACGAAAAGTAGCCAAAGCACCTTTTCCAGCTTTAGAATACTGATCAACAAAATCATTTGGGATTGCAATTGTTTGTTCTGTTCCGTTTCTGTCAATTACTACTTCTTTAGAGGTAGCTAACTTTCCATTAACATCACTGTCATATCGGATCACTTTCTCTCCATCTATACCAACAATGATATCACCTGTTTTAAAACCGGCATTTAACATTGCTTTGTTCTCGATCAAAAGACCGTCTTTTAAGTCTTTGTTGGCAATAAACATTTCACCATAAGCGTAAGCCATTCCGATGTAGATAACAAAAGCAAGGATGAAATTTACAGTAACACCCCCAAGCATAATAATTAAACGTTGCCAAGCCGGCTTAGAGCGAAACTCCCAAGGTTCTGGGGGTAAAGCCATTTGTTCTTTATCCATACTTTCGTCGATCATTCCTGAGATTTTCACATAACCTCCTAATGGTAACCAACCGATTCCGTATTCAGTTTCTCCGATTTTCTTTTTCAAAAGAGAAAATTTCACATCAAAAAATAAGTAAAATTTCTCAACTCTGGTTTTAAATAATTTTGCAGGAATAAAATGTCCTAATTCGTGAAGAATAATAAGTAATGATAAACTCAATAGAAATTGAGAGAGCTTGATAACTATGTCCATTTTTAATTTTTAGTTCGTAATTTTTAACGCACAAAAGTAACGTTTCTATTTTAATTTGGTAGTGCAATATAATATATAAGGTTTTAAATGTTTGTTAATTAATAAACATTTTGATTTCTACTTTTAGGCAGATGCTGTAACTTTACTTTTTTGTGCGCTATCCTACTTAATAGGTAGCTTAAAACGATTAAAAGTTACACTATTATGGCTTCAATATTATTCGCTCCGCTTACCCTTAAAAAAATTACTTTAAAAAATAGAATTGTTATTTCACCTATGTGTCAGTACTCTGCAATCGACGGATTCGCTAACGATTGGCACTTGGTTCATTTGGGAAGCCGTGCCAGCGGAGGTGCCGGTTTGATTATTCAGGAGGCAACAGCCGTTTCTCCTGAGGCTAGAATCTCTCCTTCTGATCTAGGAATATGGAAAGACGAGCACATTGAAAAACTTAAAACAATCAACGAATTTATCAGATCACAAAATGCCGTTCCCGGTATTCAATTGGCACATGCCGGACGAAAAGCAAGTGTTTCTGTACCATGGGAGGGCAACAAAAAATTAGATATTGGTTATGAGGGCTGGCAGACTGTTGCTCCGAGTGCAATTGCGTATCATGAAACGGAAACGTTTCTTCCAACTGCCTTGGACAAAATCGGAATTGAAAAAGTGCTTTCGGATTTTAAAACGGCAACTAAAAGAGCGGTTAAAGCCGGCTATCAGCTAGTGGAAATTCATGGAGCTCATGGTTACTTACTCCACCAGTTTTTATCTCCTTTAACGAATAAGCGAACGGATGAATATGGAGGAAGTTTTGAAAATCGTATTCGCTTTACACTCGAAGTTGTGGAAGCAGTTCAATCAGAATGGCCGTTGGATTTACCATTGTTGGTTAGAATTTCGGCAACAGATTGGGCTGAGGGAGGATGGAATCCTGAAGAGTCAGTAGAACTTTCCAGAATTTTAAAAGAAAAGGGAGTTGATCTGATCGATGTTTCGTCAGGTGGATTAGTATCGCATCAGCAAATTCCGTTAGAGCCAAATTATCAGGTTTCTTTTGCGGAAAAAATCAAGAAAGAAACGGCTATTTTGACTGGAGCAGTTGGTCTAATCACCGAGGCAGAACAGGCGGAAGCTATTTTGAAAGAAAGCCAAGCTGATTTGATTTTGTTCGGCAGGGAGTCGCTTAGGAATCCAAATTTACCTTTAGATTTTGCTGTCGATTTAAATGATGATATTTCGTGGCCAAAACAGTACGATAGAGCTAAAGTGAGATAAATTTATAGGCCACAGATTTCACAGATTAAAAAGATTTTTTAAGCGCATCGATTTGTGTAAATTAGTGTAATTCGTGGCAACACACACTAACAGTAATCTGTGTGAATCAAAACAATCTGTGGCAAAAAAACACATAAAATGGAAAAAATAAAAACAGCACTATTATCATACGGAATGTCGGGGAAAGTTTTTCACGCTCCTTTTTTAGCGATTCATCCGGGGTTTGAATTGTTGGGTTCTTGGGAAAGAAGTAAAAAAGTAATTCATGAAGATTATCCATCTGTAAAAAGTTATGCTTCCATTGAGGAACTACTGGCGGCTGATGTTGATTTGGTCATTGTAAATACCCCGGTTGGAACGCATTTCGAATATGCAAAAAAGGTACTCTTGGCAGGAAAACATGCCGTTGTAGAAAAAGCATTTACAACAACTGTAGCCGAAGCAGAAGAATTAGCCGGAATTGCTAGAGAGAAAGGATTAAAATTAGCTGTTTTTCAGAACAGACGTTGGGATAGTGATTTTAAGACCGTTCAGAAAATAATTAACGAAGGCGTTTTAGGAGAGTTGGTTGAAGCAGAGTTTCATTTTGATCGTTATAATCCGTTGTTGAGTGCAAAAGCACACAAGGAAACAGCGAACGATGGCGCCGGAATTTTAAAAGATTTAGGACCACATTTAATCGATCAGGCTGTTGCTTTATTTGGTTCTCCGAAAGCTGTTTTTGCAGATATCAGAACGACAAGAGAAGGTTCTGTCGTAGACGATTGGATCGATTTGTTGTTGATTTATGCGGATCTTAGAGTGCGATTAAAGGCAGGCTTTTTTGTGAAGGAAGCAAATCCGGCCTACACGATTCACGGTAAAAAAGGATCTTTCCTAAAACCTCGTGGCGATGTACAGGAAGATGATTTAAAAGCAGGAAAGAAACCAAATTTAGAATTATGGGGAACAGAGTCCGAAAGCTTACAAGGGCTGCTGCATACTGAAATTGACGGAAAAGAAATTCGAAAAAAAATACCAACATTGCAGGGGAATTATTTCAGCTTTTTTGATGGCGTTTACGATGCGATTTCAAACCATAAAACAGAACCGGTTACAGCACAAGACGGTGTAAAAGTAATGCAGATTATAGAAGCTGCAATTGCAAGTAATACCGAGCAAAAAGTGATTAATTTATAAACAATAACGTTATAAATCGAGGAACTAATAGGGTTTGGTCGTGCATAACGGAGCTTTTTAGTACTTTTATACGACCAAACTTTAAACACCATTATTTTGATCGATTTCAATCCATTAGCACTATTTCAAACCAAAGGGAAAATTAAGAAAGTCTTTAGAGAGGCCAAAGCGTCTTATTTGAACCGAATTCGTTTTGCTGTCGGAATGTTTTATTTTGGAATGGGTTTAAGTTTTGCTACTTGGGCGAGCCGAATTCCGGATATTAAAACCGCTTTGCATCTGACAGAAGGTGACCTAGGTTCTATCCTTTTCGCATTACCAATGGGGCAATTGTTGATTATGCCTTTTTCGGGAAAAATGGTAACGAAGTTTGGAAGCCACCGTATTTTAATTTTTTCTCTAATAATGTATGTTTTGTGTCTTGCCAATTTAGGTTTGGCAACTACAGCTTTACAATTGTCATTGGGTTTATTTTTATTCGGTTTATTTGGAAACTTAGCCAACATAGCGGTTAATACTCAAGGCGTTTATACAGAGGTTCTTTTCAAAAAAACAATTATGTCCTCTTTTCATGGGATGTGGAGTTTTGCCGGATTTACAGGAGCCTTAGTCGGTTTAGGAATGTTGGCTTTAAACCTGAATCCGCTTCATCATTTTTTAATTATCGCCGGAATTGTACTACTGATGATTGTTTTTAATTTTAAATTTTTGGTCAAAGCCAAAGAGAAAATCAAAGACAAAACAGAGAAAAAGAAACTGTTTGTTAAGCCCGATAGTGCTTTAATCTGGCTCGGTGTAATTGGTTTTTGCAGTATGGCAAGTGAAGGAGTAATGTTTGACTGGAGTGGTGTTTATTTTAAAGATGTTGTTCAGGCACCGGGTCCTTTGGTGATTTTAGGGTACACTTCATTTATGATTATGATGGCCAGCGGACGATTTTTAGGAGACGGATTGATCAACAAATTTGGTCGTGAACGTGTTATGCAAATCAGTGGGGTTATGATTTCAGCCGGACTTTTTACAGCTGTTTTTCTTCCTTATATTATACCATGTACACTTGCTTTTATGCTGGTTGGACTAGGAGTGGCAACGATTGTTCCAACAGTTTACAGTATGGCGGGTAAAAACCCGACTGTTCCGCCAGGAGAAGCTTTAACGATTGTTTCGAGTGTTAGTTTTCTGGGTTTTTTAATGGGACCTCCCGTGATCGGACATATTGCTGAAACTTTTGGACTGCAATTTTCTTTTGCTTTTATCGGAATCTTTGGTGTTCTGATTGCTTTTATGGTCTCTAAAATTCGAACAACTCCCTAGTTTCTCTCTTCATTTATCTGCATGACGGAGATTGATCGAAGGTACGATGTTAAACTCATTCGCTTCATCTGTAAAATCTACGAAGGCAAAACAATATAAAAACAATTACAATTAGTAATAAAAGTATTACAATAATAAATATTAGCTATCTTTGAATTAAGAATGATAGCTGATGTATAATTCTGTGCAGGTACTCCCATTCTTTTCCAAAGATCAATTTTATCTTTTGATGTAAGGATTAAAGTGTTTTTTAGTAAAGACATTTTAATCCAAAACAATTTGTCAAAGTTAATAGGGATCTTTTATGGAAAAAATGTACTTGGTCTTTTTTGTTTTACTGCCTTTCGGTTTTGTTTTTGCGCAACAGGATGTGATTCTTTCAGGAATAGTAATTGATATAAAAACGCAACAACCGTTAGAGAATATCGTCGTAAGTATTCAGAACTCTTCTGCTACACAATTGACCAAAGCAAACGGAAAATTTGAACTGCATTCCGCTCTAAAAGGAGAACAATTGCTTTTGCTGCACAGTCAGGGCTACAAAGAGGTACTTCTAAAAGTAAATTTAGATTCCAATCATAATCTCGGAATAATACAACTGGAAGATAATTTTTCCGATGATGCTTCTGCCACTTTAATTACACTTTCAGAAAGTGACTTAACGGATGATACCAGTACGTCGGAGATGACATCAGGTCTTTTGCAATCTTCAAAAGATGCGTTTTTTCAGGTCTCTGCTTTTAGTTGGGGTCAGGCTAGATTTAGGGTTCGGGGATTAGACAGTGAAAACGGAACCATGATGCTCAACGGAATGCCAATGAACAAAGTTTATGACGGAAGACCACAATGGGGAAACTGGGGCGGGTTGAATGACGTACTTCGAAATCAGGAGTTTTCAGTTGGAGCAGCTTCTTCAGACCATACTTTTGGAGGTATATTAGGTACACAACAGATTTATACACGAGCTTCCATTTATAAAAAAGGAAGTCGTCTTTTATTTTCAGCAAGTAACACCACTTACAATTGGCGGGCAATCGGAACCTATGCTTCCGGTATAAATGCCTCGGGTTGGGCGTATGTAATTTCGGCTGGAAAACGGATAGGAAACGAAGGCTTTTTTGAAGGAACAAATTTCAAAGGAGAGTCTTTTTTTATAAGTATTGAAAAGAAATGGAACGATAGAAACGCACTTAATTTTACCGGATTTTATACACCAAATTCGCGTGGAAAAAATTCACCAAATACAAACGAAGTTACCGGATTGACCAACGAAAAATACAATTCGTACTGGGGATGGCAAAACGGAAAAAAACGAAATGCACGCGTAAAAAACATCGAAGAACCATTGTTGATGTTGAATCATTATTTTAGAATAAATGAAAAGGCAAATCTGAATTCAAACGTTATGTACCAATTTGGTAAAATAGGAAACAGTACAATTGACTACCAGAATGCAGACAGTCCGGATCCTGTCTATTACAGAAAATTACCCAGCTATTTTACGTCACTTTATGCAAAAGACAAGGGAGCATTTTCGGGGGATTTTATGCCTGATTATATAAATGCGGAAAAAAGTAAAACATTGTTTTTAGACCATGCCCAACTAAACTGGGAAGACTTGTATCGGACGAATCAGAAGCCAATATTAAATCCGAACAATATAATTACAGGTTTTGAACCCGTGCAAAGCCATTATGTTTTATATGAAGACCGGACCGATGATAAAACACTGGCGGTAAACTCCAATTTAAACTTGCGACTTACTGAGAATAGCGCTTTTGATGGTGGCATCGTTTTTAGAAGTTTGAAATCACATCATTTTCAATCTCTAGTAGATTTGCTCGGAGGTTTATATTTTGAAGATGTTGATGCATTTTATACCGGTGCTCAGGCGCAATCTGATCTGCAGAATCCAAATCGTCAGGTCAAAGAAGGGGATGTTTATGGCTACAATTATAAGCTGCTGGCAACGATAATCGATGCTTTTACACAGTTTAAGTTCAACTATAATAAAATCGATTTCTTTTTATCCCAATCCTATTCTGTTTCAGAATACCAAAGAGAAGGATTATATCAGAATGGAATTTATCCAACAACGTCTCTTGGTAAAAGTAAAAAAGTAAATTTTGAAAATTTTGGTTTTAAAGGTGGATTCACCTACAAGATTTCAGGCAAACAATGGTTATTTTTTAATGGAATGCATTATACAAGAGCGCCGTCGCTTCAAAATACGTTCTCTAATTCGAGGCTTAATAATACTATTGTTGACGATCTTGGAAATGAGAAAGTCAGCGGTGCCGAAGGAAGTTATGTCTTTCGAATGCCCAAGTTCAAAATGAGAGCAACAGTGTACTATACTTTAATAAGAAATTCGGCTAAAACGTCTTTCTTTTATGCAGAAGGAATTTTCGACAAAGGAAAAGCTAATAATAATACAGATGCATTTGTAAGTCAGACTTTGACACAGTTAGACAAGAAAAACATTGGAGTTGAATTGAGTTTTGAGTATCAAATTTCAGCGGCATTAAAAGCTATAGCCTGTTTGGCATACGGTAACTATATCTACAGTAGCAATCCAAATGTTTCGATTACAAATGATGCAAATGTGGCGAAAGAAAATACACAGTCGACTTTTGATTTTGGAAGATCCCGACTTAAAGATTACAAACAATCCGGTATGCCACAACAGGCCTGTGCCGTTGGCCTGGAATATAGAGCGCCTAAATTTTGGTGGCTGGGAGTGACTCTTAACTATTTGGCTGAAAATTATATTGATGTTGCTCCAATTGCCAGAACAGATCGTTTTTACATCAATGCTAAGAACGGGTTGTTTTTTCCTGAAGCGACCAAGGAGCGGGCCCTCCGTTTATTAAAACAGGAAAAATTTGATCCAATATCGTTAGTGAATATTACAGGAGGTAAATCTTGGAGCGTTTTTGGAAACAATATAGGACTTTTTGTGAGTGTAAATAATATTCTGGATGTGTCGTATAAAACCGGTGGTTTTGAGCAGGCCAGAAATGCCAATTTTAGAGCACTCAATCAAGATGTTTCGAGCGGAACCCCTTCGTTTGGGGCTAAATATTTCTACGGTTACGGAAGAACCTATTTCGTAAACCTAAGTGTTAATTTCTAAAAATTAAAACAGGTCAGAATATGATGGATAGCATCTTAAAATATTTTTTTGCACTACAATTATTGCTTTTATGTTCCTGTGATGCAGAACTGGAAAGTCCTGAGTTTAGTTGTACACAGCCCAATTTAATCGTAAATCAAACCGTAGAAAAACTAAAAGACGTTTCAGAACTTGTGCCAAAGCAATATGGTTATGATGATGTTATTGAAGCCTACGTCGTGTCGACAGATGAAGGAGGTAATTTTTTTAAAACGATTTATCTTCAGACATTAAAGGACAGTAAGGAGGTAGTAGGTTTTAGTGTGGCCGTCGACGTAACAAATACGTATGCTGATTTCCGTGTGGGCAATAAAGTGTATCTAAAGCTCAAAAATCAATTTACAGACTTATATTATGGAGGACTGCGAATTGGGAGTCTTTATGTGAGTAATGCCGGAGATCCAACAATAGGCAGAATTTCACAAAATGACTATAAAAATATAATGAATGCGTCTTGCGTTGTAGTCGATGAAAATCAATTGGTTCGGTCTTTTTCTATTGAAGAAGCGTTAAACGATAAAAATCTAAATACATTAATTGAACTTAAGGAGGTCCAATTTACAGAAGCCGCAATTGGGCGCCATTATTTTGAAGAATCCAATAATGTCGGGGGTGCAACCAATTGGAACCTCAGTGATAAAACAGGAAATCAGGTTATTTTCAGAACGAGTAATTTTGCAAATTTTGCCGCTAGTGCGGTGCCGGAAGGAAGTGGGAAAGTACGAGGGATATTAACAAAATTTGGTTCTGACTACCAACTGATGGCGAGATCTGAAAGTGATGTTGTAATGGATGGAAAGAGGGCCATTCCCTTATTTTCAGAAGATTTTCAGACGGTGAAAAACAATGTGGCTTTTAGCCTTCCAGGTTGGAGTAATATTGTTGAGAAAGCCAGTAAATCATGGAGAAGTATGTTTTATGGCGGAAATGGTTATGCGGAGTTTAATACGACAAGTACAACAGCAGCAGAAAATGTCGCCTGGCTGGTTTCTCCTAAAATCAATTTAGAGGGATATAAAAATGCCGTGTTTTCTTTTAGAAGTGCACAATACAATTTGAAGGTCGATTCACCATTAAATGCATTAGAAATTTACGTATCCGATGATTTTGACGGATTGAATATTGCCAAAGCAAAATGGACAAAATTGGCAGCAAAACTACCTAATTTATCAACTCCGGCACGTGAGTTTATATCCTCAGGCAGAATCGATTTACCATCCTATTCCGGAAATATTAATATTGCGTTCAGATATGTCGGATCCGGGAAAGACAAAACGTTAAATGGCGCTTTTATGGTGGATGACATTAAGATTTTTGCTGAAAAATAGGGAAGAATAGTTTTGTATTAATGATAAGCGGTTGGTTTTTAGTGAATTGTTTAAAAATAAGCAATTTTTGAATCGGAAATTGTTAAAATTTAATTGGATTTCGTATTTTGGTCATCCCAAATCTATATAATACGATGAAAAAAATCTACTTTATTGCCATCATGCTGATGGTTATGCCATCCGTGCTGCACAGTCAGGATGCTCCTGTCAAATTAAAACAAATAAACATTGTAAAAACAAATTACCAAAACGATAAAGATGGTGAAATTGTAAATAAAACAGTGGTTTTTAATGAAGGTAAAATTCAATCGATCACGACCTCAGACGTTATTCAGAAATTCTTTTACAATAAGAATGGATTGTTGGACATGACCGTAAAGGAAAAAGTCGGAAGCGACTGGAAAGAAGTTGTTAACTACACTTATAATGCTGATAACAACATTATAAAATTCGTTGACAAATACCATGAAGGCAACGATTACATTACGAAAACCGTAACTTTTACCTACGAGGGAGCGAGAGTAAAAGCGATCACTAAAAAAAGTACCAATCACCAGAATATACTGGATGATATTGAATACATTGTAGAGAACGGTATAATTGTAAGACGCACTTCACGCGACAGAAATAAGCAGATTATCGGTAAAATTGAATATGTTTATGTAAATGATAATGTAGCAAAACACAAAGGTTTGGTTGGAGATAAAATTTCTAAAACCTATACTTATGACGATAAAAAGTCGGTAGAATCACTAATCGTTCAGAATCTTTTCGGAGACAATTACAAAATAATTGTACCGATGATTTCGTACCACGAAGACGAATTTAGTTTTGAGACTATTTCATATAATAATGAAGTAAATTTCAGTCCTTCATCTACAGCCTTAGTAGCAGTAAGCCGAAAGTATAAATACAATAAATTGAATTTTCCAATATCCTGTTCACAAATTGAGGAAAATGGAATTGTAAAAACAGAGAAGACGTTTATTTACGAATAAAGACGCTGTCGTTTCTTTTTTAAACCCTTTAGCGATTAATAATCTTAATGGCTAAAGGGTTTACTCTTTTAAATAAAGAGGTTAATTTGCCAAATAGAACTTAAAAATAAAATTGTATAAGTGTAGTAGCTTACAAATCATTAAATTTGCAACTTATTCAAAGCTATGTTAGAAAAAGAAGTTATAAATTTTGAGAGAACAGCCGTAGTAGGTATTATAACTCAAAATCAAAGTGAAGAAAAACTAAACGAATATTTAGACGAATTAGAGTTTTTGACTTTTACCGCAGGTGGTGAAGTGATAAAACGTTTTTCGCAAAAAATGGAACGCCCAAATCCGAAGACTTTTGTTGGGACAGGAAAAATAGATGAAATCAATCTTTTTGTAAAAGAAAACAATATATCGACGTTGATTTTTGATGATGAATTATCACCATCACAACAGAAAAATATTTCAAGAATAATTGATTGTAAAATCTTGGACAGAACCAATTTGATTCTGGATATTTTTGCACAAAGAGCTGAAACGTCTTATGCAAGAACACAGGTAGAGTTGGCGCAATGTATCTATTTATTACCAAGACTTTCCGGTTTATGGACACACCTTGAGCGTCAGAAAGGTGGTATTGGTATGCGTGGTCCCGGTGAAACGGAGATTGAAACTGACAGACGTATTGTGCGTGACAGAATTTCGTTGTTGAAAGATAAAATCAAAACGATCGATAAACAAATGGGTATTCAGCGCAGTAATCGTGGTGCGATGGTACGCGTGGCGTTGGTTGGTTACACCAACGTTGGAAAGTCAACTTTGATGAATGCAGTTGGTAAAAGCGATGTTTTTGTAGAAAATAAATTATTTGCAACGCTGGATACAACAGTTCGTAAAGTGGTGATTAAAAACTTACCTTTTCTACTTTCAGACACCGTAGGTTTTATTAGAAAGTTACCAACGCAATTAGTAGACTCTTTTAAAAGTACATTAGATGAGGTTCGTGAAGCAGATTTGTTGCTGCATGTAGTAGATATTTCGCACCCGGACTTTGAAGATCATATCGAATCTGTAAATCAGACCTTGTTAGAAATCAAAAGTAATGATAAACCAACTATTATGGTTTTTAATAAAATTGATGCCTACAAACATTTGACAATTGATCACGATGATTTGATTACTGAAAAAACGAGAAAACATTACACGCTTGAGGAATGGAAACAAACCTGGATGAGTAATGTGGGAGAGAATAAAGCATTGTTTATTTCGGCTACTCAAAAAGAAAATTTTGAAGAATTTAGAGAGACGGTATACGAGGCTGTACGCCAGATTCATATCACCAGATTTCCGTATAATAAATTTTTGTATCCGGATTACAAGGATGCCATCGAAAAAGAAGAGGAATAAAAAAACGGCTTTTGAATATTTTCAAAAGCCGTTTTTTTTATGCTTAATTTTTTCACGCTGATTGAGCGGATTTATTTTAGATCTCTTTTTATTGTTGGTGAAATTGACATTTAGATTCTGTGTTGATTGCGCAAGTTATCACAAATTTATTGCTGTTTGAATAGCCTCCTGCTTTAGCTGGAGGTAAATGATTGATCGGCGAAGAACTGGCTTTAGCCGAAAGAACCATTTAATCTTTTTAATCCTCTAATCTGTGGAAAGCGAATAAATCAGCTAAACCAGCGTGATAAAAAATACGGTCTAAAATCCAAAGTTAACTCCTAAACCAAAAACTTCTCTGGTTTGGAATCCACTAAAGGCATTATCATCATAAATTGCCTGGAAGGCCAGATTAGCAGATAAAAATTTGTTTACCTTCATGATAATGTTCAACGAGTAATTGATATCTACGTTTTGTGGATCTCTTAAATAGTTCGAATATAAATTCAACGTATTCTCGGCAGTTACGTTGGTCATGATGGCAAGTTTATAGTAAACCGAAGCATAAAATCCCAGTTCATACAACATCGTTTTATTAGCATCAACACCAAAATAAGCCCCATCTACATAAGGTAATCCGGTTGCCTGATCAATTCCCGAAGTATAAGCACCGTCAACAAAAGTGAATTTTGAGGTTAAGGGTGCGAAGTTTATTTTTAAATCTTCTGTTTTAGACCAATAAATACCGGGACCCGTTGTTAAGTAACCCGGAGACATAAATTTGGTATTTTCTGTTCGGATTTCTTTGCCATTTACATCCTGACCATACAAGTAACCAGTTGTGAATTGGGTTCTGAAATTTAAAAAGAAAGAGTAATACCAGTCGCCAAAAGCCTTTTTACCGACGATTGAATTGAATTCCAACCGGTCATCAGTCTTCTTTTCGAAATCAGCATTTTTAGTCTGTAAAAGCCCGTAGGAAGCAAGGATTTTATTATCCCAGGTTATATCGTCTTTTTTGTAATTGAAATCGTAATTGATTCCTAAAGTTCCGGAGAAACTGTCTTCTCCTCCCGCAACCCAGTTATTGAAACTGGACTGATTTAATAAAAGAGATACTGTTCCCTTTGCTTTCCAGCCTTCATCTTCAATAGTGTCATTGATTTTTTTTACGGCTTTTTCGGTGTTTTGAATTAATTCTTTTTCTGAATTTTGGGCTTGAACAAAAGTGAAGTTCACTAAAACGAAAAGTAACAAGGATATCTTTCTCATAGTATTTAGTTTAAGTAGTAACAAATATACTAAAAAAATGTTAAAACACTTAGAGGTAGTTCATTGCGAAAGGATGTTATTTCTTAGATTCTTTGTATAAAGGCACTGCAGAACAAGCTTCTCCGTACATTATACTTCTTGCGAATGGCTGTAAATAAGAAGTCGCTAAAATATATGCACGCATTGGAACGGGCTTTCTGGAACAACCTTTAACGATAACAGGTTTGTTTTTATATTCCGAAAAATCTAGCTTGCTTAGGATTTCTTCGTACAGACTTCCATCTAAATCTTCGATAGTTCCGTTGACTACTTTTTTGGCATAAGGAGCTAATTGTACTGCGACAAGTATTAAAGCCCAAGCCGGAATAATAGCATCTGTACTGCAATTAATTGCAACATACTGATCCTGATACTGTGCCCAGTCATGATTTTTTAAATGTTCTCTGAAATCTTTTTCTTTTAACAAAAAGCCTTCTAAAAGCCATTGTGAAATGTCAATCTGAACTCGCATTCCTTTCGGATAATAATCCTCAAGATCAAAAACTTCTAAAGCACTATTGGCAACTTTGTTGATTATTTCTTCCATAAGAAAAGTTTAGTTTCAGGTTTAAAGTTTCAAGTTGAACAACCTGAAACTTTAAACTTGAAACAAATATTAAAGCATTCCTAATTCTAATTTTGCTTCTTCACTCATTAAATCCTTGCTCCAAGGCGGATCGAAAGTAATTTCTACTTCAACATCTTTTATGTTGTCGATTGTTTTTACTTTTTCTTCTACTTCTCTTGGCAAACTTTCCGCAACAGGACAGTTTGGAGAGGTTAGTGTCATTAGGATTTTTACTTCGTAATCAGTGTTCACCATTACATCGTAAATCAATCCTAATTCATAAATATCTACAGGAATCTCCGGATCATAAATGCCTTTTAAAACTTTTACGATTGATTCTCCTAAGTCGTTAGTGTCTATTTCTTGTTCCATTTTGTTTTTTTATTTTTTTTTAAACCATATAAGTGATGCAAGTTCATTTAAAATTGGGGCTTACATTCTTGGGTTTGTTCTTTTGTTTTTTTAACCATATAAGTGATGTAAGTTCATTTAAAATTGGGGCTTACATTTTCTTTGGTTGTTTTTTATTTTTAATCTACTAGCCGTCGATATAATTCGTTGACATATGTTTTTTGACCTTCGTGATAAATATTGGTTACATTAAAATTAATCATGAGTCCAATAGGTACTTGCAAAAGTTTCATGTATGACATCAATTTTGCAATGTGAACAGGAATGATTTTATCAACTGCTTTTAGTTCTAAAACCAAACAATTGTCAATAAACAAATCACATCTTAAATCAGATTCCAATTCTAAACCTTTATACTCAATCGAAATTATTAATTCGGATTGAAAATTTATTCCTCTTAAAGAAAGTTCTTTAATCATACATTGATGATATATACTTTCTAAAAGACCGGGTCCAATATTTTTATGAACTTCAATTGCTGCTCCATTAACCTGATAAATTAAATCACTCAAATATTTCTTAGTTACCATTATTGTTTTAGTGTAATAGTAAAAAAAGAAAGAGGAGGCGCGGACTTAAAAGTATTTTTAAAACCAAATAAATTATATACGTAAATAATAGGCTTGCTAAAATGAACTTACATCACTTATATGGTTTAAATAATAAGTTTAGTTTTTGTTCTTAGCATCAAAAGCCAAAGCGTACATTTTGATGTTTTTGATCATAGATACTAGTCCATTTGCACGTGTAGCAGATAAATGTTCCTTCAATCCGATCTCATCTATAAAATCAACATCAGCATCTAAAATATCTTTTGCTTTCTGATTCGAAAAAGCACGAATTAAAATAGCAATAATTCCTTTCGTTAAAATGGCATCACTGTCTGCTGTGAAAGCAATTTTATCATCGGATTGCTCTCCTTGTAACCAGACTTTAGACTGACATCCTTTGATTAGATTTTCTTCGGTTTTGTATTCTTCTTTTATTAATGGAAGACTTTTTCCTAATTCGATGATGTATTCGTAGCGTTGCATCCAGTCGTCAAACATGGAGAACTCGTCTACTATTTCGTTTTGTATTTCTTTTATTGTCATAATTATTCTTTCGTAAAATCGACCAGCAAATTTACTAATTTCTCTATTTCCTTTGGAGGAAAACCATTGTCAAAACCTTTTGTTTCATAGGTTTTTCCGTTTGTTGTTACTTTTAAGTTTGCAATGGCTGCACCATCGTAAAAGCGTTTTTCTGTTGGTGCTTTTAATTTTGGAATATTATCTAAATTAATCTTCTCAAACTCAGTAACAATCTTATTCCATTTTGCGGCATCTATTTTGCTTTCAACTGCCTCCGCATCTCTGCCGTTTGTAACAGAAACAGATTTATTCTGGACAAGTATTTTTTTGTAAAGACCTCTGGAAAGAGCTGAATACTCAATTTGTGTTGACTTCATGTCTGTTTTTTTTTGACTTGAACAACTTGACGTAATAAAAAAAGTTAAAAGCAATATGGATACGATACGCATAGGTTTGTTTTTTTAGCTTAACATTGTTTTTGCCTTTTTAACCGCATCAACCATCAAATCAATTTCTTCTTTGGTATTATAAAAAGAGAACGATGCACGGATCGTTCCGGGAATACAAAAGAAATTCATAATAGGTTGTGCACAATGATGTCCGGTTCTAACGGCAATTCCTAATTTATCAATTATCGAACCAATGTCATAAGGATGAATGCCATCAATATTAAACGAAACTACAGAAGCTTTATTTTTTCCGGTTCCGTAAATTCGTAAACCTTCAATTTCCAGCAAACGTTTTGTAGCATATTCTAATAGTTCTTCTTCGTGCTTTTGTATGTTGTCAAAACCAATGTTATTCAAATAATCAATAGCAGTACCAAGAACGATACCACCTGCGATATTTGGAGTTCCGGCTTCAAATTTATGTGGTAAGTCGGCGTAAGTTGTTTTCTCGAAAGAAACCTCTTTAATCATTTCACCCCCACCTTGGTAAGGAGGAAGTTTATTCAACCAGGCTTCTTTTCCGTATAAAATCCCTGTTCCAGTCGGACCGCACATTTTGTGTCCCGAAAAAACATAAAAATCACAATCTAAATCCTGAACGTCCGGTTTTAAATGTGGAACTGCTTGTGCACCATCAATTAAAACAGCAGCGCCAACAGAATGTGCTTTTTCGATTATGTATTTTATCGGATTGATGATTCCTAATGCATTTGAAATATGATTGACAGTCACCACTTTTGTTTTCTCAGAAAGCAAGGCATCAAAAGCATCCATGATCAGTTCGCCATCTTCATTCATCGGTATAACTTTCAGTACAGCACCCGTTTTCTCGCATAACATTTGCCAAGGCACAATGTTACTGTGGTGCTCTAAAGCAGAAACCAAAACCTCGTCACCCGGTTTTAAAATAGACGCAAATCCATTTGTTACCAAGTTGATTCCATGTGTCGTTCCCGGAGTAAAAAGTACCTCGTGAGCGAACTTAGCGTTAATATGTTGTTGCACTTTACCACGAGAAATTTCGTAGGCATCAGTGGCTAATTGACTTAAAGTATGAACACCACGGTGGATGTTTGCATTTATTTCCTGATAGTATTTTTCGATAGCATCAATCACAATTTGTGGTTTTTGTGAAGTAGCACCGTTGTCAAAGTATACTAAAGGTTTTCCGTTTACAGTTTGTGAAAGTATCGGGAAATCAGCTCTTATTTTTTGAATATCTAGCATGTCTTATTTAGAAAAAGTCTATTTACAAAAGTACTAAAACTAAATTGTTTTATACGGCTATTCTATAATTTCCTTTTATGGCGCTATTGGTTGTGGAATGAAATATTGATTCTGTAAATTTTATTTCATTTTCATGAGTTATTCGAATTGTATTTCTAAATTGTGTTGTAAAATCGTGAAAATAAATTGATTATATTGCATTAAAATATTAAGAAAATCATGAAGAAAATCGTCAAACTGCTTGTACTTGTTTTAGTTGTTGCTCTTTTATATTATGGATTTACTACTTATCCGAAGCTGGATCTGATTTCGGGCTTTTCGGCTAAGAGTGTTGCATCCGGACATTTTTTGGATAACAGGTCTTTAGAATTGATTGAAAAAGGAGATAATGATATCCCGCTGCTTGATCTTGCGACGAACAAAATTGATGAAGCTGGTAAATTTGCTACATCGGCGGTTTATGGATTAAAAGAACGAAAAGCAATTTACAGAGAAGGTTTAGGCGCGACTTTAATTAATGAAGATTTTGATGTTTCGAAACCCTATTTATTGCCAAAAAGAACAAAACTAGTGAACGATTTGTCTTTTCCTTATGGAAATAACGAACCAAAAGATACTGTTTTTGCAAATGTAGATTATGCGAAATTGAAAAAAGCAGTAGCCAATGCTTTTGATAAAACGGGAGGCAAATTAAAAAGAACCCGAGCGGTTGTGGTTTTATATAAGGACAAATTAATTGCCGAAAAATACGATACAGGTTTTACAAAAGACAGCAGGATATTAGGCTGGTCGATGACCAAAAGCCTTACAAGTGCTGCTTTTGGCGTATTGGTAAAACAAGGAAAAATTGATATTTATAAACCTGCTCCAATTGCAGAATGGAAAAATGATGACCGTAAAAACATAACGGTTAACGATTTACTGCACATGAATTCCGGTTTAGAATGGGAAGAGAATTACAGTACGATTTGCGACGCGACCAAGATGCTTTTTCAATCAGAAGATATGGGAAAAGTGCAAATGGATAAACCGGCACAATTCAAGCCCAATACACATTGGTATTATTCTTCCGGAACGACTAATTTATTATCCAGAATATTAAAACATCAGTTCAAATCACAACAGGAATATCTTGATTTTTGGTACAGTGCCGTAATCGATAAAATAGGGATGAACTCTATGGTAGTGGAACAGGACATGTCGGGAACATTTGTAGGGTCATCTTATGGTTGGGCAACACCGCGTGATTGGTCTAAATTTGGTTTGTTGTACCTACATAAAGGAAACTGGAATGGCGAACAGGTTTTAGATGAAAGTTGGGTGAAATATACGGTAACACCAACAAACACATCAGACGGAAAATATGGAGCTCAATTCTGGTTGAATGCAGGGGGTAAATTTCCCGCAGCTCCAAAAGATATGTTTTATTGCAACGGGTACCAAGGGCAGACTGTTGCTATTATTCCATCGCTTGATTTGGTGATTGTAAGAATGGGGCTTAAAGAAGATCCTGCATTTGATTTCAATGGATTTTTGAAAGGTATAATTGATAGCGTGAAGAAATCGTAAAGTTTAAAAGGTTCGCAAAGATTTTCTTTAGCACGCAGATTTAGCAGATTAGGCCGATCTTATTTACCTCTTAAAAAAATCTGTGCAATCTGCTAAATCTGCGTGCAAAAAAATAGTTATAAATTAAAAAGGAGCCATAATTAAACTTTTTGTGCCTTGCGGTTAAAAGCCTACTGTAATCAATGCCAAGCTGAATTAGATTATAAGTCTGTAATGTTAGACACCATAAAATAAAAAACACAAAGTCCGCAAAGTTTAAACTAAACCTTGCGAACTTTGTGTAAATCCTAGCGCCCCTTGCGGTTAAACGCTCTATTATAAATCGAATCCTAAACTCACCCCTAATTTCGTAGCGATAATTTTAGTAATACGTTGTTTCAATTCCGGTATTTTGATACTTTCAATAACAGCATTTGAAAAAGCATACATCAACAATGCTTTTGCTTCTTTCTTAGGAATTCCACGTGATTGCATGTAGAACATAGCCGTTTCGTCCAATTGTCCAACGGTACAACCGTGAGAACATTTTACATCATCAGCAAAAATTTCTAATTGCGGTTTTGCATTGATAGTTGCTTTGTCGCTCAATAGAATGTTATTGCTTTTTTGGAAAGCATTTGTTTTTTGAGCTTCTTTTTCTACCAAAACTTTTCCGTTGAAAACTCCTGTCGAACGATCAGAGAATATTCCTTTATAATCCTGGAAACTCTCGCAATTTGGTGTTGCGTGGTTTACCAAAGTATAATGATCTACGTGTTGTTTGTCGTTAAGAATTGAAATTCCGTTTAACGTACTTGTCAATCTTTCACCAAAGTGATAAAAGTTTAAGTTGTTACGCGTTAGATTTCCTCCAAACGAGAAAGTATGTACGTAAGCGTGGCTTTCCTGTTGTTGAGAAACGTAAGTGTTGTCAACCAAATTGGCTTCGCTGTTGTCGTTTTGAATTTTGTAATAATCAACAATAGCACGTTTTTGAGCGAAAATCTCCGTAACGGAATTCGTTAAAACCGGGTTTTCATTCAAACTTTGGTGACGCTCGATGATTTGAACATGTGAATTTTCTCCAACAATAATCAAATTTCGAGGCTGAACCATTAATGCAGCTTCGTTTCCTGTTGAGAAATACATGATTTCAATAGGCTTGTCAGCTACTTTCTTTTTTGGAATATTGATAAAAGCACCTTCCATTGCAAAAGCAGTATTCAATGAAGTCAAACTATCATCTTTGCTTGCAATTTGATTAAAGTAGGTATCAATAATCATTTTATATTTTGGTTTGGTCAATGCCGATGACATCAAGCAAACATCAATTCCGTCGTGTGTAGTAGAAGACAGGTGTGAACTGAAAACCCCATCGATAAATACCAATTTATAAGTATCGATTTCGTGTAAAAAGTATTTTTTTACCTGATTAAATTCAATTGCACTTTCCTGCTTAGGAAAAACCGTAAAGTCATTTTTTAAGATGGCGTTTAGCGATGTGTATTTCCAAGCTTCTTCTTTTTTGGTTGGGAAACCTTTATTCTCGAAGTTTTTTAAGGCGTTCGTGCGAATGTCATGTAAATCTGAATGTACATCAACACGCTCTTCAAAAGCCATAAAAGACGATACTAATTTTTCTTTTAAATCCATTTCTATAGTTGTAAGTTATGAGTTATAAGTTATGAGTTTTGTAAACTGTAAACTGTAACTGTAAACTAATTTTCTGCTTTAATCCAGTCGTATCCTTTTTCCTCTAACTCGTAAGCTAATTCTTTTCCACCTGATTTTACGATTCTTCCGTTGTATAAAACATGAACGAAATCCGGAACGATATAATCCAATAAACGTTGGTAGTGTGTGATTACGATAATGGCGTTTTTCTCGCTTTTTAACTTGTTCACACCGTTAGCAACAATTCTTAGGGCATCAATATCAAGACCAGAATCGGTTTCGTCAAGGATGGCTAATTTTGGCTCTAACATTGCCATTTGGAAGATTTCGTTTCTTTTTTTCTCTCCACCCGAAAAACCTTCGTTTAAAGAACGAGATAAAAATTTACGATCGATTTCTAACAACTCCGATTTCTCACGAATTACTTTTAGCATTTCATTAGCCGGCATTTCTTCCTGACCGTTTGCTTTGCGAGTTTCGTTGATTGCTGTTTTCATGAAGTTGGTAACACTCACTCCCGGAATTTCTACAGGATATTGAAACGAAAGGAAAACTCCTTTGTGTGCTCTTTCTTCAGGAGCAAGATCAGCAAGATCTTCTCCGTCAAGGAAAACTGCTCCGTCTGTAACTTCGTAGTTTTCATTTCCGGCAATTACAGCCGAAAGGGTACTTTTTCCAGAACCGTTTGGTCCCATGATGGCGTGTACTTCACCAGCTTTAACTTCTATATTAATTCCCTTAAGGATTTCTTTATCACCAATTGAGGCGTGAAGGTTTTTTATTGATAACATTGTTTTTTTTATTTTATATAAATGTCAATTCTATTTTTGTTGTTTGGTTTAGGATGTTAGCATTAAAATGCGCGTGTCCTAAATATTCCATGCCTAAATAATCGGCTGATTTTTTGAATGGGATGTAAAAACTATCTTCAATTTCATTATCGTGCGAATTGGATATTACTCCAATTTTCTTTCCTCTGAGTTTTCGTCCGGTTTCTTTCTCAATTCGAATTAAATCTGAAATGCGATCAAAGAAAACCTTCATAATTCCACTCATATTATACCAATATATAGGAGTCGCAAAAATCAAAGTATCATACTTTTCGATTATTTCTCTTATCAAAGGCAGAAAATCATCGTCTATGTTTTTGCTTTCGTAATCATAATAAGAGATACTATAATCACTTAGATTAATAATATCTGCGGCGGACTCTTTAGCAATTTGATCCACAATTTTTGTTGTGTTTCCATTTTTTCTGGAAGAACCTAAAATGATGACTTTTTTATTTTCCATTAATACTTATTCGTAATGTCCTTTCAGAGAAAGAATATCCAATATTTCAATTGTTTCTTCTTCATTAACTCTATAAATGATTCTGTGCTCTTGATTTATTCTTCTGGACCACTTTCCCGACAGTTCATATTTTAAAGGTTCAGGTTTTCCTATGCCTTCAAATGGATGAAGTTGTATGTCTGCTATTAGAGCTGTGATTTTATTCATAATTGCTTTATTTCCAGATTTTTTCCAATACTCTCTGTCTTTTTGAGCTTTTTCTGAATATATTACTTCCACAGGTCGTCTAGTTTTATCTTAACTCCTTTTCCGTCTTTTATGCTTTGTTGAGCGGCCAAAATTTCTTGTACAAATTCTGGATTATATGGCTTTTCTTTTTCTTCAATAATTTCAAAACCAAGAGATTTTGCCAGTGATTTTAAAACCGGAAAATCTTTTTTCTTTACATTTTTTAAGATGATATCCATATTGCTTTGTTTTGATTATCCTACAGATCCTTCCAAAGAAATTTCTAATAATTTTTGAGCTTCAACAGCAAATTCCATTGGTAATTTGTTCAAGACATCTTTACTGAAACCGTTAACAATTAAGGCAATCGCTTTTTCAGTCGGAATACCTCTTTGGTTGCAATAAAAAACCTGATCTTCTCCAATTTTACTTGTAGTTGCTTCGTGCTCAATTTTTGCAGAAGGATTTTTACTTTCGATATAAGGGAAAGTATGAGCTCCGCAATTATTACCCATTAACAAAGAGTCACATTGCGAAAAGTTTCTTGCATTTTCAGCTCTTGGGCTGATTTGCACTAATCCTCTATAACTGTTTTGTGATTTTCCGGCAGAGATACCTTTAGAAATAATAGTCGATTTAGTGTTTTTACCTAAATGGATCATTTTAGTTCCGGTATCGGCTTGCTGGTAATTATTGGTAACGGCGATAGAATAAAATTCTCCAACCGAATTATCTCCTTTTAATACACAAGAAGGATATTTCCAGGTTACCGCAGAACCTGTTTCTACCTGTGTCCATGAAATTTTAGCATTTGTTTCGCATAAACCTCTTTTGGTTACGAAATTATAAACACCACCTTTTCCTTCTTTGTTTCCAGGGAACCAGTTTTGAACCGTAGAATATTTAATTTCTGCATCGTCCATGGCGATTAATTCAACAACAGCAGCGTGTAATTGATTTTCATCACGACTTGGAGCCGTACAGCCTTCCAGGTAAGAAACATAACTTCCGGCGTCAGCAATTACAAGAGTTCTTTCGAATTGTCCTGTTCCCGCCTGATTGATTCTGAAATACGTTGAAAGTTCCATTGGGCAACGAACACCTTTTGGAATATAACAGAAACTTCCGTCAGAGAAAACAGCTGAGTTTAATGCCGCATAGAAGTTGTCTTTTTGAGGTACAACTGTTCCTAGATATTTACGAACTAATTCAGGGTGTTCTTTGATCGCTTCTGAAATTGGACAGAAAATAATTCCTTTTTCAGCCAATGTTTTTTTGAAAGTAGTAGCAACAGAAACAGAATCGACTACAATATCCATAGCGACATTGTTCATCATTTTTTGTTCGTCAACAGAGATTCCTAACTTTTTGTACATTTCCAAAAGTTCCGGATCTACGTCGTCTAATGTTTTGTTTGGATCTACTTGTTTTGGAGCGGAGTAGTAAGAAATAGCTTGAAAATCCGGTTTTGCATAATGAACATTTGCCCATTCCGGTTCGATCATTTCTTTCCAGGCACGAAAAGCCTCGATACGCCAATCGGTCATCCATTCCGGTTCTTCTTTTTTAAGAGAAATAGCGCGAACGATGTCTTCGTTTAGGCCAATAGGAAACGTTTCCGATTCAATATCAGTGTAAAATCCGTATTCGTATTCTTTGGTTTCGAGTTCGATTTTTAAATCGTCTTCAGTGTATTTTGACATTTTTTAGTTTTTTAAAACTTTTTGAAAATGATTTATTCTCAAAAGGTTTAAATTTTTGCTGTTATAAATTCTTTTGATTTATAGTGAAAAAGATTCTCCACAACCACAAGTTCTGCTTGCATTTGGATTGTTGAATACAAAGCCTTTTCCGTTTAATCCGCCTGAGAACTCCAATATGGTTCCGGCTAAATATAGAAATGATTTTTTTTCAACTGCAATTGTTATGTCGTTGTCTACAAATATTTTATCGTCGTCGCCTTTGGTTTTGTCGAATTTTAAATCATAGGACAAACCAGAGCATCCGCCACTTTTTACACCTACGCGTACGTAGTCATGAGCGGCATCAAAACCATCGTCTTTCATCAAATCGATGATTTTCTTTTTGGCTGTATCAGAAACTTTTATCATTGTGTTTATAGTATTTGTTTTTTTATTTCATTTTAAACGAGCTCCGAAATAGTAATGAAATCATTATATTTTAAAGTACTGTATTTCAATGTGAAAATGAAATTATTTGCAAAGATACGACTTAAAAACCTTTTTCCATAATGGTTCACATTATTATAACAAATGTTAAAATAGACAGAAGTTATTTTAATATAGGAAGCCGTTGCTTTGGGATTTTGAGACCAGACTTTTATTTTGATTTTTGGGATGATTTTTTTGCCACGAATTTCGCGAATTGGCACGAATTATTTTTTGCCACAGATTAAAAAGATTTGCACAGATTATTTAATCATTTTAATCCTTTAATCTGTTGCTTTTTTTACTAATAGATGTGCGAGGTTGGGAACTATTTGTCAAAGCCCTAAAGGCATTTTCTCAAAATCTGTAACAAATAAAAATTTCACTAAATAATGAAAGAATTGGTGTCAATTCGTGTAATTCGTGGCCACTTTTTCCCATTTCTGTTAATGACATTATATGTTTTTAAATAGATTTTTTAGCATATGGAAATTGGATTTCCTAGCTTTGTTTTTCTAATAGAAACTTACTTTCATGAAACTATACCCAATAGAATCCGGAAATTTTAAACTAGATGGCGGCGCCATGTTTGGTGTTGTGCCTAAAACAATCTGGAATAAAACCAATCCTGCCGACAACAATAACCTGATTGATATTGCGGCACGTTGCCTGCTAATAGAAGACGGAAACCGACTTATTTTGATTGATACCGGAATGGGAAACAAACAATCAGAAAAGTTTTTTGGTTACTATTCGCTGTGGGGATCACATTCTTTAGATGCTTCTTTGGCAAAATATGGTTTTCACCGGGATGCGATTACAGACGTTTTTATGACGCATCTTCATTTTGATCATTGTGGAGGAAGTGTTCAATGGAATTCAGGTAAAACGGGCTACGAACCCGCTTTTAAAAATGCCAAATATTGGACAAACGAAAGTCATTGGGAATGGGCAACAAAGCCTAATGCCCGCGAAAAAGCTTCCTTTTTATCGGAGAATATTTTGCCGATGCAGGAAAGTGGCCAGTTGAATTTTATTCAAAGACCCAATGGTGATTTTGGAGTTGCTGAAGAATTAGGTTTTGGAATTTTTTACGTTGACGGTCATACCGAAAAACAGATGATTCCACATATTCAATACAAAGATAAAACGATTGTTTTTTGTGCCGATTTGCTGGCAACAGCAGGACATATTCCGTTGCCGTATGTTATGGGGTACGATACCAGGCCTTTATTGACGATGCCTGAGAAATCAAAATTTTTGAGTGCAGCTGCAGATCACAATCACTATTTATTTCTGGAACATGATGCACACAATCAGATTATAACCGTAGAACACACCGAAAAAGGAGTTCGGTTGAAAGACGTTTTTACTTGTGAAGATATTCTTTAGAGAAAAATTAAAGGCATAAAAAAATCCCATTTTCATCAATTTGAAAATGGGATTTTTTAGTTTGTTATATCAATTATTCAAGAATTATCTTCTTAGCTGAAGCCGCATCCTGATTGATTAAGTATACATAGTAAATTCCTTTTGGAAGACCGGACAAATTGATGGTATTGTCGGTGTTTGTTACATCTAAAGTAAACGTTTTTACTAGTTGCCCCAGTGCATTGTAAACCGTTGCTTTTTCTAAACTTACATTTTGGATGTTTAAAATGTTTTTAGTTGGATTTGGATACACAACAGTGTTTTTAAAAACAGAATCTTCGAGGCCTAAGGCATCACAAACCGTTTTAAAGTTTGCTGTGGCGTCTTTGAAATTGGCCCAATTTGTATTAGAATAAGAAACATCATCGACCAAAATACAGCTTAATGAAGGATTTTCTATAAGGTTTATTTGTCTGATATATTTATTTCCTCCACTTTTTAAATTTAAAGCCGAAAGATTATTATTGCTACAGTATATTAAATCCAGAAGGCGATTTTTAGAAAGATCCAAAATTTTTAATTGATTGGAAGAGCAGCGCAAATCGTATAATTCTTTATTGCTCGAAACATCAAGAGTAGTTAATTGATTGTCCATGCAAAACAAATCGTGTAGCTTAAGATTCTTTGCAAGATTAAGACTTGTCAATTTATTATCAGAGATATATAATTCTTCTAAGGCAGGATTATTTGAAGTCTCTATAGTAGTTAGTTTATTATCATTAACATTTAAATAGGTTAAAGCTAAGTTTTGAGAAATATTGATTGTAGTCAATAGATTATTTGTACAGAATAAACTGGTCAATGCTGTAAAATCCTGAATTCCGGTTAAATCAGAAATAGAGGCTCCATTTAGGTTTAGTTCCGTTACAAAAGAAATTCTTGCGGTTGAAACTTTTCCATCGGGAACGCCGGAATCAATTTTTAACGCAATTAACTTTTCTTCAAAATTAATATCAGGAATTAAAGTGTTTTTCAAATTACACGCTTCATTGAAACTCGCAGCTGCATCTTTTTTACCCGACCAGTTTGCATTTGAATAAGCAGGATCATCTACTTCAATGCAGCTTAGATTTAGATTATTCGTAAAATTAGAATTGGCAATATCCAGGTTTTTGTTATTTCCGTTTTTCAAATTTAAATACCATAATCGATTCCCATAACAGTCCAGTTTTACAAGAGCTGTATTTTTAGAAGCATCCAAATATTCTATACTGTTCGTATTGCAATTGAAAGCAGTTAAGGCTGGATTTTTGGTTAGATCTATAGTTGTTATTTTATTATTTGAAAAATTTAAAGTTGTTAAGGCTGTATTATTAGAAACGTCTAAGGTTGTAAAATTAGAATAAAGGGAATTCATACTCAAATTCAAATAAGTCAGCGCTTTATTTTTAGAAACATCGAGGGTTTTTAATCGGTTTTTGCTACAATCCAAATAGGTCAAATCAGTGTTTTTAGAAACATCTAAAGTCTCCAGGGCATTTTCGGGAGCATATAAAGTAGCTAAAAATATATTTTTGGATAGATTTAAATACGATATTTTATTCAAGCCGCAATCCAGATACGTCAAAGACAGAAAATCCTGAATTCCGCCTAAATTTGAAATATTGGCAGAAGAAGCATCTAAAGAAGTTACCGAAATTATACTGGTGGTCATGATCTTTCCATTTTTCCCATCGGTATCAATTCCTATTGCGATCAATTTGTCTTCAAAAGCAGGGTCGGGAATCAACGTGTAGGCAATAGAAGTGCCACAACTGGTATTGTAAGAAGCTGCTTTGTCTTTAGAAGAACTCCAAGTCGAATTCGAATAAGCGACCTTGTCAACGCTGATACAGGTTAAATTCGGGTTGCTCAGAAACTTAGGTTTTGGCATGTTTAGATTATTGCCATTTTTCACATTCAGATTAACTAGTTTATTGGTGCTGCAATCAAAATTATTCAGAGACATTGTACTTGAAACATCAAGACTTGTTAATTCATTATTAGAACAATTTAAAGTAATCAAACTTTGATGATTAGAAATATTCAGCTCCGGCACTCGATTATAAGAACAGTCCAGAGAAGTCAAATTAATATTTTTTGAAACATCTAAACGAGCCAAAATATTATAACTGCAATTTAGTTCTTCTAACTTCAAATTTTGGGTCACGTTTAAAGCCCTTAGGTTAGCTGACTTACATTCTAAAATCGTCAAAGCACTATTTTTAGAAACCTCTAAGGTAGCCAGTTCAATGTTATTTGAACAACGTAGAGTTGTCAAAGCACTATTTTTAGTAAAATCAAGTGAGGTTAATTGATTTTTGCTGCAATCTAAATTGGTCAGATTTAGATTTTTTGAAAAATCCGGATTTCTTAAAGTATTTCCGGAACAATTTAGAGTGCTTAATTTGGTAAAATCCTGAATTCCTGTTAAATCTGCAATAGCACTATTTGAAACGTCTAATGTGGTCTGTGACGAAATACTTGCCGTTAGTACTTTTCCATCGGTTGGGCCCGCGTCTATCAAAAGGGCAATTAATTTTTTTTCAAAATTTAAGTCCGGGATCGCGGTGTATTGCTGATCGCAGAGCAAGGTATATCTGGCTTGATAATCTTTCTTATTGGACCAGTTTTTATTTGAATAAATTACATCATCTACTAAGATGCAGCTCAATCCAGGATTGTCATAAACCTCTATATTATAGAGAGAATTCCAATAAAAGAGCGTATTCTTTCCGTTTTTTAAGTTTAAACTCGTTAAGGAGTTAGTTCTGCAAGATAAAGCTTTTAGGCTAACATTTTTTGAAACATCAAGACTTGTTAATGCGTTGATTTCACAATATAAATATTCCAAAAGAACACTTTTTGAAACCGTAAGATTTGTTAATTTATTGTTTGAGCAATTTAAATAAGTCAGCGCTTTTTTTTCAGAAACATCAATATTTGTCAATTGATTATCATTACAATTGATATAAGTTAAAGCTGTATTTTTAGAAATATCCAGATTCGTTAGTCGATTGCGTTGGCAGTATAAAGTTGTCAGAGCACTATTTTTAGTAAGATCTAAGCTCGTGATCAAGTTGCCAAAACAGGACAAAGAAGTTAAGGCTTTAAAATCCTGAATCCCGGTCATATTTATAATAGATTGACTTGGAAGATTGCTCTGATTATTACTTACATCTAAAGAATTTAGTGTAGCTATGCTAGAGGTCAGCACTCTTCCGTCAGCTACCCCTAAGTCGATGCCAAGTCGGATTAGTTTCGTTTCGAAAATCACATCCGGAATAAGGGTATATTGCTCGGTTCCCTGAACATAAACTTGCAGATTATCAATCGCCACATTAAATCCGATAGCATCATTTGTAAGCAAGGAAATACTTAAATCGTAAGACAGGTTTTGGTCCGGTGTAAAAGTGATTTCATTGGTTCCCCAATTATTGTCTGTGGCAAAAGTAGTATTCGAAAGTGTTGTCGAACTTCCATTTTTGCTAATATTCAGGACAATAGGGTGTGCATTATTGTAGTTACTGCTTAAATATTTGTATTTAAACTTTATTGTATAGGTAATTCCGGCACTCATGGGAACTTGAGTTGTAATTTTCGGAATTAAAGTGTTGTTTAGAAAGGATAGTTTTATACTGTTAGCGCCCCTCCAGAAGTCGGAAGTGTTCTGACTAACATTGTTTTCGATCGTCCAGCCCGGCAATGTTTTGTTATTTGTCCAGTTTTCAAATTCCCCATTGGAGACTAAATTTATTTGTGCATAAATAGAAAAATGGGCTAATACCAAGAATAAAAGTAGTTTTGTTTTCATAGATAGGTTTTAGTATTTTGGAAATGCAAGTATACAAATTAGATTGGGTTTTATTACGGAAACCCGTATTAATTTTTTTTCAAAAAACAATATTAAAACACACGAAAAGTACACATTTATAAACAGATAACCACTAAAAAATCATAAGGCAGTGTTAATGGTTAGTTTTTTGCAACAAAAAAGCATAATTTAGTCGCAACTTTTAACTTTTATATTAAAATAGATTACATGAGTCCTATAAAATCAAATACGTTATCTGCTTTTGCATTACTTGTTTTAGCAGGTTGTAGTGCAACTTTACAAGCACAAGTTTCTACTCCTAAAGCAGCCATTACAACACCTTTGGTTATTGTAAAAAAAGCTCCGGTTTCTGAGAATGATTTAAAAAGATGGAGCCATCTTGATTTAGTAAAAGATACTATTGCAGGAATGAGTGTCGACAGAGCTTATGCGGAGTTGCTACAAGGAAAAACTGGTAAAAAAGTAATTGTAGGTATTGTGGATTCCGGTGTAGACATCGAACATGAAGACCTGAAAGGAATGGTGTGGACCAATCCTAAAGAAATTCCGGGTAATGGAATTGATGATGACAAAAACGGTTTTATTGATGATATTAATGGATGGAATTTCCTTGGGGATGCCGTACATGAAAATCTTGAAATGACTCGTGTTGTTAAAAAAGGAGATGATGGATCTGCGGAATACAAAAATGCATTGGCGCAATACGAAGAAAAATCTAAAAAACTTTTGCAGGACAAACAACAGGTTGATTATTTGTTGGACGTTCACAATACAATAAAAAAAGCTTTAAATAAGACCACTTACAAGTTGGAAGATTTAAGCACAATTACTTCAACAGACGAAAAAATAGTGTTAAGTAAAAATATCATGACACAGATTTTTACTAATGCAGGACCAACTTTTGATCCGGAAGAAGAGTTGGAAGCTTACAGAGAGCAGGTTTACGATCAATTCAATTACAATCTGAATAAAGATTTTGACGGAAGAAAAGTGGTAGGAGATAATCCGGAAGACATCAAAAATACAAAGTATGGTAATAACGTAGTTTTTGGTCCTGATAAAGAAAAAGCCCTTCACGGAACACACGTTGCGGGTATTATCGCGCAGGTTCGAGGTAATAATTTAGGTGGAGACGGTGTTGCCAACAATGTTGAAATCTTAACCGTTAGAGCCGTTCCTGATGGAGATGAGTATGATAAAGATATTGCCTTGGCAATTCGTTATGCTGTTGACAATGGTGCAAAAGTAATTAACGGAAGTTTCGGGAAAAGTTTCTCTCCTCATAAAGAATGGGTGTACGAGGCTATAAAATATGCTGCTAAAAAAGATGTATTAATTGTTCATGCTGCAGGTAATGACGGTTACAATATTGATGAAACAAAAAACATCAATTACCCGAATGACTCTCAAGACAATATAAAAGAATTTGCGGATAATGTTATTACAATTGGTGCGATCAATAAAGAATACGGACAAAATGTAATCGCAGGATTCTCTAATTTCGGAAAAATAAACGTTGACGTTTTTGCTCCGGGTGAAGAAATCTACGCAACAGTTCCTAATAACAAATACAAGTATCTGCAAGGAACTTCAATGGCTTCGCCAAATGCTGCAGGAGTTGCTGCTTTGATTCGTTCTTATTATCCAAAATTAAAAGCTTCACAAGTAAAACATATTTTGATGGAATCAGGAGTTGCTCTCCCATCAATGGTAGTTTTAGGTGAAAACCCGGATCCGAGTCAAAAACCGGTGCCGGTTTCGTCTGCTGAATCTTCTAAAACAGCCAAAATGGTAAATGCTTATAACGCTTTATTAATGGCTGAAAAAATGTCAAAAAAATAAAAACATAAATTACTAATCCGATGGAAGAGTGAAGACTCTTCCATTTTCTATTTTATTGAATATGCATAAAATTATTCTATTATCTTTTTTGAGTTTGGGTTTAAACTCAGCTTTTGCACAAAGCGCTCCATACTGGCAACAACATGCCGACTATAAAATGGAGGTTTCGATGGATGTAAAAAACTATCAGTACAAAGGGAAGCAAGAATTGGTTTATACCAATAATTCTTCCGATACATTAAAAAAAGTATTCTATCATTTATTTCTGAATGCATTTCAACCCGGAAGTGAGATGGATGCTCGTTTGCATTTTATTAAAGATCCGGACGGAAGAATGGTGAATAAAGTAAAAAGTGCTGATGGTAAAGAAACAAAGCAAAGCAGAATTGAAACTTTAAAACCAAACGAAGTAGGGTATTTAAAAGTTACTAATTTTAAACAAGATGGTGTTACCGCTCAAACCAGAACTTCCGGAACTATTTTGGAAGTAACACTGGCGAAGCCAATTTTGCCGAATTCTAAATCAACTTTTACGTTAGATTTTGACGGACAAGTTCCGGTTCAGGTTCGTCGTACAGGAAGAAATAACACGGAAGGAATCGAATTGTCAATGTCACAATGGTATCCTAAATTAGCCGAATTTGATTTCGAAGGCTGGCATGCAGATCCTTATATCGCGAGAGAATTTCACGGTGTGTGGGGTAATTTTGATGTAAAAATTACAATTGATAAAGAGTATACTGTTGGAGGTTCCGGATATCTTCAGGATAAAAACCAAATCGGACACGGTTACGAAGATGCAGGTGTAACAGTAGTATACCCTAAAAAAGCAAAAACGTTAACCTGGCATTTTATTGCGCCAAATGTGCATGATTTTACCTGGGCAGCTGATAAAAACTATATTCATGATATTGTAAAAGGACCAAATGATGTTGATTTGCATTTCTTCTACAAAAACAATCCGAAAGTAGCAGAGAACTGGAAAAAACTGGAGCCGTTAATGGTTAAAGTAATGGATTACTATAATCAGAGAGTTGGAGCTTATCCGTACAAACAATATTCTTTTATTCAAGGAGGTGATGGTGGAATGGAGTATGCGATGTGTACTTTAATGTTAGGAAACGGAACTCTTGAAGGAATTCTGGGAACGGCAACACACGAATTAGGACATTCTTGGTTCCAACATATTTTAGCTTCAAACGAATCAAAACACCCATGGATGGATGAAGGTTTTACAACTTACATTGAAGACAGTGCTTTGAATGAATTGGCTGGAGATAAAAAAGAAGTAAATCCGTTTAAAGGAAACTATAATGCGTATTACAGTTTAGTTTCATCAGGAAAAGAGCAGCCACAAACCACTCATGGTGATCGTTATGATGAGAACAGACCTTACAGTATCTCTTCTTATGTAAAAGGAAGTATCTTTCTTTCGCAGTTGGCTTATGTAATTGGTCAGGAGAATTTAGATGCGACTTTAAAGAGATATTACAATGATTTTAAATTCAAACACCCAACGCCAAATGATGTCAAAAGAACAGCAGAGCGAGTTTCCGGTGCTGAGTTGGACTGGTATTTGATTGACTGGGCAGAAACAACAAATACAATTGACTACGGAATAAAAGACGTAGCTGATAATGCTGGTAAAACAACCGTTTCTTTAGAAAGAATCGGAAGAATGCCAATGCCTCTTGACTTAACAGTTGAATATACTGATGGTACAACAGAGAGTTTCTACATTCCATTAAGAATGATGAATTACATTAAACCAAATCCGAATCCAAACGTAAAAAGAACTGTTTTGGAAGATTGGGCTTGGGCAATGTCAAACTATAGTTTTACAATAGATAAAAGCAAAGCTGCAATTAAAAAAATCACAATTGATCCAAGCGGATTAATGGCAGATGTAAAAGCAACAAATAATGTTTATGAAGTAAAATAATTTACTGAATTAAATAAAGAAAGCCCTTAAAAAATAATTTTTTTAAGGGCTTTTTCTTTTAAGAGTAAATCTATAAAACAGGTTTTACATTTGTTATCGTTTCGCTTTGTACGGTCTTTTTTAGCGGAAACATCTTTCTATAGCTCAACACTCTCCACAGCCATTCAACGGGACCATAATTGTATCTGTCAAGCCACCATTTGCTTATGAATAACTGAATTGTAAACACAAAAATCGCTAAGAAAAAGTAAAACCAGTACGGTAAAGTATTGTAAATTTTGAAGCCAGCTCCGGAAAATAGAAAAAAGGCAATGATATTTTGCATCAGATAATTAGTTAAAGTCATTTTGCCGCTAACCCTGAAATAGTTGAAGACCGTTTTTAGTTTTCCGTTTGTATAGAGCAGACAAATTCCGGATGCTATAAACAACATTGTACTTATTATGGTCCAAAAAACAGGATTAAAATAAGTAAAAACGACTGTTTGTTTAAGGAAGATTTGGAAAAGAATACCGGAAGCAATTGCTAAAAAGAACGTGATGATAAGGGTTCTTTTTAAAGATTTTTTTAATTCAGGTAAACGATTAAAAAAGTTGATTTTTTGGGCATAAAACCCCAAAAGCATCAGGGCAAACATCACAACATGGACGGTAATTGCATAAGGGAGATTAATCATTTCCTGATAATACGTTCCGAGTAAATTGAATTGGAATACATCGAGCCAATTATCAGAATAAAATAATTTTAAATATTTGGCAGTAGACTGTACATCGGGTAATGTCTGTTTGATACTATTAATGTAGGCCGTAAGAAATGGAATGAATACTAAAAGAACGATGCTGCTTATAAGAATTGTTCTAGGGGAACTTCTATAAAAGAGTAAAAGAAATAAACCTAAAAAAGCATAGTCTTTTAAAATATCGCCAAGCCAGAAAGCAGAATTTACAAAAGCAAAAGCAAAAAGAATAAACATTCGCCAGCAGAAAAAAGAAACAGGATTTTTGCCTTTTTCTGCAACATTATTTATAAGTATTGCAAAACCGTATCCAAATAAAATGCTCAATAAAGTCCAGGATTTGGCAGAAAAAAAGGTTAAATTAAAAAAGCTTATTACTTCAGAAAAAGCGCCTTTTTTTTGAATAAAACGGTCTAGCCCGATGTAGCGAAAATCGACATAGTTTCCTATGGCAACACCTAGTAAAGCCCATCCTCTTAAAATATCAACAATAGCGGTTCTTTTGTCTTCCTGAATAGGATTTAACGAATTTGTCATAAATCTAACGGTTTTTTTTCCTTTGTGTAAGGGTTTGGTTAATTAGTTTGTTAAAAACAGATCAAATGTAAGAAATTCTACAATTCGTATTTTTTAATTAAGAAACATTTTGTAAAAAAAATAAGCATGTTATTCTAAAAGGATTTTCTTTTAAAATAACATGCTTATAGAGGTAAAGAAGGACTTGGGTTTATCCCAAATGCTCCAGCATATCTTTTGTCATTGACTCTAAGTCAAAAGTATGTTTCCAGTCCCAGTCTTCTCTGGCAGAGCTGTCATCAATACTCGCAGGCCAACTGTCTGCAATTTTCTGACGGAAATCAGGATTGTAAGTAATCTCAAATTCCGGAATATGTTTTTTAATTTCAGCAGCGATTTCGGTTGGTGTGAAACTCATCGCAGCTAAATTATAAGACGAATGAATTTTGATTTTTTCAACCGGTGCTTTCATAATGTTTATAGTAGCATCAATCGCATCATCCATATACATCATTGGCATTTTTGTTTCTGAAGATAAAAAGCACTCGTATTTTTTATCTGAAATCGCTTTGTAAAAAATATCCACAGCATAATCGGTAGTACCACCACCCGGAGGCGTAGACCAACTGATTAAACCCGGATAACGAATACTGCGAACATCAACACCATAAATGTTATGGTAATATTCGCACCATCTTTCTCCTGCTTGTTTGCTAATTCCGTAAACCGTAGAAGGTTCCATTACGGTATATTGAGGGGTGTTTTCTTTTGGAGTTGTTGGTCCAAAAACAGCAATACTTGATGGCCAGAAAACTTTTTGAATTTTTTTTGCCTTAGCTAAATTTAAAACATGAAATAAAGAGTTCATATTCAAATCCCATGCAAATGCCGGATTCTTCTCAGCTGTAGCCGATAAAAGTGCCGCCATTAAATAAACATCGGTAATTTTATGCAACTCAACCAGATGCTCAATTTGATTAAAATCTAAAGCATTGACCACTTCAAAAGGCCCTGAATTAACAACGTCAGTATTTAATTTCCGGATGTCAGAAGCAATTACATTTTCTGTTCCATACAATTTACGTAATTTTTGAGTCAGTTCAGTCCCAATTTGACCGCAAGCGCCAATGATCAAGATTTTTGGATTCATGTGTTAATTTTTTTAGAGATACAAATATAACGTTTTCGCAAATAAATATGTTTTTTGACAATGCAAATTATAAATTTAACAATAACGAAGTTTCTTTGTTGGGTTATTCTCCGTAAAAAAAGGTATTGACGAGAAGAAAATCGCCACAGATTAAAAAGCCTAGAATGATTTTTTCACGTGTGTATTTTTCTTTAAAGAAATCCGTTTAATCAGTGAAATCTGTGGCAAAAAAGGCAGTGCTCTATATAGATTGGGATTTGGTTAGCCACAGATTAAAAGGATTAGAATGATTTTTCACTTGCGTTTTTCATTTCGATTCAGAAATAATCCATTTAATCAGTGAAATCTGTGGCAAAAAAAATAATTCGTGCCAATTCGTGAAATTAGTGGCAAAAAAAGCGCACAATTTTATATGATTTGAGACGAAAAAGAGAGTTCGTAATTGTAAATTTACTTTGTAACTTTGTAGCTTAATGTTTTACCAAATGAAATATAAAATATCTCTTTTTCTACTTTTGATTTTTGTACTGAATTCATGTCAGGGTGAAGATGAAAAGCGTCGTGCAGCCTATGAAAAAGAAGCTAAAAAAAAGGAAGCCATATTCAATAACATCAATAAAGGCTGGACTTTTATAGATGAACCCATCAACGAAGTCTCTGAGCAAAATAGAGTTGTGTGGACCGAATGGCGTGATTTTTTAAAGGAAATCGGAGAAAAACCAAGGAAGACGATTGGAGCGTTTCAGAAAAAATCAGAAGCGATAGCTAAGAAAGCAATGCTTTTAAACAATAATATTCCCGCACAATTTAATCAACCTCAGATAAAAAGTAGAATTTCAATTTTGATCACTAAAATCAAAATGATGGATTTGTACATTCATCTGAGCACAATTCCGGATGATAAAGTGACGTTTTTAATTGGGGATATCAATAAAGAGTTGGTGTCGTTAGAGCGACAAATGGATAAAGTTGTCGAAAAAGCGAAGATTCCAAAAGAAGAAGGAGAAGCCGATTTTCTGAAAATGTTAGACACAACACGTGCTATCCCGAACGCAATTATAGATCCAAATTTACCTAAAGTTGAGTAAAAACGCCTTATATACTACGTATGACAATTTGCCTAAAAGTCAGCAGATTGCCACACAATTACTAGAGCAGAATCAAGTAAAAATGCATCTGAGCGGATTGCTGGGATCGGCAGTTTCATTTGTAGTTCGAAGTGTTTTTAAGAAAACAGAATTGCCTTTTTTGATTGTCTTAGACAACAAAGAAGAAGCAGCATATTATCTGAACGATTTAGAACAAATGATTGGCGAACAGGATGTTTTGTTCTATCCCGGTTCGTTTCGTCGTCCCTACCAGATTGAAGAGACCGATAATGCTAATGTTTTATTGCGTGCTGAGGTTTTAAACCGAATTAATTCCCGCAAAAAACCGGCGGTAATTGTGACCTATCCCGAAGCTCTTTTTGAAAAAGTAGTAACCAGAAGAGAACTGGATAAAAACACACTCAAAGTCGCTTTGAATGATAAAATTTCTATAGATTTTATCAACGAAGTTTTGTTTGAATACGAATTTAAAAGAGTCGATTTTATTACCGAACCCGGTGAATTTTCGGTTCGTGGAGGAATTGTAGATGTATTTTCCTTTTCGAACGATCACCCCTATCGCATTGAGTTTTTCGGGAATGAAGTAGACAGTATTCGAAGTTTCGATGTGGAAACACAGTTGTCGGTTGAAACACATAAAAAAATCACGATTATTCCGAATGTGGAGAACAAGATTTTTCAAGAGAACCGAGAAAGTTTCCTGGATTATATTGCAGAAAAAACAGTACTTTTTATTCAGAATACAGAAGGACTTTTTTCTCAGTTAGACAAACAATTTGCCAGGGCAGAAGAAGCTTTCGAAAAACTGTCCGGAGAAATAAAACATGCGACTCCCGAACAACTGTTCTTAAACCAGTCTGCATTTATAAAAAGAGCTTTAGATTTCTCAATTGTAGAATTGGCTTCAAAACCTGTTTTCAAAACCACAAAGAGTTTCGAATTTCATATACAGCCGCAGCCTTCTTTCAACAAACAGTTTGATTTGTTGTTGAATAATCTGAGCGACAATCATTTTAACGGATATAAAAATTATTTATTCTGTTCAAATGAAACGCAGGCCAAACGTTTCCATGATATTTTTGAAACCTTAGATGAGGCTAATTCGGAGAACATCAGAAAACAATATCATACCATTGTACTGCCATTATATCAAGGATTTATTGACGAAGAGAATCAGATTACGGCCTATACAGACCATCAGATTTTTGAGCGTTATCATAAATTCAATATCAAAAACGGCTATTCTAAGAAGCAGAATATCACGTTAAAGGAGCTTACAGCACTTTCTGTTGGAGATTACGTTACACATATCGACCACGGAATTGGAAAGTTTGGCGGTTTGCAGAAAATTCAGGTAGAAGGCAAAACACAGGAAGCCATAAAATTGGTTTATGCCGATAATGATATAGTATATGTGAGCATCCATTCGCTTCACAAAATTTCAAAATACAACGGAAAAGACGGAACGCCGCCTAAAATTTATAAGTTAGGATCGAACGCCTGGAAGATTTTAAAACAAAAAACCAAGGCGCGTGTCAAACATATAGCATTCAACTTAATCCAGTTGTATGCAAAACGACGTTTGGAAAAAGGATTTCAGTTTGCGCCGGACAGTTATTTGCAAAACGAATTAGAGAGTTCTTTTATCTACGAAGATACACCCGATCAAACCAAATCAACAGCAGAGGTAAAAGCCGATATGGAAAGCGACAGACCGATGGACCGACTGGTTTGTGGTGACGTTGGTTTCGGTAAAACGGAGGTGGCGATTCGTGCTGCTTTTAAAGCCGTTGACAATAGTAAACAAGTGGCTATACTGGTTCCGACCACTATTTTGGCGTACCAGCATTATCGCACTTTTACAGAGCGACTAAAAGACATGCCGGTTTCTGTTGGTTATTTAAACCGATTCAGAACTGCCAAACAAAAGGCAGAAACCTTAAAACAATTAGCCGAAGGGAAATTGGATATTGTAATCGGAACACATCAGCTGGTCAACAAAAATGTGGTATTTAAAGACCTTGGTTTATTGATTGTAGATGAGGAACAAAAATTTGGAGTTAACGTAAAAGACAAACTCAAAACGATAGCGGCAAACGTAGATACATTGACATTAACAGCAACACCAATTCCGAGAACATTACAGTTTTCGTTAATGGCAGCACGTGATTTGTCAGTAATCACAACACCGCCACCCAATCGTTATCCGATTGAAACTAATGTGGTTGGTTTTAATGAAGAAATTATTCGTGATGCAATTTCGTATGAAATTCAGCGAAACGGACAGGTTTTTTTCATCAACAACAGAATTGAAAACATTAAAGAAGTGGCTGGAATGATACAGCGTTTGGTTCCAAATGCCAGAGTCGGAATCGGTCACGGACAAATGGAAGGGGCAAAACTCGAAGAATTGATGTTAGGTTTTATGAATGGAGATTTTGATGTTTTAGTTGCAACTACCATCATTGAAAGTGGTTTAGATGTACCAAATGCCAATACAATTTTCATCAATAATGCCAACAACTTCGGATTGTCGGATTTGCATCAAATGCGCGGTAGAGTAGGACGAAGCAATAAAAAAGCATTTTGTTATTTCATCTGTCCACCCTATTCCTCAATGACGGACGATGCTCGTAAACGTATTCAGGCGCTAGAACAGTTTAGTGAACTTGGAAGCGGATTTAATATTGCCATGAAAGATCTTGAAATTCGTGGTGCGGGAGATTTATTAGGTGGGGAACAAAGTGGTTTTATCAATGAAATTGGGTTCGATACCTATCAGAAAATCATGAACGAAGCCATCGAAGAATTAAAAGAAAACGAATTCAAAGATTTGTATCCGGAAGAGAATGATATCGAAACTAAGGAGTATGTAAAAGATTTACAAATTGATACCGATTTTGAGTTGTTGTTCTCGGATGAATATATTAATAATGTGACGGAGCGCTTGAGTTTGTATAACGAGCTGGGTGCTGTGAAAAATGAAGCAGAACTGGTTGTATTTCAAAATAAATTAATTGACCGTTTCGGACCGATGCCTCCACGTGCCAATGCATTGATGAATAGTATTCGCATCAAATGGATCGCCACAAGTGTAGGTATAGAGAAACTGGTCATGAAAAAAGGCAAAATGATTGGTTATTTTGTTTCAGACCAACAGTCCGATTATTATCAGTCCAAACGTTTTCATAAGGTTATAAAATTTGTGCAAACACATAGTAATCTTTGCCAAATGAAAGAAAAGCAAACTCCCAATGGCTTAAGACTTTTATTGACTTTTGAAAATGTAAAATCCACCAAGAGGGCTTTGGAATTAATGGAATTGCTTGAAGAGTAAAGGTTGCCACGAATTCCACGAATTGGCGCAAATTTTATTTTTAAACATCAACTTAATTCGTGCAAATCTGTGAAATTCGTGTTGAGAAAAAGTTTGCCGCGAATTCTACGAATTGGCACAAATTTTATTTTAAGCATCAAGTTAATTCGAGCTAATTCGTGCAATTCGTGGCGAAAAAAAATCACCCCGAAAAGAGTGATTTGATTGGTTAAAAGTGGTTTTTTGGTCTAGACAGTTTGATCAGAAGCCTGAAGTATACTACTTTGTCTGTTTGACTTCTGATTGTATTTATAGCGATACCGGGTTTCTGAATAAGGTAATCCTGCTATTCGTACGATTTCCGGTTCTTAAAAAAATCTTCTTTATACTGCTATTCGAAAACGAACGATTTTTTTCGTTGTAGTTTTTGAATAATTAATTCTGTTAACGCGTTAACAAATATATAAAAATATTATTCTTAAAAAATTGTGCGTAAAAAAATATAATTCTTCTTTTTTTTAATGTTTTTGTATGGAGTGTCGCTAAAACTAAGGGCAAACCCGTTTTTTGATCGATGAGTTTAGGAATTGTGTTTCTAAAAATTAACAATTACAAAGCGGGTTTTTGAGAATATTCTTATTAGAGTTCTTTAAAATACGGGCTTTGTAGTACTGTTTGGGAATAAAAAAATCCTTTTATCTTTCGTTTAGATGGAAAGATAAAAGGATGTATAAAAAGAATCGGATGATTCTATGGGATTAATTTTTAAGATCTTTAATTACTTTAAAAGCAACATCAACCTGATCTTCTCCAACTAAAATAGTAAATTCATTTGAAGTTGAGATTACCTCATTAATGATAATTCCTTCCCAAGCCAAGCGTTGAAAAATAAAGTAATAAATACCTGGAACAACAATATTTTCTTTAGGAAGCTTTACTGTAATTGAAGCTAAATTATCTAATTTCTGAATTAGTTTTTCACGTATGAAGTGTTTTTCAACCAAATGATTAACACTGCTGCTTACTACAATATTAGTTTCGTTTACACCACGAGATGAAGTATAAAAAATATCAGACAACACATTAATATCAGAAATCAGATCCGCTTGTTTGTTTAAAACAGTTTCTGAGGCCGCAAAAGTATAGTCCGTTAATTCGGAACGAACCGTAATTTCACCAATATTCTTGATGACTTTGTTGATTTTATGATTCAGTTTAAAATCTAATTCTTCGGTAAGTCGTTTAAGTGACATTACAACAGCGCCTTGTTTTACTTCTTTGCCAAACTCACTCTCCAACTCGGTCATGATATTCCGTGAAAGTGAAGTAAGATTAATAATTCCCAGCGATAAAGCGTTCAATAAAAAAGGTTTTGTTTTAATGTAATTTTCGACAATTGAAGAAACGGTTTTCATAATTTTTTAATTGTTTTTGGGTAACTTAATTGGGTTGGTTTAGTTAATTGTGGTGTTATAAATCTGCGCAAATATAAATAAAAAAACAATTTGTTACAATTATAACAAGTAAAAATTATGTTAAAAATGATAAAAAGCGTCTGTAAGATGTTCAATTGCAAATGATTCCCCTTTTTTATGGATTGCGATGATGTCAAAACGAACTTCAAAATCTATTTCCCTATCGTTTATGTAGGCATTTACTGCTTTTACGAGCAGCTGAACTTTTTTTGGTTTGACAAATTCTTGCGGTAAACCAAAATCTATACTGGATCTTGTTTTGACTTCAATTATGGCTAAAATGTTTTCTTTTTGAGCAATTATATCTATTTCTGCCTTTTGAAATGTCCAATTTCGGTCGAGGATTTCATAGCCGTTTTCCAAGAGAAACGCTACAGCAAGTTCTTCCCCTTTTTTTCCAAGTTCGTTGTGTTTTGCCATTTTTTAATCTCTTGTTTTTTTATACCATATAAGTGATGTAAGTTCATTTAAGCTAAACTTATATTTTCTTACATCACTTATATGGTTTAAACTTTACTGGTTTGACAGCGATACGTGTTTGTATAACTTATTTGTCAAAAACAACAGTACTTCCGGACGCATTGACATCAATTATTATGGTACTTCCCATAATCAAAGCCCTATTGTCGCGAATATGACCGGCCGGAAAATTAAAAATTACCGGTATATTGTATTTTTTAGTAACATCATCTACAATTTCTACGGCATTTTTCCCCCATGGAACTTCATTGTCTTTCATTTTGGTCATGGCACCAACAATAATTCCTTTCAGGTTTTCAATACAACCGTTGCGTCTTAGATTCATCATCATGCGATCGATATGATAAAGATATTCGTCTAAGTCTTCAATAAATAAAATTTTGTCTTTGCAGTCTATAGCAGATTGTGAACCTAATAAGCTGTATAGAATAGAGAGATTTCCGCCTACTAATTCTCCTGTTGCTTTTCCGAAACGATTCATCGCATCAGGAGCAACAGTATAGGACAGAGGTTCACCAAACAAAGCTGATTTCATTGTGCTAATCGCATCAGGAGTAGCACGTGGAATAGTTACAGGCATCACGCCGTGAATCGATTTATATCCCATTGTATTCAAATGATTGTGTAAGACTGTAACGTCGCTAAAACCAACAATCCATTTGGGGTGTTGTTTGAATTTGGTAAAATCTAAAAGATCAACCATTCTGACAGTTCCATATCCACCACGAACGCACCAAATTGCCTTAATGTTAGGATTGTCTAATTGTTTTTGAAAATCGGCAGCACGTTGCTCATCAGTTCCGGCCAATTGATTGACATCAAGACCAATGGTACTTCCTATTACAGCCTCTAAACCCCAACTATGTAATAAATCTATAGTAGGCTTAAGATTGTCATCTATATTTTTTCGGGCAGTTGCCAGAATAGCTATGGTATCTCCTTTTTGTAGATAAGGTGGTGTGATCATGTTTTGTTGGGATTGACAGGTGAATGATTGTAAAGCAAAAGTAAGAATTACGATTTTACAAATAACAAAACGCCTCTTTGTGTATTGAAAGCTCTTTAAGTTCATAGTTTACTTTGCTTGGTGTATTAATGCGATTGACAAATATAAGTATTTTAGAAAACATAAATACAGGAAATTACTTACAAATAATGATTTTATTTTGTACTTTTGAAGTTCTTAAAAAGTATATAAATAACAATGGGTAAATCTTTTTTGATTCTTTTTTTCTGTATCGTTACGTTATTCGGTCAATCTAAAAAGTATAGGATCCATACGGTAGCTTTTTATAATTTGGAAAATCTTTTCGATACGGTAAATGATTTGGAAAGAAATGATGATGAATGGACTCCAAATGGAATTCAAAATTGGACAAATGAAAAGTACCGCCAAAAGCTAAAAAATCTGGCGAGGGTTTTATCTGAAATCGGAACACCGGAGAATACAAATGCGCCAACCTTAATAGGAGCGGCTGAAATTGAAAACAGGGGAGTTCTGGAGGATTTAATAAAGGAATCAAAATTACAACAGTATGATTACGGAATCATCCATTTTGATTCGCCGGACAGACGCGGAATCGATGTGGCTTTATTGTTTCAGAAGAAATATTTCAGACCAACTTCATTTTCCAGTATTCCGTTGTATATCTATGGGGATAGTACTGCTGTGAAAAAAGAAGAGAGTAAGGAGTCAGAAGAAGAAATGAATGCAACAGTCGGGAACAATCGTGTTTTTACAAGAGACCAGCTTTTAGTTACAGGATTTTTAGAACAGGAAGAAGTAAGTATTATTGTCAATCATTGGCCATCCCGTTGGGGTGGAGAAGAGGTCTCCGGTAAATATAGGGAAGCAGCCGGTAGACTTAATCGGAAAATTATCGATTCACTACAGCAAATAAACCCAAATGCCAAGATTATAACAATGGGGGATTTTAACGATGGGCCATACAACAAAAGCATAAAAGTTGCCTTGGGTACAAAGGCAAAAAAAGGAGAGGTTCCTGAATTTGGAGTCTTTAACCCATTTGAAGAAATGTTTAATAAAGGGATGGGCACACTTGCCTTCAGAGACTCTTGGGATATTTTCGATCAGATTATAATTTCAGAACCTTTGATACGGCCTGATTTCGCCTCTTTTAAATTCTGGAAAGCCGGTATTTTTAGAAGGTCGTATATCGTTCAAAGCTCGGGAAAATATAAAGGATATCCATTGCGACATTCCTTGACAGAAGCAGGTTTTAGTGATCATTTTCCGGTTTATATTTATTTGATTAAAGAGATAAATTCGCGGTAGAGGTGGACAGTAGAGGTGGACAGTAGAGATGGGCAGTAGAGATGGACAGCAGTCCATCTCTACCGGCACCGCGAACTGAAAACTTTTCCCTAACTTAGCATCTTAGAAACTTAGTACCTCAAAAAAAATGGCAATAGCTAAACCTTTCAACCTCACAAAATGGATTGAAGAAAATCGTCAATTATTGAAACCACCAGTTGGAAACAAAAATCTTTATGTTGATTCCGGTGATTATATCGTTATGGTCGTTGCAGGGCCAAACGCCCGAAAAGATTATCATTACAATGAAACGGAAGAACTTTTTTACCAGCTGGAAGGCAGTATAAAAGTGGTGATTCAGGAAGATGGCGAACGCAAAGAAATGGTTTTGAATGCCGGTGATATGTATCTGCATCCCGCAAAGATTCCACATTCTCCTGTTCGTTCAGAAGGTTCTATAGGTCTGGTGATTGAACGCAAACGTGCCGGAAAAGGGTATACAGACGGTTTGCTTTGGCATTGTGATAACTGCAATCATAAATTATATGAAGTACATTTTGAATTGCATAATATAGAGAAAGATTTTCTACCTCATTTTGAGCATTTTTATAATTCAGAATCATTAAGAACCTGTGATAAATGCGGGACTGTAATGGAGTCTGATCCCAGATTTATAGCTAAAAAATAAATTTACTTTAACCTAACAGTTTTAAAAAACCTGTTAGGTTTATGATATAGTGTATCGTTTTTGAGTATATTTACATTGTAAAATGAAATATTAAACTATCAAAAATGATACAAGAAATTATCACTTATAAAAGCATCGTTGCTAATCTGGAAGATGTATTGAATAATTCTCCCTTCAAAAAGAATTATGTTATTGAACAGATTGGTATTCCTAGCCCAACATTTTATCGAAAATTAAAAACGCAAACTTTTACCCCGGATGAAATGTTATCGATAGCAAAGATTCTTTCGCCAGAGGAAAATTTTAGGTTAGAATTAAAAGCAGAAATTGAACAGGCTAGATTAGAATTTGAAAATGGAGATTTTATAACTCATGAAGAAATGTTACTTGAGTTAAAAAGCAAAAACATCATTTAGTTCAAAAGTTTAGAACGGTTATTGGTTTTTGACGATTATTATAAAATTTAATTAAATGGATAAAACCCTTCTTTATAACGTAATACAGTGTTATATGTTTTGATATCAATATTTCATTACATTGCAAATCACTTCTGGATTTTCCTAAATAGGGATTGCTTGAAATTAAGGTGATAATACGTATAACTTCGTCTACAAATCGTTGTGCAATTTCGTCATTCCAATATTGGATTAAATAATTGCGGGTAATGTAAAAAGTATAACTAGCTTGTTTTGACCAGACAATTTTCATTTGCTATTAAGTTTTTGTAAATTTATAAAAATAAACTTACAAAATAATCTTTTTCCCTTGCTCCGGATAAATAAGTTGAAGACCTAAATCATTCTGAATTTTAAGTTGTTTTTTAATTTTAGTAATATTCTTTGTCGGTGGTTTCAAATGGGTAATGATAATTTTAAAACCTTTCAAGGTACCTTTTCCAGATAATTCTTCTAGTAGATGAAGTTCTTTCATCAAATGATTCGGAGTCAGATGTCCAAATAAAAATTGGTCCGGTTGTTCATTCGGAAAAGAAACTTCAATGAGAATGCCTTTTAGTTGTTTGTTTTTGACTAATGGCGCTATAGCTGTCCATAAATCATGTAAATTATTGCTTTTTTCGACAGCATCCGGTCCGGTATCTCCTAAATATAAAGCATAGTGGTCTTCATTTTTTATTAAAAAGGCAGTGCTTTCAAAAGGATTAACATGACTTAGCGGAAAAGCTTTCATCGTCATTGAGGTATTGGTAAGTGGTATTTCCTCTCCAATTGATAAAGTTTGAAAGTGGTATTTTTTTAAAGGAAACCCGGGACCTTCATCCCCAAAATTTGCCCAGGTCTGGTCGTTGAAATAATGATTTTCCATCATTTCCATGCATTTTTTTGTTGCGTAAACCGTTTTAGAGGAATCCGCAGGTGAATTGATAATTAGACCGGAGACATGGTCCAAATGTGCATGGGAAATAAGATATCCTTTGATGTATTTTCGCAATACTTCGCTAGTCGAAATCTTAAACGTTTTCTTTTCAATTGCCTTCTCAATTCCGGCATTTATCGTTCCGGCATCAAGACAGATATAATCGTTTGTGTTTGCTGGTGCTAGTAAATAGGCAGAAAGGTTTTTTTCATCGATACCGCCTTTTACTCCTAAGGGTACAATTTGAAAAGAAGGTTTTTGCTCCTTCTGAGAAAATGCACTGGTAGAAATTAAAATAAGGAAAATATAAAGCGGATGAAGAAATCTCATAATTAGAATAATTTTATTGTTGCAAATTTCATGAATTATAAGGAATAAATTGCTTTGTATTTCTGTTATTGATCGTAATTAACCCTAAATTTACTTTCATTTTAACAATTGAATTGAATAAAAATTCAACTCGAAATAATATCTTTACATAAAAATATAACAATTTTAACTAAAAAAGTTACAATGACAACAATAGCATCACAATTTGGAATGAATGAAGCTCTGGAAAAATTGGGCATCAAAGCGATAAATGAAGGAACATCGACAGGTTTACAAAACTTTTCATCAGGAGAGATTTTAGAAAGTTATTCTCCGGTGGACGGAAAGTTAATTGCTTCAGTAAAAATGTCAACGCCTGCAGATTACGAAAAAGTAATGCAAGCTGCAACTGCAGCCTTCAAGACTTTTAAATTAATTCCGGCTCCACAACGTGGCGAGATTGTGCGTCAGTTTGGAGAAAAATTGCGTGCGAATAAGGAAGCTCTTGGTAAATTGGTTTCTTATGAGATGGGTAAATCACTTCAAGAAGGTTACGGAGAGGTACAGGAAATGATCGACATCTGTGATTTTGCAGTAGGATTATCACGTCAGCTTCACGGATTGACTATGCATTCTGAAAGACCGGGACATCGTATGTACGAACAATATCATTCGTTAGGAGTTGTCGGTATTATTTCAGCATTCAACTTTCCGGTTGCCGTTTGGGCATGGAACACCGCTCTGGCTTGGATCTCCGGTGATGTTTGCGTTTGGAAACCTTCAGAAAAAACACCTCTTTGTGGTATCGCTTGTCAAAACATTATGGCACAGGTTATCAAAGAAAATAATTTACCGGAAGGAATTTCTTGTTTGATCAACGGTGATTATAAAATTGGAGAATTACTAACTTCTGATACACGTATTCCTTTAATTTCTGCTACAGGCTCAACCCGTATGGGGAAAATCGTAGCGCAAACCGTTGCCGGACGTTTAGGAAAATCATTATTGGAATTAGGAGGAAACAATGCCATTATTGTAACTCCGGATGCTGATATCAAGATGACTGTTATAGGTGCCGTTTTTGGTGCAGTTGGTACAGCAGGACAACGTTGTACATCAACCAGAAGATTGATTATTCACGAAAGTATTTACGATAAAGTTAGAGATGCGTTAGTTGCTGCGTACAAACAATTACGTATCGGGAATCCGCTTGACGAAAACAATCATGTTGGTCCACTAATTGACACACATGCTGTTGAAATGTATGCAAAGGCTTTGAATAAAGTAGTTGCCGAAGGAGGTACTGTTTTGGTAGAAGGTGGTGTGCTTTCGGGAGAAGGTTACGAAAGTGGTTGTTATGTAAAACCTGCTATTGCCGAGGCTCAAAATTCATTTGAAATTGTACAACACGAAACATTTGCTCCGGTTTTATATCTGGTAAAATATTCGGGAGAAGTAGACAATGCAATTGACCTTCAAAACGGAGTAGCTCAAGGATTATCCTCAGCCATTATGACTAATAATTTACGTGAGGCCGAAAGATTTCTATCTGTAGTAGGTTCTGACTGTGGTATTGCCAATGTAAACATCGGAACTTCAGGAGCTGAAATTGGTGGTGCATTTGGTGGTGAAAAAGAAACCGGTGGTGGTCGTGAATCAGGATCTGATGCCTGGAAAATTTACATGAGACGTCAAACCAATACAATCAATTATACAACGAGCCTTCCATTAGCTCAGGGAATAAAATTTGATTTGTAAGATCATTTATCTCATATAGTATTAGAAAAACCGTCTCGTTAAGTTGAGACGGTTTTTTTATTTCTTTTATTTCTTTTGTTTCAGGTTTCAAGTTTCAGGTTTTGCTGCTATGTTTTATTTGTGACAGTAAAGCTAAGGTGTGCTATTGGTTTGTAATAAGTTTTTTAAAAATGTTCGAGGTTGTAATACGCTTGATCATATTACAAAAGGGTTAATTTAAGCGGTATGCTTATATGATCTTATATTACTCATATGGTTTAAGTACGCAGCGGATTCACTAAAACTTTGTGTTAGATAATTTTGAGTTTTTCTTCAGTCAAAAAAAAGCCGTCTCAATGGTGAGACAGCTTCTTGTTTGTTTTGAAAAATATACGTTTAGTATTTATTTTTTTAGAATCGTTTGATTAAATATACCAGTCGACGTATGTATTTTGGCCAGATAAGTTCCGGGTACGAGGTGGCTCATGTCAATACTTTCGGTCTCTTTTCCGGTGGTGCTTATTAGAACTCCTGCCATATTATAAATCAAAACTTTTTCTACGTTTTCATTTGATAAGTACAACGTAGAGGATACAGGGTTTGGATATAAAACTACTTTTGTGCGCTCTATGTTTAAGTTCTGTTCTTCAGTAGAAGTTTTAGTGTTTTTCACCATTTTTAGTGTACCACCGTTATAAGTGGTGCTGATATAATATAAATTAGCTACTGATCCTTTGGTTATGGTTATAGCTCCTGCTGGAATTGTAGTAGTAACGATTCCTGCCGCTGCAGTGTAGGACACATTGTTTATCTTCACTGTTCCTGTGAAATTCGAATCAAATACTAAAGTCAGAGTAGAAGGACTTGTTGTGGTATAGGCAATTGAAGTGCTGGATTCGATTTTTAAGCGTCCTGTTAGCGTTAGTCCATTATAAGTTACAGATCCGGAAGTTGAATTCATGTTTCCGGTGATGGTATAAAATGAACTTGTTTTTCCGGAGGTTGTAAAATTATGGATTTCATTTCCGGTACTTCCACCCGTACTTACCGTAATTGTTCCAGATCCCGTTGCCGGAGAACCTGAAGTTCCTGTTGTTGCAATAGAGTAGGATAGTGTCGCAGTTGGAGTTCCTGTAATTGTTATGGTTTTTGCGGCGGTGTTTTTCACAAAACTAATTCCGGAAGCGGGTAAACCAGTCACCGTGGCGTCTGTTGCAGTTCCGCTCCAAGTGAATACAATTGATGCAATTGCTGCACCAGTTGTCACCGTTTGATTGTTATTTGCAGTTGAGGTTAGTGTTTGTGATCCGGCTGGCGGAGTTCCTTCTCCCTGTACAGCAATTAAAGAACCGGTGTAATTTGTAAGAGCAGATTTTAATGCTGTGATGACTAGAGAAGAGGTATCATCAGTTGCATTATTGAATGTCCATTTTAAATCTCCACCGGAAATACGACCTGCGTACTGAACCGTTTTTGTTCTTGCGGCAGCTGGTTGGTCTATTGCCAGGTTCTTCACATAAAAAGCAGCATTAGTATCAAAGTTGTTGTACGTATTTCCGCCTGACTTAGAAACGACGCTACTGCTTACTGTTTGTGCTCTTGTTGTCGCAACAAAAGCATCAAAATCTGTTGTAGAACTGATTTTTCCTGAAATATTGTATAATGGATTTGTATCACCATAAGCAACAAAACGCATATTGTTAGTGGCATTATCAGTATCAAAAGTATTGTTGAATGCTTTAATAGAACCCCCAGCTTCACCAGAGAACGTCCCCATTGTTCCGGCATTATTGACCTGATTGGTTTCGTCCCAAATATCGGTACCTTGAAGGGAAGTTAACATAGGATGTTTACTGTTTCTGAAATAATTGCCTTCTACAAATAAAGAAGAGCCTAAAGTAGAACCCGATCCATACTTGGCAACCCCATCAAAATAATTGTTGTAAATGTGGGCTGAATAATAGCGAACACGTGGATGACGGGAATCAGAGTGGTCGAACCAGTTGTGGTGGTATGTGATGTAAAGACCTGCTGTGGTTCCTTCGCTTAATCCCAATAAACTTGCTTTTCCATTGTCCCAAAAGTGATTGTAGGATAGCGTAATATAGGTTGATGTTTTATTGTCTAAAGCGCCATCGCCTTTTATTTGATCAGCATCGCTGCCCGCATTTCCGTAAAACAAGTCACAATTGTGCACCCAGATGTGGTCATTATCTTGCTGCATTCCAACGTTGTCTCCGGCTGTGCTGTTGCAATTCATAAAGCCCAGATTGTTGACTTCAATGTTCGAAGCCGCTTTTAGACGAACTCCCCATCCATTAGCAACTGCATCTGTTCCAACACCTTCAAAAGTTAGATAACTAAAGGCATTATTGGCGTTTTCGATTACCACATCGCCTCCTTCCATTACGGTCATATCGGTAATGTTTCCGATTAGTCGAAAGATAAAGGGACGTGTATCTTGTCCTTTTTTTATGGCGTACAGTATATTTTGCAACCCAACACAAGGATTGGTACTGGCTCCCGTGATGTTCATAGAAACGGTATTTTTTGTGTTCTGTGTGATATAAACTATGACAGCATTATCTTTTGGAGTTCCATCAATTTTATAGCCTCCGGGAACTCTTCCACTGTCGAAAGCAAATCCATTTCGGTCTTGAGCAAGTACCGTTAAACTGGCTGTTGTAGTACCAGTTCCTTCAACTCCGGAAATTACAGGTTTTACTTTCAAGGTGTACGCTCCTGCTTTAAGTCCGGGAACGTCAGCACGGAAATAACTGCCATAACTTCTAATAAGCTGATCGTCAATTTTCTGATCGGTGATTCCTTGACCGGTGTAATAGACATTGTAGCTTTGGGCATTGCTAACAGGTTGCCATTTTACAAAAGCAGATTCGAGCCATCCGGATGATTCGGTAATTTGAACTTGTTGAGCCCAAGTCTGAATTGTTACAAAAAAGACGGCCAGAAATAGTAGGTTTTTTTTCATAATGGTTTGTTTAATAGTTAGTAAATAGTAAAATGTGGTTTCTAGTATCGGTTATAATCTTAATTGTAATCGATTACACAAAAATATATAAAATTTTGATATTCAAAATAAATTTGCTTAAAAAAAGAAAATAATTAAAAGAATTGCTGTTTTAAATGAGTAATATGTAATAAATTGCATTAATTGTAATTTATTACATGTTGGTTTGAATGTACGCTGAAGTATTATTTTTACTACTTTTTTTATTCTTTAGTGAAAATGCTTTTTGAAAAAAACGGCACGATTTTGTGTCATTTCTACTAGACAGCTAGGTATTTTTGAAAATAAGAAAAAACGTACTAATTGTAAATCTGAAATGGACTAAATAGCTATAATCTGAGTTAAATTGTTGAAATCTTGGCTAAGAAATAGGTGATAAAATGCCAATCAATCGCTAGCCTATTGATTTCTTTTAGGTTATATAGGATTGTCTTTTTCAATTTTACGAATGTGATTTTTCGTTTTTGAAGGAGAAGAGAGTGGATAACGGACTTAAAATGATCGATGGCACAAATGCCTCGCTTTTGAAGGCATGCTAATTGAAAAGACCTTGCAAGAGAGCTAAAATATTTGAAAAATCTGGGACTTAATAATCGAACTCAGGTTTATAGTTTTGGGTGGGATGTTCGTACTGGTATCGGTTTAAAGACAGAAGAAAACATGCGGTACTAATGGATCTTATAAAATTGAGAAGGGAGCAAAAAAAAAGGTCTTTTTGAATTTTCAAAAAGACCTTTTTATATGTTATGTAAGTAAATTAGTTTTTACTGGACATTTTTGTTAGTAATCTTAAGAATTCAACATACAACCAAACCAGGGTAATCATTAATCCCATAGCGCCGTACCATTCCATAAATTTTGGCATTTTTTGCTCAACTCCTTTTTCGATTAAGTCAAAATCTAAGAAAAGATTTAAAGCAGCGATGATGATTACAAAAACACTAATTCCGATGCTCATCATAGAATTTCCCTGATGTACAGGAGTGAAGCTTGTAAACATAGAGACCACCCATGAAATTAAATAGTAAGTTGCAATGGCTAATGTTGCAGCGATAACTACTGATTTAAATTGCTCTGTTACTTTGACGATTTTAAATTTATATAAACCCAGACATACTAAAAAGGTGACTAATGTAGCACCAACAGCATTGATTACAATTCCAGGATACATTGCTTCAAAAATAGCAGAGATTCCTCCGATGAAAAGACCTTCAAAAAGGGCATAACCAGGGGCTAAATAAGGAGAGGCTTGTGGTTTGAATGCTGAAACTACTACTAAAATAAGGGCAACAATTGCACCTCCAATAGTAGGTAACATCGCGTTCATTCCGTTAAAAGCCATCCACCAAGTTACCATAGCGGCTCCGCATAATATTAGAAATAAAATAGCTGTCTTATTAATTGTACCTGACAAAGTCATATCCTGATTGTAGTCAATGATTTGTGCCTGATTTACTCCTTCAGCTTTTGAAACAGCATTTGATGAAAAACGCTTGTTGCTTAAAAATGGATTATTTGAGTTGAAGTTCATGTTTTATTGCATTTAATTGACTTCAAATATAGGGAGTTTTTTTGAGGAGAACTTGTTTCCGTTAAATTTTTAACATGAATTTTTCTGTGGCAGAAGTGGCCTTAAAACAAAAAATCCATCAAAAAATAATCTTGATGGATTGGTCTGTATTTGGACTGAAATTTTTATTTCAATAAATCTAAAACTAAGGATGGGAACAAACCTAAAACGATGTTTAAAGTGATCGAAACGATCGCAACCGCATAAATAAGGAATGGTTTCCCGGTACGCTCTTCATTTGGTTCTTTTGAGTACATGGCTAAAATTAGTTTGAAATAATAACCAACACTGATAATTGAATTTATAACTGCAACAATTACCAAAGCAATATGACCTGACTGAATAGTTTGATTGAATAAAAATAGCTTAGCGAAAAATCCTGAGAAAATCGGAATCCCGGCCATTGATAACAAAGAACCTGTAAGGATAGCAGCCAATAACGGATTTGTTTTTCCTAAACCGTGGAAGTTTGTAATGTCTTCGTTATCCTGATTTTTACAAACGTATAAAATAACACTGAAAGCGGCGATTCCTGCTAAAGCATAAGCTGCTGTGTAGTATAATAAAACGCCTGCAGAAGTAGCAATCGTTAATAAAGTCATCAACATAAATCCGGCATGTGAAATACCAGAGAAAGCCAACATACGTTTTACATTTACCTGACGCAATGCCATGATATTACCCACAGTCATAGAAGCCATTGATATAACGACTACAATAGTTTCAAAGGTTGGTAAAAGATCTTGATTGTCAAGTGATGGGATCAGGTTTAAAGCGCTGATTAATTTGTATAAAGTAGCAACAGCAATAACCTTTGCCAAAGTACTCATTAAAGCGGTTGTTAAAGCCGGAGAACCTTCGTAAACGTCAGGAGCCCAGAAATGAAAAGGTACAGCTGCTATTTTAAACAACATTCCGATTACCATCAAAACCATTCCGATTGGGAACCAGATTGGTAATTCGGCAGATAAAGAGCTGTCGTGTATTTCGGCAACGTCAAAACTTCCCATTGCTCCGTAAATCAAACAGATTCCGAATAAAATAATTCCTGATGCGAATGAACCCATTAAGAAGTATTTCATTCCCGCTTCGTTACTTTTTAAATTCAAACGTTCGCTTGCAGCAAGGATGTATAAAGCGATGGATAAGATTTCAATTCCAAGGAAGAACATAGCTAAGTTTCCAAAAGAAACCATTGCTACACCACCGGCCAATAAAAATATTTTTATAGCAATAAAATCAGAGATTTTTGTTGGATGATTTTCGTAAAAATTGTGACTTAAAGCGACAAGGAAAATGGTTAAAACAATAAACAATGATGAAAACGAAGTAGAGAATTTACTCACTGTAATCATATTATTGTAATAACTTTCTGTTGATCCGAATTCTGAAAAATTAAGTGCCAAAACAGCCAAAAGTCCAAGAATGGTAAATGGAACAATGGCTTTTCTGAAATTAAGAATTTCAAATAATAGGCAGAAAATACCCAACCCTGTAATTGCTATTAATGTATTCATTTTTGCTTTTTTGATTTAGGATATCGAATGCTGATACTACCCTAATTTATTTTTATTTAAAATATTAGTTCTTGTTGATAACGCTCAGTATGGTCTCTAAACTTGGTGTAATCAAATCAGTAATTGGTTTTGGATAAAATCCGAAGAACAATAATACAGCTATGATTACAACTAATGAAATTCCTTCATTAAGAGTAACATCTTTGAATGTTTTTGAATTGGTTTCTCCCAACATTACATTCTGAAACATTTTAAGCATATAATACGCTCCCAATATAATGGTTGTTCCACCTAAAACGGCAAACCAAACATTTACTTGAGAAAGACTGTACAAAACAGTAAACTCTCCAACGAAGTTAAAAGTACCCGGTAATGCAACCGAAGCCAACAGTAAGATTAAAAACATAGAGGTAAATTTCGGAGATTGTGTACGGATTCCGCCCATCTCTGCAATATTTCTTGTTTCGTATCTTCTGAAAATTATTTCAGCAGCGTAGAATAATCCAACCACAACAAAACCGTGAGCGATCATTTGCAAAACAGCTCCACGTAGACCATCAATAGTTAAGGTATACGATCCTGCAGCAATTAATCCAACGTGTGCTAAAGATGAATAAGCTAATAATTTCTTTAAATCTTTTTGTCTTAAAGCTACAATAGATCCGTAGATTACACCGGCAATTCCTAATACGATAAAGATGTTCATGTATTCTTTTGCAGCAAGTGGTGCAATTGGCAATTGCCAACGGATAACACTGTACAATCCCATTTTTAGCATGATACCGGATAAAAGCATAGTTCCAACTGTTGGTGCTTTTTGGTACACATTTGCCTGCCAAGTATGAAATGGAATAATTGGAATCTTGATAGCGTATGCTAAGAAGAAAGCCAGGAAGATCCAAAGTTGCTCTGTAGCAGATAAGTTTAATTTGTAGAAATCTTCGATAAGGAAACTTCCATTTGCTTTTTGCGATAAATAAATAAAGGCAACTAACATAAACAACGAACCGGCAAGGGTGTAAATAAAGAATTTTACCACTGCTTTTCTGCGCTCATCTGCGTCACCATTACCCCAAATAAGAGCAATAAAGTAAATTGGAATAAGAGATAATTCCCAAAAAATATAATATAAAAGACCATCTGCAGCAAGAAAAGTTCCTGTCATTGCAAAGGCCATAAATAAAATTAAGGCGTAAAAACCTTTTGCATTTTTATAGTCATTCCCAAAAGAAGAGAATATAATGATTGGAGTTAAAGACAAAGTCAGTAAAACCATTGCCAGAGCCAATCCATCCGCATTTAAGGCAAATGAAATTTTTGGTTCTGTGATCCAAGCGTTGATTAAGCTAATATTTTCGCCTGCACAAAAATGATTTAACAACACTAAAGAACATCCTAAAGCAGCTAAGCTAAAGAACAAGGCTACTTTTGAAGCTAGTTTGTCACCAACAAAATAAGTGGCAAATGCACCGATTAAAAGGATAATTAATAGAATAGAAACGTTCATAGTTATTAAATTATTGAGCTAAAAATATATACGAAACAATGGCGCAAAGACCCAAAACAAAAGCAAAAAGATATAATCCGATACTTCCACTTTGTAATTTTTTACCTTGAAAAGCTAATTCATTGGTGATTTTACCAAATCCGAAAACAACAGCTGTTAAACCGGTTTCGATATAATCTCTAAAGAATCGTGATAATGCATTTATAGTGCGAACAAATACAGCATCGTAAATTTCGTCTACATAATATTTGTTGTATAATACTTTAGTTAAACCTGTAATGTTTTCGTCTGCTTCAGGAACATTATCTTGTTTGAAATATTTGATGTAAGCAATTAAGATTCCAAGTAATCCTCCCAGAACTGCAACTCCCATCAATGTATATTCAGTTGTGCCTAAATGGTGCTCTTCACCCGCTACTTTTGTAAATAAAGGAGCCATGTATTCGTTCAACCAACTGTGACCCGGTAAACTGATTAATCCTCCAAAAGTCGCTAAAATGGCTAAAATGATTAGAGGGAAAGTAATTAAACCGTCACTTTCATGTAAATGATGTTTTTGTTCTTCAGTTCCTCTAAAGTCTTTAAAGAAAGTTAAGAACATTAATCTAAACATATAAAAAGCAGTCATAATTGAAGCAACTGATCCGATAATGTAAAGTATCTTACTGTGCTCGAAAGCCGTTAATAAGATTTCATCCTTAGAGAAGAAACCTGAGAAAAACGGAACTCCGGAAATGGCCAATGATGAAATCAACATCGTCCAGAATGTAATTGGCATTGCTTTACGCAAACCACCCATTTTACGCATATCCTGCTCTCCGTGTAATCCGTGAATTACAGAACCTGATCCTAAGAATAAACAAGCTTTAAAGAAAGCGTGTGTGATTACGTGAAAAACAGCTACTTCATAAGCACCGAATCCTAAGGCTAAAAACATTAAACCTAATTGAGAAACGGTAGAGTAAGCCAATACTTTTTTGATATCAGTTTGAACCAAACCAATTGTTGCAGCAACTAAGGAAGTGATTGCTCCAATAACTGCAATGATACTTTGAACGTCCGGTGCTAAATCAAAAACAAAATTTAATCTTGTTACCATAAAGATACCGGCTGTAACCATCGTTGCAGCGTGAATCAATGCAGAAACAGGAGTTGGTCCTGCCATCGCGTCCGGTAACCAAGTGTATAACGGGATTTGTGCAGATTTACCACAAGCACCTATAAATAAACACAAAGCAGCTAATGAAAGCAATGGAATATTTAAGTTAGCAGCTCCGGCAATTGCTGTTTTTAAAGTAGCGTAATCTAAAGTAGAGAACATAGAACCCAAAATGAACATTCCGATCAAAAGACCTAAATCTCCAATTCTATTCATGATGAAAGCCTTTTTTGCCGCATCATTGTAATCCTGGTTTTTATGCCAGAATCCAATTAATAAGTATGAACAAAGTCCAACACCTTCCCAACCAATAAATAAAACCAATAAGTTACTACCAATTACAAGCGTTATCATGAAGAATACGAACAAGTTTAAATACGAGAAAAACTTGTGTATGTTTTCGTCATCATGCATGTAGCTGATCGAATATAAATGAATCAATGACCCGATTCCGGTTACAAAAAGCAACCAAAGCAATGATAATTGATCTAATAAAAATCCAAGATTGATGTGTAGATTACTAATCTGAATCCAGTCAAATAAAGTGACCTGAATGGGTTGTTGATTTTGGGTGATCTGATTAAAAAAGAATAAGGTCACAGCAAACGAAACTACAACAGCAGCTGTTCCGATAATACCGGAAACGGTTTTGCCTAAGCTTTTTCCAAAGAAAACATTGATTAAAAATCCTAAGAAAGGAGCTAATACTAAAACTAAAGCTAAATTGGTATTCATTTCCATTTATCCTTTTAAATTTTTTAAATTATCGATACTAATCGAACCTAAATTTCTAAAGATCGAAACTAAAATAGCCAATCCTACTGCAACTTCAGCTGCAGCAACAGCCATCGAAAAGAAGACAAAAACTTGTCCTTGTGCATCTTGATGATAGGTTGAAAAAGCAACAAATAAAAGGTTAACTGCATTCAACATGATTTCGATAGACATGAAAACGATAATAGCATTTCGTCTGTACAATACACCAAAAATACCAATACAGAAAAGTACAACACTTAAAAAGATGTAGTTTTCAATACCTATTTGATTTAATATATTACCCATTATTTATTTAGTTTTTCTTTTTTAGACAATAACACAGTTCCAATCATCGCTACCAAAAGTAGAATCGATGCAAATTCAAACGGAACCATATATTCGTTCAATAATATTTTACCCAATACTTTGATAGATTGAAAATCTTCACCGGTTGAGTCGTAATCCCCCATAATTGGTTTCGAGTTGATAAAGATTGCGATCAAAACAATACAAATCAAACAAAAGGAAACAATAGCACCTAAACGTGTAATTCTTGGTCGGTGGACTTCTTTTTGTTCGTTCAGGTTCATCAACATGATGGTAAACAGGAACAGAATCATAATCGCTCCCGAGTAGACTATAATATGTACGATAGCCAAAAATTGAGAGTTAAGCAATAAATAGTGACCTGCAATCGAGAAGAAACAAATAACCAAATAAATGGCACTGTGAATCGGGTTTCTGCTAAAAATAGTTAAGAATGCAGTAATTACTGTGATAAACGCCAGGAAACAAAATATAACTTGTATGGTAGTTGCGTGGGCAAAATCAGGAATATGTATCATTAGTTGGCGTTTTTAAGTTGAGTGTTTTTCATCGCCATTTCTAAAGGCATTACTAATTTGTCTTTTCCAAAAATGAAATCCTCTCTTTCGTAACTTGCAGGAACCAAAACCTTAGAAGTCGTTAAGTAAATAGCATCTTTTGGACAAGCTTCTTCACACAAACCGCAAAAAATACAACGAAGCATATTGATTTCGTAAATCGAAGCATATTTTTCTTCTCTGTACAAGTGTTTTTCATCCGCTTTACGCTCAGCAGCTTTCATTGTGATCGCTTCTGCAGGGCAGGATAAAGCACATAGTCCACATGCAGTACAGTTTTCACGGCCTTGTTCGTCGCGTTTCAACATATGCTGACCACGATAAACCGGGCTCATTTCACGTACTTGCTCAGGATAGTGAATGGTCACTTTTTTTCTGAATAAGTGTTTAAGCGTAATGAATAATCCTTTTACAATCGCTACAAGATACAATCGTTCCCAAAAGGTCATCTCTTTGTTAGAGACCATCTTTTTTCTACCCGATAATGATATAGTTTCTATTGACATTTTTAATTTTTATTTAGAGCTAATCCTGTTATTCACTTTATCTTTTATTCGTTGTGATGAGTAAAAGTATGCTGCTTTTATCAGGCCAGATCATTTTGTATGTTAATGAAATTTATTTTTTATAACCAACTATCTATTTCCTCCCCAATTTGAGGTGCCAATTTGGCTCCTCAAAATCTCATTCTCAATTTCAGTCAATTCAAACATGAAATCTTCGGGAAAACGTTCCATATTTCTACGGACTTGTCTTTTGAGCTGTTTCGTTTCTACTCCGTAAAGTGTCGCTAACTCTGAATCAAGCATTACTTTCTGACCTCTTATGAGTAAAATTTTACTCATTATGAATTCTTCGGTAATCATTAATTCATCACTCATTTTTTTTATTTTTCTGATAAGCTACCACAAAAGTGGCGTCTTACTATTTATTAGAATCCTAAAAAGGTTGCAATTTCACTTCTTAAAATAACAGCACCTGTAATCATGATGTTGATAATGGAAAGCGGAATTAAAATCTTCCATCCTAAATTCATCAACTGATCGTATCTGAATCTTGGTATTGTCCAACGAACCCACATATAGAAAAAGATCCAGAAACAGATTTTAGCAAACAATACTGCGATTCCTAAAATGTTTGCGGTATTGATACCTACATTATCTACCATCCATTGCATTCCCGGATAGTTGTAACCTCCAAAGAATAAAACGGATATAATCGTAGCAGAGATAAACATATTCGCATATTCAGCAAATAAGTAGAATCCCATTTTCATAGACGAATATTCAGTGTGGTAACCACCAATCAACTCAGATTCACATTCTGCTAAGTCAAAAGGAGTTCTGTTGGTTTCAGCAAAAGCACAGATTAAGAAAATTAAGAAAGATAATGGCTGATAAAAAACATTCCAGTTCATTCCGGCTTGTTGCTCAGAAATTTCTTTTAAGCTTAAAGTTCCGGTCATCATTAACAAAGCAATCATGGATAATCCCATGGCAACTTCATAAGAAACCATTTGAGAGGCTGCACGAACAGCTCCCATCAAAGAGAATTTATTGTTAGAAGCCCATCCACCAATCATGATACCGTAAACTCCAACAGAAACAACTCCGAAGAAATACAATAAACCAATATTAATGTCAGTAGCTTGCAGTAGAACATCTCGTCCGAAAACATGTAAGCGATCTCCCCATGGAATTACAGCACTGGTCATTAAAGCAGTACTCATGGCAATTGCCGGACCTACAACGAATAAAAATTTGTTTGGAGTGTTAGGTTCAAATTCCTCTTTAGAGAACAATTTCATACCATCGGCAAGTGGTTGTAATAAACCTCCCCAACCTGCACGGTTAGGTCCTACACGGTCTTGCAAGAAAGCAGCAACTTTACGTTCTGCCCAGGTAGAATACATGGCCATAATCATTGTTATGGCAAAAACTACCACAATAACAACACTTTTTTCTATTATAAATGCACTATCCACCATTTTAAGAATTTTTATTGTTAGTGGTTAATGGAATTTCAGCCATACTAATTTTTTTACGGTCTTCATCTCTACCCAAAAGAATGTTCTTCTCCGTAGCGATTTCTACTTTCTCTAATTTTTGAGTATAGTTATTTTGATTGATAACAGAATCTTTTTCAAATTCTCTTGGCCCTTCAATAACCCAGTCGTTTACATCTTTGTGATCAAAACGACAGCTGTTGCAGATAAATTCTTCTACTTCATGGTACTCGTCTTTACGACCAGTAACACGTTGAATCTCTCCTCCAAACATCCAAACAGTTGTTTTACCACAACATCCCGGAGTAGTACATTCTCTGTGTGCATTGTAAGGTTTGTTGAACCAAACTCTTGATTTGAAACGGAAAGTTTTGTCTGTTAAAGCTCCAACCGGACAAACGTCGATCATGTTTCCGGAGAATTCATTGTCGATTGCTTTTGAGATTCCGGTAGAAATATTAGCGTGATCACCACGATCTAATACTCCGTGAACTCTGTTGTCTGTCAATTGATCTGCTACTTGCACACATCTTTGACATAAAATACAACGGTTCATATGCAGTTGAATATTTGGACCGATATCTTCTGGTTCAAATGTTCTTTTTTCTTCGATAAAACGGGATTTTGGATTTCCGTGTTCGAAACTTAAATTTTGTAAATCGCACTCACCAGCCTGATCACAAACCGGACAGTCTAATGGGTGATTGATCAATAAAAATTCTGTTACAGATTTACGGGCTTCCGTTACTCTGTCAGAAGATTTACTGTTTACTTCCATACCGTCCATACATCCTGTTACACAAGAAGCCATTAATTTTGGCATTGGTCTTGGGTCAGCCTCGCTTCCTTTGGCAACTTCAACTAAACAACAACGACATTTACCGCCGCTGCCTTTTAATTTTGAGTAATAGCACATGGCTGGCGGTACTAAATCTCCACCAATCATACGTGCAGCCTGCAGGATCGTTGTTCCTGGTTCTACGTCTATACTTTGACCGTCTATGGTTACTTTCATTTCTTTTTTGTTTTTTTTAGTTTCAGGTTTAAAGTTTCAGGTGTTGTGGTTGAAACTGAAATAACATGAAACTTGAAACTTTTTTAAACTGTTTGTTTTCCTACTAAATGTTTCACTTGCGAGAAAGGTTCAGCAACAAAATGCTCTCTGTGTTTTATTTTTTCGGGGAAACGAACGTGGTATTCAAATTCATCTCTAAAGTGACGAATCGCTGCTGCTACAGGCCAAGAAGCGGCGTCACCTAATGGACAAATAGTATTTCCTTCGATTTTACTTTGAATACTCCATAACAATTCGATATCCTCTTCACGGCCTTGACCGTTTTCGATTCTCCATAAGATTTTTTCCAACCATCCTGTTCCTTCACGACAAGGGGTACATTGTCCGCAAGATTCGTGGTGGTAGAAACGAGCAAAATTCCAAGTGTTTCTAACCACACAGGCTGTGTCATTATAAACGATAAATCCTCCTGAACCTAACATAGATCCGGTAGCAAAACCACCATCACTTAAAGATTCGTAAGTCATTAATCGGTCTTCACCATTTGCTGTTTTGAAAATTAATTCAGCTGGTAAAATAGGCACAGAAGAACCTCCGGGAACAAACGCTTTCAAAGGTCTGCTCGAAGACATTCCGCCTAAATACTCGTCAGAATTCATGAATTCGTCAACACTTAAACCCAATTCAATTTCGTAAACTCCAGGGTTTTTGATATGTCCTGAAGCAGAAATTAATTTAGTTCCGGTAGAACGACCAATTCCAATTTTTGCATAATCATCTCCAGAATTGTTGATGATCCATGGCACAGTTGCGATAGTTTCTACGTTGTTTACTACTGTTGGATTAGCCCAAAGTCCCGAAACTGCCGGGAACGGTGGTTTGATACGAGGATTTCCTCTTTTACCTTCCAGTGATTCAATCAATGCAGTTTCTTCTCCGCAGATGTAAGCACCGGCTCCACAGTGAATGTATAACTCTAAATCGTAACCTGTACCTAATATATTTTTTCCTAACCAACCGGCAGCTTTTGCTTCGGCGATTGCTCTTTCTAAGATTTTGTAAACCCACATATATTCTCCACGAATGTAGATATACGAAAGGTTAGCGCCTAAGGCAAAACTTGAAGTAATCATTCCTTCGATCAATAAGTGAGGAATGTATTCCATCAAAAAACGATCTTTGAAAGTTCCCGGCTCAGATTCGTCGGCGTTACAAACTAAATGTCTTGGTTTTCCTGATTTTTTATCAATAAAACTCCATTTCATTCCCGCAGGGAAACCAGCTCCACCACGACCACGTAATCCAGATTTTTTTACTTCTTCAACAACTTCGTCCGGAGTAAGTGTTTTTAATGCTTTTTCTACAGAAGCATAACCTCCGTTTTGGCGGTATACTTCGTAGGTTTTAATTCCCGGTACGTTGATTTTATCTAATAATATTTTCTGTGACATCTTATTTATCGTGTAATATTATTTTATCATCTCTACAATCAGCGATTAACTGATCGATTTTTTCTTCTGTCAATTTTTCTTTGTAGAAATCACCTAATTGCATCATCGGAGCGTATCCGCAAGCACCTAAACATTCTACACCGGCAATGGTAAACATACCGTCTGGAGTTGTTTCTCCCATTTTGATACCTAGTTTTTCAGACGTATAGTCCATCAAATTTTCGGCACCATTCAAACAACAACAAGAAGTCTGGCAGAATTCGAACATATATTTTCCAATTGGTTTTTGGTTGTACATGGTATAAAAAGTAACCACTTCGTAAACCTCAATTGGTTTTATGTGCAAAATTTCAGCAACTTTATCCTGCAACTCAGTACTCAACCAGTTGTCATGCGCATCCTGCACTTCATGCAAAACAGGCAATAAAGCTGATTTTCTTTTGTCTTCCGGATAATGACTGATCAATTCATTGATGCGATTCATCAATGCCTCAGTCATATTTATTTCTTGTTTGTAATGTTTACGTTCCATTTTTTATTTTAGATTTTAGATTTTAGATTTTAGATTTTTTCAAATCTTTGTCTATCTCTATATTCTGCAATCTTTTAAATTTTTGATTCTAGATTTCTGATTTTAGATTTTTCAATCTGCAATCTACCCTCTAAAATCTACTATATCTTTACGCGTCTAATTCTCCGGCAATTACATTTAAACTGGATAAGATTACGATCGCATCCGATAATAAAGCACCTTTAATCATTTCCGGATACGCTTGGTAATAAATAAAACAAGGTCTTCTGAAATGCAATCTGTATGGTGTTCTGCTTCCGTCTGTCACTAAGTAAAATCCTAGTTCTCCATTTCCACCTTCAACCGGGTGATAAATTTCTGCAACCGGTACAGGAACTTCTCCCATTACAATCTTAAAGTGATAAATTAAAGATTCCATAGAAGTGTAAACATCTTCTTTTGGAGGAAGGTAGTAATCCGGAACTTCAGCATGATATTCATTTCCGGCTGGCATTTTATCTAAAGCCTGACGGATAATGCTTAAACTTTCCCAAACTTCAGCATTACGAACGCAGAAACGATCGTAAGTGTCACCTGATTTTCCAACAGGAACAATGAAGTCAAAATCTTCATAAGAAGAATAAGGGTGTGCTACACGAACATCGTAATCAATACCGGCAGCACGTAAGTTTGGACCTGTAAATCCGTAAGCCATTGCTTGTTCAGCGCTGATGGCACCTACGTTTACAGTTCTGTCAATAAAAATTCTGTTTCTTTCGAATAAGTTTTCGAATTCTTTCCAGGCAACTGGGAATTCTTCTAAAAACACATCAAGTTTGCGGAAAGCTTCCGGTGACCAATCTCTTTCGAATCCACCAATTCTTCCCATATTAGTTGTTAAACGAGCCCCACAAATTTCTTCGTAGATTTCGTATACTTTTTCTCTAAATTGGAAAACATATAAGAAACCGGTATAAGCACCAGTGTCAACTCCTAAGATCGAGTTACAGATTAAGTGATCTGTAATACGAGCCAACTCCATAATGATAACTCTTAAATATTGCGCTCTTTTAGGAACTTCAATATTTAATAATTTTTCTAAAGTCATCCACCATCCCATATTGTTGATAGGAGAGGAGCAATAGTTCATACGGTCTGTAAGCGGTGTAATTTGATAAAAAGGACGATTTTCGGCAATTTTTTCGAATGCTCTGTGGATGTAACCAATTGTAGGTTCAGCCTCCAGAATTCTTTCACCATCCATCAATAAGATATTTTGAAAAATACCGTGTGTAGCTGGGTGAGTTGGACCTAAATTCAGTACCGAAAGCTCGCTTCCGTCTTCGTTTAGTTTCTCTTTAATTATTTTAGCATATCGATGCTCTGGTGGTAATAATAGTTCTGACATTTTATAATGTTGAATTATTTATTTTTTAGCAATTTGTTGTTGTTCTTCCAAAGAATCTGTCGTCTTTATCAGTTCTTCCGCTGTCTTCCATTGGGAATTCTTTTCGCATTGGAAAAGAGATCATTTCATCCATATTCAAAATACGTTTCAATTGAGGATGACCAATAAAGTTAACACCGTAGAAATCGTATGTTTCTCTTTCCATCCAGTTTGAACTTAAAAAGATGTTTGAAATCGTTTTGATCTCCGGTTTTTCACCGTTGATGAAAACTTTGATTCTGATACGTTTGTTTTCGTACCAGTTATGCAGATGATATACGATTGCAAATTGGCTTTCAACTTCGTTATCCGGATAATGAACACCACATAAGTCAGTTAAAAAATGAAAACGTAAATCTTGATCATTTTTAAGAAATAAAATCAACGCTGTAATTTTATCAGCTGAAGTTTCTAAAGTAAAAACATCTCTTTCTTCTCGGAAGTTAAAAACACTTGAATCAAATGTTTCTGTAAGTTTATCTTGGATCAGGGTATTGTCTAAAGCCATCTTATGAAATGTTATATGAAGCTAATAATTCTTGGTATTCAGGAGAACTTCTGCGTCTTACAGATTCTGATTTTACCAAATCTTGAAGTCTCATAACTCCATCTACAATTTGTTCCGGTCTTGGAGGACAACCCGGTACGTAAACGTCAACCGGAATTATTTTGTCAATCCCTTGTAAAACAGAATAAGTATCAAAGATTCCTCCGGATGAAGCGCAAGCTCCAACAGCAATTACCCAACGAGGTTCCGCCATTTGTTCGTAAACCTGTCTTAAAATAGGACCCATTTTTTTAGAAATAGTTCCCATTACTAATAACATATCTGCTTGACGAGGAGAGAAACTCACACGCTCAGAGCCAAATCGTGCTAAATCGTAATGTGAAGCCATTGTAGCCATAAATTCGATACCACAGCAAGAAGTCGCGAAAGGAAGTGGCCATAAAGAATTGGCTCTTGCCAAACCTACAACATCATTTAGTTTTGTAGCGAAGAAACCTTCTCCTACAACTCCTTCTGGCGGTGCAACCATATTTACTTTTGAATCGCTCATTTTATTTTAGATTTTAGATTTCTGATTTTAGATTCTTTCGAATCGTGAAAATCGAAATCAATATTTTAAAAAGTCAATATTTTATTTTGGGATTTTTTTTTTCAAATCTAAAATCTAAGATCTGAAATCAAAAATTCCTCTTATTCCCACTCTAATGCTTTCTTTTTGATGATGTAGAAAAAACCAACTAAAAGCAAAGACATGAAAATGATCATTTTTAACATTCCTTCTATTCCAAGTTCTTTGAAGTTTACTGCCCAAGGATAAAGGAAAATTACCTCTACGTCGAACAAAACAAATAAGATGGCAACTAAGAAATATTTTACAGAGAATGGAATACGGGCATTACCAACAGATTCAACTCCACACTCGAAATTTTTATCTTTTATGTCAGAGGTTCTTTTTGGGCCTAATTTTCCGGAAACGATGATAGTTCCTACTACAAAACCAACAGCAAGGATTAGCTGCATTAAAATAGGAAGATAGCTGTATTGATCAGATTGCATAAACTTAGGGATTTTTACTTAAAAAATAAGCCACAAAGATAGTTCCGAACTCTGTAAATCACAAGCTAAAAAAGGATTTAAGTAGGGGTGCAGCGAGTGATTTCGTCTAATTTTTATTCATTATAAATAACTTTCCGAAATTTTAATATTTTTTTAAGATTTGAGCAAAAAAAAACGTCTCGAAATGAATCGAAACGTTTCTTTAAACCATTCAGAGGCAAAAAAAATAAATTGCTATATTTTTCTTAGATTACTGCTACTTTAGCAGCAACTTTCCCTTTTCTTCCTTCTTCTTCTTCGTAGCTAACACGGTCACCTTCGCGTAATTCTTCCGCGTTAATTCCTGAAGCGTGAACGAAGATATCCTTTCCTGTTTCTTCGTCTGTAATGAATCCATAACCTTTAGATTCATTGAAAAATTTTACTGTACCTGTACGCATTGTAATTGTAATAATAATTTATAATGAAGCAAATGTAATATATATATTCATATAAAAGACAGTATGCTGTTAATTTTTTGTAAAAATTATTGATTTACAGTGTTTTTGCTATTTATTTAGTGTCTTGTTTGATATGTCGTAACTTAAAACTAAAATTCTTAAGGATATGTTAAAAAGTAGGAGCTTTTTTACTTTATTAAAAATCTAATTTTCGTCGAAAAACAGTTTATGTACGTATTGTTTTACTTTTTAACTGTGTTTTTCCCAGTTCAGCTACTTGTATCAGTTTTGCCTAAAATTTATACCAAATCGACCTTAATGTGTAATTCTTTTAATTGTGCATCATCAATTGTAGCCGGTGCATCGATCATTACGTCACGCCCGGAATTGTTTTTAGGGAATGCAATAAAGTCTCTAATGGTTTCCTGACCACCTAAAATAGCAACCAAACGATCCAGTCCAAAAGCTAATCCTCCATGAGGTGGCGCTCCAAATTGGAAAGCGTCCATTAAGAAACCAAATTGTGCTTTCGCTTCTTCTTCTGTAAAGCCTAAATATTTAAACATTAATTGTTGTGTCGCCTTATCGTGTATACGAATAGAGCCTCCTCCAATTTCGTTTCCGTTTAAAACCATATCGTAAGCGTTTGCACGCACTTTCCCCGGTTCGGTTTCCAGCAATTGCATGTCTTCCGGTTTTGGAGAGGTAAATGGATGGTGCATGGCGTGATAACGACCGCTTTCTTCATCTAATTCCAATAAAGGGAAATCTACTACCCAAAGCGGAGCAAATTCTTCCGGTTTGCGCAATCCTAAGCGAGTGGCTAATTCCATACGAAGAGCAGAAAGCTGTGCGCGTGTTTTGTTAGCCGGACCTGAAAGTACAAAAATCATATCGCCAGGTTTTGCGCCTGTGATTTTTGCCCATTGTCCTAAATCATCCTGATCGTAAAATTTATCTACAGATGATTTGTAAGTTCCATCGTCATTGCATTTGGTGTACACCATTCCTGAAGCTCCAACTTGCGGACGTTTAATCCAGTCAATTAAGGCGTCAATTTCTTTACGTGTATAATTTCCTGCTCCCGGAACTGCAATACCAACAACCAACTCGGCTGCATTAAATACAGGGAAATCTTTGTGCTGCGCAAATTCGTTTAATTCGCCAAATTCCATTCCGAAACGAATGTCCGGTTTGTCATTTCCGTATGTTTTCATGGCATAGTCGTAGGTAATTCTTGGGAATTTAGCTACTTCAATACCTTTGATTTCTTTTAGTAAATGTCTCGTCAATCCTTCAAAAACATTCAAAATGTCTTCTTGTTCTACAAATGCCATTTCACAGTCAATTTGAGTAAACTCAGGCTGACGATCTGCACGTAAATCTTCGTCACGGAAACATTTTACGATTTGGAAGTATTTATCCATTCCTCCAACCATCAACAATTGCTTGAAAGTTTGTGGAGATTGCGGTAAGGCATAAAATTGTCCTTCGTTCATACGACTTGGTACAACAAAATCTCTCGCGCCTTCCGGAGTTGATTTGATTAAGTAAGGTGTCTCCACTTCACAGAAATCCAAATCAGATAAATATTTACGAACTTCCATCGCTACTTTGTGACGGAATAATAAACTGTTTTTTACAGGATTTCTTCTAATGTCTAAGTAACGGTATTTCATTCTGATGTCTTCTCCACCATCCGTCTCATCTTCAATTGTAAATGGAGGCGTTAAAGCAGCGTTTAAGATCGTTAGTTCAGTAACTAAAATTTCGATATCACCGGTTGGAATGTTTTTGTTTTTGGCTTCACGTTCAATAACAGTTCCTTTTACCTGAATTACAAATTCTCTTCCAAGTGTTTTTGCCAGTTCAAAAACTGTTTTGTCGGTACGAACTTCGTCGAAAATAAGTTGTGTAATTCCATAACGGTCGCGTAAATCAACCCAGTTCATAAACCCTTTATCGCGTGATTTTTGAACCCAACCCGCTAGTGTAACTTCCGTATTAATATTTGAGGCGTTTAACTCGCCACAATTATGACTTCTATACATGATCAAAATTTTAGATTGCAAAAGTAAACACAAAATTCAAATTAATATAGTAAAGTGATAACTTGCTGCTTATAATTTTGAAATATTTTGTTAATTGATAAATTTTAGATAAGTAAATTCTTTAGATTTGGTATACTAAAAACTAACTTTAAATATTTATGAAAAAACTTTTTGTTACCGGTTTATTGGTTCTTACCGCTTTGAATGGTATAGGTCAGACCAAAAGTCAAGTTAAATTTACGGCTAAAATTACAAATAGAAATAGTGATACATTAGTTATTAAAGGGGCGAACAATTTCAAACAAGTTATTCCGATTAACAAGAAAGAAATTTTTGTTGCTTCTTTTACTGCTCCAAAGGGATTTTATCGTTTTTCTGACGGTGTTGAATCTTCGAGTTTGTTTTTGAAACCGGGTTCTGAAGTAAATCTGACAATGAATGCCAAAGAATTTGATGAAACTATTGTTTATAAAGGAAAAGGAACTAATGAAAGTAATTTTCTGGCACAACAAGCTTTAAAAGACGAGAAATTTGAAAACGAAGCTTTCGCTAAAGAGGCTGCAGAATTTGCATCCTTATTGCAAGAAAAGAAAAAGACTGACTTAGACAATATCGAAAAAGGAGATTTTGATCCTGAATTTAAAACAGGTGTGAAAAAATCAGTTGAAAAATTTCATGAATATGCCGCTCAGCAGTATAAAAGTGAAGCTGATATGAAAAAGTTAAAAGGAGCCGTTTCTGCCGATTTTGATTATGAAAACCACAAAGGAGGTAAAACAAAACTCTCTGATTTAAAAGGGAAATATGTTTATATAGATCTTTGGGCAACCTGGTGTGGACCTTGCAGAGCTGAGATTCCATTTTTGCAGAAGATTGAAGAGAAGTATCATGGAAAGAACATTGAGTTTGTGAGTGTTTCTGTTGATGCTGTAAAAGATCATGATAAATGGCAGAAATTTGTAACGGATAAACAGTTGGGAGGTATTCAGTTGTTTTCTGATAATGAATGGAATTCTGCGTTTGTAACAAGTTATAATGTAACAGGAATTCCAAGGTTTATTCTTATTGATCCAAAAGGTAATATATTGGAGCCCAATGCAGAAAGACCTTCTTCTCCAGAGCTTCAAAAGCAGTTAGATGCTTTATTGAACTAATTTCTTTGCAAAACTTATAACGTTATAGTAAATCAAGTCTTTGACTGAAATACCAGTAAAACCAGTGCGTGAGCGCTGGTTTTTTTGTTACATGCTGATTTCCAATGTTAAGTTTTTATCCAATGTTACCAAATTGTTAAGTAAAAGTTTTTTTAATGTAAACAATTAACTATATTTGGTAAAGATTTGATAACATTAATACCTACTAGATATGAAAAAGTGTGTAATTTTAGTTGCAATATTGTTCTCTGGAATTTTAGTTGCACAAGAGGTAAAACCAGAATTAGAAGCTGTTGGAAACAAAGTAAAAGCTACTTATTACTATGAAAATGGTAATGTACAACAAGAGGGTTTCTTTAAGGATGGTAAGTTAGATGGAGTTTGGGTATCCTATGACGAAAAAGGTAATAAAAAAGCAGTTGGAGAATATACTGATGGAGTAAAAACCGGAAAATGGATTTTCTTCAATGAGAATAACCTTTGTGAAGTGGCGTATGAAAACAGCAAAGTGAGTTCCGTTAAAAACTTGCAAAAAAATGCTTTAGCAAATAGAAATTAAGAAGATTTCGAATATTCTACAAGAGCCGTTTCAATTTTGAGACGGCTTTTTTTTATTCTTAATTGTCAGGCTGAGCGAAGTCGAAGCCCTTCTTAATTCAACGAGCCTTCGACTTCGATCAGGTTGACATTGGTGCAAAGTTTTTTGTTAGCCTTTGTCACTTGGGTCTTGGGAGTATCTCTCGCAAAGTCGCGAAGTCGCAAATTTTTTATGCCATTTAAAAAGATAAAACTTTAAAGTTAAGCGTATTTCTTAAATGAACTTACATTACTTATATGTTTTAAAAACGCTATTCCCTTTTACCACAAACTCTTTATTAGATCTTAGTTTTTTTAGCTTTTTTTCTTCTTCCAAACCAAATTATAAAACCGGTAACCGGCAAAGCTGCTGCAACTAAGCTAACGGTAAAAGCAATTATTTTTCCGGGTAGATCTAAAATTTGTCCGGTGTGAATGCCGTAATTCATTTCGACCACTTGTAAACCGAGACTTTTTTTATCATACGGATCGCTTTGAATTAGTTTTCCGTCGCTTGGATGAAAATAATAATTGCTCTGATGATCAAATCGCAAAGTATGTGGATAAGCTCCTGTGTTTATAATATCTCCTTTGTTTTGCGGAAACATAACATAAAACATTTCGGCTTTTGGCTGTAGTCGCATCGTTTCGACAAAAGCGTTGTCTACAGCGAGTAGATTGTTTTGCTTAAATTTTGTGGTGTCAATTGCCGGGGCTTTTGTTTCTAAAGCTTTGTCTCCACCAAAATTGAACGTTTTGTAAATACCGTCACCAACCCATTCGTAGGTAAAGGTTAATCCGGTAATGGCTATGATCACTGCAATAATTGAAATATAAAATCCGGAAGTATTGTGCCAGTCATAGTTGACACGACGCCATTTGGCAGACCACTTTACGGTAAAACTTCTTTTGATGTCACTTTTTCTTTTGGGCCACCATTGAATTAACCCCGAAATGACTAACAGTATAAAGATAATCGTGGCACCACCAATAATGTGTTTTCCAATATAATCGGGTAAAAGAAGGTACAAATGAATGTATTCGACGATTATAAAAAAGTCTGTTTTGGGATTTTCTGTTTTTAAATATTTACCGGTGTAGGGGTTGAAATACAGGTATTCGTTTTCGGTATCGGTAAAGGTGTAGACAATTGCTGATCGGTTTTTACCGTAATAAGAAACCATTGACGCTTTATTTTTAGGGGCGATTAGCTTCGCTTTTTCCTGTAAAACAGATGGCAAAAGAAATGGTTTGTTCTGTGGTTCAACAATACGCCATTCTTTTCGGGTAATATCTTTGATTTCGTCATGAAAACAAAATATGCAACCGGTAACACTGACAATAAAAACAATAAGCCCGGAAATTAATCCGAGCCATTTGTGTATAAAACGTATTTGTTTTGTAAATCCCATTTGATGAATTGCGAAATACTTGATTTCTTTTTAAGAATTAGTTGCAATAGGCAAAAGTAATTCTAAATGTGCAATTCACAAATTTTAGGCGTTTATTTTAGACTGTTGGGGTAATTCGGTAAAATGTTATTTAACACATAGAAACATAGTATTCTGTAATTTGTTTTAAGTGAAACGTCTTTTCTGAACGATGTTTCTATGTGTTAAAAATAATTGCACCCAATGGGATTCTTTTTAAATGATTGAGTGATTTATTCGCTCTTAACTTTTTTTAATTTAAAGGAAACATAAAGTGTAATTGCTGCTAAAACAATCCAGAAAACATCAATAAAGAAAATCTGAATCTGATCGTTGGCAAAAGTTTTCCAGAACCAGTTTCCGGTGCAAATTCCATTCGCAATCGGAATTAAAAAGCCTAAAATACTCCCGGAAATCAGACACCATTTATTGGTGAAATTAATATCTCTTTTGAGCAGGAAGAAGATCGTCAATAATAACCAACTGATGAAATATACACTGTAAATATTGGCTCGGCTTAGGGGGTAAAACACTTTATTGGCAATAAAAATCAAGGCGGTAACAGGATACATGCTTAGACAAAGTGCCAAATAAATGCGTACAACCGAGTTGTTAAAACGACGTTTTTTCTCGGGCATGTTTTTCTTGTCTCTGGCAACCAGCCAAATCATAACTCCCGATATAATAACAAAACAAGTAATAATACCGAGTACAAAACTGATTATTTTAAGCGCATATCCGCCGTAATCCCCAAAGTGTACTCTGTACAAAACGTTTTTTACACCATCTAGATATTTGTTGTCCGTTTCAGGATTCTTTTTGGCTATGATTTTACCGTCAGCAACTTTGTAGATTATTTTTCCAAATGCGGTGAATTTTTTGTCATGAGGTATTTTTCCATCAACGATTATGTGCATGTTGGTATCGCCATAGTTTTGAATTTGTACCTCGGTGATTTCAAAATCTTTCCAGTTGCTTTTGGTTTTTTCTACCAATTCGTTGATGCTAAAAGGCGTTGCCAGTTTTTTATTCTCAAACTTAAATTCCGGATTGTTATATTCTAAATCATTGTACAGTTTGTTTTGATCGCCCTTGTACAAAGCCATTACACTCGGTGCTACAATTAGTAGTTTGATCATAAAAAAAGCTCCTGTAACCGCGTATACAAATTGAAAAGGCAAACCAATCATTCCTAATGCGGTGTGCGCATCTGTCCATAATGTTTTTAATTTTTCTTTTGGACGGAAAATGTAGAAGTTAGAAACAATTTTGTTCCAGTGTAATAAAACTCCGGTAATAATCGCAAATAAAAAAAATAGCGCTACAAAACCCGAAAGATAATAACCGATAGGGTAAGGAACCTGGGCCAGAAAATGAAGACGATACAAAAATTCTCCTATTGAATATGATTCATCGTAAGTCTGTGCTTTGAAGTTTTTGGTATTTAAGTAAAAGTAGTGGCCGGATTTTAATTTAGCGACTTCCAGAGTGTCTTTTAATTTATTGGCTGCTACGGTATCTTTAGTACCTTCCATACGAACGAAAACACGTCTTTCGTGGGGAGATACGGAAAGTGAAACGTCTCTTCCGGCTAAAGTGTAATTTTTATTTATCGAGTCGAAAGTAGTATCGTAGTTAATCTGTTCTTTCTTATGGATTGCAACAGTTTCTCCGCGTTCCCAGTTGTTGATTTCACTTTTAAAGAAAGAAAAAGATCCTGCAAAGAAAATGATAAACAACACCACGCTTATTACAATACCACTTACAGTATGCGTGTGAAAATAAATGTTATAGTTCCTGTTATTCATGAATTATTGGGTAATAGGGTTATAGGTTTGTCCGAGATACATAATACCGAGAAACAGCAAAGTCAGCAGTATATAGATTCCCCATATTTTCCATGCGCTTTTTGCTAAAAAAGCCAAAATCATTAAGACTACCCAAAGGATAAATCCTGAAAAAGCCATTGTTATGACGACATTGGTACGATCTAACCACGAAGCTAAGGCTAAATGGAAACTTACAGAAACGAAATAGCCGCCAAGTATAGCAGCTGTTATTTTTAGGAAACGCTGCCATTTGGACTGCGTCAGGTATTTAGGATTTGCGGGCATAATTTAATAGTAATAAATTTCTATAACTCCTGTTAGAATAAAAAGGACAGCAATCGTTTTACTGTTTATAATTTTTAGAGGGGACAGTATAATTATTAAACTTCCAATTGTCATTAACTGAATAAGAAATAATAAAGTTCCGGAGCATAATGCTTTGGTAAATAACCATAAAGTATAGGCGGACAGAAGGAAAATTAATCCGGTAATTTTGGTTTGTTTCGGATTATTGTTCATCCATTTTTCGAAGCTGTAATTGTAGGACAGCGCCGCTCTCTTGGAGGTATAATAAAACATATAAAAAGAGATAAAAACGAAAAGGCTGGCTATTGTTATCATGATTTTATAAATTTAATTTTCATGTTTTGTTTGGAATTATTTTCAGTAGCGCAAATTTAGGTGCAGAATTCCAATAAGCCAAATTATTTTTACTTATTCTAAATAAATTATCTTTTAAAGTATAAAATTTCTGTTTGATTAAAAAAATATCAGATTAATCGGTGTTTGTATCGGGGGAATAAAAAAAATCCTGCTTAAATTAATAAGCAGGATTTTTGTATTTATGAAATTAATTGAATTACAATTCTAAAGCACGTTTAGCATCGCCATTCATTAATAATTCTACCGGATTTTCTAAAGCTTCTTTCACAGCAACCAAGAAACCAACAGACTCGCGACCGTCGATAATTCTGTGGTCATAAGAAAGAGCAACATACATCATTGGGTGAATCTCTACTTTACCGTTTACAGCAATCGGACGCTCAATAATATTGTGCATTCCTAAGATTCCTGATTGAGGAGGGTTGATAATTGGAGTACTCAACATACTTCCAAAAACACCACCATTAGTAATCGTAAAAGTACCACCTGTCATATCGTCAACAGTAATTTGACCGTCACGAGCTCTAAGTGCTAATCTTTTGATGTCCGCTTCGATTCCACGGAAAGTTAAGTTTTCAGCATTGCGAACAACAGGAACCATTAAACCTTTTGGTCCTGAAACTGCGATAGAGATATCACAGAAATCGTAAGCGATTTTGTAATCACCGTCCATCATTGAGTTTACATCAGGATACAATTGTAAAGCTCTTGTAACTGCTTTTGTAAAGAATGACATGAAACCTAAACCAAGACCACCATGTTTTGCTTTGAAAGCATCTTTGTACTCGTTACGGATTAAGTTAATTGGTGTCATGTTAACTTCGTTGAAAGTAGTTAACATTGCTGTTTCGTTTTTAGCCGCTACTAATCTCTCCGCTACTTTACGACGTAACATTGATAATTTGGTACGCTCAGTTCCACGGCTTCCTCCTGTTGGAGTTCCCATAGAAGGTACTGCGTTTAAAGCATCTTCTTTAGTGATTCTTCCGTCTTTACCAGTTCCTGAAACTGCTGCCGGAGCGATATTTTTTTCGTCTAATATTTTTCTTGCTGCCGGAGATGGAGTTCCTGAAGCATAAGTTGTTGGAGCAGGTGTTGCTTTTGGAGCTTCTGCTTTTACTTCTGTTTTAGGAGCCTCTGCTTTTGGGGCTTCAGCTGCTGGTGCAGCCGGAGCGTCACCTGCCGGTTTTGCTGCGCCTGTATCAATTAAACAAACAACAGCTCCTACTGCTACTGCATCACCTTCTTCTGCTTTTAACGTAATTATTCCGCTTGCTTCAGCTGGTAATTCAAGAGTTGCTTTGTCTGAATCAACTTCGGCAATAGCCTGATCTTTCTCTACATAATCACCGTCTTTTACTAACCAAGTTGCAATTTCAACTTCTTTAATTGATTCCCCTGGTGATGGGACTTTCATTTCTAAAATCATCTTATTTCTTTGTTTAAAGTTTAATTTGTTTAAAGTTTCAAATGTCTTACTGAACCTGAAACTTTAAACTTGAAACAATTATTTTTAATTATCTAAATAAATTTTTATCAAATACCATTCTGATCGCGTCTGCATGACGACGTTTTGCACGTGTGTAACTTCCTGATGCCGGTGCAGCGTAAGCTTTTAACGAAGCCAATCTCCATTTTACAAGATCAAAATTCATCAGCATAAAGCTGTAAGCTCCCATGTTTTTAGGCTCTTCCTGTGCCCAAACATAATCATCAGCATTTGGATATTGTGCGATGATTTCTTTGATTTGGTCTGCCGGGAAAGGGAACAATTGCTCGATACGAACTACTGCAACGTCATTTCTTCCGTTGTTTTCTCTTTCGGCAACAATATCATAGTAGAATTTACCGGTACAGAAAACCAAAGTTTTTACTTCTTTTTTGTTTACGGTTGTATCATCAATTGTTTCCTGGAAACTTCCGCTAGCTAAGTCTTCTACTGTAGACACACATCTTGGGTCACGTAATAAACTTTTTGGAGAGAAAACTACCAATGGTTTACGGAAATTCGTTTTCATTTGTCTTCTCAACAAGTGGAAGAAGTTGGCTGGTGTTGTACAATCTGCTACGTACATATTATGTCTTGCACATAATTGTAAGTAACGTTCCATTCTTGCAGAAGAGTGTTCAGCACCTTGTCCTTCGTATCCGTGTGGCAATAATAAAACAATACCGTTTTGGTTGTTCCATTTGTCTTCACCACAAGAGATGTATTGGTCGATCATGATTTGAGCACCGTTAGAGAAATCTCCAAATTGTGCTTCCCAGATCGTTAATGCTTTTGGATTTGCTAATGCATATCCATAATCAAAACCTAGAACTCCGTATTCAGATAAAAGGGAATTGAATACTCCGAATTTTCCTTTTTTGTTTTCGATAGCATCCAAAAGAATTACTTCTTCTTCTGAATCTTCTACCTTAACAACGGCATGACGGTGAGAGAATGTACCACGCTCTACATCCTGTCCTGAAATTCTAACATCAAAACCTTCTGTTAGAAGTGAACCGTAAGCTAATGCTTCTGCAGTTCCCCAGTCTAAGGTATTGTTATCGTATCCGGTTTTTCTGTCGGCTACAATTTTTGATATTTTATTGATGAACTTTTTATCTGATGGTAAAGTCGAGATGGTATTGATGATCGAATCCAATCCTTTTTTATCAAAAGTAGTATCAACTTTTTGAAGCATTTGTGTGTCAGTTACCTGAACAAATCCTTCCCATTCGTTTTTCATGAATGGTGTGATAATGGTCAAATCTTTTTTACGGGAAGCTTCTAAATTCTCCTCCATGTCTGATTTGTATTCTTTTTCTAAACCATTTACATAAGTAGCATCGATTACGCCGTCAGACAATAATTTTTCTGCATAAATATCTCTTGGATTTTTATGTTTAGCGATGATTTTATATAAAACCGGTTGTGTAAAACGAGGTTCATCACCTTCGTTATGTCCGTATTTTCTATATCCTAATAAGTCAATAAATACGTCACGTCCGAATTGCATTCTGTAGTCTAAGGCAAAAGATACCGCATGTACAACCGCTTCAGCATCATCTGCATTTACGTGTAATACAGGTGAAAGAGTTACTTTGGCTACATCTGTACAATAAGTAGAAGAACGTGCGTCTAAATAGTTGGTTGTAAATCCAACCTGATTGTTGATTACGATATGGATTGTTCCTCCGGTTTTGTAACCGTCAAGTTGTGCCATTTGAATGATTTCATACAAAATTCCCTGACCTGCAATTGCAGCATCACCGTGAACGGCGATAGGAAGTACTTTTGAGAAATCGTCTGCGTAATATTTATCTTGTTTTGCTCTGGTAATTCCTTCAATTACAGCTCCAACAGTCTCTAAGTGAGAAGGGTTTGGTGCTAAATTGATGTTGATGTTTTTTCCAGATCTTGTTTTCTTATCGGCAGTAAGACCTAAGTGGTATTTTACGTCACCGTCAAAATATTCCTGATCGTAATCTTTACCATCAAATTCACCAAAGATATCCTGAGTTGATTTTCCGAAGATGTTGGCCAAAACGTTCAAACGACCACGGTGAGCCATTCCCATTACGAATTGTTCAACTCCTTTTTCAGCTGCTTTTTCGATTAAAGCATCAAGTGCAGGAATAATAGTTTCTCCACCTTCCAATGAGAATCTCTTTTGACCTACATATTTAGTATGTAAAAAGTTCTCGAAAGAAACAGCTTCGTTTAATTTTTCTAATATGATTTTCTTTTCATCACCTGAAAAACTCGGCTGATTGACATTTACAGCCAATTTGTCCTGAATCCATTTTACAACATTAGGATTTCTGATATACATGTATTCAATACCAATGTGTTGGCAGTAAATAGACTGAAGACGTGTAATAATGTCTTGTAAAGAACACGGAGCTACTCCGATAACTTTTGCAGCATCAAAAACTAGAGATAAATCAGCAGTTGATAATCCGAAATTTTCGATATCTAAAGAAGGAGAAGAAACTCTACGGTCACGAACCGGATTTGTTTTGGTAAACAAATGGCCACGAGTGCGGTATCCGTCAATTAATTTTAATACGTTAAATTCTTTTTGTAATTTTTCAGAAATCTGACTGTAATCGGTGTTGTTAGCAGCGAATTCAACGATTTGTTGAACAGGATTTTCGTCATTATAAGTTGTCATTCCAAAGTCAAAACCCTGAAAGAAGCTTCTCCAGCTTGGCTCAACGCTGTCTGGATTTACTAAATATTGATCATATAGTTGTGCGAAAAACTCTGTATGCGCTGCATTTAAAAATGAAAACCTATCCATAATATTAGTGAATATACTTTTTGTTAAATAGAATGGCAAAAGTACAACAATCGCATTTATTTAGATTCTTTTTTTGCGTACTTTTACGTAAAAATTTGTTAAAAATGGACCAAGCTATGAGGAAAAATCATTTTTCAATCGTTTTCAAATCAATTTTTGTGATTTTGATGTTCTTATTTTCAAATCTTACAATTGCGCAGCAGCGACCAAATTATGTTATAGACAATAGTAGTGTCTTTTGGGATAAAGTTCAGTTTGGTGGTGGTGTCGGTCTTGGAATTGGTTCCGGATATACAGATATTTCGGTTATGCCAAGTGCTATTTATAATGTTAATCCAATTGTTTCTGTGGGGGTAGGACTGCAGTTTGGCTACCTGTATTCAAAAAACTATTATGAGTCTTTTGTTTATGGCGGAAGCCTTGTGGGTTTGGTGAATCCGATTCCGGAAATTCAGTTGTCGGCAGAATTAGAACAGGTAAGAGTAAACACAGATTATAAATCGAATAACTTCAGACCATCTTATTCCGATAATTATTGGAATACTGCTTTATATCTCGGTGCAGGTTACAGAACGGGAAGTGTTACCATTGGTGCACGCTACGATGTTTTGTACGATCCGGACAGAAGTTTGTACGGATCCGGCTTTATGCCCTTTGTGCGAGTTTATTTTTAATCGAAAGTAATTAAGGTCTTTAAATGCTGATATTCTTAGTTTTAGGTATAAAGTATGCTGTTTAAGAATTTGATTCAGCATTGCGCCTGTAAAAGGGTTGATTCAATCGAAAGAAAGAAACAGGAGGAATCTGAAATGAAATCTTAGAAAAGGAAGAAGTAGTACTGTAAACAAAAAGAGCGACTCCATGGAGTCGCTCTTTTTGTTTGGTTGCTGTATCTTAACCACAAAACATGGAATACATACTTCTTGGATCTGTTTGGTTTGGAGCAGGCACTACATTTTCTGTACTGTTACCACCTATAATTAATCTAGCCTCTTCTGAGCTTAGTTCTATAATACTAGTTTTTTTTAATGCTAATTTTTTTAAGTTAAATTTTTTCATAATCTTTGGTTTTTAAATTGGTTTTTGAATTGATTGTGAAATTATCTCAAAAAAGCCACTGAAAAAAGTCATAAATCCCCAGATTTATAAAAATAGCCTATAATCACACAACTGTAATTGATTGATTATTAATGCTTTACTTTAAAATAAATGAATATGAATAGACTAAATAAGATGCTTGTCTTAATTTTATTATTTATAGTCAATTTTACCTTTTCCCAAAATAAAATTGAAACTTATAAAGATTCGGTTAAAAGCCTTTTGTACAATAATCCGAGTAAAGCAAAATACTACTGCCATAAGTTATTAAAGTATGCTAAAACCAATGATTTAGTGGTTGAAGAGGCAAAATCGTATTGTTTCCTGGCCGACTTAAGTGGCGCTTTAACTCAAAAAGACAGCGCTTTTTATTATTTTGACAAAGCAATTCAGAAAGCCGGTGCCATTGATAACGAAAAGCTGGAAATGGTTTTCAAAATCAATAAAGCGAACTATTTATTTAATGAATTTGATTTCCAGGAAGCTTTAACTCTTTATGAAGAATGTGTTACTTTATCTAAAAAACTCAATGATGTCGGGGCTTACAATTACATTTCGATAAAAAGAGGCAGCATTGCGTATGAATTAGAAAGGTATCAGGAGGCTTTAAAAATATATAAAGAAAATTTAAACAAGGAAGGTTTTAGTAACGTAAGTAAACTAGATATAAAACTGGGTTTAGTAAAAACGTATATTAATTTAAATAAACAGGACTCCGCCTATGTTTTTATAAAAAGTGGTATTCAGGAATCGCAAAAAAACCACCTAAAAGAGCATGAAATCCACTTTTTGTCCCAATTGGGCTTAATTTACATCGATAAAAAGGACTTTGTAAATGCTAAATTAACCTTCGATAAGGCCCTAAATATTGCTCAGAAAATTGAGAGCAATAATTTGATTACAGAAACAAATATCAGGATCTCTAAATTGTATTCGCTTCAGAAAGATTACGATAAAGCAATAATGCTCTTAAAATCGATTCTTAGTACGGAGCAAACATCAAAAATACCCACAGAAAACCTGTCTGAAATATATTACTTATTGGCAGAGAACTATAAATTCATCGAAAATTATTCGGAATCGAACTATTATTACGGTCAGTTTATTGAAAAGTCGAAGAAAATAGGGGAAAAAAGAATTGAAGCTGTCGATCATTTGCATAAAATAGACATTTCAGAAAGTAAAGAGAGAGAGAAAACACAAGAGCATCAAAAATGGATACTGCTTGGTTCAACAACCTTTTTAATTCTTCTGTTTATTGGTTATTATATGAAACGAAGAAAAGAGGGTATACAAAATCAAGTCAAATTTGAGGAGTTACTACTCAAAATCAAAGACTTCGAGCATCAAAATCCAAAAACGGCTGATGAAAGCCAGCAAAAACACACTTTGGCAGGTGATGATGAAATCACAGAGCCGGATCTTTTAGAAGAAGAATCTGAAACAGAATTCATTCCAAGCAACATTGTTACTATAAATACTACTTCTAGTGATGAATCAATACTAGACGATGAAGCAATCGCAGACCACAATGGCTCTGACATAGAAGAACCAACGGGGAGTAATTTTATTATCAAAGATGAAACAAGAGTAGAAATTTTAGATAAGCTAATTAAACTCGAAGAGAAGAGATTGTTCCTGAGACAAGACTTTACCCTGCATAATGTTGCGAAACGATTGAAGACAAACACCGCTTATTTGTCTAAAATTGTCAATAGTGAATTGGACAAAAACTTCAGTTCGTATGTAAATGAGTTAAGGATTAACTATATTATTATTGAATTAAAGAATAATGCTAAGCTAAGATCGTATTCAATTAATGCAATTGCGGAAGAAATTGGGTATAAAAGTCCAGAGTCTTTTACTAAATATTTTAAGGTTGCAACCGGAATTAGCCCCTCTATTTATATAAAAAAGATAAATCAGATGAAAGAAAGTGAAAACAAGTAGATTGCTTGTAAGCATCTGAAAAACAATAAATTACAACAAAAAAAGAACCCCCTTATTTTATAAATATGGGGGTTTTTGATTTTTTTTACAGGAAAAAAAGATTTTACTTTGTCTCAGAATTAATCCGAATATCAGATTAACTTCTACTTTGGTTTTGAAGGGTGGCGAAAATGAAAATGAGTAGCCACTTCAAACCAAAAAAATAAAACAGAGTGTGGAGACTCTGTTTTATAAGGTGTTTTAACAAAAACGTAATACCTAACAAGTTGCCAGAAATTACTTCTACAAAAGTAGAAAAAAAGTGTCTTTAATTAAAACTTTTTTTCACTATTTCTAAAAGTACTTCTACACTGCATACTTGTTAGCTTAAAAAAAAAATTATGACTAACAGTAATCGACCGAGCGAAAAACGGCTCAGCAAAAATTCAATTTTCAAAATTGAAGATAATGATGATGGTAAACCATCCAAATCGTTATTCTTTAAATTAAAAAAACGAATTTCAAAACTTTTTAAATAAGCCAGAATTTTTTCCGGACTAATTTACGATTGCCTATTTAGGATACGATCAGGAATTCAGGTTGCAATAACCGATATCGAAATTCTTGTTATTCCATAAAGCGAGCTGTAATTTTTTGGACAATTCGATGTGCCTTTATTTTAATCAGTGATTTTAAAAAGACTATTAATTATTAAATCTTAACAAAAATGAAAAAGCAAAACCAAACCAAATTGGCTTTCAACAAAGCTAATGTTACAGAATTAAACGTTCAACAATTAAGAAGTGTGAACGGTGGCGTAAAAGATGATCTTGATCTTGATACCAAGCCTGGTTCCGGTTGTATCTGTGATCCTATTTTGACAAAATTAACGGTTATTAAAAATCAATTCTAATGAAAAACGCAAACCTAACGAACAAACTGTATTTTAAAAAATCGGATGTTACAGAATTAAACGTTCAACAATTAAGAAATGTGAACGGCGGCGTAATAACAGGACAAGATACCGATACCAACCCAAATTCCGGTTGCATCTGTGATCCTATCTTAACAAAACTAACCGTTATTAAACCCTATCAATTCTAATGAAAAATGTAAACCTAACGAACAAACTGTATTTTAAAAAATCGGATGTTACAGAATTAAACGCTCAACAATTAAGAAGTGTTAACGGCGGCGTAATAACAGGACAAGATACCGATACGAACCCAAATTCGGGCTGTATTTGTGATCCTATCTTAACAAAAATAACAATCATTAAAAATCAATTCTAATGAAAAACATAAACCTAAACAACAAACTGTATTTTAAAAGAGCAGATGTTACAGAATTAAATGATAATTCCCTTATCGAAATCAATGGTGGTTCAACAATCCTTGGAGGAGAGACTTGTAGCGGATGCTGCTGTGGGCAGACCAGTATTACTGTATTGCAACAAATGTAATTGATTGATCCAATGAAAAAGCAAAATCTAAACAATAAACTGACCTTCAATAAGGTGGTTATTACAGAATTGAACGACGATCAGTTGAACGATATCAACGGAGGTACAGATACTTTAATAAGAACATTTATTATTGTTACCGGATATGGTACCTGGTTAATGGTTGTATAAAGAATGGATCAGTATATTATAAAATAAACAGGGTGTGGAGACTCTATTTTATAATAAAATTTAACAAAACGTAATGGCTTATAGGTTAACTGTAAATTGCTTCTGCAAAAGTAAAAAACATCTTATTACTTCGTTTTTTACACTTTCTAAAGTACTTCTTACACCCAACACTTATTTGGCTACAATGAGATTAATGGATTAGAATAATCCATCTAACTCAAATGATTAATGGTATTCCATTTTCAAAATATGGCATCCTTGATTAAAGGGATCTTAAGCAATTGCTGATTTTTTTAACAAGGATGGTCATAACCCAAGGCTCGTTAGTATCAGGCTATTCATTTGGCGGCTATTAACATGTGGCACAGGTATGCTCAAAAACAAACAGAATCTGTTAAAAAAAGGCAACCGGTTTTAGTGCTGAGCACTTATTGTAAGGATCAATTTAAAACAACAACAACAACAACAACAACAACAACAACAACAACAACAACAACAACAAAATAAATCAACATGAAAAAACAAAACCCAAACAGCAAACTGACTTTTAATAAAGTAGTTGTTATAGAATTAAATGAAAACCAATTGCAGGAAATTAATGGTGGAACCTCAATAGATGGCGGTGGAGGTAATTGTACCGGTTGTGTTTGCGCTCAAACAGTACTTCTTATTCAATAAAATTTATTAACAGATATAATTTCTATTAAAGATGAAAAAACAAAATCCAACAAACAAGCTGGCTTTTAATAAAGTAGCTGTTGCAGAACTGAATGATACTCATTTACAAGAGGTAAATGGAGGTACTTTAATTTCTTTCACCTCTACCATATTAATAATTAAGACTGTAGTTCAATTATGAAAAAGCAAAACCCAAACAACAAGCTGATTTTTAGTAAAATGGCTGTTGCGGAACTGAATGATTTTTTACTTATAGAAATACACGGAGGGACATCCATATTTGGAGGAGGAGATTCTTGTACCGGCTGCTGTTGTCTTAAAGTAACCCAGGATTTAATGTAATTAATAACTCAAAATATTTAAAGATGAAAAAACAAAACCCAACCAACAAGCTTGTCTTTACCAAACTGGCTGTTGCAGAACTGAATGATAGTCAATTATTGGACGTGAAAGGCGGAGTTACAACACTACCTACAATAATAATAATAACTTTTTTTCCTGATGACTTAGTCTAATCAATCTTAATAAACATATCAAGATGAAAAAACAAAACCCAACCAACAAGCTTGTCTTTACCAAACTGGCTGTTGCAGAACTGAATGACACTCAATTATTGGACGTGAAAGGCGGAGTTACACCACTACCTACAATAATAATAACTTTTTTTCCTGATGACTTAGTCTAATCAATCTTAATAAAACATTTAAAGATGAAAAAACAAAACCCAACCAACAAGCTGGCTTTTAATAAAATAGCTGTTGCAGAATTGAATGAAAAGCAATTACAAGAAGTAAATGGTGGTACTTATCTTCCTAGCGTCGTTTACACAATGATAATGGTGACTTTAGTGTAAAATGAAAAAACAGAATCCAACGAACAAGCTGGCTTTTAATAAAGTGGCTGTTGCAGAATTGAATGAGAATCAATTACAGGACGTGAATGGAGGAACTTACATTTCTTTCAACATTACGATACTAATAACGCAGACTGTAATGGAATAATAAGCCAGTCTTTAATAAAGTAATTGTTAGAGAATTGAAAACCGAACAATTACCGGAGGTTAACGGAGAAACTTCAACCCTTTCTGAAGCGGCTGTAAGTCACCTGATAACTATGATTATAAAAAAATAACAATCTAAAAAAGTATAAAAATGAAAAAACAAAACCCAACGAATAAGCTTGCTTTTAATAAAGTAGCTGTTGCAGAATTAAATGATACTCAATTGCGAGAGGTGAATGGAGGTACTTTAATGTCTATTCACAGTATGATGTTAGTAACGATGACTCTAATTCAAATAGACTAAAAAACAGAAATTACTAATAAGCTAGTCTTTAAAAAAAGTAGGTGTTGCAGAATCGATTGTCGGACAATTGGCAGAGATCGGCAGGGAAGCTCCCACGATAACGGGTGCAAGTCACCAAGTAACTAAGCTTATAAAAATTAATCAACAATCTAAAAAAGTATAAAAATGAAAAAGCAGAATCCAACGAACAAGCTTGCTTTCAATAAAGTGGCTGTTGCAGAATTGAATGAGAAACAATTAACGGCGATCAATGGGGGAACTTCAGTGTTCACTGTAGGTGGTACAAGTCTCATATTTATAACGCTTATGCAAAATTAATTAATAATCTAAAATTCTTAAAAAGATGAAAAAACAAAACCCAACAAACAAGCTTGCTTTCAATAAAGTTGCTGTTGCAGAATTGAATGAGAATCAATTAACAGCGATCAATGGGGGTACCTCCATAACATTTGTAGGAGGCACGAGCCTTGTATTTATCACACTTGTACAAGATTAATTAACAACCTAAAACTATTATAAAGATGAAAAAACAGAATCCAACGAACAAGCTTGCTTTCAATAAAACAGCTGTTACAGAATTAAATGAAACCCAATTGCAAGACGTAAATGGAGGTGCAAGCACTTTTACAATTTTCTATCCAACTATTATCGTCGCAACCTTAATCTAATCAAAAACATGAAAAACCAAAACACAACCAACAAGCTTGCTTTCAATAAAGTAGCTGTTACAGAATTAAACGACAATCAATTACAAGAAGTAGACGGAGGCGGAAGTCGTGTTTCAATTTTACCAACTATCGTAATCACTTTTGTGTAGTATGAAAAAACAAAACACAATCAACAAGTTAGCTTTCAATAAAGTAGCTGTTGCAGAATTAAACGACAACCAAATGTATGACGTTGACGGTGGAACAAGCCCAACATGTCTTTTAGTAATCAGTTAT